>NZ_LFQR01000192.1 GCF_001182895.1 Frateuria defendens | reverse complement strand
TGCAGCCCCAGGTCACGCGCTGCCGCGGGCACGCCGTCCTTCACCGCACGCAGCAACGCTTGCCGCTTGAACTCCTCGCTGAAGCGCTGCCGCTTTACCTTGCTCTCTGCCTGTTTGGTCATCTTGCTCACTCCGGATGGCGATAGTGAACCGCTTATCCGGGTATCCGTGAAACGGGGGCAAGATCAAATACTCGTGCCACCATGAATAACTGACCTGTCCAGGTTGGTATAGTGCAGGATCCACCCCCATATACCCAGCGATGGACACCATTCGCATCCGCGGCGCACGCACGCACAATCTCAAGAACGTCGACCTCGACCTCCCCCGCGACAAGCTGATCGTGATCACCGGCCTGTCCGGCTCGGGCAAGAGTTCGCTCGCCTTCGACACCATCTACGCGGAGGGCCAGCGGCGCTACGTGGAGTCGCTGTCGGCCTATGCGCGGCAGTTCCTCTCGATGATGGAGAAGCCCGACGTCGACCACATCGAGGGCCTGTCGCCGGCAATCTCGATCGAGCAGAAATCCACCTCGCACAACCCGCGCTCCACCGTGGGCACGATCACCGAGGTGTACGACTACCTGCGCCTGCTCTACGCCCGCGTGGGCACGCCGCGCTGCCCCGACCACGGCATTCCGCTGGAGGCGCAGACGGTGAGCCAGATGGTGGACGCCACGCTGGCGCTGGACCCGGAAAAGCGCTTCATGCTGCTGGCCCCGGTGGTGCGTGAACGCAAGGGCGAGCACGTGCAGGTGTTCGAGCAACTGCGCGCGCAGGGCTTCGTGCGCGTGCGCGTGGACGGCACGGTGCACGACCTGGACGCCGTGCCGCCGCTCACCCTGCGCCAGAAGCACACCATCGAGGTGGTGGTGGACCGCTTCCGCCCGCGCGAGGACCTGAAGCAGCGCCTGGCCGAATCCTTCGAGACCGCGCTGCGCCTCGGCGACGGCCTCGTCGTCGTGGTCGACATGGACGATGCGAAGGCGCCCGAGCAGTTGCTCTCCTCGCGCTACTCCTGCCCGGTGTGCGACTACTCGCTGCCGGAACTGGAACCGCGCCTGTTCTCCTTCAACTCGCCGGTGGGCGCCTGCCCGGGCTGCGACGGCCTGGGCGTGACCCAGGTGTTCGATCCTGCCCGCGTGGTGGGCCATCCGGAGCTCTCCACCGCCGGCGGCGCGATCCGCGGCTGGGACCGGCGCAATCCGCACTACTTCCAGATGCTGCAGTCGCTGGCCGCGCACTACGGCTTCGACGTGGACACGCCCTGGAAGGACCTGCCCGTCGCGGTGCAGAAGGCCGTGCTCTACGGCAGCGGCAAGGAGAAGATCGCCTTCCGCTACCTCACCGAGCGCGGCGGCAAGGTCACCCGCGAGCACGCCTTCGAGGGCATCCTCCCGAACCTGGAGCGCCGCTACAAGGAAACCGAATCCCCCGCGGTGCGCGAGGAGCTGGCCAAGTACATCAGCGACCAGCCCTGCCCCACCTGCGAGGGCCAGCGCCTCAACCGCTCGGCGCGCAACGTGTTCGTGGCCGAGCAGGCGCTGCCCGCGCTCACCCGCCGCTCGATCGACGACGCCCTGGCCTTCTTCGACGCGCTCACGCTGGCCGGCTGGCGTGGCGAGATCGCGGCCAAGATCGTCAAGGAGATCCGCGAGCGGCTCTCCTTCCTCAACGACGTGGGCCTCAACTACCTCACGCTGGACCGCCAGGCCGACACGCTCTCCGGCGGCGAGGCGCAGCGCATCCGCCTCGCCTCGCAGATCGGCGCCGGCCTGGTCGGCGTGATGTACGTGCTGGACGAGCCCTCCATCGGCCTGCACCAGCGCGACAACGAACGCCTGCTCGGCACGCTCACCCGCCTGCGCGACCTCGGCAACACGGTGATCGTGGTGGAGCACGACGAGGACGCCATCCGCGCCGCCGACCACGTGCTCGACATCGGCCCCGGCGCCGGCGTGCACGGCGGCGAGGTGGTGGCGCAGGGCTCGCTCGGCGACATCCTCGCCGCGCCGCGCTCGCTCACCGGGCAGTTCCTGTCCGGCCGTCGCGCGATCGAGGTGCCGGAGGAGCGCCGCCAGCCGGTCGACCAGGACAGCTGGCTGCGCATCAAGGGCGCCAGCGGCAACAACCTCAAGGACGTGGACCTGGCGGTGCCGGCCGGCCTGCTCACCTGCATCACCGGCGTGTCCGGCTCGGGCAAGTCCACGCTCACCAACGACACCCTGTTCCGCCTCGCCGCCGCCGAGCTCAACGGCGCCGGCACACAACCAGCGCCGTACAGGTCGGTGGAAGGGCTGGACCTGTTCGACAAGGTGGTGGACATCGACCAGTCGCCGATCGGCCGCACGCCGCGCTCCAACCCGGCCACCTACACCGGCCTGTTCACCCCGCTGCGCGAGATGTTCGCCCAGGTGCCGGAGGCGCGCGCGCGCGGCTACACGCCGGGGCGCTTCAGCTTCAACGTGCGCGGCGGCCGCTGCGAGGCCTGCGAGGGCGACGGCATGCTCAAGGTGGAGATGCACTTCCTCCCCGACGTGTACGTGCCCTGCGACGTCTGCCAGGGCAAGCGCTACAACCGCGAGACGCTGGAGATCATGTACAAGGGCCACACCATCGCCGACGTGCTCGACATGACGGTGGAGGATGCGCTCAAGCTGTTCGAGAACGTGCCCGGCCTCGCCCGCAAGCTCGACACCCTGCGCGCGGTGGGCCTGGACTACATCAAGCTCGGCCAGAGCGCCACCACGCTCTCCGGCGGCGAGGCGCAGCGCGTGAAGCTCTCCAAGGAGCTGTCCAAGCGCGACACTGGCCGCACCCTGTACATCCTCGACGAGCCCACCACCGGCCTGCACTTCCACGACATCGAGCAGTTGCTCGACGTGCTGCACCAGCTGGTGGACCAGGGCAACACGGTGGTGGTGATCGAGCACAACCTCGATGTGATCAAGACCGCCGACTGGATCGTGGACCTCGGCCCCGAGGGCGGCGCCGGCGGCGGACGCATCATCGCCGCCGGACCGCCGGAGGCGATCGCGGCCACGCCCGGCTCCTACACCGGCCACTTCCTCGCACCGCACCTCAAGCCCGTCGCGGCGGGCAAGGCCGCGCGCGCGGCGGAGGCGGGCAAGCGCACCAAGGCCGCCATCAAGCACATCGCCTCCGCCGACAAGCACAAGCCCGTTCCCAGGAAGAAGCGCTCATGAGCCACGCCACCTCCGACAGCGCCGCCGCGGAACGCGCCGTAGGCCCGGCCCCGGTCGCCCCGGCGCCGCTGTTCGTGGCCTCGATCGGCGTGCGCTGGCGCGACCTCGACGCCTTCAACCACGTCAACAATTCCAACTACCTCACCTACCTGGAAGAGGCCCGCCTGCAATGGCTGCGCCATGTGCCGGGGCCGTGGTTCGACGAGCAGTCGATGCCGGTGCTGGCGGCCAGCGAGATCAACTACCGCCAGCCGATCGAATGGCCCGCGCAACTGCACGTGGAGCTGAGCTGCCTGCGCCTGGGCAACAGCTCGATGACCATCGGCCACCGCATCGTGGATGCGGCCGATCCGGCCCGGCTGTACAGCGACGGCCAGGTGGTGATGGTGTGGATGAACCCGGCCACCGGACGGCCGGTGGCGCTGCCGGCGGCGATCCGCAGCGCGGCGGCGCCGGCGGGCTGAAGCGGCGTACCGGAGACGCGCGGCCCGCCCGTTATCGGGCGAGTCGCCGGCCGCCGCCATCCACCCGTCTCCAGCCTGACTCGCCATCCCGTACCGGCCGCGCTTCACCACCGGACTCCACGGGTTGCCCGTAAGATGCCCGGCGACCCAACGAGAGAAGGAAGCCGCCCGTGAGTCAGCCACTCCTGCGCCTCGCCGCGCTCGCCGCCGCCGTCGCCCTCGCCGCACCGGCCTTCGCCGCCACGCCCACCGCCCTCACCCTCTACCGCAGCGACAGCGCCGCGCTCTACGCCAGCGGCGACGCCGGCGGCGTGGACGAGGGCTACGCCGTGGTGCGCGAGCCGCGCCGGCTCGACCTGCGCGCCGGCGTGCAGGACGTGACACTGGGCGGCCTGCCGCGCTACCTGGACAGCGAGGCGCTGGCGCTCGGCGTCGAAGGCGGCGCCCGCGTGCTCTCGCAGCGGCTGCTGCTCGGCCAGGGCGCCGGCGCCGCGCTGGCCGGCCTGGTCGGCCAGCCGGTCGAGGTGCTCGGCAGCGACGGCCAGCCGCTCGCCCGCGGCACCCTGCTGCGCGCCGGCGACGGCCTGCTGGTGCAAGGCGAGGGCGGCCAGACCAGCCTGGTCCGCGACTACGCCGCGGTGCGCGCCCAGGGCCGCTTCAGCCCCGGCTCCAGCCTCCAGCTGCGCCTGGACGCGCCGCGCGCCGGCGGCGCCGACGCCGTGCTGAGCTACCCTACCGCGGGCCTGGGCTGGCGCGCCGCCTATGTCGGCACCCTGCAGCCGGGCGGCGCCTGCCGGCTTGCCTTCGAGTCGCGCGCCAGCATCGCCAACCGCAGCGGGCGCGACTGGCACGAGGTGGCGCTGACCCTGATCGCCGGCGAGCCACGCTTCGCCAAGGCCTCGGCGCCGCAGCCGATGATGATGGCCCGCAGCTTCAAGGCCGCCGCCGCACCGGAGGCCGACGCGCTGCCCGAGCAGTCCACCCTGGCCGACTACCGCAGCTACGCCCTGCCCGGCGCGGTCGACCTGCCCGACGGCAGCGTGAGCCAGGTGCCGCTGTACGCCACCCGCACGCTCGACTGCGAGCGCACGGCGCTGTACGAGCGCGGCGGCGGCTGGCGGCCGCCGCAGCCGATGCTCGACCCCGACTTTTCCCCCGACGGCGGCGAGCAGCCGATCACCAGCACGCTGCGCATCCAGGCCTTCGACAGCCTGCCCGCCGGCCACCTGCGCGTGCTCGCCGCCGACAGACACGGCACGCCGCAATTCATCGGCGAGGGCCGCATCGAGGACACGCCCAAGGGCCGCCCCGCCACCGTCACGCTGGGCACCGCCTTCGACCTGCGCGGCCAGCGCGAGCGCACCGCCTTCACGGTGGACCGCGCCGGCCGCCGCATGGACGAAGCCTTCCGCATCACCCTGAGCAACGCCGGCGACAGCGCCCGCACCGTGACCGTGCGCGAGCACCCCAGCCGCTGGCGGCAATGGACGCTGGTATCGTCCTCCGCCAAACCCGCACGGCAGACGCCCGACCTGCTGGAGTTCCGCGTCGAGGTGCCCGCCGGCGGCCAGGCCACGCTGGACTACGCCGTGCGCTACAGCTGGACGGCGGACCAGCAACCACGCTGACGGAGCTCACGCCATGCTCGACATCCTTCCCCATGACAGCGACATCGTCGAAATCCGCCTGGCCCGCCCGCCGGTCAACGCGCTGGACCTCGTCCTGCTCCGGGCCCTGGCCGAAGCGGTGGAGCAGGCGCCGCTGGACGGCGCCCGCGGCATCGTGCTCTCCGGCGCGCCCGGCCTGTTCTCGGCCGGCGTGGACGTGCCGGCGCTGCTCGGCAAGGACCGCGCCGGCGTGCGCGAGTACTGGCGCGAGCTGTTCCGCACCTGCGCCGTGCTGGCGCATGCGCCGGTGCCGATGGTGGCGGCCGTTACCGGCCACGCGCCGGCCGGCGGCGCCGTGCTGGCGCTGTTCTGCGACTACCGCGTGATGGCCGAAGGCCCCTACCGCATCGGCCTCAACGAGGTGCAGGTGGGGCTGACCGTGCCCGACCACATCCAGCTCGCCCTGCGTCGCGTGGTCGGCGCCTACCGCGCCGAACGGCTGCTGGTGGCCGGCGCCATGCTCACGCCCGAGCAGGCGCTGGCCTGCGGCTTCGTCGACGAGATCACCGCGACGGAGCAGGTGGTGGTGCGCGCCCGCCACTGGCTCACCGAACTGCTCGCCCTGCCCTCGCGCGCCATGCTCGCCACCCGCGCCCTGACCCGCGCCGACCTGATGCGCGCCTACGACGACGTGGACGCGCTACCGCTCGACGACTTCGTGAACGCCTTCTTCCACGACGATACCCAAGCGGTGCTCAAGCAGCTGGTGGCGCGACTCAAGAGCAAGGCGTGAAGCCGAGGGCGCCGCGGCCGGAGCCCGCTTTCCGGCCGGCCGCGCCGCTCAGGGACGCCCGCTCGCTTCTCCCGTCGCCACCGGCCGCGACGGGTCGCTGACCCAGCCGCTCCACGAGGGCGCGTACAGCCGCGAGCCGCCGAGCCCGGCGTGCTCCATCGCCAGCAGGTTGTGGCAGGCGGTGACGCCGGAGCCGCACATGTGCACCACCTGCGCCGGCGCATGCCCGCCCAGCACCGCCAGCCATTCGCCACGCAGCGCGGCGGCGTCCTTGAAACGCCCGTCCGGCCCCAGGTTGTCGCCGAAGGGCCGGTTGACCGCGCCCGGCACGTGGCCGGCCGCGGGGTCGAGCGGCTCCACCTCGCCGCGATAGCGCGGCGCGGCGCGCGCATCCACCAGCAACGGTTCGGGCGCGGCCAGCGCTTGCTGCAAGGCGCCGTGGTCGAGCACCTGCGCCGGGTCGTAATGCAGGGCCACCGTGGTGGGCGTGCACGCCGCCGGCGCCGTGGTCTCCACCGGCAGGCCGGCGGCGAGCCAGGCCGGCCAGCCGCCGTCGAGCACGGCGACCTCGCGCACACCGGCCAGGTGCAGCAACCACCACAGGCGTGCGGCGGCCAGCGCGCCGCCGGCCGCGTCGTAGCTCACCACCTGCAGGCCGGGCCGCCAGCCCCAGCCCGCCAGCAGGGCCGACAGCGCCGCCTCCGACGGCAGCGGATGCCGCCCCAGCCCTTCCGCCTGGCGCGAGAGGTCGGACAGGTCCTGCTCCAGGCTCGCATGCACGGCGCCGGGAATATGGCCCTCGCGCCAGTCGCGCCGGCCCTTGTCGTGGTCGGCGAGGTCGGCGCGGCAATCGACGATCAACACCTGCTGCGGATCCAGGGCGGCAAGCTCGGCGGCGTCGATCAGGGCGGTCTTGGCGGGCATGGCGATGGGTTCGCGGGGAGAAGGACGCCGATGGTAACGCCCACGCCAGGCTCGCGTGACAACGGCATCGACGGCACGCCGTGCCGATCACGAAGGCCGGGCAGGACCGTACCCGCGGGGCGGCACAGCGCCGACGCGCCGGTCCACCGCACCGGACGCGCCCCAGGGGAAAGTCCTTGCCTCGCCCGCCTACACCGCCGCGCTGGATCGCCTGGCTGGCCCATGGCCGCGCCCGCCTGGACGGGGCCAGGCGGCTGGTGCGGCACGCAGCCGGATCATCCGCACGGCGCACCGATGGATGCCTGCGGCTACTGCGGCCTGCTCGCGGTGGCGCGTGCGGACGCCGGCGACGCCGTCAGGCGTGGCCCATGCGCTGCAGCAGGTTGTAGAGGATGGCCGCGGTGGCGCCCCAGATGCGGTGACCGCCGTGGACGTACTCCAGCATCGCGCGGCGGTGGCCGCGGTAGTCCATGGTGTAGCGGCGCAGGTTGGCCGGGTCGAGGAAGAAGGCCAGCGGCACCTCGAACACCTCGGCCACTTCCTCCGGCGCCGGGTACAGCTGCGCGTCGGCCGCGATGCGCGCCACCACCGGCGTGACGCAATAGCCGCTGATCGTCTCGAAGCAGTCCAAATAACCGAGCGGCATCACCAGCGCGCGCTCCAGGCCGACTTCCTCCTCGCTTTCGCGCAGCGCCGTGTCCAGCGCGTCGGCATCGTCCGGGTCGGTGCGCCCGCCGGGGAAGGCCACCTGCCCCGCATGCGCGGCCAGGTTGGCGGTGCGCACGGTCAGCACCAGACGCGGCGCCGCCGCCTCCCGCAGGCCGATCAGCACCGCAGCTGGGCGGCGCTCCACGTCGCCCAGCAGCTCGGCCATCTCGGCATGGTTCCAGCCCGGCGCGGAGGGCGGTTCGGACAGGGGGAGCAGCGCCCGGCGCAGGGCCGCGTCGTCGCAGACGGCGGCCAGGGCGGCGGTCCTGACGGCGCTCATGCCGGCCGCCGCCGCACCGGCAGCACCTGCGTCATGCAATGGAGGCGCTCGGCGTCGCTCATCGCGCGCCAGCGCGCGATCTCTTCGCCGCTGCGCAGGCAGCCCTCGCAGAGGCCGTCCGCGTCGAGGCGGCAGACGCCGATGCACGGCGTGCGGATGGTGAAGGGTTCGAGCGGGACGGGAGCGTCGGGCATGTCCCCATCATGGTAGTGCAGCCGCGGCCGGAAGGTGGCCGGCGCAGCGCTCACTGCTTGATGTCGAGCAGCTCGATCTCGAACACCAGCGCCTCGTTGGGACCGATGCGCGGCAGCTGGCCGCGCTCGCCGTAAGCCAGCTGCGGCGGGATCACCACCCTCCAGCGGTCGCCCACGTGCATGCGCTGGATCACGTCCTGCCAGCCGGGGATCACCTTGTTGTTGACGATGAAGCTGACCGGCGAGCCGTGCGCCCAGGAACTGTCGAACTCGGTGCCGTCGATCAGCATGGCACGGAAATTCACCGTGACGGTGCTGCCTACGCGCGGGGTCTCGCCCCCGCCGCCGCCCTGCTTGAGCACCGAGTACTGGATGCCCGAGGGCAGTTGCACCACGCCGGGCTGCTGGCGGTTGCGCAGCATGAAGTCCGCGCTCTTGCGCGCGTTGGCGGAAGCCAGGCGCTGGAAATCCACCTGCGCCTTGCTGCGCATGTGCAGGTCCAGCGCGTCGAGCTGGTCGCGCATGTCGCGCGCGGAGACCGACGGCGCGCGCTTGTTGTACGCATCCTCGATCGCCCGCTGCATGGTGGGCAGGTCCACCGACGGATCGCCGCCGGCGAACTGTCCGCCGATCTGGTAGCCGATCGCGTAGGCGAGCTTGTGCCGGTCCAGCTTCGCCCCGGGGCTGCCCGCTGCGGCCGCACGGTTCTGCGCGTGCGCGGCCGCCGTCAACACCAGCAGTCCGCACACCAGCCAGCGCAGTCGTGTCATGCCTTTCCTCCGTCGTACGGCGCGATCCCACCCATCCTAGTGCGGTTTGCGCCTTTCATGCAGCGTCACGGCCGCTCCCTTGAGAAACCGCGCGGCGGCAAAGGTTCCCGCGGCCAGGAACCGGCCCGCGCGCGCCCCGGCAGCCCGCGCGCCATGGATGGTCCTGGCTTTTGAGGTGCATGCATGGAGGTCCGTCCACGACCGGGCGATGGCGCCGGCCTGCGGGCAAACAGACCCGAACAGGCTCTAACATGCGCCACCTCGCCACTGCCGGAGTTCGCCATGGCCTACCGCAATCTCGAGATCGCCCACCGCGGTGCGGTGCGCACCATCACCGTGAACCGCCCCGACAAGCTCAACGCGCTCAATCGCGACACGCTCAACAAACTCACCCTCGCCTTCGCCCAGGCCGCGCAGGACGACGCGGTGCGCGTGGTGGTGCTGGCCGGCGCCGGCGAGAAGGCCTTCGTGGCCGGCGCCGACATCGCCGAGATGCACGGCTACAGCACGGTGCAGGCTCAGGCGTTCTCGCGCGCGGGGCAGCGACTGGCGAGCGCGATCGAGCGGCTGGGCAAGCCGGTGATCGCCCGCGTGCAGGGCTTCGCGCTCGGCGGCGGCATGGAGCTGGCGATGGCCTGCCACCTGCGCGTGGCGAGCGAGAAGGCGAAATTCGGCCAGCCGGAGATCAACCTCGGCCTGATCCCCGGCTTCGGCGGCACCCAGCGCCTGCTGCGCCTGGCCGGCCGCGCCGCCGCGCTGGAACTGTGCCTGACCGGCGCGCCGGTGTCCGCGCAGCGCGCCTACGAACTGGGCCTGGTCAACCGCCTCGTCCCGCCCGAGGCGCTCGACGAGGCGGTGAACGCCCTGGCCGACCAGCTTGCCGCCACCGCGCCGCTGGCCGCCGCCGGCGTGCTCGACGCGGTGCTGACCGGCGGCGAGGCCACGCTCGACCAGGGCCTGGAATTCGAGACGCAGACCTTCGCCCTCCTGTTCGCCACCGGTGACATGCGCGAGGGCACGGCCGCGTTCATGGAAAAACGCAAGGCGGCGTTCAAGGGAGAGTGAGCGCAACGGGCGCGGAGATCCGGCCCGTCGATGCGTGCGCGACGCTGCTGACTGCCGTCCGTTTCCGGTCGCGCGCCGCCGCGCTCACATCACCGCGTGCCGGCGCCTTCCGGCCAGGGAACGTACGGCCGCTAGTGTAGTGTCTCATAAA
>NZ_LFQR01000191.1 GCF_001182895.1 Frateuria defendens | reverse complement strand
TCGAACGCCTCGTCGAGCGAACGGCCGGGGGCGGCCGCCCGTGCCGGGGCGTCGGCGATCGGCGGCGGCGGGTTCGGGCCCGTCTGCACCGTTTGCCGCTCGAACTGCTGGCTCAGCGCCTCGTCGCGCGGCTCGGCGTTGTAGGGATCGGCCACGCCGGGGCGCTCCCGGTGGACGAGGCCGAACAGGTGCGACGCCCTCGGCACCAGGCGCTCGTTGTAGCCCTCCGGCTGTTGCCGGTCGACCTTGTTGTCGAGCCGGTAGAGCAGCATGCCTTCCTCCGAGCGGTGCACCACGTTGAGGCGCGGGTCGTCGGGCTCGGGGCTGCGCGCCAGGAACGGCTTGTCGCTCAGCGCGTTGAGGTAGTCGATCATCAGGTTGTCGCTGCGCACGGCGAGCCCGTCGCGGTGGTAGCTGCCGCCCACGTCCGAGTGCGCGCCGGCCACGGCCACGCCGAGGAAGCGCCCGTCGGGCGAGAGGCCGGGGTCGATGATGTGGTCGGACTTGAACTTCGCGCGCCGCTCGTCCTCGGCCATGACCTGGAAGCCGGAGATCACCGAAGGCGGCGGCCGGCGGTCGTGCGCGTAGGGGTGGCCGGTGCCGACCGGGTCGAACAGCGCCTCGGCCTGGGCGACTTGGCCGGGGGTGACGAGGGGTGGTTTGGTGTAGTCGACGTGGGTGATGAAGCCGTCGGCGTCTTTCGTGTAGGCAGCGCCCGCTCGGTCTTGGATGCCGCGTTCCTGCACGAGTCGAGCGAAGCCGGCGGCTTGCTCTGCGCCGCGGCTGAAGCCGGTCGCAACGACCCGGATCTCCGCCTGCGGGTCTTGCCGATGCCACTCCTTCGCTTTGTCGATGAACAGCTTGTACATCTGTTCGATGCGGGCGTCGTAGGTCCCTCCCGTCGCCCCATCGACGGTGCGGGCCAGCCATGCGTTCTGCGTGCCTGGACCGGCCACATAGCGTGCCTCAATGTTCGGATTATGGTTGCTTCTGATTTGATCGTTGATCTTGGCTACGTTGGTTTTGTGCTCGGGATCTTTGTTCTCATCATTGCCCGTGCCATCGAAGCACGCCACAAACAGGCGTTCGTGTGGATTGCCTTCATGGATCAGCACTGGCACCTGAAACTGCGAAAGTTCCTGGCCCGCTCGCATGTAACTCTGTAGCCGTTGCGCGTCTGCTGGATAGAAGGAGACGCCGTCGTGACGGATGCCGTCCGGGTCCAGCCGATCTTCCCTGTCAGCCATGCCACTCCCCCTTATTGATAGGTCTGCGTCCAGACCAGGAGCAAATCGTCCCGGAAATCGCTGTTCTTGTTGCCAGGGATTTGTTCCGTTCGTGTCGGAATGAGAGTCTTCGTGTAGACGTTCACTGTCTTGTCATTGACCTCGAGCAGGATGCC
>NZ_LFQR01000190.1 GCF_001182895.1 Frateuria defendens | reverse complement strand
CCCTCGGGGTGTCCTTCTCTTTGGTTACTTTCTCTTGGACAAGCAAGAGAAAGTAACTCGCTCCCCGGCAGGGGAGCGAAACACCGGCCAACGGCCGGCCAGCCCCTCAACAACATCCATCGCACGGCGATTTTTCCACGCGCGAGCGCCAAGCCCTCAAGGCAACCGATAGTCGAACGCGTAATAGTGCCTGCCCTGCTCGATGCGTATCGTCATCGCCCCACTCAACCCCCTCAACTCCCCCGTCCCCGAATCCGGCACCACCGTCACCGTCAACGAAGCCGTCCCCCGCTCCATCGTGCCGCTGTGCTGCAACGCGAAGCTGCCGCGGCGACCGCCCAGCGTGCCGGTGACGCGCTCCAGCGCCACGTAGCCCGCCGAGCCCTCCACCCCGGTCTGCACTGCCAGCATCTCACCCAGGCTGTGGCCTTCCAGCTCGCCGTGGAACTGCTTGTCGAGGGTCATGCGGCCGAGCCCGGCCGCCTCGATGCCGGGGGCCGGCGGCTGCGGCGAGAGCTTGACGTCGAAGGTTCCGGCAGCGTGCATGGTCTTGGGCTCCAGGGCATGGGCCGGCGCGGCGGCCAGCGACAGGAACGCAATCCACGTGCAAAGGTGTCTAGCCATGGCTCGATGCCTCCCCGAAGACCGCGTTCCGACAACGCCGATTTCAGCACACGCGCCATGCGATAAGGATGCGAAAAACGCGACCCCGGCCGCGCCGGGACCTGCCATGAGCGACCGCCCATGCGCGCGACCTAAGACTCGCGCGGCAGCACCGAAAGTAAAGCCAAGGAGACACGCGCCACGGCACGGCGCATGCCGAACGCGCCGAGCCCATCCTCGCGCACCGATGCCGCTGCCGTCTTCGACGCATCCCCGGGCAGGCAGGCGCCACCGCTCCGGCTCATTCCCGCTGCCGTGGAGCACGGCAGCGCCCGGGTCAGACCGCGCCGGCCCGCCGCGCGTCCACGTAGGCCTTGGCCTGGTCGAGCATCCACGGTCCGAGCGCATCGCGGCCCAGCCGGCCCAGCGTGCCGGGATAGGTCTGGTGGATCACCTCGTCCCCGGCCAGCGTCACCGTGAAACTCTCGCCGCGGCAGCGGATCAGGTAGCCGCAGTAGCGGACCGTGATACCGCCGGCATCGGTGGTTGCAGTCATTACGCAATTCCTGGCTGGGGGAGAAACCGGCACGATCGCCGGCGGACACCGGCGCAGCCGCCGGCGCGATCAGTTCGCACGGTGATACCAGAGTGCCGCGGCGCCCTGCAGCGTCATGCGCACCCGCAGGCCGAAGATCCGCACCAGCCGCTCGTCCACCAGCCGGCTGATGTCGCCGTACCCGGCCGCGGGGGCCAGTTCGCTGATGCGCGAGGAAGTGACTCGACCGATGCTGCGAAGCAGGCTCCACTGCCCAGGCGTCAGCAACGGCTGGGACCGATATCGCATCACGTTCATGGACGACCTCCGGAAAACGACGACCCCACGGTGGGCCGGACCGGAGCAAGGGCCGTATCGGAACCCGCATGGCGGACGGCGCGGCACAGAGCACCTCCTGAGCATACTCCGGGGGCATTAGCCTTCCGTTAGCCGGCGGGGGCCCCGATCGCGGGCCGGCTAACGGCCCTGCCCGCCCGGCCACGACCATGCCGGGGGTTTCCTGGCCTGCCGATCCGGCAGGCGAAGCGCATCGGCGCCCGTCCATCGCGGCGCCATGTCGATTCCATCCCGGCCCGTTCGTCGTACCCATGAAGCGGCAGGCCGGATCCGTCGGCCTGCCAAGCTCACTCACCGCCACCCACGGAGTAACGACGATGCGATGCATGGTGATAGTCAAGGCCACCCGGGATTCCGAGGCCGGCACGTTGCCGAGCGAGAAGCTGCTGGCCGACATGGGGCGCTTCAACGAAGAACTGATGAAGGCCGGCATCCTGCTCGCCGCCGACGGCCTCAAGCCCAGCAGCGCGGGCAAGCGCGTGCGCTTCGAGGGCAGCAAGCGCAGCGTGGTGGACGGCCCGTTCGCCGAGACCAAGGAACTGGTGGCCGGCTTCTGGCTGTGGCAGGTGCGCTCGATGGACGAGGCGGTGGAATGGGTGCGCCGCTGCCCCAACCCGTTCGAGCAGGGCGAGTCGGTGATCGAGATCCGTCCGCTGTACGAGGCCGAGGATTTCGGCGCGGAGCTCTCCCCGGAGCTGCGCCAATCGGAGGAACGCATGCGCGCCGAACTGGCCTCGAAGACGCATTGAACGGCGGCGTGGTCCGTGCCCGGCAGGGCCGGATCGCGCCCCCTCATTCCCGGGGAGGCCGACCATGAAAACGCTGATGCCCTACCTCGACCTGGCCGGCCGCTGCCGCGAGGCGCTGGACTTCTACCGCGGCGGCTTCGGCGGTGAGGTGGACGTGCTGATGACCTGCGCCGACGCCGGCCAGCAGGCCGCGCCCGGGCACGAGCGGGACGCGATCCACGCGGAGTTCCACAGCGAGGCCGTGCGCTTCATGGCCAGCGACGGCATGCCGGGCCAGCGGGCCGCCGCGGGCGACGGCGTGCAGCTGTGCATCGACCTCACCGACCGGGCCGAGCAGGCGCGCATCTTCGCCGCGCTGGCCGAGGGCGGCGAGGTCACCGAGCCCCTGCACGACGCCTTCTGGGGCGCGCGCTTCGGCATGCTCACCGACCGCTACGGTTTCCGCTGGATGTTCAACTGCGACCGGGCCTAGGCGGCTTTGCGGCACCCGCCCTTGTGGCGGCCGGCCGGTTGATGCTGTGATCCGCCGCATGGACGCGACCGACCTCCGCCGCCGCATCGATGCCGTCTGGCGCATCGAATCGCCGCGCCTGATCGCCAGCCTGGCGCGCATGCTGCGCGACCTCGACCAGGCCGAGGAACTGGCCCAGGACGCCCTGGTGGCCGCGCTGGAGCGCTGGCCCTCGAGCGGCCTGCCCGACAACCCCGGCGCCTGGCTGATGACCACCGCCAAGCGCCGCGCGATCGACCAGCTCCGCCGGCGCCGGCTGATCGACCGCAAGCACGCGGCGCTCGGCCACGAGGCGGACGGGGAGGCCCGGACCATGCCCGACTTGGACGCGCTGGACGACGACATCGGCGACGATCTGCTGCGGCTGATCTTCACCGCCTGCCACCCGGCGCTGTCGGAGGAGGCGCAGGTGGCGCTCACCCTGCGCCTGCTCGGCGGACTGAGCACCGGCGAGATCGCCCGCGCCTTCCTCGTGCCCGAGCCCACGGTGGCGCAGCGCATCGTGCGCGCCAAGCGCACCCTGGCGGCCAAGCAGGTGCCGTTCGAGGTGCCGCGCGGCGAGGAACGCGCAGCGCGGCTGTCCGCCGTGCTCGGCGTGATCTACCTGATCTTCAACGAGGGCTACGCCGCCACCGCCGGCGAGGACTGGATGCGCCCCGCCCTGTGCGAGGAGGCGCTGCGCCTGGGCCGCACCCTGGCCGGCCTGATGCCGCGCGAACCGGAGGCGCTCGGCCTGCTCGCGCTGATGGAGATCCAGGCCTCGCGCGGCAAGGCGCGCACCACGCCGGACGGCCGTCCGGTGCTGCTGCCGGAGCAGAACCGCGCGCTGTGGGACCGCCTGGCGATCCGCCGCGGCCTCGACGCGCTGGCCCGCGCCGAGCGGCTCGGCGGCGCGCTGGGGCCCTACGCCTTGCAGGCCGCCATCGCCGCCTGCCATGCCCGCGCGCCCGCGACGGAGGACACCGACTGGTCGCGCATCGCCGCGCTGTACGCCCTGCTCGCCCGGGCGGCGCCTTCGCCGGTGGTGGAACTCAACCGTGCCGTGGCAGTGTCGATGGCCGAAGGCCCGGCCGCCGGCCTCGCCCTGATCGACGCGCTGCGCGACGACCCCGCGCTGGCGAACTACCACCTGCTGCCGGCCGCGCGCGGCGACCTGCTGGCCCGGCTCGGCCGCCACGCCGAGGCGCGCGGCGAATTCGAGCGCGCGGCGGAACTCGCCCTCAACGCGCGGGAACGGGCCTGGCTGCTCGAGCGCGTGGCACGCGGCGGCCCGCGCCCTGCCGCGCACTGAAAGAGCCTGTCCACGATTTCCCTGCTTGTGTCCGCAAGGGAAGGTTCGCTGTGCTCTTGAAGCGTCATCGCATTCTGGCCGGCCCTTGGCCGGGGTTTCGCTCATCGGCCGATGAGCGAGTTACTTT
>NZ_LFQR01000189.1 GCF_001182895.1 Frateuria defendens | reverse complement strand
GGGCGGGGCCCCGCCCGGGCGTTCCGCTGCCTCGTTCCCGCGCAGGCGTGAGCGGTGGCCATGGCGGCGCGGGCGCATGCACCGATGCGCCCGGCCGGGGCGTGGGGGCTAGTGGATCTGCAGCAGGTTGTACTGGTCCTGCGCGGTGTACCAGAGCAGCTGGTAGTGGCCGTAGGGGTAGTCCAGGCTGGCGTCCTCGCCGGGGATGGTCGAGGTGTGCACGCCGTCCACGGTGCAGATGCCGCCGTAGCAGTTGATCTCGTCGAGCCACGACTTGAGCGAGACCATGTGCGTGCCGAAGCGGTGCCCCGCGATGCTGTCCAGGAACGGGTTGTGCACCGACAACCCGTAGGTGCCGCAGGTGGCGGTGGCGACGTTGAACGGGTAGGCGCCGCACGACCACAGGCCGTGCACCGCGCCGGCGATGCCGATGAAGTGCTCGACCCGCGAGGCCGCGCCCAGCGCGTCGATCTCGCGCATGGCGAGGGTCACGCCCATGGAGTGGCCGATCACGTCGATGCGGCCGGTGCAGGAGTTGGCCAGCGCGCTGTTGATGGCGCTGCGCACCGGCGTCTCCTCGCTGCCGTAGTGGTCGTTGCAGGCCGCGCAGTAGCGGTTGCCCCAGGCCGGGGCGAGGATCTGCGCGTCCCCGTAGCCGTGCTGGCGCAGCAGGTCGTAGGTGTTCTGGAAGTCCCCCGGGCTGCCGGTATTGCCGTGCACCAGCACCACGCTGTTGACGCAGGCGGCGTGCAGGCCCAGCACCGGCGCGCACAGCAGCAGGGCCAGCAGGCCCAGGACGCATCGCTTCATCGACATCGCTCTTTCCTCCCTTGGGTGGCCCCGCTGCGGGGCGATGGGCTCAGACCAGCCCGGTGAGCGTGTAGACGCCGATCACTACGAACACCGCCAGCGTCTTGATCAGCGTCACCGCGAAGATGTCGCGGTAGGACTGCCGGTGGGTGAGGCCGGTGACGGCGAGCAGGGTGATCACCGCGCCGTTGTGCGGCAGCGTGTCCATGCCGCCGGAGGCCATCGCGGCCACCCGGTGCAGCACCTCCAGCGGGATGCCGGCGGCGTGCGCGTTGGCGATGAAGGCATCGGCCATCGCGGCCAGCGCGATGCCCATGCCGCCGGAGGCCGAGCCGGTGATGCCGGCCAGCGCGGTCACCGTCACCGCCTCGTTCACCAGCGGGTTGGGGATGGCGTGCAGCGCGTCGGCCACCAGCTTGAAGCCGGGCAGGGCGGCGATCACCGCGCCGAAGCCGTACTCGGAGGCGGTGTTCATCGAGGCCAGCAGGGCGCCGGCTACCGCGGCCTTGCTGCCGTCGGCGAACTGCCTGGACACCGGCCGCCAGGCGAAGGCCAGCACGCACAGGATGCCGAGCAGCAGCGCGCCCTCCACCGCCCAGATCGCGGCCACCTTGGCGACTTCCTGCACTACCGGCTTGGCCGGCCCCACCACGCTGGGCAGGAACGACTGCGTGGCGCCGTAGGCGCGCGGCACCAGGTCGGTGAACATCTTGTTCGCCACGCCTACCAGCAGCAGCGGCAGCAGGGCAATGAGCGGGTGGGCCAACTTGCCGTGTTCGAACGGGGCCGGCTCGTTGACGAGGTTGCCACCGTAGCCCTCGCCGGCCGCGGCGGCCTTGCGCCGCCGCCACTCCAGGTAGGCCAGGCCCGCCACCAGGATGAAGGCCGCGCCCAGCGTGCCCAGCCACGGCGCCGCCCAGGCGTTGGTGCCGAAGAAGGCGGTGGGGATGATGTTCTGGATCTGCGGCGTGCCGGGCAGCGAGTCCATGGTGAAGGTGAAGGCGCCCAGCGCGATGGTGCCGGGGATCAGCCGCTTGGGGATGTCCGCCTGGCGGAACAGCTCCGCCGCGAACGGGTACACCGCGAACACCACCACGAACAGGGACACGCCGCCGTAGGTGAGCAGCGCGCACACCAGCACGATGGAGAGCATCGCGCGGCTGCGCCCCACCAGGCCGATGGTGGCCGCCACGATGGCCTTGGAGAAACCCGACAGCTCGATCAGCTTGCCGAACACCGCGCCCAGCATGAATACCGGGAAGTAGAGCTTGAGGAAGCCCACCATCTTGTCCATGAAGAGACCGGTGAACATCGGCGCCACCAGCGCCGGCTCGGTGAGCAGCACCGCGCCCAGCGCCGCCACCGGCGCGAACAGGATCACGCTGTAGCCGCGGTATGCCGCGAGCATCAGGAAGGCCAGCGCGGCCAGCACGATCAGGAAAGCCATCCCAGGGAACCCCATGCGCGCCGGACGGCGCCGGCGGCGAGTATCGGCGCGCCCTGCGCGGCTTGGGGACTGTACGAAGGTACAAGTGCCCGCGTGCGGGGCGCTGCCTACTCTGCGCCGCATCGGCATTCCCGTGCGGATGCCTCAACGGGGTGAGGGGAACCATGAAACGCACTGACTTGAGTCTGGCCATCGCGCTGGTCGTGGGCCTGGCCGGCGCCGCGCCGCTGCACGCCCAGCAGGCCGCCACCGCCACCGAGGCCAAGCCGGCCAACGCCAAGCAGTTGGAGGCGGTGAAGGTGACCGCGCGCAAGCGCGAGGAGACCCTGCAGGACGTGCCGATCGCGGTGAGCGCCTTCACCGAGCAGTCGCTGTTCAAGCAGAACGTGCAGAACCTGGGCGACCTGCAGGGCAAGGTGCCCACGCTGCAGGTGTACGCGGCGCGTGGCTCCAACACCACGCTCACCGCCTACATCCGCGGCGTGGGCCAGGCCGACCCCACCTGGGGCTTCGACCCGGCGGTGGGCATCTACCTGGACGACGTCTACATGGCGCGCCCGCAGGGCACCCTGCTGGACGTATTCGACGTGCAGCGCATCGAGGTGCTGCGCGGCCCGCAGGGCAGCCTGTACGGCAAGAACACCATCGGCGGCGCGATCAAGTACGTCTCCAACCCCTTGCCGGAGAAAACCGAGGGCTCGGTGCAGGCCACCGTGGGCTCCTACGGCGAGAAGGACATCAAGGCCAGCGTGGCCGGCGCCACCGGCGACGGCGTGTGGCGCGGCCGCGTGGCGGTGGCCAGCGGCCACAACGACGGCTACGGCCACAACCTGCTCACCGGCACCCGCAACGGCAACAAGAACACCAACGCGGCGCGCGCCACGCTGGGTTTCTTCCCGTCGAAGCACTTCAATGCGCAGCTGTCGGTGGACGGCATGCACGACAACTCCAACCCGCGCGGCGCGAAGATGCTCGTCGCCAACCGGTTCTACCCAACCTTCCCGCCGCTATCGAGCGATTTCAACACGCGCAGCGGCATGCGCCCGTTCAACCAGACCAAGATGAGCGGCGCGGCGCTCACGCTGAACTGGATCGCCAGCCAGAACTGGGCGCTCAAATCCATCAGCGCCTACCGCGAGTCCGACACCAACACCGCCATCGACTTCGACACCCTGCCGGCCAAGGTGGCGGACGTGGCGGCCACCTACACCGATCACCAGTTCAGCCAGGAATTCCAGGCCAACTACGACGCCGGCGGCGCGGTGCACGGCGTGTTCGGCCTGTACTACTTCAAGGGCAAGGCCAACGGCACCATCCACAACATCTTCCTCGGCTCGCCGCCGTACAGCACGCTGGGCTTCGCCCAGTACGGCAGCACCGGCGGCAGCATGGGCACCAAGAGCTACGCGGCCTACGGCGACTTCACCTGGGACATCAGCCCGCGCTGGAGCCTGGACGTGGGCGCGCGCTTCACCAAGGAAACCAAGAGCGCGGTGATCCAGAACTTCGGCTACCGCGACGAGAGCTTCACCACGCCCACGGCGGTGGCGGCCGACTTCACCGGCTCGCATACGGCGCGCAACGTCTCCCCGCGCGTCTCGCTGGATTTCGCGGCCACCGGCCAGATCCACCTCTACGCCAGCTACAGCCAGGGCTTCCACTCGGGCGGCTTCAACATCCGCGCCAACTGCACGGCGATCCCCAGCTCCTGCCGGCCGATCGACGACGAGAAGGTGAAGTCGTTCGAGCTGGGCAGCAAGATGAGCTTCTTCGACGACCGCCTGATGATGAACACGGCGCTGTTCCACAACGTGTATTCGGACATCCAGCTGTCCGTGTTCACCTCCTACACGCTGCCCAACGGCAGCCAGGGCTTCTTCGGCGACTTCACCAACGCCGGCAAGGGCCACATCGACGGCGTGGAGGAGGAGTTCGCCTGGAAGCCGTCGGAGTACTGGACGCTGAGCGGCAACTTCGCCTACCTGCACACCAAGTACACCGAGTTCATGAGCCGCGGGGTGAACATCGCCGACCAGCAGAAGTTCACCAACGCGCCGAAGTGGTCGGGCGGGCTGTCGCTGGAGCACACGCATCCGCTGGGCAACGGCGGCAGCCTCACCGCGCGCGTCAACTACACCTACCAGAGCCAGGTGTATCCGGAGACCACGCTGTCGCCGCTGATCCGCCAGGGCAGCTACGGGCTGTGGAACGCGGGCGTGATCTGGCAGATCGACGAGCCGTGGACCTTGAGCCTGCAGGGCACCAACCTGGCCAACAAGTCCTACCGCACCACCGGCTACAACATCGCGGCGCTGGGCATCGTCACCGGCTTCTATGGCGCGCCGCGCACGGTGACCTTGAGCGCGCGCTACGCGTTCTAGAAACGCCGCTGCCTGGAAGGGGGCGACGAAGCGAGCGTGAAGCGGCGGGGCGAGGAGCAGGGGCGACGGGGCGCGGCGGCCGGCGTGGGGGCGGCCGCCGCGTCCTCCCGTTTTCCGCCGTCTAGCACGGCGGCCGCGCAGGCCCCGCCGGTTGCTATACGGATGCCAGACCACAAGGCATCCGTTGCGCGATGCGCGGCTGCATTCCGCCCACCGGCGGCCATTTTTTCGTAGGCGCCATCCCGGCGCGGCAAGCGAGGAGTCGACCATGCGTTGGATGAAAGGAGTGTGCGCGGGACTGCTGCTCGCCGGGCTGGCGGTGCAGGCGGAGCAGGCTGCGCCCGCCTTGCCGAAGCTGCGCCTCGAGGCGGCGCGCGTGGCGGTGGCCGGGCTGTCGTCGGGGGCCTACATGGCGACGCAGGCGCAACTGGCCTATCCGGAAGTCTTCCGCGGCGCCGCGCTGGTGGCGGGCGGCCCCTACGGCTGCGCCGGCGGCAAGCTGGAGACGGCGCTGGGGCCGTGCATGAAGGGCACGGCCGCGCCGGATGCGGCGGCGCTCGCGGCGCAGGCGCGCCAGCGCGCGGAGAAGGGCGAGATCGGTGCGCTGAAGGAACTGGCGCATGCCAAGGTCTACCTGCTGCATGGCCGCGCCGATACCGTGGTGGCGCCGGTAGTGGCCGAAGCCGCTGCGCACTTTTATCAGTCGCTGCGTGACGGCGTGCCTGGCCTCGCCGGCATGCAGGTGGTGGACGACGGCGACCGCGACTTCGCCCACAACCTGCCGCTGGCGGCCACGGGCGAGGATTGCGGCAAGTCGGTCTCGCCGTACCTCGGCCACTGCGGCTTCGACGCCGCCGGCGAAATCTTCCGCCGGCTCTACGGCGCGCCGAAGCATGCGGCCGTCGCGCCGACCGGCGAGCTGCGCCGCTTCAGCCAGGACGCGCTGCGCCCCGGCGGCGCCGATGCCTTCCTCGCCGCCGAAGGCTTCCTCTACCTGCCGCCGGCCTGCGCCGCCGGCAAGCCGTGTGGGCTGCTGGTGGCGCTGCACGGCTGCAAGCAGAACGCCGAGGCGGTGGGCGAGGCGTTCGTGCGCGAGGCCGGCTTCAACCGCTGGGCCGACGCCTACGACGTGGCGGTGCTATATCCTCAGACCCGCGCAAGCTTCGCGCCCTTGAATCCGCAGGCATGCTGGGACTGGTGGGGCTATTCGGGTGCCGACTACGACACGCGCCAGGGCGTGCAGCTGCGCTGGCTGGCAGGGGCCGTGCGCGCGCTGGGGCTGCCGGCGGCGCGGTGAACGCCAGCTTTGCTCCCTCTCCCCGGTGGGGAGCGGGTTGGGGTGAGGGGCGGGTGCTTGCGGGAATGTGGCTATCTTGCTCTCGCTCGTCCTTTCGCTACAGGCCGGGCAAGCGCGCAGCGCGTAGAGCGCCTGAAGAGCGCCCTCGCAGTGGCGAGCGAAGCGAGTCATCCAGGGCTGTGCGTTTGGAGCTAAAGGTTGTCGAAACCTGGCCGGCCTTTGGCCGGGGTTTCGCTCCCCTGCCGGGGAGCGAGTTACTTTCTCTTGCTTGTCCAAGAGAAAGTAACCAAAGAGAAGGACACC
>NZ_LFQR01000019.1 GCF_001182895.1 Frateuria defendens | reverse complement strand
TGGTATCCCATAGGCATGGCCATGATGTCTCCTGATTAGCGTCGAACCTCAGTGAGAAAAGTTGCTCGCCAAGCGCAGGATCGGCTCCGGACAAGGCTTGCAGAGCACCATGGCGCGCGTCAGTCGCGGCAGCAGGTCGCGCAGTCGAAACCGGCGGTTGAAACGATACGCGGCTTCGGCCAGATAGCGGCGAGCGTAACGATGCTGCTTGACGGCATGGTAAACCCCATCCAAGGCCCGTTTGACGTTGGACAGCACGACGTTCACCCAACGCGCGCCTTGGACTTCCGTGGCGGCACGGCCACCTTCGGTCTCCAGCACCGTGTGCGCATGGCCGGTGTCGCCAAAGCGACGAAAGGCCCCCAGTCCGTCGCTGTAGGCCTCCGCTTCCGGCGCCAGCCGGCGTTGAGCCCAGTCGGTGATCGTGGGATTGTCGAAGGTGGGGACCGGTTCGATCACCGCGAAGTGCGGATGTTCCAGCGTCGCGTCGGTTTCCACCGCGATCACAAAGGCCTGCTTGTTCTCCGAGCCTCGGCCGGCTTTGCCGCCGTTGCGTTCACCGCCCAGATACGCGTCGTCGATCTGTACGAAACCCTCCAGCTGGCGCGGTTCCTCGCGCTCCATCATCGCCTGCATGATCTTGTGTTTCAGCCGCCATGCCGTGCGGTAGCACACACCCAGGTGTCGCATCAGCTCCAGCGCAGCCAGATTGGTCTTGGTCGAGG
>NZ_LFQR01000188.1 GCF_001182895.1 Frateuria defendens | reverse complement strand
TTGGGTTATTCAAACCGCTCAACAGTTCCAGCAGACGCAACAGGCCGAACAGCAGCAGAAGCTGAGCCAACAGGTCAGCCAGGACCAGGTGCAGGCGGGCCCGGTGATGACCCACGGGGGCCGATAAGGCCTGCGGATCAGCGGGTCGGCCGCACGCCGCGCGGCCGGCTCGGTGGCAAGGTCGGCGCCGCGTCGGTCAAGCCGGTGCCGGCGGCGCCGGCCGATGCAGCACCATGTCCTGCGGCCGGCTGAGCGGCAACTTGGCCTCACGCAACTTCTCAAGCATGGCGAACAGCAGATCACTCTTCACCGCGCTGACCTCGCGCGGGCTCTTCACGTAGCCGGTGCACAGGAAGCTCATCGCGCTGGCGTCGATGGTCTCCAGCAGCACGCTGGCGGCCGGTGTGTCGAGCACGGAGGGGTGGGCCTGCAGCACGCCGAGCATGATCTGCCGGGCCTGGGTCGCGTCCGTGTCCAGTGGCATCGGCAGCCGGAACTGCACGCGGCCCTGGGCGTGGGCCATGGTCACGTTGCGCACGTTCTGGGTGATCAGCTGCGAGTTGGGCACGATCACGGTGGAGCGGTCGGAGAGCTGGATTTCGGTGGCGCGCACGTTGATGCGGCGGATGTCGCCCTCGGCACCGCTGATGCTCACCCAGTCGCCCACCTTCACCGGCCGCTCGGCCAGCAGGATCAGGCCGGAGATGAAGTTGGAGACGATCGCCTGCAGGCCGAAGCCGATGCCCACCGACAGCGCGCTGGCGATCCAGGTGAGGCTTTGCAGGCTGATCTTGAGTTCGGCCAGCGCGAGGGTGATCACCACCACCAGGCACACGTAGCCGATCAGGCTGACGATGGAGCTGCGGATGCCGAGCTCCAGCCCGGTCTTGGCCAGCAGCTGGTCGCCCAGCCAGTTCTTGAGCATGCGCACGGCCAGCAGGCCGAACACCAGCACCAGCAGGGCGTTGAAGATGTCGCCGGGCACGATCGGCAGCTGGCCGAAGGTGCCGCCGGAGAGCGAACGGCCCACGCGGTCCAGCAGGTCGCGCGGGCCGGTGCCGAAGGGCGCCAGCACCACCACCACCGCCAGCAGGAACAACACCACGCGCCCCACGCCCGAGAGCACCGTGGCGGCCTGCTCCAGCCGCTGCGGCGGGAGGTCGAAGGCGCTCTGCACGCGCTGCCCGTTCGGCCCTTCGGGCGAGAGCAGCGTCTCGATCAGGTCCTGTACCAGGTGCATCCACAGGTACAGCGTCGCCACCACCAGGCCGACCCACAGCATCTGCGTGGCGATGAAATAGGCGAAGGCGATGAAGCCGGCGGCCACGCCCAGCCAGCTCAGCGCCACACCCAGGGCGGCGCCGACTGCGAGCAGGCCGACCCACAGCGGGCGCCGGGCGGGGCGCTCGCCGCTGGCGATCAGCGCGCGCCGGGCGTGCCCGAGCCGCAGCAGCGCCGCGCCGACCAGGCCGCCGACCACCAGCGCGGTGAGCCCGCGCGACGCCACCGTGGCGGGCAGGCTGGCGCCGATGGCGCCGTTGATCTGCTCGATCAGCAGGAACAGCAGCGAGGCCCCGGCCAGCAGCCACGGGAATGGCGCCAGCCGCTTGGCCGCCGCGTCGGACAGCGCCGGCAGCCGCCACGAGGCGCGCCGCGCCGAGAGCAGGGCGCGGCCGACGCCGCCCAGGTACGCGGCGGCGGCGATCAGCCACACCAGCGCACGGGTGAAGGCGTCGCTTTCCGCGTCCAGGGCGTCGTTCCAGTCGAGGCCGAGGTAGGCCAGCTCGGCGGCGAGGCCGATCACCAGCACGCTCACCAGCGAAATGCCCACCGCCAGCGCGCTGCGGCGCAGGCGGCCTTCCGGCAGCAGCCGGCGCGCCAGAAGCATCAGGCCGTATTCGAGCAGGCGGCGGCCGAAGGCCAGCAGCAGCGCGGCGCCGAGCAGGCACAGCGCCAGCGGCGTGCGGTTGGGCGGCTGCCAGGCGCCGTGCCAGTCGTCGGCCACGCGCTCGCCGAGCCGCTTCAGCCGCACGAGGTCGTCCGGCAGCTGGTGCACCAGGTCGCTCCAGAAAACGCGGCCGAGCGGCGATGGCGTGCGCGAGGCGAGCTGGGCCTGGAACTGGTCGCGGCGCATGCCGGCGGCCTGCGCGGCGAGCTGCATGCTCTCCTCGCCGAGCAGCTGGGCCTGCTTGAGCTGGGCATCGAGCGCGGCCTTGTCCTTGTCGAGCTGGCGGCGCTGCGCGCTCACCTCGGGCGCTTCCGGCGGGGCGCCCTTGGCCGGCGCGGGGCCGAGCACGGCCAGCCGCGTGTTGAGGCTGTCCACCTGCGGCTTGAGCGTGCCGGCCAGCTGCCCGGCCTGGTCCTGCAAGCCCAGCGCCGTGTTGCGCAGCTCGGCCAGGGCCGCGCTGTCGGGGTTCTTTTGCAGCTCCACCTGGAGGGCGTCGATCTGGTTGTCCAGCCGGTCCAGCGTCTGCGCGGCGGTGGGCGGCGGCGTGGCGGCCTCGGGGGCGGCCGCCTCCTGGGCCAGGGCGGGCAGGGCGAGCAGCAGCGGAAGAAGCAGCAGAAGACGGCGCAGGCTAAGCATCCGTGCATGATCGACGCGCCCCGGCGGAGGGTCAATCGACGAGAGGCCCCTGGCGTATGCTCGGCCCGATACCGTTCAGGACCCGTCGATGCCCTTGCCCCCGACCGCCGCGCTGCCGCCCTGGGACGGCGACATCGCCCGTGCCCGCGCCTTGCAGGTGGAACTGGCCGCGCAGGTGCGGCTCGCGGACGACTTTCCGTCGCTGCGCCGCCTGGCCGGCGTGGACGTGGGCTTCGAGGAAGCCGGCGCGATCACCCGCGCCGCCGCCGTGCTGCTGGATGCGGCCAGCCTGCAGCCGCTGGCCGAGACGGTGGCGCGGCTGCCCACGCGCATGCCCTACATCCCGGGCCTGCTCTCCTTCCGTGAGCTGCCGGCGGTGCTGGAGGCGCTGGCCGCGCTGCCGGAGACGCCCGACCTGGTGTTCGTCGACGGCCAGGGCATCGCCCACCCGCGCGGGCTCGGCATCGCCGCGCACCTGGGCGTGGCGAGCGGCCTGCCGGCGGTGGGCGTGGCCAAGAGCATCCTGGTCGGCACGCACGGCGAGCTTGGCGAGCGCCGTGGCGACCGCGTGCCGCTGCGCTACCGCGGCCGCGAGATCGGCACCGTGCTGCGCAGCAAGGACCGCGTGCGGCCGCTGATCGTCTCGCCCGGCCACCGGGTGAGCCTGGCGAGCGCGCCGCAACTGGTGCTGGCCTGCTGCACGCGCTACCGCCTGCCCGAGCCCACGCGGCTGGCGGACCGCCTCGCCTCGCGGCGCGAGCGCTGACGCGGCGTCGTGTCGGGTGGGGCCCATGCGCCCCGCGTGTCATCATCACCCTCCTAGTGCGCGTGCTCCCTATGGAATGACCGATGCTTTTCCGCTGGTTCGAATCGCTGATCGACGCCTTCAAGGAACCCGTGGACACCACGCCGCCGCAGTCGGCGTGGCGCTTCTACGTGTTCTACCTGCGCCAGGTGTGGCCGGTGTTCCTGGCGGCGATCGTGGTCGGCTTCGGCGTGGCGATGGTGGAGGTGTCGCTGTTCGGCTTCATCGGCCGCATCGTGGATTACGCCCGCGGCGCGCCGGCCGATTTCTTCCGCCTGCACGGCACCGAGCTGATGTGGATGGCCTTCGTGGCGGTGGTGCTGCGGCCGGTGCTGAACGGCCTGCACGATCTGCTGGTGAATCAGGCCATCGTGCCCAACTTCACCAACCGCATCCGCTGGCAGAACCACCGCTACGTGATCCGCCAGAGCCTGGGCTTCTTCCAGAACGACTACGCCGGGCGCATCGCCAACCGCATCATGCAGACGGCCAGCTCGCTGCGCGAGTCGGCAGTGCAGATCGTGGATGCGATCTGGTACGTGGTGATCTACACCGGCAGCGCCATCGTGATGTTCGCCAGCGCGGATGCCTGGCTCGCGCTGCCGCTGGTGCTGTGGCTGGCGGCCTACGTGGCCACGCTGGCCTATTTCATCCCGCGCACCAAGGAGCGCTCGTGGCGCCAGTCGGAGGCGCGCTCGCGGCTGATGGGCCGCATCGTGGACGGCTACAGCAACATCCTCACGCTCAAGCTGTTCGCCCACACGCGCCGCGAGGAAGCCTACGTGGCCGACGCCATGGGCGAGCAGATCCGCCGCATGCGCAGCATGACCCGCCTCACCACCGCGATGGACGCGACCATCACCGTGCTCAACGGCCTCCTGATCGCCGGCACCTCGGGCTTGGCGATCTGGCTGTGGAGCCAGGGCAAGGTGACGGTGGGCGCGATCGCGCTCTCCACTGGCCTGGTGATCCGCATCAACAACATGTCCGGCTGGATCATGTGGGTGGTCAACGGCATCTTCGAGAACGTGGGCTCGGTGCAGGACGGGCTCAAGACCATCGCCCAGCCGCGCGCGGTGCAGGACCGCGCCGGCGCGCCGCCGCTGGCGGTGGACGGCGGTGGCGTGCGCTTCGAGCACATCCGCTTCCACTACGGCAAGCAGGGCGGCGTGATCGACGGGCTCGACCTCATCGTGCGGCCGGGCGAGAAGATCGGCCTGGTCGGGCCCTCGGGCGCGGGCAAGTCCACGCTGATGAGCCTGTTGCTGCGCCTGTACGACCTGGAGGGCGGGCGCATCCTGATCGACGGGCAGGACATCGCCCAGGTGACGCAGGAGAGCCTGCGCTCGCAGATCGGCGTGGTCACCCAGGACACCTCGCTACTGCACCGCTCGATCCGCGACAACCTGCTGTATGGCCGCCCCGACGCCACCGAGGAACAACTGCACGAGGCGGCGCGCAGGGCGCGCGCGGACGAGTTCATCCCCGAGCTCACCGACGGCGAGGGCCGCCAGGGCTACGAGGCGCTGGTGGGCGAGCGCGGCGTGAAGCTCTCCGGCGGCCAGCGCCAGCGCATCGCCATCGCCCGCGTGCTGCTCAAGGACGCGCCGATCCTGGTGCTGGACGAGGCCACCTCGGCGCTCGACTCCGACGCCGAGGCGGCCATCCAGGACAGCCTGGAGACGCTGATGGAAGGCAAGACCGTGATCGCCATCGCCCACCGTCTCTCCACCATCGCCCGCATGGACCGGCTGGTGGTGCTGGACAAGGGCCACGTGGCCGAGACCGGCACGCACGCCGAACTGATCGCGCGCGACGGCCTGTACGCGCGGCTGTGGCGGCGGCAGACGGGCGGGTTCGTGGCGGCGGAGGTCGAGGCGGAAGAGGCTGAGGCACGCTGAGCCGGGGCGTTACCGTGTCGAACCGCGGCATGGGGAGGACATCGTGCGGAAGGTGGTGATCACATCGGCGCCGGAGGCGCCGGCAAGTCGACGCTTGCGCGCGAACTGGCGGTACGCCCGGGGCTGCCGCTCGTCCACCTCGATGCGTTGTACTGGCGGGCACCGCCATCGAGGGCAAGCGTGTAGTCGGGTTGCTTTCCCGTGTTGCCGTGCGCGGCTTTCCTGGCCGGGTTACCGGTTGCGGCGGCAGTGCCGGTGGATCGAGCGGCCGCGCACCGCCTGTCCTCTCCCGGCCTGCGCCGCCACTGTCCACTCATCGACGCGCGCGCCTGTTTAGGCAGGCGGTGCGCGAGTGGGCCGGCCGCCGCTAGGCGATCAAGAACTCAGCGTTGCCTTCAGCAGCGCCGCCTGCCTGGGGAACCAGGGCCCGTTCTCCTTCAGCGTGTCGGCGACGAGTTTTTCCGCGTCCGCCTGCCGGTGCAGGGCCTTAAGCGCCTTCACGCGCACCGCGGCGACGCTGAGGCGGTTGACGCCATAGGCCTTGCCGGCGGCCTGTTCCAGCCAGGGCAGCGCCTCGGCGGGCTTGCCGGCCTCGAGCAGGCTGCGGCCGTAGCGGTAGGCGTAGACGTAGTCGTCCGGGTAGGCGGCGATCAGCTGGCGCTGGAAGGCGTCCAGCTCGTCGGTGCGCTTGGCGCGGGCGAGGTACACACGCAGGTTGTCGGCCAGGTTGCGGTCGCTGGCGGGGTGGTTGCCCAGGCGCTGGCGGGTGAGGGCGATGGCGCGGTCGAGCACGGCCTTCTCCGCCGCGCTGTCGCCGAGGGCGGCGTCGAGGTCGGCGCTGCCGAGCACGGCGCTGCGCTGGTCGGCGCAGGCGGGCTGGGCGATGAAGATCTGCGAGGCGAGGTAGTCGTCCAGCGGCTTGCGCTGGGCGTCGAGCAGGCTGCGGCGCTGCGCGGCCGGCAGCTTCTCGCTGGCGGCGAGGAGGTCCTCCAGCACGTAGGGGCGGTCGCAGCCGATCGGGCCGGCCAGCGCCTTCCGCGCGCTGGCGACCACGGCCGGCTCGTCCTTGGCCGCCTTGGCCTGGGCGAGGTGGAGGCGCTCCAGCGCCAGCGCGGTGCCGGCGTCCTTGGCGGCGGCGCCGCGCAGCGCCGGCGGCAGGGTGGCGAACCAGGCCAGGCCCGCCGCGCCGTCGTTGCGGGCCTGGTAGGCCTTGAGCACCGCCGTGATCGCCTCGCGCGAGCCGGCCGTGGCCTTGGCCTGGAGCGTGTCCAGCGTATTGCCGTGGGCGAGGATCGCGTTGATCGCCGGGTAGAACTTCTGCCGCGGCTGTTCGGCCAGGATGCGGCCCAGCTCCTCGCCGTGTTCGTCGAGCACCACGTAGCTGGGCAGGAAGGTGATCTTCAGCTGCTGCATCCACTGCTGGCCCTCGGGCGAATCCGCGTCGGCCTCGACGAAGATCGCCTTGTCCTGCAGGGCCTTCCACTCCGGCCCGTTGAGCACGTGCGAGGCCATGTAGTAGCAGGAGTAGCACCACACCGCCTGGAAATCGATCAGCACCGGGCGGTGCTGCTGGCCGGCGAGCTTGAGCGCGTCGGCGATGCCGGCGGGGCCTTTTTCCTCGGCCGCGTGCAACGGTGCGAGCAGCAGGAACAGAGCGGCGGCGAGCAGCTTCTTCATGGCGTAGGGCGCGTCCGTTTGGCGGTATGGACGTCCGATCCTACAGGCTGGGCCGGCGTTTGTCGTGCGCGGGTGCGGCGGCGGTCAAAGCCGAGACAGGGCACGCCGGCAGCCACCTCGTCGCTCACCCCGGCGGGCACCGGCAGCACGGCGTCGGCGGCGAGGCAGGTGTACTCGGCGAAGCTGCCGTCGCGGGCGAGGCTCTGGTGATAGGCCACGCGCATGCCCAGCGGCAGCTGCACGCCCGCGCCGCGCGCCACGATGCGGCCCATGCCGTCCACGCCCGGCACCTGGACGGGGCGCCAGGACGGGTGGGCCCACTCGATCGTCTTCCAGTCCACGGGGTTGAGCGCCACCAAGCGGTTGGCGACCAGCACTTCGCCCGGGCCGGGCTCGCGCAGGGGGCGGCTTTCCAGCGTCAGCTCGCCGGCCTCGCCGGCGCGGTGCCAGGCCCAGGCGCGGTAGGCCACGGCGGGCAGGATAGGGTCGTGGGACTGCATGGAAATCTCTCGAAGCTGCTCAATGTCAGTTATCTGTCTTCCTCCCGTGCGTGCAGGGGAGGGGTGTGGAGGTTGGAGCGCGCTTGCGCGCGACCGCGGCGTTACCGTTGCGCCGGCCTGTCACGCGCAGGCGCGCCCCGACAAGAGGCCGCGCCTTTGCGCACTAGGAGCGTGAACAGCTTTCAGGTCGTGGCCGTGGCCTTGGCGGCGGGCGTGCCGAGCGCGCCGGCGTGGAAGTGCGGCAGCACCTCGGTGGCGATCTCTTCCATCGTCTCCGCCAGCGGCCGGCGGTTGCGGCGAAAGTGCAGGCCGATGTGGTGCACGCCGGCCTCGCGCATGGCGGCCAGTTCTTCGATCAGGCCGCGGCGGCCCACGGTGGCGCCGAAGCGGTGGCGCACCAGCGGCGCGTTGGGGTCTTCGGCCAGGTCGAGGTGGATGAAGCTGATGTAGGGCTTCTCGCCTGCCACGCTGCGCCACAGCGCGCTGCGGCGCTGGTGGTCCTCCGGCGTGCCGGGGTAGGCCAGCCAGCCGTCCATGTGCTCGCCCACCCACTCGGGCTGCTGCTGGGCGAGGCCGGCGACCAGCAGCGGCAGCGGCTGTGCGGGCCGGGGCAGCAGGGCGAGGTTCTGCGGGGCCAGCCTGGCCGCGCCCCAGTCGCGGAACATCGCTACCTGCTCGCGGAAGCGCGCGCCGCGGTCGGCGAAGTCGCGGCCGAACAGCGGGTATTCCACCGGCCGGTCGCCGCTGGCCACGCCGAGCAGCAGGCGCCCGCCGCTCAGGCGGTCCACCGTGGCGGCGGATTTCATGCTGAGCAGCGGCTCGCGCAGCGGCAGCACCACCGCGGCGGTGCCGAGCAGGATGTTGCGGGTGACGCCGGCGAGGTAGCCGAGGTAGCTGAAGGCTTCGAACACCTGCGCGGCGTCGCCGAAGTTCGGGTCGTACACCGGTACGTCGCGCACCCACAGCGCGCGGAAGCCGAGGCGGTCGGCCAGCGTGGCCAGCTCGGCGTGGCGGCGCATGTCCGGCTCGCCGGGCAGGCGGCCGGCGTTGCGGCGGGCCTGCTCGCCGGCGGCGGTCCAGTCGTTGTCGAGCGGCAGTTCCACGCCGACGCTGAAGCCGCCGGCGACCAGGTTGTTCAGTGCGGATGACATGGGGGACTCCTTACAATGTGCGACAGGCCGCGGTGAGCGGCCTGTCGTTTCGATCGTTTGAGACAGGGCCCGGGGGAGGCGGGGGCTCAGTGGCCCACCGTCACCGGGCCGCCGGCGCGCGGGTCGAAGCCGCTGCGCTTGTCGAGCGTGCCGCTCCACGCGGTGATGCCCAGCGACACCAGCACCACCAGGGCGCCGATCCACGGCGTGTACATCAGGCCCAGGTGCTCGACGATCAGGCCGCCGATCCACGCCGCGCCGGCGATGCCGAGGTTGAAGGCGGCGATGTTGAGGCCCGAGGCCACGTCCACCGCCTGCGGGGTGTAGCGCTCGGCCTGCTTGACCACGTACACCTGCAGGCCCGGCACGTTGCCGAAGGCCACCGCGCCCCACACCAGCACCGTCGCCAGCGCCAGCCACTGGCTGTGCGCGGTGAAGGTGAGCGCGAACAGCACCACGGCGAGCAGTGCGAAGATGATCTTGAGCGCCGGGATCGGGCCGTGGCGGTCGGCCAGCTTGCCGCCCCACAGGTTGCCCACCGCCACCGACACGCCGTACACCAGCATCACCCAGCCCACCGCGCTGGCGCTGAAGCCGGCCACGTTCTGCAGGATCGGGGCGAGGAAGGTGAAGGGAATGAACGAGCCGCCGTAGCCGATGGCCGTCTTGGCGTACACCATCAGGAGGCGCGGCTGGCTCAGCACCTTGGCCTGCTGGCCCAGCGAGGCCGGTGCCGACTTGGCGATGTTGTTAGGCACGAAGACCAGGCTGCCGATGAAGGCGATCACGCCCAGCGCCGACACGGCGAGGAAGGTCTCGCGCCAGCCCAAGTGCTGGCCGATGAAGGTGCCCAGCGGCACGCCGGTGACCAGGGCCACGGTGAGGCCGGTGAACATGATGGCGATCGCGCTCGCGGCCTTCTCCTTCGGCACCAGGCTGGTGGCGATGGTGGAGCCGATCGAGAAGAACACGCCGTGGGCGAGGCCGGTGAGCACGCGCGCGGCGATCAGCGCCTCATAGCCCGGCGCCTGCCAGGCCACCAGGTTGCCGACGGTGAACAGCGCCATCAGCGAGAGCAGCAGCGTCTTGCGCGGCAGGCGCCCGGTGAGCGCGGTGAGCACCGGCGCGCCGATGGCGACGCCCAGCGCGTACAGGCTGACCAGCAGGCCCGCCGAGGGCAGGCCGATGCCGAGGTCGGCCGCCACGGTGGGGATCAGGCCAACGATCACGAACTCGGTCGTGCCGATGGCGAAAGCGCTGAGTGTCAGCGCGAACAGTGCAATAGGCATGGGGTGCTCCCGACTTTGGTTGGTGGCAAGTCTGAGAGAGCGACCCTTGCGGAAAAATACGGTCCGGCGCACAAGATTTTTGATTTGGCGTCAACGCGACAGTGCATTGCAGGCTGCCGTGCCATCGCAATTATTTGCGCTGGCTGGCGTCATCCGAGGTGACCGACGCTCGTGTTATCTTGTGATCACTGTCTCGATTTGACGGGGCTTTCGCCCGCTCGATGCATCAGGGAAGGCCTTGGGGAACATCTAGGAACATCTAGGAGCCTGGGCGGCAGA
>NZ_LFQR01000187.1 GCF_001182895.1 Frateuria defendens | reverse complement strand
GCAGCGCGGGCAGCGCCGCCGGCAAGGCGCTCGACAGGCAGGGCCGGCCCGATGCCGGCCGCACCGGCGAGGTCTACCAGTTCGCCTGGAACGCCCGTGGCCGCTACAAGGGCGCGCCGCTGGAAGGCAGCGGCCGCACCGGCGCAGTGCTGGCCCTGCAGCAGACTGACCGGCCCTTTCCGGTGCAGGCGCGGCTCGCCATCGGCGATACCCACATCGCGCTGGTCGGCACGCTCACCGATCCCCTGCACCTTGGCGCGCTCGACCTGCGGCTGTGGCTCGCCGGCAGCAGCATGGCCAAGCTCTACCCCATCCTCGGCGTGACCCTGCCGGATACCCCGGCCTACGCCACCGAGGGCCGCCTCACCGCCCAGCTCGACCGCCGCGGCAGCCGCTTCGGCTACCACGACTTCCGCGGCCGCGTCGGCGGCAGCGACCTGGCCGGCAGCGTGGACTACGTCACCGGCGGCGCGCGTCCCAAGCTCAGCGGCAAGGCCAGCTCGCAGGTGCTGCGCTTCGCGGATCTCGCGCCGCTGATCGGCGCCGACTCCAACGCGCAGAAGGCGCAGCGCGGCGACGCTACGCCGCAGCCGGCCGACAAGCTGCTGCCGGTGGAACCCTTCCGCACCGACCGCTGGCGCGCGATGGACGCCGACGTCGTGTTCAACGGCGCGCGCATCGTGCGCGATGCCTCGATGCCGATCGACTCGCTCTCGACGCACCTGCTGATGGACGACGGCGTGCTCACCCTCGACCCGCTGCACTTCGGCATCGCCGGCGGCACGGTGGACGCCCGCGTACGCCTGGACGGCAGCCGCTCGCCGATGCCGGGCAACGCCCAGCTCAAGGCGCGCCACCTCAAGCTCAGGCAGCTCTTCCCCACCTTCGAGCCGATGCGTACCAGCTTCGGCGAGATCAACGGCAACGCCGCGCTGGACGCGCGCGGCAATTCGGTGGCCGCCCTGCTCGGC
>NZ_LFQR01000186.1 GCF_001182895.1 Frateuria defendens | reverse complement strand
CGCCTTCCATGCGCGCTATGCGGGCGATGGACGACGGCGCCAGCCGTTCGATCCGGCGATGATGGTCAAGGTGCTGGTGTACGCCTATGCCAGTGGGGTGTTTTCCTCGCGCAAGATCGCTCGGTCACTGGAGCAGGACGTGGCCTTCCGGGTGCTGGGCGCGGACAACTTTCCGGCCCATCGCACGCTCCGGGCGTTTCGCCAGGTTCACTTGG
>NZ_LFQR01000185.1 GCF_001182895.1 Frateuria defendens | reverse complement strand
TACTTCTTGCCGTCGCCGTTGTAGTTGGTGAACTGCTCGTTGCGCAGGCCCAGCGAGAGCAGCCAGCGGTCGGAAACCTGCCAGCGGTCCTCGATGTACTGGGCTTCCTGTTCCGTCTTCACCTTGGCGCTCTGAGTGCTGTAGTAGCGATAGACGTAGTAGCCCTGGTTTCCCAGACCGCCAGCCGCGGCCGGCGAACCAACCACACCATGACCCGCATCGATAGCCGCATTGGGATCGGTCTGGTAGCTATAGATCCAACCGTAGCCCCCGGGATACTGGCTGCCAGTGAACGACTCGGCCGTCTGCCGGTCGTAACCCACGCGCAAGTCGTGGTCGCCCAGCCTGTACTCGATGTCCAGGCGGCCGCCGTAGGTCTTGTCGTTGGATCCCGGGAGCTTGAGCCTCGTCGTCGTGACCGTCTGGCAGCCACCGTAGACCAGGCCGGGCGCCTGGTTCTGGGTGTTCGAGGACACGTAGGGGCAGCTCGGGTCGTAGCCCCAGGGCGTCTGCACGTGCTGCAGCTTCTGCGTGCCGTACAGCGCCGTAACCGTCAGGTCGTCGGTGACGTAGCCGGTGTACTTGCCGACATACAGGTCGCCACCGTCCTTGGTGTAGGTACCACCGTTCTGAACGGAGCCATGCGTCTCGGTCGCGTAGTTGAACGCGTAGCGGCTGGAGTCGTAGAGCGTCTTGTCGGAGATGCCGGTCAGCTCAATGATGTTGTTGTCATTGATGTTCCAGTCGATCTTCGCCGCCCAGCGCGGCATCTTGTAGGTGTAATCGTTCCAGCCGGTGCGTGCCACCGTGCTGTTCGAGTTGGAGAACGACAGCACGCTGGTGCCGTTCTCGCGGTTCTGCTCCACGTCAACGTAGAAGAACAGCTTGTCCTTGATCAGCGGGCCGCTGGCATACGCACCCACCGTGGAGGTGTAGTAGTTGGTCTTGTTGCGGAACTGATACAGCTTGCCGTCGGTGGTCGTCGGGTAGAAGCCGGTGTTGGCGAAGTGGATGTTGCGCGGCTCCGAACGCAGGCTTTCCGGCGACCAGATGGTGTAGACACCCGCCTTCCACTCATTGGTACCGCGCTTGGTGACGATGTTGATCACGCCGCCCGTGGAGCGGCCGAATTCCGCGCCGTAACCGCCGGTGAGCACCTGCTCCTGATCGATGGCATCGAAGGGCAGCGTGGTCATGCCGATCGAGGTCAGCGGATTGGTGACCGCGTAACCGTTGATGTAATAGGCGTTCTCGGAGGCAGCCGAGCCGCCGAAGCTGGGCGCATCGGCATAGCTGGAGCCCTGGATCACGCCCGGCGCCAGCAGCGCGGCCGCCATCACGCTGCGGGACACCGGCAGCTTCTGCAGCTGTTCGGAAGTCAGGACCGTGCGGGTATCCACCGACGAAACGTCAATGGCTGGCAACGCAGAAGCCGTAACCGATACGGCACCCAGGTTGGTTGCTTCAGCAGGCGCACCGAAGGAGACCTCGGTACCGCCCGAGATCACCACCGTCACGTCATCGCGGCTGCCGACCACGTTCTGGCCGTCCTGAAGAGTGACCTTGTAGCGGCCAACCGGCAGCGAGCTGAAGCGATAGCGCCCCGTGTCATCCACGGACACGCTGCGGGCAAAGCCCGTCTCGATGTTCTGGATCGTAACCGTCGACCCCTGGTGGTTGGCCACTTGGCCGAAGATCGAACCCGTCACGTTGGACTGGGCCATCACGGCTGCCGGGCCGGCAAGCGTCAGACCCAGCGCCATCGCAAGAGTGGAACGGCGCAGGTAGCGCACCGCCTGTGCAGTGGAAATACGCGTCACGAACTATCTCCCC
>NZ_LFQR01000184.1 GCF_001182895.1 Frateuria defendens | reverse complement strand
TTGAGGTGGCAGTGGCTGGGATGATCGCAGTCCGGACAGCGGAACCCGTTCGGCCAGCGCGCCTTCGCCAAAGCCTCTCGGCACTGCTCTTCGCTGCCGTAGCGGTCAAGAAAACTCATCAGGCTCATGCCGGGCTGAAATTGGACCTGGTTCTTCGCTGCCATGACACTTCCTCCGTCTCATCAGGAGGTTGCAGCCTCTACCCGCGCCGTATCATCGGATGCGACTCGTGGGGAATCAGGA
>NZ_LFQR01000183.1 GCF_001182895.1 Frateuria defendens | reverse complement strand
TGGGGTTATGCAAACTGCTCTGTTGCATGGCGTCGGGCCATTTCGCTCCCGACTGTTCCATGCTCATGTTGAGGCCCTGGACGGTGTCCACATGCACGGAGTGCATGTGGAATCCCTTGATGCCCGGCCAGTCCTGCACGCCCCACAGCTTGCTGGCATCGCCGTTGAACGCGATGCGGTCCACGCTGTGCATACCTGCGGCGCGGGCCTCGACGGCCAACGCGGCGGCCAGCTGATTGCTGCGAGTATCCGGCTCGCGGCCGACGCTCCTGTCCAGGTCGATCACCTGGGATCGCACCTGGTTGTAAAGCGCGTGGTCCGGATGGGCGGGGTCGTCCAGGCGAGCCGGGGCGACTGGCACATATTGGTACTGATTCGGGCCATCCGCCGTGTGGTCGAACCGGTGCGGCACGGCCGGCTGCATGCTGTTGTCGAGATACGGAATCGATTGCTTGGACGGCGCGAGGTTCAACCCGGCCTTTTCCATCATGTCTTCGTAGAGGCCCGCGTGGGCCATGTTGATCTGCACTTGCGGCTGCACGCCATGGCGATGGGCGGCAATCTGCTCTTCCAGCCCGATGGTGGCGATGGCCCAGCCGGCGTAGTAGTTCGGGTAGTCGGATACCCCGCTGTGGGCCAGGGCCATCGCCTGGCGCGTGTCGCCGGGCTGCAGGTGTCCCGCCGTCGGCCGGTCGAAATAGTTTTGCCCCATCGCCGCGACATTGGCCGGCGTCGGGCTCATGCTCAAGTCGGCGTTGAGGTGCACATTCGGACGGGGCACGAGCGTACCGTTGGTGGCAAGAACAAAATCATCGGCGCGATGACGCGCCGCCTGTTGAATGTCACTCAGCGTCACCGCGCCGTGGTGCCGCTGTTGGACGCCGCTTCGCAGGGCATTCCATCCGGCAATCTCTGCTTTGGCTTCATCCTCGCGTCCCGACTGAATGTGCCGTTCCAACGCGGTGAAATCGTGCACGGGACCTGGCGTTGCGGCCAACGCGCGCACGTCGTTGGTGAATGCGGCTCGTGCCTTTTCGGCGGTTTGCGCATTGAAGCCATGCTGGATTTCATGACCGATGACAAACGTGAGGTCATTGATCTCAAAACCCATGGTGCTGGGCGTGGCTGGTGTCTTCGTCAGGCTGTCGCTCACCAAGTTCATGGTGTGGCTCGAGGCAGAAAAACTTCCACCAACCCCGCTGCCCGGCGCCGTAAACGCGAATGACTCCAGAACGCGGTGTTGCGCATTGAGCGGGTCTGTCATGGTCACCGCGCGTTTGATTTCCTCGGCGAGGACCGGTGAGCCGTTTAGGGTGTCTTGCAGATTTTTCAGCATCTCAGAGGGATGCTCTGATCTATCG
>NZ_LFQR01000182.1 GCF_001182895.1 Frateuria defendens | reverse complement strand
GCCGACGCGGTGAAGGTGGGCATGCCCGCCGAGGTGAGCCTCGACGGCGGCGCCGACGCCACCCCGCGCGCCGCGCACGTGCTGCGCATCGGCGAGGTGGTGGGGCCTTCCGCGCTGGACGAGGACGTGGCCGCGCGCGACGGCGTGCGCACGGTCGACTGCGTGCTCGGCTTCGACCGGCCGCAGACGCTGCGCGTGGGCCAGCGCGTGCTGGTGCGCTTCGGCGCCGCCGCCGGCAAGAAAGACTGACGAAATACCTTGCTGCCACCCTTTCGCGGCCTAACCGGGAGCCCGACGTGATACGCCCCAGTGAATTCCTGCTCGAAGGCGACCGCCGCGGCGTGCTGCTGATCCACGGCCTCACCGGCACGCCGGCGGAGATGCGCCTGCTCGGCCGCGGCCTCAACCGCGCCGGCTACACCGTGCTCGGCGTGCAGCTGGCCGGCCATTGCGGCGACGTGGACGACCTGCTCGCCACCGGCTGGCGCGACTGGTACGCCAGCGTGGAAGACGCCGCCGACCGCCTGCGCGAGCGCGTCGACCACCTGTTCGTGGGCGGCCTCTCGATGGGCGCGCTGCTGGCGCTCAAGCTCGCCGCCGACCGCCCGCGGCAGGTCGCCGGCGTGGGCGTGTATGGCGCCACCTTCCGCTACGACGGCTGGAGCATCCCGTGGACGGCCAGGCTGTCGTTCCTGCTGCCGTGGTTCAAGCGGCTCGGCATCGGCCGTGGCCGCATGTTCATGGAAGCCCCGCCCTACGGCCTGCGCGACGAGCGCCTGCGCGCCCAGATCAGCGCCGCCATGCAGGGCGAGGACAGCAGCGTGGCCGGCCTGCCCGGCAACCCGTGGCACTCGCTGGCCGATCTCTACCTGCTCTCGGCCCAGGTGCGCCGGCAGCTGCCGCAGGTGACCGCGCCCTGCCTGGTCGCCCACGCCAGCGAGGACGACGTGGCCAGCCTGCGCAACGCCGAGCTGGTGCTGCGCGGCGTGAGCGGCCCGAGCGAGCTGCTGCGGCTGGAGGACAGCTACCACATGATCACCATCGACAAGCAGCGCCGCCTGCTGGCCGAGCGCTCCGCGCAATTCTTCGACGCCGTCGCCGGCGCGCCCGCGCGCCCGGCGGCGGCCGCTTCCGCCGTGGCGGCCTGAAATGCCGCCGCTCGCGCTCGCCCTGTGGCTGTTCAACGTGGTGATCGACACCGGCGGCCAGCTCGCCTTCAAGGCCGCCGCCGGCCACCCGCAGGCCGGCGAAGGGCTGGCGCGCTGGCGGCACATGGCGCGCCGGCCGTGGCTGTGGATCGGCATCGGCTGCTACGTGGCGGAGTTCCTGGCCTGGATCGCCTTCCTCTCGCTGGTACCCCTGTCCGAAGGCGTGCTGCTCGGCTCGATCAACATCGTGGCGCTGATGCTGGCCGGGCGGCTGCTGTTCGGCGAGAAGCTGACCCGCCTGCGCGTGATCGGCATGCTGCTGGTGAGCGTGGGCGTGGCGGTGGTGGGGGCCGGCGCATGAGGCGGCTGTACCTGATCGGCTTTCCGCTGCTGATGGCGTTCGACACGCTGGCGCAGCTCAGCTTCAAGATGGCCGGCAGCCACGCGCTGCCGGTGGAGGCGAACCTCGCGTGGCTGCTGCGCGTGTTCGGCCATCCGTGGATCTACGGTGCGCTGATCGGCTACATCGGCGCCTTCTTCACCTGGATGAGCCTGCTCGAACACGCGCCGATCGGCCCCGCCTTCGCCGCCTCGCACCTGGAAGTGGTGAGCGTGATGCTGCTCTCCGCGTGGCTGTTCCACGAGCCGCTCACCCTCGCGCGCGTGGCCGGCGCGCTGCTGATCCTGGCCGGCATCGCCTGCCTGGGCGTGGCCGAATCGCGCGAGGGCGCGGCCGCAGCGCGCGAGCCCGCCGCGGCGGGCTAGCCATGCCGCGCCGCGAGCTGCCACCCACCGCCGGCCTGCCGTTCGAGCCCGGGGATTTCCTCCCCGGCCCCGCCAACCTGGCCCGGCGGGTGGCGACCACCCTGCACCTGCCGCCGCTGCAGCTCGAATGCTCCGGCACCGCCTCCCTGCTGCTGGCCCTGCACACCCTGCAGCGGCTGGCGCCGCAGCGCCGCGTGGTGGTCGTGCCCGCCTACACCTGCCCGCTGGTCGCCATCGCCGTGCACCGGCTCGGGCTGGAACTGCGCCTGTGCGACCTGCGCCCCGGCCACTACGACATGGACCCGCAGGCGCTGGCCGACGCCTGCCGCGAGGACACGCTGGCGGTGCTGCCCACCCACCTCGCCGGCCGCGTCGCCGACGTGGACAGCGCCATGGAGGCCGCCACGCGCCACGGCGCCTGGGTGATCGAGGACGCCGCGCAGGCGCTGGGCGCGCGCGACCGCGGCCGCAGCGTGGGCCTGCGCGGCCACCTCGGCTTCTTCAGCCTGGCCGCCGGCAAGGGGCTCTCGATCTACGAAGGCGGCCTGCTGGTGACGCGCGACCGCGCGCTGCGCGAAGCGCTGCGGCAAACCAGCGCGGCCAGCGTGCCGCGCCGCCCGGGCTGGGAGCTGCGCCGCAGCCTCGAACTGCTCGGCCTGGCCGCGCTCTACCGCCCGCTCGGCCTGCGCCCGGCCTACGGTGCGCCGCTGCGCCGCGCCCTGCGCCGCGGCGACCCCGCCGCCGCGGTGGGCGACATCTTCCCCGACACCATCCCGCTGCACCGCGTGGGCCGCTGGCGCCAGGCGGTGGGCGCCCGCGCCGCGATGCGCCTGCCCGCCTTCCTCGACACTACCCGCACGCAGGCCCGCGAACGCGCCGAGCGGCTGCGCCGCATCGACGGCGTGCACGTGTTCGGCGACCCGCCCGAGGCCGAAGGCACCTGGCCCGTGCTGTGGCTGCGCCTGCCCGACGAGGCCCGCCGCGACGCCGCCCTGCGCGAGCTGTGGCAGGCAGGCCTCGGCGTGAGCCGTCTGTTCGTCCACGCCCTCCCCGACTACCCCTACCTCGCCGACCGCGTGCCGCGCGCGGACGTGCCCCACGCCCGCGACCTGGCGGCGCGCACGCTCACCCTCGGCAACAGCGCCTGGCTCGACGAGGAAGCGTTCGAGGCGATCTGCGCAGTGCTGGAGCGGATGCTGGCGTAAACGACGTCAGCCGCGGTCGCGCAATGCGTCGAGGACGACCGCGAACGCCGGCGCGTGCCGGCGCTTGTCCGGGTAGTAGAGGTGGTAGCCGGGGAACGGCGGGCACCAGTCCTCCAATACACGCACCAGGCGGCCGGCGCGCAGGTCCTTCGCCACCATGTCCTCCGGCAGGCAGGCCAGGCCGAAGCCGGCGAGTGCGCGAGCAGCCGCAGGCCGAGCCGCGCCTCCAGGCCGCGCAGGGTGTGGCTGAGCGCGGACTGCGACACGCCCAGCCGCGCCGCGGCACGGGTGAAGCTGCCCGCGCGGGCCACCGCCAGGAAGGCGAGGAGGTCGTTGTAGTGGTGCCGGCCCATGGGATGCACCCGCGCGATTCATGAGCCGGAATCATAGGTGCATGCGGACTTCGCCGGCTAATCAAGCCGCCGCGCGTGGCCCAGACTGGGCGGCACAATCACCAGGAGTCTCCCCATGCAGATCAAGCGCAACGGCTCGCAGCCCGCCATCAAGGGCCCGGCCGAATGGTTCACCGGCCACGTGCGCATCGACCCGCTGTTCAGCGCGCCGGAACCGGCGCGGGTCGCCTGCGCCAGCGTGACCTTCGAGCCCGGCGCGCGCACGGCCTGGCACACGCATCCGCTGGGGCAGATCCTGCTGGTCACGTCCGGCCGCGGCTGGACGCAGTGCGAGGGCGAGCCGGTGGTGGAGATCCGCGCGGGCGACGCGATCTGGTGCCCGCCCGGCCACCGCCACTGGCACGGCGCCACGCCGACCACGTCGATGACCCACATCGCCATCCAGGAGGCGCTGGACGGCAAGGTGGTCGAATGGATGGAGCACGTCACCGACGAGCAATACGGCGCCGGCCCGGCGGCCGGATGAACACGCGGCGCGAATGAGGAGCACGGCATGCCCACGTCGTCGTCAAGCTCTGGCCCGGCAAGACGCCCGCACAGAAGGCGCGCCTCGCCGGGGCCATCACCCGCGAAGTGATGGAGGCCCTGACTACAGCGAGGAGGCGGTGTCGGTGGCCTTCGAGGAAGTCGCGCCCGGCGACTGGGCCGCGAAGGTCTACCGGCCGACATCCCCGGCAAGCCGCAGCAGCTCTGCAAGAAGCCCGGCTACACCATGTAGCACAGGCCGATCCGCGGCCCCGACCCATGCGCGGCCGCGAGCCGCCGCGCCGGAGGCATCCCATGCGGCGCCGCTACGCCTCCCGCTTCTCTATCGCCCCCAGCAACGCCAGGTTCAAGGCATGCTGCTGCGCCTGCCATTGCGGCAGCTCGTGCTCGTCCACCGCGGGCTGGTCGTCGATGGCGGAGAGCCAGCGCTTGAGCGGGTTGCGGTAGCGGTAGTAGGAAACCTCGCCGGTGATGTCGCTGCCGATCACCTCGCCGCCCAGGGCGTCGATCAGCGCCAGCGCGTCGGCCAGCCGCAGGCGGCCCTGGTCCCAGTTGGTGCGGGCCACGTCCTCGGCGAACACGTCCTTGTCGATGGAGAGGTACACCGGCATCGGCCGCTGGCGCTGCTGCGCGCCGAACTCGCCCACCAGCGCCTCCACCTCCCCGAAGCTGCGCACCGCCCCGCCCAGGCCGAGCCGCTTCGCCCAGCGCGTGTCCACGCCCAGAGACCAGTAGCTCAGGCGGCCGCGGCGCAGCGGGCCGAGGTAGTTCTCCCACGCATGCGCGAGGCCGACGTCGCCGGAGCCGATGCCGACCACGTGCACGTGCGCCACCTGCGGCAGCGCCGCCACGCGGCGCACCCAGGAGCCGCAGTGCACGCCGAAGGGGTAGCGCATGTTGTCCGGGTGGTTGTCGAACACCACCACCTGGAACGGCGAGCGCGTGCGCATGCGCATGCGCTCGATCAGCGGCCAGCTCAGGTGGTGGAAGTCGCCGCTGCCCAGCATCACGGTGCCGTGGCGCGCGGGCAGCGTGTCGTCCAGCGCGCGGCGGAAACGGCGCAGCGTGCCCAGGGTGCAGCCGAAGCGCACGCGCTCCTGCCAGTGTTCCAGCGGGATCACCAGCCGCCCCGGCAGCGGGCCGACGGAATGGTCGAGGTCGAGCAGCACCGGTCGCTTCATGCGTCCTCCCTCGCCGGGCTCGCCGCCTCGCCCTCGAAACGGTGGGCCAGGCGGCGCAGCAGCGCGCGCAGCCAGGGCTGGCGCAGGTATACGGCGTGGCGCGTCATGCTGAGCCGGGCGCCCAGGTACTGCTTGATCCGGGTGTCGGTCCAGCCCGCCACGTAGTGGCCAAGGCCACGCCGCCGTGCGTGTTCGAGATTGTGCATCCAGCTCACGAAGTAGAGATTGTGCTCGCGCGCCTGCGGGTAGGCGAAGCCGACGTACTTGTCCACCAGCATGCCTGCGTATTCGTAGCACAGGTTCCAGCCGATCAGTTCGCCGACGTGGCGATAGGTGAACACCAGGCCGCCGCTGGCGCCGTCGCGCAGTACGGCGCGGAAGAAATCCTCGCCCAGCAGGTCGAAGTGCACCTCGCTCTGCGCGTACACCTGGCGGTAGAGCGCGTAGTGCTGCGCCAGCACGCCCTCATCGTCGAAGCACGGCGAGCCGGTGGGCAGGCAGGCGATGTCCAGCCCCTCGCGCGCGCGCAGCTTGCGGCGGATGTCCTTGCGGCGGGAGGCGGAGAGGCGCGCGAGGTAGTCGTCCTCGCCGGCGAAGTCGATCGGCACCCAGGCCAGTGCCATGCCTTCCAGCAGCACGAAGCCGCGCGCGGCCAGCGCCGCGGCGAACGCCTCGGCGTGTGCGTTGGCCGCCGCGTCGAGCAGCGGCGAGGCCTGCGGGAGGTCCTTGACGATCAGCAGCGGCGCGTCGCGCCCGCAGGTGCGCAGCACTTCGTCCGCCAGCGCATCCGGCGCGGCATCCGGCAGCGGCGCGTATTCGGTGACGGTGCTGCCGACGAAGCGGGTGGACCAGCGCAGCGCGCGCCCCCAGTGCCGGTACAGCGGCAGCGACGCCACGCGGCGGCGCAGCGTGTCGTCGGCGGTGGTCAGCAGGTCGAACGGGGCGCGGAACGCGGGCAGCCCGGAAGGCAGCCGCCCGGCGCTGAAGCCCTGCGGCGGGTGGGCCAGGAAGTGCGCGATCAGCGCATCGGGTTCCAGTTGCGTGAGATAAGCCATCGGAAAATAACGCGGCGTGCCGCCGCCCGCTTCCGCGCGCGAACGGCGCCGCCATCAGCCTCTGCGGCAAAAGAGCGGTGTGGGAATCGGGTTGGAGCGCGCCGGCCACGCGGCGGCGCCTTTCATGCTACGGCGCATCGGCCATCGTCTCCTTACGGTATCAAGCGAAGCGCGGCTTGCCCGCACGCCGCGGCCATCCCTGCCGGTGCGCCGGCAAGCTCCCGCAAGAGCCGGCCCGGCGCGATGCCCGCACGGCGCGTCAGGCCCGCCGCACCGCCAGCACTGCATTCAGGCCGCCGAAGGCGAACGAGTTGCTGAGCACCGCGCGCACCGGCAGCTCGCGCGCCGCGTTGGGCACGTAGTCGAGGTCACAGGCCGGGTCGGGCCGGTCGAGGTTGGCGGTCGGCGGCACCACGCCCTCGCCCAGCGCGCCCAGCACCGCGACCAGCTCCAGCGCGCCGGAGGCGCCGAGTGCATGGCCGTGCATCGACTTGGTCGAGGACACCGCCAGCCGCCCGGCCTGCGCGCCGAACACCTGGTGGATGGCGCGCGTCTCGGTGGGGTCGTTGGCCGGCGTGCCGGTGCCGTGGGCGTTGACGTAGTCGATGTCCTGCGGCGAGAGCCCCGCGTCGGCCAGCGCCTGCGCCATCGCCGCCGCGGCGCCGTCCGCGCTGGGCGCCACGATGTCGCCGGCGTCCGCGCTCATGCCGGCGCCGGCCAGCTCGCCGAGGATGACGGCGCCGCGCGAGCGCGCGTGCTCCATCGACTCCAGCACGAACACGCCGGCGCCCTCGCCCAGCACCAGGCCGCGGCGATCGGCGCTGAACGGGCGGCAGGTGTCGTCCGCCAGCACGCGCATCGCCTCCCAGGCGCGCAGCACGCCGTAGCTCAGGCAGGCCTCCGCGCCGCCGGCCACCACCACGTCGGCGAGGCCGGCGCGGACCAGCATCATGGCCTGCGCCAGCGCGTGGTTGGCGGAGGCGCAGGCGCTGACCACGCCGAACGAGGGGCCGCGCAGGCCGTGCGCGATGCTGACCTGGCTGGCCGGCGCATTGGCCATGGTGCGCACGATGGTGAGCGGGTGCAGCCGCGTGGCGCCCTCGCCGTACAGGCGCCGGCTCTGCTCGTCCTGCGAGGTCTCGCCGCCCACGCCAGTACCGATCACCACGCCGGCGCGCAGGGCGAGGCCGCCGGCGGCGAAGTGGAGCCCGGACTGCGCGATCGCCTCACCCGCCGCGGCCAGCGCGAACTGGGTGGTGCGGTCCATCTGCGGCAGCGTGCGCGCGTCGATGTGCTGCGCCGGGTCGAAGCTTTCGGGCACCTGCGCGGCCACGCGCACGCGCAGCTGTTCGCCGTTGGCGTGGCGCAGCGGGCGGATGCCGCTGCGCCCTTCGCGCAGGGCCTGCCACAGCGCCGCGGCCCCTACGCCGTAGGGGCTCACCGCGCCCATGCCAGTGATCGCGACGCGGCGCGCTGCGCTCACGCGCCGCCCTCCGCCCCGGCGGCCTTGGCCGCGATCGCGTCAACCACCGCGTCGATCAGGCGCTGCACGGTGTCCTGGTCGAAGTTCGGCCCCTCGTCGGGGAAGTTGATGTCGAAGTGCTCCTCGATGTCGAAGATCACCTCGATCGCGTCCAGCGACGTCACGCCGAGGTCCTTCAGGGTGGACGCCGGCGTGATCGTGCCCGCGTCGAGGTTGGCCTGCTTGGCGATGATCGCGATGATCTCGCCGCCGATCGCTTCCCGTGACGCTGGCTGTGCCATGACGATGTCCTGTGCGTGTGGCGGCGCGGCTCAGCCGCGCTTGGCCTTGGTGAGTACCTGGTCGAGCAACGCGATGGCGAGGTCGATCTCCTCGTGGGTGATCTCCAGCGAGGGTGCCAGCGTGATCACGTTTTTGTACCAGCCGCCCACGTCGAGCACCAGGCCGATCGGCTTGCCGTTGTGGGTGAGGCCACCGGCCAGGCCGATGTCCACCATCTTGTCGAGCAGCTCCTTGTTCGGCGTGAAGCCGTCCTCGGTGCAGATCTCCGCGCGCAGCGCGAGGCCGAGGCCGTCGACGTCGCCGATTTCCTTGTGGCGCTTCTGCAGGTCGCGCAGCCCTTCGAGGAAGTGCGCGCCCTTCTCCGGCACCGTCTTGGCGTAATCCAGCTCGTAGCCCATCTTGATCACCTCCAGGCCCAGCGAAGTGCCGAGCGGGTTGGAGTTGAAGGTGGAGTGGGTGGAGCCCGGCGGGAACACGGTGGGGTTGATCAGCTCCTCGCGCGCCCACAGGCCGGACAGCGGGTTCAGGCCGTTGGTCAGCGCCTTGCCGAACACCACGATGTCCGGCGTGACGCCGAAGTGCTCGATCGACCACAGCTTGCCGGTGCGCCAGAAGCCCATCTGGATCTCGTCCGACACCATCAGGATGCCGTACTTGTCCAGCACCTTCTTGAGGTCGCGGAAGAAGTTCGGGGGCGGGATCACGTAGCCGCCGGTGCCCTGGATCGGCTCGACGTAGAAGGCGGCGTACTCGGCCTGGTTGACCTTGGGGTCCCACACGCCGTTGTACTCGGTCTCGAACAGGCGCTCGAACTGGCGCACGCAGTGGTCGGAGTACTCCTCCGGCGTCATGCCCTTGGGGCGGCGGAACGGGTACGGGAACGGGATGAACATCGCGCGCTCGCCGAAGTGGCCGAAGCGGCGGCGGTAGCGGTAGCTGGAGGTGATGGAGGAAGCCCCCAGCGTGCGGCCGTGGTAGCCGCCCTCGAAGGCGAACATCAGGCTCTTGCCGTGGCAGGCGTTGCGCACGATCTTGAGCGAATCCTCGATCGCCTGCGCGCCGCCCACGTTGAAGTGCACGCGCCCGTCCAGGCCGAACTTGGCCTTGGCGTCCAGCGCGATGGTCTTGGCCAGCTCGATGCGGGTCTGGTGCAGGTACTGGCTGGCCACCTGCGGCAAGAGGTCGATCTGGTTCTTCAGCGTGTCGTTGAGGCGCTTGTTGGCGTAGCCGAAGTTGCACGCCGAGTACCACATCTGCAGGTCCAGGAACGGCACGTCCGCGCTGTCGAACATGTAGCTGCCTTCGCAGCGGCGGAAGATCTTGGGCGGATCCACGTAGTGCACGGTGTCGCCGAAGGAGCTGTACTTGGCCTCGTCGGCGAGCAGCTGGGCGTCGTCGATCACCAGCGAGGTGTTCTTGTCGAATGCGTTCATCGAAGCGGTTCCGGAGTCGGGCATGGGTCGGGCCAGGAAGGCGTCAGGCGGCGGTGTTGGCGGCCGGCTCGGCGGGGGCGGCGAGCAGGCTGCCGTCGAGCAGCCGGGGCAGCAGGTCGAGCGCGTCCTCGAAGCCGGTGATCGGCACGTAGGGGATGCCGGCGGCGCGGCAGTGCTCGATCAGGCGGTGCTTGGCGAACACGAAGTCGGCGCGGTCGGCGGCGCAGAAGTCGGAGGCGCCGTCGCCGATCAGCAGCGTGCGCGCGGCGCCGCCCGCGCGCGCCTCGGCCAGGCGGGCGCACTTGCAGGTGCCGCTCAGGCAGCCCTCGGCCTGGTAGGGCGAGCTGAGCTGCCAGCGCTGCGGCGGCGTGCCGGGCGAGAGGTGGTTGGCGGCCAGCGGCAAGCCGGCCAGGCCGTAGCGGCCGAGGATGCGCTCGATGGCGTAGTCCAGCCCGTCGCTCACCACGCGCAGCGGCACGCCGAGCGCGCGGGCGCGGGCCACGAAGGCGGGAAAGGCGTGGTCGATCCACAGGCCATCGAGGTGCCGGTCCAGCTCCTGGGCGTTCATGTCGAGCAGGGCCACCTGTCCGCTCATGCACGCGCGCGAGCCGATGCGGCCGGCGCGCCAGTCCTGCTCCAGCGCTTCCCAGCCGGGGCGGCCGAAACGGTCCAGCAGTGAATCGATCACGTCCTCGACGCTGATGGTGCCGTCGAAGTCGCACAGGATGGTCCAACCGAGAGAAGGCATGCGTGGCTCGCCCCATTAAGGTGGCTGCCAAGCTAGAAGCAAGACCTTTCGACCCCCTTTCCCTGCCCCGCCGTATGGCCGATGGCGGCGCGGCGGGGCGGCGCGTAGCCTTTCCTACCGTCATCCCGGCGCGGCCGGGGAGCCAGCGGATCGGCCGGCGCCTCCCGTTCTGGCCCCCTGCCGCCACCGGGGTGACGGTGAGGAAAACACCCATCGCCCTGCCCTTGCGGCGCGATGGGCCGGGCCTGCCGCCGCCGCGCGCCCCGCGCAGCCGCGCAGACTCCCTGGCGGCGCCGTTCAGCGCGCCAGCAAAGCCTCCGTCCCTGGCAGGTAGCGCAACTCGAAGAACGCGCTGTCGCCGCCGCACGGCGCGCGCTGGGCCATCGCCGGCGCCGCCTCGGCCGGCGCCAGCGGCTCGGCGGCGAAGGCGGCGTCGTGCGCGGTCTGGCGGAACAGTTCGTAGACGATGCCGCGCACCGGCGCCGCGCCGCAGCGCTGCGCGGCGGCGAGGTAGAGGCCGCGCTCGCCCGCGTTGAGGCGCCCGGTGCCCGCGCCGTCCTGCACCCACACGCGCACGCCGGTGGCGGCGATCTGCTCCAGCAGCCGCGTGTACGGCGCCGGCGCCATGTTGCCGGCGAAGAACGAGGTCACGTACACCGGCCGCGGCAGCACGGCTTCCAGCTGCCGCCGCTCCCGTTCGAGGTGGGCCACCAGCAAGGTGCGCGCCTCGGCGTCGCGCCAGCGCACGTCGTCGATCTCCAGCGGCAGATACCAGCCGGCGATGGCGTCCTCGCCCAGCTCGTCCGTCCAGGCGCGGGCCAGGCGCGCGTCGCGGTCGGCCAGCTGGCGCAGGTAGCCCTCCAGCGTGTCCTCCGGCGCGTGCTGGCGCTCGAAGAAGGCCGGGTCGCTGCCCAGCCCCAGCACCACGCGCAGCCCCGCCGCGCGCACCTCGCGCACGCGGCGCTCAAGCCAGGCGCGGCCGGCCTGGTCGGCGAAGGCCGGGCCGTATTCCACCCACTGCACCACCACGGTGTCGAAGCCCCGCGCGCGCGCCTGCGCGAACAGGCCCGGCCAGTGCGACTCCGCCACGCGGCGGTCGGCCAGCTGCGGCTGGTAGAAGATCGCCGTGGCCGCGCAGGCCAGCAGCGGCGCGGCCAGCAGTGCCAGCGCAAACAGGCGGCGCAGCCATCGGTTCATCACCACTGCCCTCCGATCGTGAGGTAGATCGCGCGGCTCTCGTTGAGATAGCTGGTGAAGGCGTGCTGCCATTCCAGGCCCACGCTGAAGCGGTGGCGGTAGGCGTCGTAGCGGTTCTCGCCGTACCACACGTTCCAGCGCACGCCGAGGCCGGCGCGCAGGTCGCGGCCGAAGCCCTGGCCGTGCGAGCGGTCCAGCCCGTTGAATTGCAGGCGCACGTAGGGCTCGATGGTCTGCGCGCCGTTGAGCTTGCGGTGGAAGCTCAGCCGGTAGTCGACGGTGAACGCGGTCTGCTTGGCGTGCAGGTAGTGCGCGGCGTCGAGGTAGAGGTTCTGCGCCAGCCAGCCGGAGCCCATCGCGTGCCAGTCGTCGCTGAGGCGCGGGTTGCCGTACCAGGAGGCGCTGGCGCGCAGCATGGTGTCCGAGCGCGTGTCGGGGTGGTTGTCCAGCGGCTGCTGCTGTTCCACCGTGAACACCACCATGCGCTCCAGCCACGGCTTCCAGTGCAGGCCCACGCCGAGCATCGGCGCGTGGATCGGCCACAGCGAGCCCTGCCGGCCGCTGCCGGCGAACACGCGCGCGTAGGCGGCCATGGTGTTGGCGTCGCCACCGGTGAGGTGCGGGTCGAAGCGGTACTGCACCTCGGCCTGGAAGTAGCTGCGGTAGGCCACGCCCGGCGCGATGGCGTTGGAGGCGGACGAGGTGGAGTCGCCCAGCACCAGGTCCGCGCCGAAGCGCCAGCGCCGGCCGAGGTCCTCGTGCAGGCGGCGCAGGGTGAAGCGCTGCTCCGACTCGTCCTGGCCGCCGGCGGTGCCCGCGTCGTCCAGCTGGTCGATGGCGCGCGCGGCGTAGCGGCGGGCCTCGTCGGTGTTGCCGAGCTGCTGGTGCACGTAGAGCAGCTGGGCGGTCAGCGGGCGGTCGTCGG
>NZ_LFQR01000181.1 GCF_001182895.1 Frateuria defendens | reverse complement strand
TCGTCCGAGCCTCACCGCCGCATAGGGGTTCGAAGGGCAAGAGCGCAAGCCAAAGCCAAAGCCAAAGCCAAAGCTGTAGAGCAGAGCTATAGACCCGTGCGGGCAGGTGCGGGCATCGCGCCTTGCGCCCTCTCCCCACGGGGGGTACGCGGGAGGCGTCATGGATGGCGCCGGCTTTGGGGAGCGGGGAGAGGGGGCAGGTGCTTGCGGCAACATGGCGACGTTCGACGGTGCTGGCGTTTGCCTGCGGCATTCCAGCGGCCTCATCCGTGATGGCGGCGCCGCGGCCCGCGGTAAGCTTGCACCGCAAACTCCATCGCCTGATGCCGTGACCATCCAGCCCGCCAGCAAAGCCCTTCTTCCCCCCTTGCCGCGCCTGCCCGTGGCGGTGCCGCGTTCGGGCGTGTCGGCCGATGCGCGCCGGGCGCTGCGCCAGTTGCTGGGCGACGTCGACCGCGCACTCGAGGTGGCGTTCCGCGACGGCGCGGCGGCGGCGGCGCTGGCGCGGCGGCGTGGCGAGTCGGTGCAGCGCATCGTGGTGCACGTGTGGACGGCGTGCCTGGGCGAGATCGACGACGCCGCGCTGTTCGCGGTGGGCGGCTTCGGCCGCGGGCTGCTGTTCCCACGCTCGGACGTGGACCTGCTGGTGCTCGCCGACGGCATCGACGCGGCGCGGCGGCGTGCGCTGGAGCAGTACTTCACCACGCTGTGGGACATCGGCCTCAAGGTCGGCCACGCGGTGCGCGACCCCGCCCAGTGCCGCGCGCTGGCGGCGCAGGAGGCCAGCGTGTTCACCAGCCTGCTGGACGCGCGCCGGCTGATCGGCAGCCCGGCCCTGGAGGCGCGGCTGCGCGCCATCGTGGACGATCCCGAGCTGTGGCCGCCGGCCGCCTACCTGGCCGCGCGGGTGGGCGAGCGCGACGCGCGCCATGCGCGCTTTGACGATACCGCCAGCAACCTCGAGCCCAACCTCAAGGACGGCCCCGGCGGTCTGCGCACGCTCGACTCGCTGCGCTGGCTGGGGCGCCGCCTGGCGCACGCGGCGGACTTCGCCGCGATGGTGGACGAAGGGCTGCTCGACCCCGCCGAGAAGGCCACGCTGGAGCGCGCCGAGGCGGTGCTGCAGCGCTACCGCTACGCGCTGCACCTGGAGGCCGGCCGGCCGGAGGAGCGGCTGCTGTTCGACTACCAGCGCTCGATCGCGGCGCGCCTGGGCTTCGTGGACGAGCACGCCACCAACCTCGGCGTCGAGCAGTTCATGCAGGGCTACTACCGTGCGGCCACCCGCATCGAGCGGCTGGGTGCGCAGATCATCGAGCGCTTCGAGGAGATGCTGGAGCCGCCGGCGGCGCCCGAGGCGGTGGGCGCGGACTTCGTGCGCTACGGCTCGCGCCTGGCGGTGCGCGAGCCGGACCTGTTCCAGCGCCGGCCCGCCGCCCTGGTGGACGTGTTCGCGGCGCGGCTGGAAGTGCCGGGCGTGGTCGGCTTCACCGCCGAGACCATGCGCCGCATCCATCGCGCGGCGGCCTCGCTGGGCGGCCGGCTGAGCGACGACGATGCCGTGCTGGCCGCGCTGCGGCGCCTGCTGCGCAAGGGGGCGCGCGCGGTCGATGCGCTGTGGAGCATGAACCGCTACGGCCTGCTGGCCGCGATCATTCCCGCCTTCGGGCGCGTGTTCGGGCGCATGCAGTACGACCTGTTCCACGTCTACACCGTGGACGAGCACACCATGCACGTGCTGCGCAACGTGGCGCGCTTCGCCGCCCCGGCCGCGCGCGCCGAGTTTCCGCTGGCCTGCGACATCTGGCCGACCCTGCCCACGCCGGAGGTGCTGCTGCTGGCGGCGCTGTTCCACGACATCGCCAAGGGCCGCGGCGGCGACCACTCGGTGCTGGGCGAGGACGACGCGCGCCGCTTCTGCACCCGCCTGGGCCTGCCCGCCAACGACGTGGAGCGCGTGGCCTGGCTGGTGCGCTGGCATCTCCTGATGAGCACCACCGCGCAGCGCCAGGACATCACCGACCCGGACGTGGTGGCCCGCTTCGCCGCGGCGGTGAGCGGCGACCGCGAGCGGCTGGGCCAGCTCTACCTGCTCACCATCGCCGACATCATCGGCACCAGCCCGCGCCTGTGGAACAGCTGGCGCGACCGCCTGCTGGCCGACCTCTACACCGCCGCCCGCTTCGCCATGCGCAGCGACGTGGAGGCGCCGCGCGACATCGCCGTGCGGGTGCAGGAGTGCCAGCGCTACGCGCTGCCGCTGCTGGAGGCCGAAGGCTTCGAGCCGGCCGTGGTGGAGCGGCTGTGGGCGGACTTCCCCGACGCCAGCTTCCTGCGCCACCGCCCGGAACAGATCGCCTGGCAGACCGCCACCATCCTGCGCGCCGGCGGCGTGCGGCCGCTGGTGGCGGTGCATCCGCTGTCGGTGCGCGGCACCACGGAGCTGTTCGTCTACACGCCCGATCGCGACGGCCTGTTCGCCGGCGTCACCGTGATGCTCGACCGCCTGCGCCTGTCGGTGATGGAGGCGCGCATCCTCAGCTCGCCCAAGGGCATGGCGCTCGATACCTTCCTGCTGCTGGACGCCGACACCCAGCAGCCCGTTACCGAGGCGCGCGCGGAGGAGCTGCAGCATCGCCTGCTGCGCGCGCTGCAGCAGCCGGCGCCGCTCGACCCCGCGCGGCGCAGCGTGTCGCGGCGGCTCAAGCACTTCCAGATGACGCCGCGCATCGGCTTCCACGCCGCCGGCAGCCGCACTCAGCTGGCGCTGGTGTGCACCGATCATCCGGGTCTGCTCGCCGCGGTGGCCCAGGCCATGCTCGACGCCGAGGTGCGCGTGCACGACGCGCGCATCGCCACCTTCGGCGAGCGGGTGGAGGACTTCTTCCTGCTCTCCGACCGCCACGACGCGCCGCTGGGCGAGGCGCAGCAGGAGCGCATGCGCCAGGCGCTGCTGCGGCGGCTGGGGCCCGGACCGGGCCGCGGCTGACCTCGCGCGCCGCGGCCTCGCGCCACAAGGCGGCCGGCGGCAGGCGGGGCGCCGGTGCATGTACTCTTGGCGGCCTGCGCCGGCGCGCACGGCGCGGACGCCCGCCGTGCGCCCGTGCCGACGGTCCGCCCGCTGCGTGCCGGGCCGTGCGGCCGTCTTTCCTTCCATCCGTTTTTCCGCCAGTGAGCCATCCATGCAAGCCATCGAAACCCTGATCAACGACGCCTTCGAACGCCGCAACGACCTGACCCAGGCGGAGATCGAGACCCACCTGCACCCCGCCGTCGAACAGGTGATCGGCCTGCTCGAATCGGGCGAGCGCCGTGTCGCCGAGCCGGACGGGCAGGGTGGCTGGGCGGTGAACCAGTGGCTGAAGAAGGCGGTGCTGCTGTACTTCCGCCTGAACGGCAACCGCGTGGTGGACGGCGGCGCGGCGCAGGCCTTCGACAAGGTGCCGCTGCGCTTCGCCCACGGCAACGACATCGAGCTGGAGACGCTGGGCGCGCGCGTGGTGCCGGGCGCGCTGGTGCGCCGCGGCGCGCACATCGCCAAGGACGCGGTGCTGATGCCGAGCTACGTCAACATCGGCGCCTACGTGGGCGCGGGCACCATGGTGGACACCTGGGCCACGGTGGGCTCCTGCGCGCAGATCGGCGCGCGCGTGCACCTCTCCGGCGGCGTGGGCATCGGCGGCGTGCTGGAGCCGCTGCAGGCCAACCCCACCATCATCGAGGACGACTGCTTCATCGGCGCGCGCTCGGAAGTGGTCGAGGGCGTGGTGGTGGAGCAGGGCAGCGTGATCGGCATGGGCGTGTTCCTGGGCCAGTCCACCCGCATCTACAACCGCGCCACCGGCGAGGTGAGCTACGGCCGCGTGCCGGCCGGCAGCGTGGTGGTGGCCGGCAACCTGCCGGCGAAGGACGGCAGCCACAGCCTGTACGCCGCCATCATCGTCAAGCAGGTGGACGAGAAGACGCGCTCCAAGACCGGCATCAACGAGCTGCTGCGCAGCGCCGAGTGACGGAACGCGGGGGCACCGGCGCGGGCTTGCCGCAAGCGCCGGTGCCCCCGCTGCTCGCCGCGCCTTGTTCCATCCGCGCCCCTGGCCTGTTCCCATCGAGCACGAGCATGACCGATACCACCACCCTCTACGGCCTTACCACCTGCGACACCTGCCGCAAGGCGCGCAACTGGCTCGACCGCTTCGAGGTGCCCTACGCCTTCGTCGACTACCGCGCCAACCCGGTGCCGCCCGCCACGCTCAAGGCCTGGGCCGGGCAGCTCGGCGGCTGGGAGAAGCTGGTCAACAAATCCTCCACCACCTGGCGCAACCTGCTGCCGCAGCGCAAGAACCCCGGCAGCGACCCGGAGTGGACGCTGCTGCTCAAGGAATACCCCGCGCTGGTGCGCCGCCCCGTGGTGGTGCAGGCGGACGGCGCGGTGAGCGTGGGCTTCAGCGACAACGGCTTCAAGAAGCTGTTCGGGAAATAGCCATGGCCAACCACCGGGCGCGCCGCTACCGCAGCAACCTGCGCATCGAGCGCGACAACGCGGCGCTGTACGAACGCCTGGCCACGCTCGCCACCAGTGCGCGCCAGGGCCACGCCTACCGGCGCATCGCCGAGATCGAGCGCACCAACGCGCAGTTCTGGGAGGGCCGCCTGTGCGAGATCGGCGCGCCGGTGCCGCCGCCGCGCGTGGGCCTGCGCGTGCGCGTGCTGAGCGCGTTGGCGCGGCACTTCGGCACCGGCTTCGTGATGCCTACCGTGGTGCGCATGGAGCATGCCGACCACCTCGCCACGCCGGTGGACCGCAACGAACACCGCAACCACTTCGCCGAGGCCGCCGTGAAGCCGGCGGCGCCGCGCGCCGGCCGCCACCGCACCGAAAGCGGCAACACCCTGCGCGCCGCGGTGCTGGGCGCCAACGACGGCCTGGTCTCCAACGCCAGCCTGGTGATGGGCATGGCCGGCGCCGCCACCGGCGAGCACGCGGTGCTGCTGGCCGGCTTCGCGGGGCTGGTGGCCGGCGCCTGCTCGATGTCGCTGGGCGAATGGCTGTCGGTGAACAGCTCGCGCGAGTTCTACCAGGCGCAGATCACCGAGCGCGCCGAGCGCTTCGCGGTGGCGCCGGAGGACGCGATGAAGCGCATCGCCGGCATCTACCGCGAGAAGGGCCTGCAGGCCGCGCCGGCCGAGGCGCTGGCGCAGCACCTGGTGGAAACGCCGCGCGCCGCGCTGGACACGCTGGTGCGCGAGGACTTAGGGATAGACCCGGGCGAGCTGGGCGGCTCGGCGTGGAGCGCCTCGGTGTCCTCCTTCTGCCTGTTCGCCTTCGGCGCGCTGTTCCCGGTGGCGCCGTACCTGTTCCTGCAGGGGCGCGAGGCGCTGGCCGGCAGCGTGGGCTTCACCCTGCTGGGGCTCGTCCTCATCGGCCTCGGCACCTCGCTGTTCACCGGCCGCAGCATGGCGTTCTCGATCGCGCGCCAACTGCTCATCACCGCCACAGCGGCGGGCATCACCTACCTGCTGGGACATTTGCTGGGCGTGGCGCTGGCGGGCTGAAGCCGATCGGCTGGCGCGGCGGGCATGCGCTCGGCCTCCCCATCCCTCCGGCGAGAGGGAATCGGTTGCGGCGGTCGGAGATCCGCGCCCTGCCTCGACCAAGCCGACGCACAGAGGCCATTCGCCGCACGCCTTGGCGGGGAGGCGGAGCGGCGAGCTATGCTCGCGCGATGACGACCGCGCCATCGAATCGACCGCCATCCTCCGGGCCCGCCTCGCCCGTGCTCGCCTTGACCCTCGACCTGATCCGCCGCCGCTCGGTGACGCCCGAGGATGCCGGCTGCCAGGCGGCGATCGCCGGGCGGCTGGCGCGCATCGGCTTCCGCATCGAGCACCTGCGCTACGGTGAGGTGGACAACCTGTGGGCCGTGCACGGCGAGGGCGGGCCCACGCTGGCCTTCCTCGGCCACACCGACGTGGTGCCGAGCGGGCCGGAGAACGCCTGGCGCTCACCGCCGTTCGAGCCGGCCATCGTGGATGGACGTCTATACGGCCGCGGTGCCGCCGACATGAAGGGCTCGGTGGCGGCGATGGTGGTAGCGCTGGAAGACTTCGTCGCCGCGCACCCGCGGCATCCGGGGCGGCTCGCCCTGCTGCTCACCAGCGACGAGGAAGGCCCCACCAACCTCGACGGCGTGCGCCGCGTGGCCGAACACTTCCGCGCCACCGGCGAGCGCATCGACTGGTGCGTGGTGGGCGAGCCCTCGTCGAAGGCACGGCTGGGCGACCTGATCCGCGTGGGCCGTCGCGGCTCGCTCTCCGGCACCTTGCTGGTGCGCGGCGTGCAGGGCCACGTGGCCTACCCGGAGCTGGCGAAAAACCCCATCCACGCCTTCGCGCCGGCGCTGGCCGAACTGGCCGCCGAGCGCTGGGACGAGGGCAACGCGGATTTCCCACCCACCTCGTTCCAGGTCTCCAACCTCAACGCCGGCACCGGCGCCACCAACGTCATCCCCGGCACGCTGGGTGCGCTGTTCAACTTCCGCTTCAGCACCGCCAGCCGTGCCGAGGACCTGCGCGCGCGCACCGAGGCCATCCTCGACCGCCACGGCCTCGACTACCGGCTGGATTGGAACCTCTCCGGCGAGCCCTTCCTCTCGCCCGCGGGCGGGCGCCTGCGCGAGACGGTGGCGGCCGCGTGCCGCGAGCTGGCGGGCGTGGAGCCCGAGCAGAGCACCGGCGGCGGCACCTCGGACGGGCGCTTCATCGCGCCGCTGGGCGCCGAGGTGGTGGAGCTCGGGCCGGTCAACGCCACCATCCACAAGGTGGACGAATGCGTGGCGGTGGACGACCTCGAACGCCTGCCGGCGCTGTACCGGGCGATCACCGGGCGCATGCTGGGCGTAGAATGAGGCCGCGCTGGCAGGGTGGCAGGGTGGGGCGAAGGCCTATTCCAGGGCGTTTCGCACGGCGCGGCAGCCATGCCGCCGCGGCTCCGCGACAGGGGGACCCCGCGCCGGCGCGGGAAGTGCGTGACCGGTGGCGAGGCCGGATGGCGCCGGCGCCGGGAGTCTCTCTCAGCGGAGGTGAGCCATGTTCAAGCACATCCTGCTTCCCACCGACGGCACCGAATTGTCGCTGCGCGCGGTCGACATGGGCCTGGAGCTGGCCGCGAAGATCGGCGCCGGCGTGCATGCCTTCCACGTGCTGGAGCCGTTCCCCACGGTGACCTACCTGGCCGAGATGATCCAGGCGCCCGAGCGGGCCTACACCGAGGAGGCGGTCGCCCGGGCCACGCGCTACCTGGACGAGGTGCGCGACCGCGCCGACCGCCTGGGCGTGCCCTGCACCACGGCCTACGTGTTCGACCACCGGCCCTACACCGCCATCGTCGGCGCCGCCAGCAAGCAGCACTGCGACCTGATCGTGATGGCTTCGCACGGCCGCAGCGGCATGGCGCGGCTGCTGCTGGGCAGCGAGACGCACAAGGTGATCCTGAGCTGCGGCGTGCCGGTGCTGGTCTGTCATTGAGCGACGCGCTGCGCGGGGCCGGAGGGGCCGCGCAGCCACGGCGACGGCGGGCCGGCGCGGGTCGTCGCCGACCCGCCGCGCTGGCCCGAAGGTTTCGGCGCGGTGCGCTGCGGTGCTAAGGTCGCGACGAGCCGCGCCGATGGGCGGGCGGCCCTCCACCGAAGTCCCCCCATGTCAGCCACGGTCCTCGATCTGAACCAGCTACGGCGCAGTTGCAGCGCGTGCGCGCTGCACGAGCTGTGCCTGCCCACGGGCATCGACCGCGCGGACCTGGAGCGGCTGGACGCCGCCATCCGCGACAAGCGCTCGGTCGAGCGCGGCAAGGCGCTGTTCCGCCAGGGCGATCCGTTTCGTTCGCTGTACGTGGTGCGCTCGGGCACGCTCAAGACCTACGTGGAGGACGAGGCCGGCAGCGTGCAGGTGCTGGGCTTCGCGCTGCCCGGCGAGATCGTGGGCGTGGACGCGCTGGCCGGCGACGTCCACCAGTGCAGCGCCGAGGCGCTGGAGCGCAGCAGCCTGTGCGAGCTGCCCTTCGCGCAGCTGGAAAGCGTGGTCCGCGACGTGCCGGCTTTGCAGCACCAGTTGATGCGGGTGATCAGCCGCGAGGTGGTGGCCGAGCAGTCGCACCTGGTGATGATGGGCAAGCAGCAGGCGCAGGAGCGGCTGGCGAGCTTCCTGCACAGCCTGGCCGGGCGCTATGCGCGGCTCTCGCGCGACCCGTCGGTGCTGACCCTGCCGATGTCGCGCTACGAGATCGCCAACTACCTCGGCCTGGTGGTGGAGACGGTGAGCCGCCTGTTCGGCCGCATGGAGGACGCTGGCATTCTCGCGGTGAACCGCAAGGTGGTGCGCGTGCTGCGTCCGGACCTGCTGGCGGAGTTGTGTGGCAGTCAGCGGTCGTCTTCGCATGGTGGTGAGGCGCATTGAGCGTCGCCGCAACGCGGGCTTTGAAGAGCCTAAAAGCCAGTTCGCGATTTCCTTGCCAAGCATGGGCGCCGCGGCAGGAGCATGTCTTGCGGTAGCCATGCGTGGGTGGGAGCGCAGCGACTCCGCTCTTGTTCGTCGTTCTGGCGCAGGCGGAGGCGCTTCACCACAGCGAAGCTGGTTACACAGCGCAATGCATTTGGGTTGAAGTGAAACGCTGACGTGATCTGGCCGGCCTTTGGCCGGGATTTCGCTCCCCTGCCGGGGAGCGAGTTACTT
>NZ_LFQR01000180.1 GCF_001182895.1 Frateuria defendens | reverse complement strand
GGCCGCTACTGCCTCAATGACCTCCATCGGGCGGCCGGCGGGGAGAAGCGGCACTCACCCAGCGAATGGATGAAGCTCGACAACACCCATGAGCTGATCGACGAGATTTCTAATTCGGGTTTTTCCCCGAATAAGAATCCGGTCCAGGCGTCCCGAGGCCGCTACGGCGGCACCTACGTCATCGACGACCTGGCCCTGACGTATGCCATGTGGATCAGCCCGAAGTTCCACCTGACGGTCGTGAGGGCGTTCAAGGAGACCCGGAAGGGCCATGAGACGGACGTGGGGGACGCTATCGTTCCCGCTGGGTCGTCCCTGGTGTCGATCCTGGAGCAGGCGTTGGAGAGTGAGCGGCGACGACTGGAGCTGGAGGCCGCTACTGCCTCAATGA
>NZ_LFQR01000018.1 GCF_001182895.1 Frateuria defendens | reverse complement strand
TGCTGATGGCGTTCTACGAGTTGCCGCACTTGCCGCTGTACTACCTGCCGATCGGCGCCGCGTCGCTGTGGCTGCTGGGACAACTGGCGGTGCTCGGCCCCGCGCTGCGCGCAGCCAAGGTGCCGCCGGTGGTGGCGACGCGGTCGGTGTGAGGGCGTCGGCGGAAAGTCGAGGAAGTGCGCGCCGGGAATACGGATGCTCTGGTTCACGAAGCGGTGTCGGAAAAAGGATCGAAGGAGGATGGATGTTCGGCTATTACCTTGAGCTGGCCCTGCGCAGCCTGCGGCGCAACCAGGTGCTGGCCGCATTGATGGTGCTGGCGATCGCACTGGGCGTCGGCACTTCGATCACTATGCTGACGGTGTTGCACAACCTGTCGGGCAACCCGCTGCCACAGCGCAGCGACGTGCTGTTCCACCCGCAGCTCGACCCGCGGCCGGCGAAGCTGGCGGCCGCGGACGAGGAGCCGCCCGACGACCTCACCTACGTCGATGCGGTCAACCTGTACCACCTCGACACCGCGCGTCGCCGGGCGCTGATGAGCGCCAACTGGCTGCCGGTACGCCGGGACGCACGCGACGGGGCGCTGGCGATGTACACCACGCGGTCGACCACTGCCGATTTCTTCGCCATGTTCGGCGTGCCGTTCGTGTACGGCGCGGCCTGGACGGCGCAGGACGATGAACGCCGCGCGCAAGTAGTAGTGCTCTCCCGTGCGCTCAACGAGCGGCTGTTCGGCGGCGCCGACAGCGTGGGCCGCGAGCTGGTGATCGCCACCCGTACTTTCCGCGTCGTCGGGGTGGTCGAGGCATGGAACCCGCAGCCGCGCTTCTACGACCTCAACGGCCGCCACGGCGCCTTCGGCGAGGCCGAGCAGATGTACCTGCCATTCTTCACCTGGCTGGAGCTGCCGCAGGACTACGGCTATGGCCCCATGCGCTGCTGGGGCAACGACCCCGGCGCGGGCGACCACAATCCGAAGGCGGCCGAGTGCACCTGGGCGCAGTTCTGGGTGCAACTGGACACGCCGGTGCAGGTGGCCGGCTACCTGGCCGCGTTGAAGCAGTACAGCGCGCAGCAGTACCAGTTGGGACGTTTCGAGCGCGCGCCGAACGTGCGCCTGCGCGGCCTGCTTGACTGGCTGGACGTCAAGCGCGTGGTGCCGGTGACCGTGCGCATGCAGACCTGGATTGCCTTTGGCGTGTTCCTGATCTGCATCGTCAACACGATCGGCCTGCTGGTGGCCAAGTTTCTGCGCAAGTCGGGTGAGATCGGCGTGCGCCGCGCGCTGGGAGCTTCGCGCGGGCAGGTATTCGCGCAGTGCCTGGTCGAGGCCGGCGTGGTGGGCATGGCCGGCGGCGTGGCCGGGCTGCCGATGGCCTGGCTGGGGCTGTGGCTGGTGCGTCAGCAGCCGGTGAGCTTCGCCGCCTCGGCGCGGCTGGACCTTTCCATGCTAGGCACAGCTTTGCTGCTGGCCGTGCTGGCGGCGCTCGCCGCCGGCGTGTGGCCGGCGTGGCGCGCCTCGCGCGTGGTGCCCGCCCTGCAGGTGAAATCGCTATGAGCAAGTGGTTGCAGATACGCCCCATCCTCGCCGCACTGCGCAGCCACTGCACGGCGGTGACGCTGCTGGTGCTGGAGATCGCGCTGACCATGGCGATCCTCGGCAACCTCGTCTTCATCGTCTACGGCGGCGTGCGGCGGGCGCAGGTGCCCACCGGCGTGCTGGAGGCGCAGCTGGGCGTGATCCAGAGCATCGGCGTGATCGGCTTCGACAACACCGGCACGGTCGGCGGCGACCTGGCCGCGCTGCGCGCGGTGCCCGGCGTGCAGGAGGCGGCCTACGGCGGCCCGCCGCTGTGGGGAGCCGACCAGAGCCCGGTGTTCACCGATGCGTCGCGCAGGGAAACGGCGGCGCGGGTGTACGAGTTCCTGGGCAGCCAGGGCCTGAGCCGGACCCTGGGCCTGCGCATCGTGCAGGGGCGCGACTTCACCGAGGACGATCCGCCTGATGTCTCCCGCTGGGGCAAGGTCACGCAGATGCCGGTGCTGATCACGCGCGCGCTGGCCGAGCGCCTCTACCGCGACGCCGATCCCGTCGGCCGGCTGTTCTACGACGGCACCATGGGCCTGCGCGTGATCGGCGTGGTGGACCACCTGCGCGGGGAGATCACCGGTCGGGCGGAAGACGACTACGCGGTGGTGTACGAGTACCGCGTCGGCGCGCAGGACATGGGCGGCGCCTTCATGATCCGCGCCGAGCCCGGACGCCTGCCGCAGACGCTGCGCGCGGCGGCCGAGGCGCTGCAGAAGGCCAACCCGGGCCACGTGGAGCAGAAGGTGTTCACCATGGCGGAGCAGCGCGCGGACTACTTCCGCGGCGACCTGTCGGTGGGGCGCATGCTGATCGCGATCATGCTGATCCTGCTGGTGGTCACCGCGCTCGGCGTGAGCGGGCTGGCCAGCTTCTGGGTGCAGCAGCGGCGGCGTCAGATCGGCGTGCGCCGTGCGCTGGGCGCCACGCGCGGGGACATCCTGCGCTACTTCCAGACCGAGAATTTCCTCATCGTCAGCGGCGGCGTGCTGCTGGGCGCGGTGTTCGCCTATGCACTGAACCTGTTCCTGATGCAGCGCTTCGAACTGGCCCGCCTGCCGCCCGGCTACCTGCTTGTGGGCGCCGCCGTGCTGTGGGCGCTCGGCCAGCTCGCCGTGCTCGGCCCCGCGCTGCGCGCAGCCAAGGTGCCGCCGGTGGTGGCGACGCGGTCGGTGTAGGGATGGATGCGCAAGGGGAAGGAAGCATGTTGACGTACTACTTGGACCTCGCCCGCCGCAGCCTGCAGCGCACGCCGGTGATGACGGCGCTGATGGTGCTGGCGATCGGGCTGGGCATCGGCGCGGCGATGACGATGATCACGGTGCTGCACGTGATGTCGGGCGACCCGCTGCCCGGCCGCAGCGCCACGCTCTACGCGCCGCATCTGGACCCGCTGCCGCGGGATTACCACCGCAGCCCTTACGGCCCCGATCCCAGCGTCAACTTCACCTGGCCCGACGCGATGGCGCTGGTCGATGCGCACCGCGCCGAGCGGCAGGCGGCGATGGCCGGGGGCAACCTGCTGGTGCGGCCGGAGCGGGCGGGCCTGTCGCCTTTTTATGCGGACGGCCGTTACGCCACCGCCGATTTTTTCCCGATGTTCGGCGTGCCGCTACGCCATGGGCAGGCATGGTCGGCCGCCGAGGACAAGGGCCACGCCCGCGTGGTGGTGCTGGCGGAAAGCCTCAGCCGCAAGCTGTTCGGTACGGCCGACGGTGTCGGGCAAACGGTGCGGCTGGGCGATGTGGCGTTGCGCGTGATCGGCGTGGCCGCCGACTGGCACCCGCGCCCGCTGTTCTACGCCGATGCCTCGGCCAAGCTCTACAGCGATGCGGATCTCTTCTTTCTGCCGCTGTCCACCGCCGTGGAACTCAAGCTCGATGTCAGCGGCAACCAATCCGGCTGGAATGGCGCCATTGATCTGCAAAGCCCCGGCATGAGCTGGCTGCAGGTGTGGGTGCAGCTCAAGGACGCCGGCCAGGCCGCAGCCTACCGGCGCTTCCTGGTCGATTACTCGGCGCAGCAGCAGGCACTGGGCCGCTTCGAGCGGCCGCCGGAGCACGCCAGCCTGACGCCGTTGTCGGTTTGGCTCGCGCAACGCGACCTGGTGCCGGGCGACGTGCGCATGCAGCTGTGGCTGGCGCTCGGCTTCCTGCTGGTGTGCCTGCTCAACATCGTGGCGCTGCTGCTGGCCAAGTTCCTGCGCCGCAGCGGCGAGGTGAGCGTGCGGCGGGCGCTGGGCGCGCGGCGGCGGGACATCTTCGTGCAGCTTGGCGTGGAATCGGCGCTGATCGGCGTGGCCGGCGGCGCGCTAGGCCTGGCGCTGGCGCAGCTCGGCCTGTGGAGCGTGCGGCGCCAGCCGGACGACTACGCCCACCTCGCGCAGATGGACGCCGGCATGCTCGCCGGCACCTTCGCGCTCGCCGTGGGGGCGAGCGTGCTGGCCGGCCTGTTGCCGGCCTGGCGCGCCTGCCGCATCGCGCCCTCGTTGCAGCTCAAGGCCCAGTGAGGCAAAGGAGACCGTCATGCCATTGCGCCCCATCCTCGCCGCCCTGCGCCATCACAAGCTCACCGCCGGGTTGCTGGTGCTGCAGGTGGCGGTGACCTGCGCCATCGTCTGCAACACGGGCTTCATGGTCGCCAACCGCATCGCGCAGATCAGTATCGACAGCGGGGTGGACGAAGCCGGCCTGTCGATGCTCGACAGCGAGAGCGTGGACAAGGATGAGAACCTGCTGGCCCGCCACCAGGCGGATCTCGATGCGTTGCGCGCGATTCCCGGCGTTACCGACGCGGTGGTGGTGGACACCTTGCCGCTCGGGCGCAGCGAGTCGTCCTACGGCACCTGCGCCAGCATGGCGGACTTCGAGCGTGGGGCAGCCGCGCGCAATCTCGAGCAGGCCGGCTGCCTGCAGCCGGCGGTGTTCGCCGGCACGCCGGGCGAACTCAAGGCGCTGGGCCTGCGGCTGGTCGAGGGGCGCGACTTCCGCGCCGAGGAGTTCGTGGACGGCTATCCGCAGACGCCGCCCGTCGCCATCATCAGCCGGGCGCTGGCGGCGCGGCTGTATCCCGGCAAGGAGGCGCTGGGGCAGAGCGTGGTCACCGGCGCCCGCAAGCCCATCCGGGTCGTGGGCGTGGTGGACACGCTGGTGCGGCCGCGCCTCAACACGCTCGGTTCCAGCCAGTTCACCATGCTGTGGCCGCAGCGGCCCGCCGACCGCCGCATCACCTACCTGCTGCGCAGCGCCCCGGCCGAACGCGGGCGCGTGCTGCGCCAGGCGGTGGAGGCGCTGATGCGGCTATCCCCGAACCGCATCATTCCGCCGGACTCGGTGCGCACCTATGCCGAACTGCGGCGGGACTACTTTCACCGCGACCTCGCCATGATCGCCCTGCTGCTCGCCTCGGGCGCGGGCCTGCTGTTCGTCACCGCGCTGGGCATCGGCGGGCTGGCCAGTTTCTGGGTGCAGCAGCGCCGGCGCACCATCGGCATCCGCCGCGCCGTCGGCGCCACGCGCGCCGACATCCTGCGCTACTTCCTGGCCGAGAACTTCCTCATCGTGGGCGCTGGCATCGTGCTGGGCCTGCTGTTGGCGGTGGCCTTGAATCTGCTGCTGATGCAGCGCTACGAGGTGCCGCGCCTGCCGCTCGCCTGCCTGCCGGCCGGCGCGCTGGCGATGTGGCTGCTCGGCCAATTGGCGGTGCTCAGCCCGGCGCGCCGCGCCGCGAAGGTGCCGCCGGTGGTGGCGACGCGGTCGGTGTGATGGGATGGAGAATGCCGCGGGCGAGGCCAGCCTCGTCGATCCCGGGGCGGGGCCGTTGCAGGCCTGGCGCCCAACCCTGCCGCAAGTCATGGCAACCTTTCCACCCGGAGCCGCATCCATGCGGACATGTGTAGACGGAAGATGCGAAGCGTACTGATCATCGACGACAACCCGGCCGTGGGCGAGGCGCTCTCGCTGCTGCTCTCGCTGCACGACATCCGGCCGCTGGTGGCGGCCACGCCCGAGCAGGGGCTGGCGCAGCTCGAGCGCGGCAACGTGGACGTGGTGATCCAGGACATGAACTTCACCGCCGACACCACCTCGGGCGAGGAGGGCGTGGCGCTGTTCCGCGCCATCCGCGAGCGCCACCCGGACCTGCCGGTGATCCTGCTCACCGCCTGGACACACCTGGAGACGGCGGTGGCCTTGGTGAAGGCGGGCGCGGCCGACTACCTGGCCAAGCCGTGGGACGACGCCAAGCTGGTGGCCACGGTGGAGAACCTGCTGGAGCTGTCCGAATCCACCCGCGAGGTGGCGCGCGCGCGCAACGAGCGGCGCAAGCGGCGCGAGTCGCTGCAACGCGGCTACGAGTTGGACGGGCTGGTGTTCGCCTCCGACGCCATGGCGCGCACGCTCGAGCTTGCCTGCCAGGTGGCGCGCGCGGACGTGCCGGTGCTGGTCACCGGGCCCAACGGTGCGGGCAAGGAGCGCATCGCGCAGATCGTGCACATCAATTCCTCGGTCAAGCGCGGGCCGTTCGTGGCGGTGAACTGCGGCGCGCTGCCCGGCGAGCTGATCGAGGCGGAGCTGTTCGGCGCCGAGGCCGGTGCCTACACCGGCGCGCAGAAGGCGCGCGAGGGCCGCTTCGAGCTGGCCGACGGCGGCACGCTGTTCCTCGACGAGATCGGCAACCTGCCGCTGTCGGGCCAGGTGAAGCTGCTGCGCGTGCTGGAGACGGGGCAGTTCGAGCGGCTGGGCTCCGGCCGCACGCGGCAGGTGAAGGTGCGCGTGCTCTCGGCCACCAATGCCGACCTCAAGGCGATGGTGCGCGCGGGCAGCTTTCGCGAGGATCTCTACTACCGCCTCAACGTGATCGAGGTGAACCTGCCGCCGCTGGCCGAGCGCACGGACGACATCCTGCCGCTGGCCGAGCATTTCCTGGGCGGCCGCGCGGCGCTGGGCGAGGCGGCGCGCGAGGCGCTGCTCGGCTACCCGTGGCCGGGCAACGTGCGTGAGCTGAAGAACGCGATCGAGCGCGCCGCGCTGCTGGCCGGCGGCAACGCGGTGACGCCGGAGCTGCTCAACCTGCCCGCGGTGGCGGTGGTGCCGGCCCAGCGCAACCTCGACGAGCCCAGCCGCGAGGCGGTGGAGGGCGCGCTGCACAAGGCCGACGGCGTGGTGAGCCGGGCGGCGCAGGCGCTGGGCCTGTCGCGGCAGGCGCTGTACCGGCGGATGGAGCGCTATGGGCTGGCGGCGCCGCAGGGGTGAGCGGGTTTTGCCTTCTCTCTTCTACGGATCTCCGGGAGGATCGGCGCTGGGGCGGGGGCTTGCGGAAGAGCCGGCACGAAGCGGCGGTGTCCCCCCTCACCCCAACCCGTTCCCGGGAGGACCTGATTAGCGTCGAGTCTCAGCAGCCTTCGCTCTGCTCGTCATCCCGGCGCAAGCTGGAGGCGCTTCACAACAGCGAAGCGGGTCATCCAGCGCCTTGGGATGGCGAGCAAGGCACTGGATTCCGGCTTACGCCGGAATGACGGTGAGGGGCAACTGAGATGCGACGCTAATCAGGCCCGCGGGGGAAAGGGCGCGGTTCGCGGTGAGCGTGGGGTGCTGCGCTTTGCTTTCTCTTCCAGCGGAGAAGGAGTCGTTCGCGATGAATACGAGGCGCAACGCTCTGCCTCCTCTCCCCGCCGGGGAAAGGATCGAGGTGAGGGGCGGGGGCTTGCGGAAGGCCGGCACGAAGCGGCGGTGTCGCCCGGTGCGTGCCGCGGCCGCCCGGTTGCCGGCGCGGCCGCGTACGCGGATGATCCTCCTCGATACGAGAGGGAGAATCCTCATGCGCCATCTCGCCATGCGGGTGTCCTTAGCTTGCCGCCGCCACGGCGTGCTGGGCGCAGGAGAGTCCCCGCAGCGCGCCGCAGGCAGCCCGCCTGGACGACAGCTGGAGCAGGGCGGCCCCGGCCGGCAGCGTGGATGTCCGCAGCGGCCCGGCCCGGCTGATCGACGACAGCATCGAGGGCGCCTCGCCCAGCCACTTCAAGTTCAAGGCGCGCAAGCCCGCCTACACGCCGCCGCCGGCCAACGTGGCACAGCGCCAGTCCGGCAAGGCGCCGGCGATGGGCTTGGGCCAGCTGGGCGGCGACGGCCGCCCCGCGCTGAACTGCGCGCAGACGCCGATGGACCCTGCGTGCCGCTGACCGCCCCCGCGAGGTGCCGATGCGCCTGAACTCGCTGCAGCTGCGGCTCACCGTGTGGCTGGCGGTGGCCGGCCTGTGCGGGGCGCTGGTGTATGCCGGCATCACGCAATGGCCGCTGCCGCAGGCGCTGGCCTGGGCGCGCAGCGACCTCGGCCTGACGTGGCGCGCGCCGATGCAGTGGCACGTGTACGGCGGCCTGCTGGCCACCGTGCTGGTATTGCTGCCGCTGGCCTTCTGGCTGGGCGCGCAGGTGATGGCGCCGGTCCGGCGCCTGCTGCGCGCGCTGGAGGGCGCGGTGGCGAGCTACCGCGACGGCGACTTCAGCTTCTCCATCGCCGCCGATCGCCGCGACGAGCTGGGCGACCTGATCCGCATGCACAACGCGCTGGGCCAGACCCTGCGCGAGCAGCGCCAGCAACTGGTGCAGCGCGAGTTGCTGCTGGACACGGTGGTGCAGAACACGCCGGTGGCGCTGGTGCTCACCAGCGGCAACGGCCGCGTGGCCTACGCCAACATCGCCGCGCGGCACCTGTTCAACGAGGGCCGCAGCCTCAACGGGCTGGACTTCGGCGAGCTGCTCAAGAACGTGCCCGAGGCGCTGCGCCGCGCCGCGGAAAGCGGCGAGGACGCGCTGCTCACGGTGGAGATGGACGGCGGCGAGGAGACCTTCCACCTCTCCCAGCGGGCCTTCCGCCTGTACGGCCGGCCGCACCGGCTGCACCTGTTCCGGCGCATGACGCGCGAACTGTCGCGGCAGGAGGTGGCGACCTGGAAGCGGGTGATCCGGGTGATCAGCCATGAACTCAACAACTCGCTGGCGCCGATCTCCTCGCTGGCGCACTCGGGCGCGGAGCTGGCGCGGCGCGGCCAGCCCGAGCGGCTGCCCGGGGTGTTCGCCACCATCGGCGAGCGTGCGCGCCACCTGCACGGCTTCATCGCCGGCTACGCCAGTTTCGCCAAGCTGCCCACGCCACAGCCGGCGCCGATCGCGTGGCCGGCTTTCCTCGACGGCCTCGCCCTGCATTGCCGGTTCACGCTGCGCGGCCAGCCGCCGGCGGAGCCGGGCTGGTTCGACGCCGCCCAGGTCGAGCAGGTGCTGATCAACCTGGTGAAGAACGCGCACGAGTCCGGCGGCCCGCCGGAGGGGGTGACGCTGGCGCTGGACGTGATCGGCCGCGAGCTGCGCATCGAGGTGGCCGACCGCGGGCCGGGCATGAGCGAGACGGTGCTGGCGCAGGCGCTGCTGCCGTTCTACTCCACCAAGCGCTCGGGCACGGGCCTGGGCCTCGCGCTGGCGCGCGAGATCGTGGAGGCGCACGGCGGGCGCATCGCGCTGGCCAACCGCGAGGACGGTGGGCTGCGGGTCACTTTGCTGCTACCGCAGCATTAGTTCTTGCGAACCTCTGGCTAGAATGCCTAGGCCGGACGATGGGGACCGGTGTCGCATCATCGGGCTTCCGGCCGGGCAGGTTCAGGCGCGTCATATGAGCAAGATCACCTCGTTCGACATCGCCCATCGTGCGGGCGTCTCCCAACCCACCGTCTCCCGCGCGCTGCGCGGCAGCCCCTTGGTCAACGCCCAGACCCGCCAGCGCATCCTGGCCGCGGTGGACGAGCTCAACTACAAGGTGGACAAGAACGCCTCCAGTCTGCGCTGCAAGCAGTCGGGCACGCTGGCGCTCCTGTTCTTCGAGGACCCCACGGCGGACGAGTCGCACATCAACCCGTTCTTCCTCTCCATGCTGGGCTCGATCACCCGCGCCTGCACGCAGCGTGGCTACGACCTCTTGATCTCCTTCCAGCAGCTCTCGCGCGACTGGCACGCGGACTACGCCGACGCGCGCAAGGCCGACGGCATCATCCTGCTCGGCTACGGCGACTACCTGGCCTACCGCGAGAAGCAGGCGCAGCTGCTCGCGCAGGGCGCGCGTTTCGTGCGCTGGGGCGTGGTGCAGGCGGAGCAACCGGTGGTGTCGGTGGGCAGCGACAACTTCAGCGGCGGCCTGGCGGTGGGCGAGCACCTGCTGGCGCAGGGCTGCCGGCGCATTGCCTTCCTGGGCGACGCCTCGCAGCACTTCCCCGAGTTCCATGCCCGCTACCACGGCTGCGCCGAGGCGCTGCGCCGCGCGGGGCTGGCGATGGAAGGCTGCCTCCAGGTCGATGCGGAAAGCACCGAGCGCTCCGGCTACGCGGCGGCGGAGAACCTGCTCGCGCGCGGCGTGGCCTTCGACGCGGTGTTCGCCGCCAGCGACCTGATCGCCATCGGCGCGCTGCGCGCGCTCAACGAGCGCGGCCTGCGCGTGCCCGAGGACGTGGCCCTGGCCGGCTTCGACGACATCCCGATGGCGCGCTCGGTCCACCCCGCGCTCACCACGGTGATGCAGGACACCAAGCAGGCCGGCGAACGGCTGGTGGACAGCCTGCTGCGGCTGATCCATGGCGAGGCGGTGGCGAGCACGCTGCTGCCGGCGCAGCTGGTGGTGCGCCGGTCGAGCCTGCGGGGGCAGGCGGGGTGATCGCCGGCGCGGCCTGCCGGCTGCGCGCTGCGCCACGCGCCACAAGTGCACGCTGCATGCTCCCTCCCCTGCTTGCAGGGGAGGGTTGGGGAGGGGTAAGCCCTTGCCGCGAGGCCAGAGTTCACCCCCTCCCGACCTCCCCCTGCAGCAGGGGGAGGCGCCATGCGCCCGCCGCCGCAGGCGCGACCGGGCGCTGCGGCGTCACCGTGGCATGGGCTTCTCGCGCGCCGGTGCGCTTCTACAGCGGGGTGGTCGGCAGGCTTCCGGCCGCCTGCCGCCGGCGCGCATGGAACAACCGGTCCAGCGCCAGGAACACCACCGGCGTGGTCAGCAGGGTCAGTAGTTGGCTGAGCAGCAGGCCGCCCACGATGGCCACGCCCAGCGGCTGGCGCAGTTCGGCGCCGGTGCCGAAGGCGAGCATGAGCGGCACCGCGCCGAACAGCGCGGCCAGCGTGGTCATCATGATCGGGCGGAAGCGGATCAGGCAGGCCTGGTGGATCGCCTCCTGCGGCGCAAGCCCCTGCTCGCGCATCGCGCCCAGGGCGAAGTCCACCAGCAGGATGCCGTTCTTCTTCACGATGCCGATCAAGAGGATCAGGCCGATCAGTGCCATGATCGAGAAGTCCAGCTTCCACAGCCACAGCAGCAGGATCGCGCCGACGCCGGCGGAGGGCAGGGTGGAGAGGATGGTGAGCGGGTGCACGAAGCTCTCGTACAGCACGCCGAGGATGATGTAGACGGCCAGCAGCGCGGTGAGGATCAAGAGCGGCTGCGTGGCCAGCGAATCCTGGAACGCCTGCGCGGCGCCCTGGAACGCGCCGGTCACGCTGGCGGGCATGCCCAGTTCCGCCTGGATCGCGTCCAGCCGCGCCACCGCGTCGCCCAGCGCCACGCCCGGCGCCAGGTTGAAGGAGAGGTTGGAGGCCGGCAGCATGCCGTCGTGCACGATCACCACCGGCCCGGCGGCGGGCGGCTCCAGCCGGGCGAAGCCGAGCAGCGGCACCAGCTCGCCGGTGAGCGGCGAGCGCAGGCGGAAGTAGGCCAGGCTCTGCGCGTCGCCGCGCTGGGCGGTGCTGAGCTCCAGGATCACGTAGTACTGGTTGGTCTCGGTCTGGTACTGGTTGATCTGGCGCTGGCCGAAGGCGTCGTAGAGCGCGTTGTCGATGTCGCTGGCGGAGAAGCCGTAGCGCGCGGCCTGTGCGCGGTCCACGGTGAGCCGGGTGATGTGGGCGTCCCACTGCATGTCGTTGGAGACGTCGCGGAACAGCGGGTCCTGGCGCAGCCGCTCGGTGAGCCGGCGCACCCAGCCGGCCAGCTCGCCGCTGTCCTGCGCGCGCAGCACGTACTGGTACTGCGCGCGCGGCTGGCCGGCGCCGATGTTGATGTCCTGCGCCGCGCGCAGGAACACCTGGATGCCGGGCACCTGGGCCAGCCTGGGCCGCAGGCGGTCGATCACCTCGCTCACCGTGGCGCGGCGGTCGCCCGGGTCGTTGAGCACCAGCCAGATGCGGCCGCTGCCGGTGAGGCCGCCGAAGCCCACGGCGTGGTTGTAGGCGGTGACGTCGGGGTCGGCGGCGAAGATCGCCTCCAGCTGCTTGTGCTTGGCCACCATCGCCTCGTAGGAGATGTCCGAGGCGGCCTGGGTCACGCCGGTGATGAAGCCGGTGTCCTGCAAGGGGAAGAAACCCTTGGGGATCAGGGCGAAGCTCGCCACGCTCACCGCCACGGTGAGCGCGAACGCGGCCAGCGTGGCACGCTGGTGCGCCAGCGCCCAGCGCAGCGCGCGGTCGTAGCCGCCGGCCACGCGCTCCCACAGGCCGGGCCGGCCGGAGTGCGCGTGGCGTGGCGGTTTCATGAACAGGCCGGCCAGGGTGGGCGCAAGCGTGAGGCATACCACCACCGAGATCATGATGGCCGCGGTAGCGGTGAGCGCGAACTCGCGGAACAGCCGCCCCACGATGCCGCCCATGAACAGGAGCGGGATGAACGCGGCCACCAGCGACACGCTGATCGACACCACCGTGAAGCCGATCTCGCCGACGCCCTTGAGGGCGGCCTCGCGCATGCCCTCGCCGGCCTCCAGGTGGCGGTGGATGTTCTCGATCACCACGATGGCGTCGTCCACGATGAAGCCCACCGCCACCACGATCGCCACCAGGGTGAGGTTGTTGAGGCTGAAGCCGGCCACGTACATGAAGGCGCAGGTGGCGATCAGCGACACGCCCAGCACCGCCGAGACGATCAGCGTGGCCGAGAGCTGGCGCAGGAACAGCGCCATCACGCCGATCACCAGCGCCACCGCGATCAGCAGCGTCAGCTGCACCTCGTGCAGGGAGGCGCGGATGGTGCGCGTGCGGTCGTTGTACACCTCCACGTTCATGGTCGCCGGCAGCGCGGCGCGCAGGCCCGGCAGCGCGGCGCGGATGCGCTCGGCGGTGGCCACGATGTTGGCGCCGGGCTGGCGCATGATCGCCAGCGCCACGCCGGGGTGGCCGTTGGGCCATACCTGGGTGTAGTCGTTCTCCGCGCCCAGGCGCACCGTGGCGACGTCCTTGAGCTGCACCGGGCGGCCGTTGCGGTAGGCCACGATCAGCTCTCCGTACTCGGCCGGCGCGAACAGTTGGTCGTTCACCGCCAGCGTGGAGACGCGGTTGCCGCCGAACAGCGCGCCCTTGGGCAGGTTCACGCTGGCGCGCTGCACGGCGGTGCGCACCTCGGCCAGGGTGACGTCGGCGGCGGCCAGCGCCTCCGGCCGCGCCTGCACGCGCACCGCCGGGCGGTGCTGGCCGATCAGGAACACCTGGCCCACGCCGTCGACCTGGCTCAGCTGGCGCGCCAGCACCGTCTCGGCGAGGTCGCTCAGCTGGATGGTGGAGAGCTGCTCGGAGGTGGCGCCCAGGATGAAGATCGGGCTGTCCGCCGGGTTCACCTTGCGCCAGCGCGGCAGGCTGGGCATGTCGCGCGGCAGCTGCGAGGCGGCGGTGTTGATCGCCGCCTGCACCTCCTGCGCGGCGGTGTCGATGTTCTTGTCGAGCACGAACTGCAAGGTGATCGAGGTCGAGCCGAGCGAACTGGTCGAGGTCATCTCGGTCACCCCGGGGATGGCGCTGAACTGCACCTCCAGCGGCGTCGCCACCGCGGAGGCCATGGTCTGGGCGCTGGCGCCGGGCAGGTTGGCGCCGACCTGGATGGTGGGGAAGTCGGCCTCCGGCAGCGGCGCGATCGGTAGGCGCGGGTAGGCGAGCACGCCCATCAGCACCAGCGCGAGGGTGAGCAGCACGGTGCCGACGGGGTGCGTCATGCACCAGCCGTAGACGCTGCGGGCGGCGGTCACGAGGCGCTCCGGTTCGCCGCCGGCGGCGTGGCCGCCGCGGCCGGCGTCGCCGCGGGGGCGGCGGGGAGGATGCGCACCGCCGCGCCGGGACGCAGGCGCGAATGGCCGTCCACCACCACCTGGTCGCCGGCCTCCACGCCCGTGACCACCGCGATGCGCTCGTCGGCGTAGGCCACCTGCACCGGCCGCGCATCCGCCTTGCCGTCGCGGATGCGCCACACCAGCGCGCTCTCCGCACCCTGCTGCACCGCCTTCTGCGGCACCACCAGCGCGCCGCCGAGCACGCCCGATTGCAGCGTCACCACTACCGACTGGTCCGGCCACAGGCGCCCGTTCGGGTTGGCGAACTCGGCCTTGAAGCGGATCGTGCCGGTGTCGGCGGAGACGCGGTTGTCGAGCGAGCCGAGCCGGCCCTCGGCGAGCAACGTGCCGCCGTCGGCGGTGTAGGCGCGCACCGGCACCGGCGCGTCGCCCGCGTGGACCAGCAGCGTCTGCAACTGCGGCAGCTGCGCCTGCGGCAGCGCCACCTCCACGCTGATCGGGTCGAGCTGCACCACCGAGAACAACCCCTGCGTGTCGCTGGCGCGCACGAAGCTGCCTTCGTCCACGTTGCGTAGGCCCACGCGGCCGTCGCTGGGCGCCACGATGCGCGTGTAGGAGAGCTGCACCCGGTTGGCCGCCACGTTGGCCTCCTGCGTGCGCACGGTGGCTTCCAGCTGCGCCACCAGCGCGGTCTGCTGGTCGAGCGTCTGCGCCGGGATGGTCTGGGTCTTGGCGAGCGTGCGGTAGCGCCCGAGGTCCAGCCGCGCCGAGGCCAGCTGCGCGCGCGCCACCGCCAGCTGCGCCTGGGCCTGCGCCAGGGCGGCGGCGATGGCGCGGTCGTCGATGCGCGCCATCAGCTCGCCGCGCCGCACCGCCTGGCCTTCGTGCACCCGCAGCGCCACCAACTGGCCGTCCACACGGCTGCGGATCTCCACGCTGCGGTGCGAGCGCACGTTGCCCACCGCGCGGATCAGCGCCGGCACGTCGCGGCGCTCCACCACGGCCACGCCCACCGGCACCGGCGGCGGCGACCCGGCGGCGGCGGCGGGGCGGTGCGCCTGCCACCACCACCAGCCGATGCCCCCGAGCAGCGCCACGGCGGCGACGGCGAGCAGCGACTTGCCTGGAACGGACATGGAACCCCCTCGTATCGAAAATCGGTCGGTCGTCGCGTCCCTGCGATCCGGCGCCTGGCGGCCGGCTCCCCTTGCAGGCGACGTAGAGTGCCAGAGCCGGGATCAGCGCGGGGTATTCGACGAGGGGGCCGGGCCGCGGCCGGTCGCCGCGGCGGGCGCACAACGTGTCTTCGAGTGTGAAGGGGTGAGGATGGGGGCGAGAGGCGAGAGGCGAGGCGAGCTGGCTAGAGCATTGGAGGTCGCCTCGAGCCTGCTACCTACGCCTCCCCTGCGTGCAGGGGAGGGTTGAGGAGGGGTAGGCCCTTGCCTCGAGGCAAGCATTCACCCCCTCCCAGCCTCCCCTGCGAGCAGGGGGAGGCGCTATAGGCCGTGTCGGCGGCAAGCGTTCGGGCCGGCTCAGGCGACGTGAGGCGTGCCGGTGTTCGGAAGGCTGGACGGCTGCACACGGTGCGGCGCGAGCAGGTCGCCCAGGCCGATGCGGCGCAGGAACTCCGCGCGGATGCGGTCGGCCACCGCGTTCACCACTTCGCAGCCGTCGTCGGACGGGTCCACGTGCACGCGGAACGGGCGCTTGCTGTAGGGCGCGTCCACCACCTTCACGATCGCCTCGGCCACCGTGGCGACGTCGGCGTCCGGCGGCTCGCAGCCGGCCAGGCCGGTGAGGATCTCTTGCTCGAAGCCGGCGCAGGCGCCCTCGGCGTACTCGGCGGCGCGCCCCGCGTCCGCTGGCTTGCCGCTGTGGGCGAAGTGGTTGGTGCCCTGGGTGAAGGCGCCCGGCACCACGATAGACGTCTCGATGCCCCAGCGTGCCAGCTCGCCGGCGTAGCTCACCGCCAGCGCGTCCATCGCCGCCTTGGCGGCAAAGTAGGGGGCGAGGTAGGGCGGCGTGCCGCCCCGATGGCTGCTGCTCCCCACCCACAGCACCAGGCCGCGGCCTTGTTCGCGCAACTGCGGCAGCGCGGCGCGGTTCACGCGCTGGGTGCCCAGCACGTTGACGTCGTAGAGCTGCGCATACTGCTCGGGCGTGAACGCCTCGGCCGGGCCGAACACCATGTGGCCGGCGTTGTGCACGATCACGTCCAGCCGGCCGTGTTCGGCCAGCACGGCGGCCACCGCGGCATCCGCCGATGGTTGCGAGCCCACGTCCAGCTCCACCGTGCGCAGATCCACCTTGTGCTCGGCAGCGTAGGCGCGCGCCGCCGCCACCTGCGGCGCATTGCGCCCCAGCGTCTCGCGCATGCTGGCGTACACGGTGTAGCCGGCGCGGGCGAGCGCGCGGGCGGCGAGGGCGCCGAAACCGCTGGAGGCGCCGGTGACGAGGATGACTTGGTTCATGGCTGTGTACTCCTTGAGGAAATGCATGGGTGCGGGGTCGAGGGGATGCGCTCGCGGGCCGTGGCCGGCTTGCGCGACATCGCTATCGGCGCGGGTGGGATGGCTTGGCGCGGGTTACGGTCCATCCCCGCTGGGCGGAACCGTTCGACCTGTAGGAGCGCGCGTGCGGGGGCGGTGCGGTCGCGCGCAAGCGCGCTCCTACATGGCGATGGCCGTGGGGTGGGGCGCCGCTCAGGCGTAGCCGCCGTTGGCGCGCAGCACCTGGGCGTTGACCCAGCCGCCGTCCGGGCCGGCGAGGAAGGCCACCACGGCGGCGATCTCCTCCGGCGTGCCGAGGCGCTCGAGCGGGGCCAGCTTGGCGATGCGCTCGATCTGCTCGGGCGTCTTGCCGTCGAAGAACAGCTCGGTGCCCACCGGGCCCGGCGCCACCGCGTTCACGGTGATCTGGCGACCGCGCAGCTCGTTGGCGAGCACGCGCACCAGCCCTTCCACGCCCGCCTTGGAGGCGATGTACGGGCCGTAGCTGGGGAAATTGACCCCCAGCACGCTGGAGGACAGCGCGATGATGCGCCCGCCCTCGCCCAGCGCGTTGGCGGCCTGGCCGAAGATGAGGTAGGTGCTGCGCAGGTTGGTGGCGATGGCGCGGTCGAACAGCTCCAGGTCGCCCTTGGCGATCGGCGACAGCGCCATCACGCCGGCGTTGTGCACCACCACGTCGAGGCGGCCGAAGGCTTCCTTTGCGGCGGCGAACAGGTGCGCGACGTCTTCCGCCTTGCCCACGTCGCCCTGTTGCGCGACGGCGGTGCCGCCGGCCTGGACGATGGCGGCCACGGTTTCCTGCGCACTGGCGGCGTTGCCCGCGTAGTTGACTAGCACCGCGAAGCCCTCGCGCGCGAGGCGCTCGGCGATGGCGCGGCCGATGCCGCGCGAGGCGCCGGTGACGATGGCGGCCTTGGTGACGTTGCTCATGGCGAATCTCCCGTTGGATGGTTGAGGGCAGCGCCTGGCGGCGCCGACGGGAGGCATTCTGGTAATTGGCGTTGATTGGATAAATGAGCGCTGGTAGATAATTAAATTTCACCATCGCCAACAATCAGCCCGGAACCTGCCCATGGACCGCCTGGACGCCCTGCAACTGTTCGTCCGCATCGTGGAGTCCGGCAGCTTCACCCGCGCGGCGGGCTGGCTGGACATCCCCAAGGCCACCGCCACCCACGCGATCAAGGCGCTGGAGGCGCGCCTGGGCGTGCGCCTGCTCGAGCGCACCACGCGGCAGGTGCGCCCCACCCAGGAAGGCCTGGCCTTCTACGAGCGCTGCCGCCACCTGCTCGACGAGCTGGCGGACGCCGAAGCCTCGCTGCACCACGTCGCCACCAACCCGCGCGGCACGCTGCGGCTGGACCTGCACGGCACCCACGCCACCCAGATCATCCTGCCGCGCATCGACGCCTTCCGCCGCCAATACCCGCACATCGAGCTGGTGATCAGCAGCGGCGACCGGCTGGTGGACCTGGTGCGCGAGGGCGTGGACTGCGTAGTGCGCGCCGGCGTCCCGAGGGATTCCTCCCTGGCCGCGCGCCGCCTCGCCGTGATGCCGGAGGCCGTCTGCGCCAGCCCCGCCTACCTCGCCGAACACGGCACGCCGCGGCACCCCGACCAACTCGCGGACCACGTCGCAGTGGGTTTCTTCTCCAGCAACCACGACCTGCGCTATCCGTTCGAGTTCGTCCTCGACGGCGAGGTGCGCCGCTACGACCTCGCCAGCCGGGTGACGGTGAACGACGCCGAGAGCTACGTGGTCTGCGCCCTGCGCGGCTGCGGCCTGGTGCAGCTGCCGCGCTGGAGCGTGGAGGAGCACCTGCGCGAAGGCCGCCTGGTCGAAGTGCTCACCGACTTCCCCAGCCCCGGCCTCCCGGTCACCGCGCTCTACCCCCAGCACCGCCAGCTCGCGCCGCGCGTGCGGGTGTTCGTCGACTGGGTGGCGGGGATCTATGCGGAGCGGTTCGGGCCCTAAAGGCGCCCGTCACGAGCGTGATCGGATAGGCATGCAGCATCTACTTTGAAAGCACCGGCCCTGGCTGGACATGAACTTGGGTCTGGTCTTGGACGGACTGGGGTGCCTGCTGCTGTTGCAGGTTCTGGAACTGCTGCATCGCTTGCTGCCACGATGCGCTGCTTTGCTCGACCGGAGTGCGGGCCGCCGCCACCGTATCCACGGCGGTGAGCTTATCCATGAAGTGGTCCTTCATGCCCGGCGGGTGTTCAGCGCCCCATATTTTCCTTGCATCTGTACCAAGCGCCACGACGTCGATACGCGATAGACCATCACGCCGGCCCGACACGACCAGGGCAGCAGCGATGTTGTCGCTTTGCTGGTCTGGAATGCGGCCGTGCTGGAAGTCCATTTGATGCACGTGGCCGAGCGCCTGAAGAAACATGGCATGGTCGGGGTGCGAGGGCTGGTTCAAGGCGGGGAAAGTCGGTGCGGCTGTCGCCGCCTGGTGAAGGGAGGCTTGAGTCTGCGGGCCCGCCTTGCCATCAACGGCCAGGCCATGATCGTGCTGGTAAGTTTCCACGACATGTCTGGTGCCGGGACCGAATTTGCCGTCCGGCGACAGGGCGTGGTCGTTGGCGTCGTGGTAGCCCAGATGATCCAGGTCTCTCTGCAGCTGGACGACGTCCATGCCGCGGGAGTCCTGCTTCAAGGTGTGATACTGCTTCTGGCCCGCGGCCAGTGCCATGAGGTCTTCTTTCTCATTGATGGCGCGGCGCTTTAGGGGCCTCAGTATGTCGGGCGAGCTTCTGAAGAGATCGTTGTTGTGGACTATTTTGTAATCCTGGACAGCCTCGACAATGTCCTTGTCGCTGAGCTCCGATAACTTGTAGCGAGTGCCGAATTTCTCTTCCAGGCCCCTCGCGAAAATAGCTTTTGTCTTGTTCCGGAATTGGATCGACGTGCTCCACACGGCGTCCTTTACCGCAGGCCCCCGATGGGCCAAGTCCAGCCCGTCGGCCTTCAGGCGGGCCATCTGCACGTCGTAGTGCGTTGCTTTGATGAAGTTGTGCTGGTCTTCGCCAAAGCCCAGGTCGGCCTTCGCCAAGTCCCGCCACTTGGCGTCGAACTCGGGAGTGACCGGCTTGAGTCCGTCGAATTCCTTGCCGTATGCGGAGTGGTCGAGGTATTCGCGCAGCGTGCCGGCATGGGATGAGAGCTGGTAGCTGCCGTATGAGACGCCGCCGTGATCGTGCCTCCCCGTGGAGATCGTGCCAGGTCCGCGGTCGCCGGTTTCATAGTGCTTGGAAGTCTGCCCCAGGGTCCAGCCATTCCGGTCAGTCATGTCCATGACCTCGCATGAGTGAATCAGCGTTTCACGCCTTCGCCGCGTAGCAGATTTTCAAGATGCGCCGCTTGCTTTGCGGTTTCATGCACCGAACAGTCGTAGGAGAGGAGTTCGGCCGCCTGCCCGCCATCGGGGTCGGCCTTGCAGTGGGCCTCCCGATGGCCGATCCACGCTCTTTCTTCCGCGCGGAGTTTCGATCTTCCGGCTTGATCGAGTTTTTCCAGGACTTGTTTGTAGGCCTTGTTCAGGCGCGCATCCTGGAAGTCGTATTCGCTGTCCATGCATGCCTGCATAGATGGCGTGGTGCCGCCTGCCGCATCAAGGCAATGCTTGTAAGAAGGGCGGATGCCGTGATCGTCTCCATGTTGTTGCCCATGGGCGAAGCCAGGCGACATAGCCGAGACGTAGCACACTAACGACCATGCTATGGCCCTACGCATACCATCTCCTCGTAATGCGTGTGGATGCATTGGCCCAACTATACGGAGGGATCTGGCTGCGACTGAAGGGCGCCCGGTGATGCACGCCACACTGGCGGAAGTCACCCACCTCTCGCCGGTGAGGCTGCAGGTGTCCGCATTCCGTGTCAGGGTCGCCTAAGGCAGCGGGCCGATGCGCCAGAGCCAGGGCCGCCGGTTGCGGAGCGCGCCGAGCAGCGCCTCGGCGCCGAGGGCGAGCAGGGCCAGCGCGGCGAGTAGGGATCCCCAGCCGCCCTGCGCATGCCGGGAGGCGAGTACGGCAACCCCCAGGCCGACGAACAGCAGGCCGACGCCCGCCGTCACGAGCCGGGTCGCGGTGGACAGCGCTTCATGCATGCGGTGGCGGGCGGATGGCCGGTTCATGCGGGGCGTGGCAGGAGTGGTAGGTGCAGGCTAGCAAAACGGCCGTCCGCCGTCGCAGCCGCGTCGGCACATCGGGCCGGCACACCGCACTGGCACCGGTACACCGCATCGCTTGCCGCGCCGGCCCGGTGGAATGCGATGATCTGCCGGACCGGCCGCCGCAGGTGGCGCCGCAAGGGAGACATCCATGCATACGATCATCGTGATCGCCGCGGGCCTGGCGTTGCTCGGCCTGTTCCTGCTGGGCGGGCGGCTGCTCGGCGGCGCGCCGGCGAGCGGCATGGCGGCGGCCGCGCTCGCCTTCGTCCCGGTATGGCTGCTGGGCGCGGGGTGGAACCTGTGGCATGGCGTGCGCTATGCGGGCTACACCGTGAAGGAGGAGCTGCCGATCTTCCTGCTGGTGTTCGCGGTGCCGGCGGCGCTGGCGGTATTCCTGTGGTGGCGCTGCACGCGCGCCTGAGCGGCAACGATGAAGGAGCAGGCAACGATGACGGCATCCCTGCTGCGCTCGCGCGGCCGCGACGACAGCGGCAAGGTGGGCATGATCGAGCTGTTCTTCGATCTGGTGTTCGTGTTCGCGGTGACCCAGCTCTCGCACACGCTGCTCGAGGACCTCACCTTCGGCGGGCTGCTGGAGGTGGCGCTGCTGATGATGGCGGTGTGGTGGGTGTGGATCTTCACCTCCTGGGTCACCAACTGGCTCGACCCCGAGCGCATCCCGGTGCGGCTGGCGCTGTTCGTGCTGATGCTGGCGGGGCTGCTGCTGTCGATGTCGATCCCGCAGGCGTTCGGCGGGCGCGGCCCGGCCTTCGCGGGCGCCTATGTGTTCATGCAGGTGGGGCGCACGCTGTTCTTCCTGTGGGCGGTGCGCCACGAGCCGCGCGGCATGACGCGCAACTTCCAGCGCATCCTCGCCTGGCTGGCGGTGTCGGGGGTGTTCTGGCTCGCCGGCGCCACGGCGGGGAGCGAGGCGCGCCTCGCCTGGTGGGCGCTGGCGCTGGCGATCGAGCTGGCCGGGCCGTCGCTGTACTTCTGGGTGCCGGGTCTGGGCCGCTCGAGCACGGCGGACTGGAACGTGGAAGGCAGCCACATGGCCGAGCGCTGCGCGCTGTTCGTGATCATCGCGCTGGGCGAGTCGCTGCTGGTCACCGGCGCCACCTTCGCCAAACTGGCGTGGGACGCCGGCGCCTTCACCGGCTTCCTCGCCGCGGTGCTGGGCAGCATCCTGATGTGGTGGATCTACTTCGACACCGGCGCCGAGCGCGCGCATCACCGCATCAGCCACTCGTCCGACCCCGGCCGGCAGGCGCGCATCGCCTACACCTACCTGCATACGCTGATCGTGGCCGGCATCATCCTGGCGGCGGTGGGCGACGAGGTGGCGCTGGTGCATCCGGAGCACGCCAGCGCGGGCGGCCTCGCCGCGCTGCTCGGCGCGCCGGCCTGCTTCCTGGTGGGCACCGCGCTGTTCAAGTGGGTGACCAACGACCGGCCCACGCCGCCGCTCTCGCACGTGGTGGGCCTCGCGCTGCTGGCGGCGCTGGCCTGGCCGACGGTGCAGCACCTGCTGTCGCCGCGCGTGCTGGAAGTGGCGACGACGCTGGTGCTGGCCGTGGTGGCGGTGTGGGAGTCGCTGGCGCTGCGGCGGACGACGGCCGCGGGCGCATCGTCGGAACATGGCGAGCATTGAGGGCATCGCCGGCCAGGGCGCGCGCGTGCCGGCGTGCCGGATAGAGGCGTGCGTAGCGAGGTCGCTGCCCGCCGTGACGGCGTTGCCTGGCCCTGGCGTCCGTCCCCATGCTCGCCGTGGACGCTCTCGAAACCTGCCCACGATTCCCCGGCAAGGCATGGCTGCCAATGTTAGGAGCGCGCCTTGCGCGCGACCGCTGCGCAGCGGTAACGCCATGGCACCGTGGTCGCGCGCAAGGCGCGCTCCTACAGGGGGTACGATGCACTGCGGCGGCGAGATCATGAGCAGGTTCTCGCCGCCTTCTCCTGCTTGCAGGGCGAGGTGGGGAGGCGGCGAGGTCTTGCCGCGAGGCAAGGGCTTGCTCCTCCCCAATCCTCCCCCGCATGCCGGGGAGGGAGCCGGAGCGCGGGCGTTGGGCCGATGAGTCCGCCTGCCGCCCAAGCCTCGCCGCCCGCACGCCCCGGCCGCGTGGCCGAGGTGGCGCTCGCGTTCCTGCGCCTGGGCCTGACTTCCTTCGGCGGCCCCATCGCGCACCTGGGTTATTTCCACCGCGAGTTCGTCGAACGGCGCCGCTGGCTGGACGAGGCGCACTACGCCCAGTTGCTGGCGCTGTGCCAGTTCCTGCCCGGGCCGGCCAGCAGCCAGCTCGGTTTCGCCATCGGCCTGCTGCGTGCGGGCTGGGGCGGCGCGCTGGCGGCCTTCGCGGGCTTCACCTTGCCCTCGGCGCTGCTGCTGTTCGCCTTCGCCATGCTGAGCGACCGGCTGGCCGGGCCGTGGGGGCAGGGCACGCTGCACGGGCTGAAACTGGTGGCGGTGGCCGTGGTGGCGCAGGGCGTGCTGGGCATGGCGCGCACGCTGGCGCCGGATCGCCATCGCGCCCTGATGGCGGCGGTGGCCGCGGGCCTGGTCGCCATCGTGGGCAGCGCGTGGATGCAGCTGCTCGTGATCGCCGCGGCCGCGGCGCTGGGACCGTGGCTGTGCCGGTCGGTGACGGCGCGCCGCGGCGAGACGTTTGCGCTCGGCTACGGCCATCGCACGGGCGGCGCGCTTCTCATCGCTTTCGGAGGGCTGCTGGCTGTCGCGCTGCTGGCGAGTCCGTCCCTGCCGCCGCTCGGGCAGGTGGCCGCCGCGTTCTATCGCGCGGGCGCGCTGGTCTTCGGCGGCGGCCACGTGGTGCTGCCGCTGCTCAAGCAGACGGTGGTCGATCCCGGCTGGGTGGGCAACGACACCTTCCTCGCCGGCTACGGCGCGGCGCAGGCGGTGCCCGGCCCCATGTTCACGCTCGCGGCCTTCCTCGGCGAGCGGCTGCACGGCGGGCAGGGCGGGCTGGTCGGTGCCGTGGTCGGCCTGCTGGCGATCTTCCTGCCGGGGTTGCTGCTGATCGGCGGTGCGCTGCCGTTCTGGCGCGCGCTGGCGGCGCGCGACGGCGCGGCGCGCATGCTCGCCGGCGTCAACGCCGCGGTGGTCGGCCTGCTCGCGGCGGCGCTTTACGACCCGGTGTGGGTGAGCGCGGTGCACGACGCGGGGGATTTCGCCATCGCGCTGATCGCCTTCGCGCTGCTGGCCGCGGCGCGCTGGCCGGTGCTGGCGGTGGTGGGGTGGTGCGTGGCCGCGTCGATGGCGCGCGTGGCCTGGCAGGGCTGAGCGCCGCTCGCCTTGGTGCCCTGGGCGCCGGCATGGCAGGATCGACGATCACATCAGGGAGAGACGTCCGTGTTCATGCGCGCCATCGGCAAGGCGGTGACGGGGTTCGCCGCCGCGTTCATCGCCTCGCTTGCGCTCGCCGCGCCGGCGGATGCGCCCGGCGGTCATGCGCTGCTCGCCACGATCACCGCGCTGGACCGCACGGTGTTCGACGCCTACAACCGCTGCGACCTGCGCACCTTCGCGCGCTACATCGCGCCGGACATCGAGTTCTACCACGACAAGGGCGGGCTGACCCTGGGCCGCGAGAAGCTGGTCGAGAGCCTGCGGCAGGGCGTCTGCGGAAAACTGCGGCGCGAACTGGTGGCCGGTACGCTGGAGGTCTATCCGATCAAGGGCTTCGGCGCGGTGGAGACCGGAAGCCATCGTTTCTGCGCGTTGAGTACAGGGCGCTGCGACGCCCTCGCGCGCTTCGTCCACCTCTGGGCATTCCATGACGGCGCCTGGCGCATCAGCCGCGTGATCAGCTACGACCATCACGCGGCGCCGTGAGCCCGCGCGCCTCGGCGCGGCGGGCTTCGCGCCGCCATGCCGCAGCGTCGACGCGGGACCATCCACTACACTCCACGGCCGGCCCGCGCGTGCGGCGCGGGCCGATCAGACGTCCATGACCGGGAGAAGTGCCAGGTGAGGTTTTCCCATCGCGCGCAGGCCATCGCGCCGTTCTTCGCCATGGAGTTCGGCAAGCGCGCCGCGGCGCTGGAGGCGGCGGGCCACCACGTCGTCAAGCTGAGCCTGGGCGAGCCGGATTTCGGCGCGCCGCCGGCGGTGATCGAGGCCATGCAGGCGGTGGTGCGCGGCGGGCAGCTGCCCTACACGGCGGCGCTCGGCCTGCCCGCGCTGCGCGGGGCCATCGCCGGGTTCTACGAAACCATGCACGGCGTACAGGTCGATCCCGCGCGCGTGTTGGTTACCGCCGGTGCCTCGGCCGCCCTGCTGCTGGCCGCCGCGGCGCTGGTGAACCCCGGCGACGAGGTGCTGGTGGGCGACCCTTCCTACCCGTGCAACCGCCAGTTCCTGAGCGGCTTCGGCGCCGAGGTCAAGCTGGTGCCCACCGATGCCGCCACCCGCTACCAGCTCGACGCGGCCACCGTGCGCGCCCACTGGAGCGCGCGCACGCGCGGCCTGATGGTCGCCACGCCCTCCAACCCCACGGGCACCTCCGTGCCGCCGGCCGAACTCGCCGCCCTGTGCGCATGGGCGCGCGAGCACGCGGCGTGGCGCATCGTGGACGAGATCTACCTGAACCTCAGCGACGCCGGCGCCGCGGGCCGTCCCGCGCAGAGCGTGCTGGCGGTCGATCCCGATGCCGTCGTCATCAACAGCTTCTCCAAGTACTTCGGCATGACCGGCTGGCGCCTGGGCTGGTGCGTGGTGCCGCCCGCGATGGTGCCGGTGATGGAGCGGCTGGCGCAGAACTACTACATCTGCCCCTCCACCCCCGCCCAGCACGCGGCCCTGGCCTGCTTCACGCCCGACACCCTCGCCGTGTGCGAGGCGCGCCGGCTGGAATTCGCCGCGCGCCGCGCGTTGGTGCTGGAAGGCCTGGCACGCATCGGCCTGCCGGTGCCGGTGGCGCCGGACGGCGCCTTCTACGTCTACTTCGACGTCGGCGGCACCGGGCTCGACGCCATGCAATTCTGCGAGCGGGCGCTGGAGGAGGCGCATGTGGCGCTGACGCCGGGCAGGGATTTCGGAACATGCGGCGCCGACAGGCACGTGCGCCTCTCCTACGCCGCCGCGATGGCCGAACTCGACCAGGGGCTGGAACGGCTGGGGCGGTTCGTGGCGGGGCTGCGTACGTAGCGCAGTGTTCGCGTCGGCTCGACCGGATGCCTGCGATGAGCGTGCCGCGGACGCATCGACGAGCCGAACCCGCATGTTCCGGGTTGTCTGGGCCCAGGGCCAACCCGTTGTACCCCAGGCTCGTCTCGCGGCGGCCCAGGCCGGTTCGCCCGAGCGAGATCCGCGAAGGGTTGAATGTGCTTTTCGCCTTGCCTTCGAGGTGCGGTGCGCCGGCGGCGCTCGTCGATGCCGCCGGCTTCCGGTAGCCTGACCGGGCTCCGCCTGCCGCGGGGCGACGGACGTGACAGGGATGGCGAGCCAGCCGCCACCCGCATCGTGAAAGGAGATGGCTCCACCATGTGATCGCGGTTCCTCCGACGACCCTTACGAGACTCCTCTGCGCCGCCGCCAGCCGCCGGCCGCGGAGGGTCATGGTCCGCATGCCGGGGCGCAAGCCGCCCCGGCACCGAAGGAGCACCACGCATGGCCGACGCCTTTGTCCGCACGTCGCAGCTTTGTTTTTCCTGGCCGGATGGCACGCCGGTCTTCGATCGTCTCTCGATGGCGCTGGGGCCGGTGCGCACCGGCCTGGTCGCGCCCAACGGCATCGGCAAGAGCACGCTGCTCAAGCTGCTGGCGGGCCAGCTCGCGCCGGCCGCGGGACAGGTGGCGGTGCACGGCACGCTCGCCTACCTGCCCCAGCACCTGCCGCTGGCCGGCGACCTGCGCGTGGCCGACGTGCTGGGCATCGCCGAACGGCTGCAGGCGCTGGCGGCCATCGCCGCGGGCCGCACGGAGCCGGCGCTGTTCGACGCCGTCGGCGACGACTGGGACCTGGAGGAACGCACGCGCGCCGCGCTCGCGCGCCTGGGGCTGGCCGAGGTGCCGTTCCAGCGCCGGCTCGACAGCTTCAGCGGCGGCGAGGTCATGGCGCTCGGCCTCGCCGCGCAGCTGCTGCGGCGGCCGGACGTGCTGCTGCTGGACGAGCCTTCCAACAACCTCGACCGCGCGGCGCGCCAGCGCCTGCACCGGCTGGTGGAGGGCTGGGAAGGCTGCCTGGTGGTGGCCAGCCACGACCGCGAACTGCTGGAACGGGTGGACCAGATCGGCGAACTGGGGCCGTCCGAGCTGCGCCTGTACGGCGGCGGCTTCGACTTCTACCGCGAAGCCGTGCGCACCGAACGGGCGGTGGCCGCGCAGGACGTGCGCCAGCTGCGCCAGGAAGCCCGGCGCGAGCAGCAGCAGCGGCAGGAGGCCCGCGAGCGGGCCGAGCGCCGCGCGGGCCGCGCCCGGCGCGCACTGCCCAGCGCCGGCCTGGCGAGCCTCGCGGCGGGCCGGCGCCAACGCGCGGCGCAGGCATCGGCCGGCAAGGCCGAGGCGGTGCATGCCGCGCGCCTGGATGCGGCGCGGCAGCGGCTGGGCGAGGCGGCCCGTACCTTGCGCGAGGCGCCCGACCTCGACTTCACGCTGCCGGCCACGCGGGTGCCGGCGGGCAAGCCGGTGTTCGCGGGGCGCCATCTCCAGGCGACGCACGGCGAGCGCAAGCTGTTCGCTTCGCCCGGGCTGGCGCTGGAAATCCGGGGGCCCGAGCGCATCGCGGTCACGGGCCCCAACGGCGCCGGCAAATCGACCCTGCTGCGCTGGCTGAGCGGCGACGCGGCGCCGTCGCCGCCGGGCAGCGTGCGGCGCGGCGAGGGCCGCGTGGCCTACCTCTCGCAGCGCCTGGACCTGCTCGATCCGGCGCGTTCGGTGGCGGAGAACTTCGCCACCTTCGCCCCCGGCCTGCCGGACGGCGAGCGCGCCAACCTGCTGGCGCGCTGGCTGTTCCGTGGCGAGCGCCGGCACCTGCCCGTGCATGCGCTCTCGGGCGGGGAGCGCCTGCGCGCCGTGCTGGCCTGCGTGCTGCACGCCGAGCCGGCGCCGCAACTGCTGCTGCTGGACGAGCCGACCAACAACCTCGACCTGGATGCGGTGGGCGAACTGGAAAGCGCGCTGCGTGCCTACGAGGGTGCGCTGGTGGTGGTCAGCCATGACGAGGCTTTTCTCGAAGCCATCGGGCCGACGCGCTGGCTCGAACTGGCGGAGGGGCGGTTGCGGGAGCGGGGGTGATGGTGCGCAGCTTCGTGGCAAGGGGCCGCCTTGTCAGTGAATGGCTCGCGTGGTGTGGCAGGAAGGGCTGCGTTGTCGGCTGAACTGCCTTGGAGCCTGTTCACGATCTCCCTGCGGGTGTCCGCCAGGGAGAGTTCGCTGTGTTCTTGAAGCGCCATTGCATACTGGCCGGCCTTTGGCCGGGGTTTCGCCCTCCTGCCGGAGGGCGAGTTACTTTCTCTTGCTTGTCCAAGAGAAAGTAACCAAAGAGAAGGACACCCCGAGGGCGCGCCTTCC
>NZ_LFQR01000179.1 GCF_001182895.1 Frateuria defendens | reverse complement strand
CCGCCGTTGTTCATCAGGCCCGTACGGCTGACCTCCTTGGCCTGGTCTTGTGTGACCGTGTCCCGCCCCGCGTCGAGGCTGAGGTGGTGGCCCGCCGCCAGCGTCACGTCGTGCGTGCCGGCGATCTGCACCGCCGTGCCGGTCAGGTCGTGGCCGGCCCCTACCGTCACCGTGTCGCCCGACAGCGTGCTGCCCACGCTCCACGTCTGCGCCAGGCTGTGGCTGTCATCGCCGCTCGCTTTCGTACCGTCACCCTCACACCAACGCTGCCGGCCCAAACCACCCTGGGTGCGCCGCGAGCTGACCCGCTTGCGCGCGTGGTCGCCTGACCTCGGCTGCCGCGTGCTGGCGGAGGCGTTCAACCGACGGCATGCCACGCGCGGCGTCACGGTCGGCAAGTCCTACGTGGCGAGCGTGCTACGACAAGCCACGACGGAGATCATCCGCCTTCGACGCGACGGCAAGCATCGCGTGCCGCGCCCCATGCCCACGCATCGCGTGTGGGCGATGGACCTGACCGGCAAGGCCGATCTCAGCGGTCGGCAACACCTGATGCTCGGCCTGCTCGATCATGGGTCGCGCGCCTGCTTGCGCTTGAGCGCCCTGGCCGACAAGCGCAGCGTCATCATCCTGCGCGAGTTGGTGATCGCATGCCGACGCTTTGGGGTGCCGCGCGCGATTCGCGTGGACAATGAGGCATGCTTCAACAGTCGCCTGATGAAAACCGCGTTGACCCTGCTGGGCATCCGCCTGCAAACCACCGATCTGCACTGCCCCTGGCAGAACGGGCGCATCGAGCGCTTCTTCGGCACCTTCAAACATCATCTGGACAGAATTGCCATCACCGGCAAGGACGAGCTGCGCACCAAGCTGGTCG
>NZ_LFQR01000178.1 GCF_001182895.1 Frateuria defendens | reverse complement strand
CCGCCGTTGTTCATCAGGCCGGTGCGGCTCACTTGCCTGGCCTGATCCTGCGTGACGGTGTTCTGTCCGGCATCGAGGCTGAGGTGGTGGCCCGCCGCCAGCGTCACGTCGTGCGTGCCGGCGATCTGCACCGCCGTGCCGGTCAGGTCGTGGCCGGCCCCCACCGTCACCGTGTCGCCCGACAGCGTGCTGCCCACGCTCCACGTCTGCGCCAGGC
>NZ_LFQR01000177.1 GCF_001182895.1 Frateuria defendens | reverse complement strand
GGCCTGATGAACAACGGCGGGCTGAGCGTGCTGATCGGCAACCGCACGCAGGCGACGGCCAGCGGCAGCACCGAGGTGAGCTACACCGGCAGCCTGGTGGGCAGCACGGACGGCAAGGTGATGCTGAGCGCGGGCCAGGACCTGCACCTGACCGGCTCGGACGTGATCGGCCAGCGCGGCGTGACGCTGGTGGGCCAGAACGTCACGATCGACGCGGCGGTGGGGACGAGCGACACCCGCTACAGCCAGAAGATGAGCCAGGGCGGCATCAACGTGGGCCTGGGCGGGGCGCTGGCGGACCTGGCCACCACGACCTATGCGGACGTGCAGCGCGGTCGCGAGGTGAAGGACGACCGGCTCAAGGCGCTGTATGCGGCCAAGACCGCCTACGACACGGCGGACCTGGCCAATGCGATGCAGAACGGTGCGGGCACGCTGAGCCAGAACGGCACCGACAGCGGCATCAACCTGCAGGTGGGCATCGGCGGTGCCAGTGCGAGCAGCACGACCACGACGCACGACGAGACGGCCTACGGCAGCCACCTTCGCAGCCAGGGCGACGTGACGGTGGCGGCCACGCACGGCGACCTCAACGTGATCGGCAGCGCGATCGCGGGCGACAACGTGACGCTGGCGGCGAGCCACGACCTCAACGTGCTGAGCCAGGCGGAGCAACACCGCCTCAAGAGCAGCAACCGCAACGCCAGCGGTGGGGTGGGGCTGCAGATCGGCACCGACGGCGTGGGCTTCTATGCGCAGGCGAGCGTGGGCGGGGGCAAGGCGCACGGCAATGGCACCACGCATGCGGAGAGCCACATCGACGCGACCAACCGGTTGAGCCTGGTGGCCGGCAACGATGCGACGCTCCAGGGCGCGCAGCTGACCGGGAACCAGGTGGTGGCGGCCATCGGCCACCACCTGAACGTGATCAGCGAGCAGGATACGGACGACTACGCGAGCAA
>NZ_LFQR01000176.1 GCF_001182895.1 Frateuria defendens | reverse complement strand
CGCGTAGCCAAAGACAATCGGCTCTTCATCAATGCGGTGTTCTGGATCTTGCGCACCGGAGCTCCTTGGCGGGATCTGCCGCCAGATTATGGCGACTGGAAGAACACGCATCGGCGCTTCTGCCGCTGGCGCGACAAGGGGGTATGGGAATCGCTGCTGGAACGGTTGATCGATGAGCCGGACTACGAATGGCTGATGATTGATGCCAGCCATTGCAAGATTCACCCGCATGCGGCTGGCGCACGCGGTGGCAATGAGGGCATCGGGCGTACAAAAGGGGGCTCAACACCAAGATACATTTGGCCGTGGATGCGCATGGTATGCCGCTGCGAATCCTTGTTACGGAAGGTGCCCGAGCGGATTGCGCAGAAGCTGCAAAGCTGATCGATGGCCTGAAGGGTGAGCATCTGATTGCCGACAAGGGATACGACAGCAATGCCATTGTCAGGCAGGCTCACGATCAAGGCATGCAAGCGCAGATTCCGC
>NZ_LFQR01000175.1 GCF_001182895.1 Frateuria defendens | reverse complement strand
ATGCGGGCGGCGGGCGATATCGCCAGCTATATGCAGCACCAGGCGCTTAATCAGGGCGATGAAGACCAGGCTAAGGCTTGGAGTGATGGAGGCGCCAACAAAATTCTGCTCCATGGACTGGTAGGAGCGGCTACGGCGGCGCTGGGTGGTGGCAGTGCCGCGCAAGGCGCGCTGGGTGCGGGTGCAAGCGAAGCGGCCAGCAGCGCCATGGAGCACTACCTGGTGGAGAACCATGTCGATCCGGGTTCGGGCCAGGGCAAGCTGCTGATGCAGTTGGGTAGTGTGGCTATCGGTGGTGCGGTAGGCGCAGGCGCAGGCGCATCGACGGCGCTGGCTGGTGAACTGTACAACCGTGAGTTGCATCCGGATGAGACAGCCAAGCTGGACCAGCTCAAGGAGGGCAAGAGCGCGGAAGAGCAGCAGCGCTTGGACGACGCGGCCTGCGCCTTGATCTCCTGTGCAGATGGTGTGTCGTCGGATTCGCCCAACTACGCGGACCGCTTGGCATCGCAGCAGCGTGGGCAAGCCGATACGGCAGAGCAAGCCACCTTGCGTGCCACGGGACTGTTCGACTACGGCTACTTCACAGGCATCGCGGATGATTGGACCCACAACAACTTGAACACGCTTAACGGGTGGAGTCAGCTTGTACTGGGAGCAATGCAAGGCGCGTTGCAGGTTGCCGTGCCCTTCATTGAGCCGGACAAGGCTCCAGGTTGGCAGAATAGCGATCTGGTGCCGATGAGTCCGGCGCAGCGGCAGCAGTTGACGGACCCCATGGCAGGGGCATCCGACCCCCAGCAGCTTGGCTATCAGGTGGGCCAGAGCTTGGGGAATGCGGGCTGGTTGGTGTTTGGTGAGGCGGCGCTGGGTGGGGGGGCTTCGGGAGCAAAAAATGCATACCAACCGTTGGATACATTTGAGCCATCAAGTGTTCCAAATGTAGCAGTAACCCCTCCGCTGGACCCAATTCAGCCTCTTGGACCAGGTTGGACGGTGACCACGCCTCGTGGCGTTGGGGCCGCTACCGGCTCCCTACCTGATAACTATGTGATGGTGTCGAGATGGGTAGATCAAAATGAGTTGACCATGTGGTCAAATACCGAAGGAACGGCAATACCTGCAGGAGTAGGCGGTGATCGGGTTTATGTGACGTCTTTTGGTGCACCGCAGCCTGGTGGGACAGGACCGATTCGCATAGATTTCGCGGTGCCGCAATCCTCGTTGGCACCTGCTGGCAACCAATCCTGGTTCCAGATATTTCAACCAGTTCAGCGCGCACCGATCTACAATTTCCGGGCAAATATCCCACCCAGTAATTGATAACGAGATGATTTGATGAAAAGCCTTAAGGTCACTACCGAGTTCGGAATTCTTGTTAGGCGGGCTGCACTCCAGCAACGTAGTGTAAGTCTCGATGATTTGCTGAAATCTATGGATAGTTCGCCACCTCTTGATATAAACGATGACTTGATCTCCTTTGGCCCATCCTTTGGGTCGGAGGCCGTGCATGTATTCATCTCTCGTCTTGAGAAACTTGGGCTTGTGTACAGTGATGATTTTTTTGATTTGAAGATGGATCATCCCGACTGGTGCATATTCCAAGCTTCTTTGAGATGAAGCTCATAAGGCGGTAACGCGGCACTGAGCGCGATCACCGGCAGCGACCTGATCGCGTTGTCCCGTCCATAGTGTCCA
>NZ_LFQR01000174.1 GCF_001182895.1 Frateuria defendens | reverse complement strand
CTGATGGTGATGGCCATCGGTTTCGGCGTGGCGGCGTCGATGACCACCTGGTCCGTGTTCCGCGCCGTGTCGGGCGACCCCATTCCGTGGAAATCCTCGCGGCTGTTCGTGCCGCAGATCGACAACTGGGGGCCGCAGCAGCACCGGGTTCATGGCGAGCCGCCGGACATGCTCAGCTACCTGGACGCCATGGCGCTGATGCGCGCGCATCGCGCCGCACACCAGACGGCGCTGTACCCGGTTGGCGCCTCGGTGGTGCCGCAGGATGCTTCGCACGCGCCGTTCCGCGCGGGCGGCTACGCGGCCTTCGCCGATTTCTTCCCGATGTTCGACGTGCCGTTCCATTACGGTGGTGGCTGGACGGCCGACCACGATGGCCAGCGGGCCGACGTGGTGGTGCTGGGCGATGCGCTCAATCGCAAGCTGTTCGGCGATGCCGACAGCGTCGGTCGCGAGGTGATGCTGGACGACCACCGCTACCGTGTAGTCGGGGTGATGGCGACGTGGCACCCGCAGCCGCGCTTCTACGACGTGAACAACGGCAGCACCTACGGCCAGCCGCCGGACTTCTTCGTGCCGTTCAATCGCGCGATCGACGTGCAGATGGATTCCATCGGCATGAAGCAATGCGCTGGCAAGCTAGCGACGAGCCTGGCCGAGCGCATGCGCTCGGAATGCGTGTGGATCGGCTTCTGGGCGGAATTGCCCACGCCGGCGGCGGTGCGCGCCTACCGTGCCTTCCTGGATCACTACGCGATGGAGCAGCAGAAGGCCGGCCGCTTCGGTTGGGCGCCCAATGTGCGCCTGCGCGACCTGATGCGGTGGCTGGACTACAAGCAGGTGGTGCCGCCGGAGACGCGCATCGCACTGCTGCTTGCCGTGGCCCTGCTGCTGGTGTGCCTGATCAACACCGTCGGCCTGTTGCTGGCCAAGTTCCTGCGGCGCGCGCCAGAGATTGGCGTGCGCCGCGCGCTGGGGGCTTCGCGGCGCGCGATACATGCGCAGTTCCTTGCCGAGGCGGGCGTGATCGGTCTGGTGGGCGGCGCGCTGGGCCTGCTGCTGACCGTGCTAGGTACGTTCGCCGCGCGGCTGGCCTTCGAGTCCGACATCGCGGCATTGACGAAGGTGGACGCACGTCTGGTAGGGCTGACCGTGCTGGTGTCGGTGGCAGCCGCGCTGGTCGCCGCGTTCTATCCCTCCTGGCGCGCGGCACGGGTGCAGCCCGCGTGGCAACTGAAATCGAACTGAGGCCGCGACGATGCAGATCAGGCCCATCCTTGCCGCACTCCGCTGTCACAAGACCGGCACAGCGTTGGTTGCGTTGCAAGTCGCGCTGACGTTGGCGATCGTGTGCAATGCCCTGTTCGTCATTCACCAGCGCGTGGCGCACCTGCTGCGCCCCACCGGCATGGACGAGGCAGGGCTGGTGGTGGTCAACAATGACTGGATCGAACACCTGTCGGCACGGCAGCAGGCGGCGATGCTGGAGACGGACCTGGCGGCGTTGCGCGGGCTGCCTGGCGTGATCGACGCTTCCGCAGGCAATACGGTGCCTCTGGCCGGGCCCAGTTGGCTCGACGAGATAAGCCTGGACGACGGACCACATGCATCGCGTGCCCCTGTCTCGGTCTACTTTGCCGACACGCATACCTTGTCCACGCTGGGGCTGCGGTTGCTGGCCGGGCGCAATTTCCGCGCCGACGAGATCGGCGATTTCGACGGCCAGGGTGAACTCCCCGCCACGCAGTGCATCGTCACCCGCCCGCTTGTCGAGGCCCTGCAATCACAGGGCGGCATGCTCGGCCGCGCGGTGTACATCCAGGGCCGGCCATGCACAGTGGTGGGTGTGGTTGCCAGCCTGCAGGGGCAGATGGCCGGCATGGGCGGGCCCACGGCGTATAACTCGCTGTTGCTGCCGATGCGTTCCGTCGCCGGTTTCGGGCTTTATCTGGTACGCACACGACCCGACGCGGTCGCCGCGATGGTGCGGGATGCGCCGAAAGCGCTGCTTGGGGTAAACCGCATGCGCCTGGTCGATGCGCAGCCCTATGCGGACATCCGCACACAGGTCTATGGCCGCGACCGCGGATTGGCTCTCATCATGGGCGTGATCAGTGTGGTGCTGCTGGCGATCACCGCCGCGGGCATCGTCGGGCTCACCAGCTTCTGGGTCGGCCAGCGGCGCAAGCAGATCGGCGTGCGCCGCGCGCTGGGGGCGCGCCAGCGCGACATCCTGGGCTACTTCCTCACCGAGAACCTCCTGATCAGCGGCGGCGGCGTGCTGCTGGGCGTGCTGCTGGCGGTGGCGATGAACCTTTGGCTGGTGGTGCGCTTCGCCATGCAGCCGTTGTCGCTGGCCTACGTGGCGGTGGGCGTGGTGCTGCTGTTGCTGCTGGGGCAGGGCGCGGTGCTGGCACCGGCGCTGCGGGCGTCGAAGGTGCCGCCGGTGGAAGCGACGCGGTCGGTGTGACGGAGGTTCCCTCTCCCGCCGGGAGAGGGCCTACGCAGCGGCGGGAGAGGGTTCGGGCGGAGCGCAACGTCGCGAGCTGGCCGAACCCTCGCCTCCAGTAGGGCGAGGGGAGAAAAGCTAATGCGATGTAAGGAGTGAATGGATGTTCGGCTATTACCTTGAACTCGGCCTGCGCAGCCTGCGCCGCAACCCGGTGCTGACGGTGCTGATGGTGATGGCCATCG
>NZ_LFQR01000173.1 GCF_001182895.1 Frateuria defendens | reverse complement strand
AGTAACTCGCTCATCGGCAGGGGAGCGAAACCCCGGCCTACGGCCGGCCAGGGCAGCGCCACGCTTCGAGCAAGGCGTAACTGCTCTGGGTGACCAGCTTCGCTGTTGTGAAGCGCCTCCGGCCTGCGCCGGAACGACGAGCAAGAGCGACGAGCAAGAGCGAGCTAGCCGCGTTTCCGCGCCCACAGGACTACCGCAAGGCACGCGCCATGCCCCCAGCACATCGGCGGCAAGATCGTGAACAGGCGCTCAGGTCAGGTGTTCGCTGGCGAGGTAGGCCTCGCTCTGCATCTCGATCAGGCGCGACTCGGTGCGGCCGAACTCGGCGCGCAGGCGCTCACCGTCGTACAGCTCGGTGACCGGCGCGGCGGCGGAGAGCACCAGCTTCACGTGGCGGTCGTAGAACTCGTCCACCAGCAGCACGAAGCGCCGCGCCTCGTTCTCGCTGTAGACGGTGAACTGCGGCACGTTGGAGAGGATCACCGTGGGCCCGGCCTTGGCCAGTTCGATGTAGTCGGCCACCGCGCGCGGGCCCTCGCACAGCGCATCGAAGTCGAACCACAGGATGTTGTCGGCGCGCTTGCGCACCGGCACCGCGCGGCCGTTGAGCTCGATGCTGCCGCCCTCGCGCACCGCGCCTTGGGCCTGGTCGGCGAAGATCCGCGCGAGCGCGCGCTCGGCCTCGGGGCCGGGCGGGGTGTGGTAGACCGCGGCCTGGGTGAGGGTGCGCAGGCGCCAGTCGTGGGCGGAGGCCATCTCCACCACGCGGCAGTGTTGCTCCAGCAGCGCGATGGCGGGCAGGAAGCGCGCGCGCTGCAGGCCGTCCCGGTAGAGCTTGGCCGGCACCGTGTTGGAGGTGGTGACCAGGGTCATGCCGCGGGCGAACAAGGCCTCGAGCAGGCCGGCGAGGATCATCGCGTCGCCGATGTCGTGGACCAGGAACTCGTCCAGGCACAGCACGCGGTGCTCGGCGGCGAGGCCGTCGGCCACGGCGAGCAGCGGATCCTGCCGCTCGCCCAGTTCGCGCAGGCGCGCGTGCACCTCTTCCATGAAGCGGTGGAAATGCCGCCGCAGCACCACGCCGGCCGGCAGGCTGGCGACGAACAGGTCCATCAGGAAGGTCTTGCCGCGGCCCACGCTGCCCCACAGGTAGAGGCCCGGCACGGCCGCGCGCGGCTCGTTGCCGAGCAGCGACTTCAGTCGTCCGAACAGGCCGTTGCCGTTGCCGTTGCCGTTCGGTGCCGCGCACAGCGCCGCATGCATGCGGTCGAACTCGGGCAGCACCGCCTGCTGGGCCGGGTCGGCCTCCCAGCGGTGCAGGGCGATGCCTTCCTGGTAGCGGGCGGAGGGGAGCTGCGTGGGTGCGGACATGGGCCTGGGATCGCAAGCGGGAGGGAGGGGCGAGGCGCCGGGGCGGGCGTCTCGCCGGGGCGCGGCGGTGCGGGCGTGCCGGCCCGCTAGGCGCCGCCGTTCTCCCGCTTCGCGGGCAGCCATGCGTGCGCCGCGTGTTTCACCGCGCCGCGCAGGTCCATCAGGCGGCGGTGGAAGAAGTGGCCGGTCTCGGGCATGCGCACCAGCTCGGGCTGCACCGGCAGGCTGTCGATCCAGTCGAACACGGCCTGGGGCTCCACCACCTCGTCTTCCTCGCCCATCACCACCAGCCACGGGCAGGCGGGCAGTTCGATATCGTCGAACGGCCAGCGCCCGGCGGGCGGGGCGATGGAGATCAGTGCGTCGGCGCGCAGGCGCACCGCGTTGCGGATCGACACGTAGCTGCCGAAGGAGAAGCCGGCCAGCCACAGCGCGTCGCCAGGGCGCACGCGGCGCACCCACTCGACCACCGCGGCGAGGTCGCCGCCCTCGCCGTTGCCTTCGTCGTAGTGGCCTTCCGACTCGCCGGTGCCGCGGAAGTTGAAGCGCACCGTGTCCAGCCCCAGCTCGCGCAGCGAGCGTTCGAGCATGGTCACCACCTTGTTGTGCATGGTGCCGCCCTGGGCGGGGTTGGGGTGGCAGATCACCGCGGTGCCGCGACGGGCCTCGGCGGGCTCGGCTACGTCGGTGATCGTCTCGAGCTTGCCGGCCGGGCCGCTGAGCGCGAAGCTGGCGGCTTGGTCGGGAAAGGCGGAAGGGTCGGCGGAGAAGGCGGTGGGGTTCATGCGCAGAATGATAACCGCCGCCTCGCCGCGGCGCGGAGCCGGACCGTGAACCACCTGGCCCACGCGCTGCTCGCCGGCGACGACGACGCCCTGCGGCTGGGCGGCATGCTGGGCGATTTCGTGCGCGGTGCGCCGGACCCCGCGCTGCCGCCGGGCGTGGCGCGCGGCATCCGCCTGCACCGCGCCATCGACGTGTTCACCGACGCGCATCCCGAGGTGGCCGCGGCGCGCGTCCTGTTGCCGCCGCCGTACCGGCGCTACGCCGGCATCCTGCTCGACATGTGGTTCGACCACTGCCTGGCGCGCGATTTCGGTCGCTGGAGCGCGCAGCCGCTGCCGGCGTTCTCCGCCGAGCTGCGCGCGTTGCTGCATCGGCACGCGGCCTTGCTGCCGCCCGCGCTGCGGCGCTTCCTGGCCTACATGGACGCCAACGACCTGCCGGCGGGCTATGCGGACCCGGCGGTGCTGGCGCGGGCCCTGGCCGGGCTCGGCAGCCGCTTGAGCCGGGCCAATCCGCTGGCCGGCGCGCTGCCGGTGCTGGAGGCGCGCTCGGCGGCACTGCAGGAACGGTTCGAGGCGTTCTTTCCGGCCTTGCAGGCGTTTGCGCGGGCGTGGATCGAGGGGGCGTGAGGGGGCGCCTTGCTCCCTCTCCCCGCCGGGGAGAGGGTTGGGGCGAGGGGCCGGGCTGGCCTCGGGGTTTCAGGCGGCGCGGCGGTGCTTTGAAGCCTTTGAGCCGAACGACGCGCACCCAATCGCGCGCTGTGTGAGCACCCGTGTGCCGAGCGGGTTCATTCCCTCATGCCTCGCGAAAAGCCGGAGGCGGTGCCGCGTGGGCCATTGCCCTACTTGGCCTGGTTCACCACCCACTGCACCGCGTTCTTCACCTGCTCGTCGGTGAGCGCGGGGTTGCCGCCCTTGGGCGGCATGACGTTGCCGTCCGGGCCCTTGTAGCCCTCGGTGGCGTGCTTGACCAGGGTGGCCAGGCCCTGCGCGATGCGCGGGCCCCAGGCGGCCTTGTCGCCGAGCTTGGGCGCACCGGCCACGCCGGCGGTGTGGCAGGCGTGGCAGAGGTTGTCGTAGATGGTCTTGCCGTCGGTGCTGCCGCCGTAGGCCACCTGCGAGGCGGCGGCCTTGGCGGCGGCTTCCTGCGCCGCCTGCATCGCCGCGCGGCCGGTGTCGCCGGCGTACACCGCGCCGGCCGGGGCGAGGCGCGCGGCGGTTTCCCTGGCGTTGGCGGGGTCCGTTTCCCTGGGCTGGCGGCTGTAGATCGCGTAGGCGCCCAGGATCAGCACCACGGTCAGCACGCCCAGGAAGGCGATCAGCATCGAGAACTGTTGGACGAATTTCCGGTCGGAAGGAGATGCAGCGCTCACGCAGGGACTCCAGGCAGTAGAACCGTGGGGTGGGGCCGCCGGGCTGCAACGGCCATTACGGGCAACGCAACAGGTCGGGCATTATAGACGGATGGGCGCGGCAAGCGATGGGGCAGGGCGCGCCCGCCCGTGCAAGCCTGGGGCGGACTCGACCCTGCCATCGGTCATGGTCCACCCGTGTCAACTGGCATTGTCCAATACCGTTTGCTTGCCCCTATGCTTCGCCCAGCCTGCCGTTCCGGCGCGCGTCGTGTGCCGGGGCGAGCATTCGTCCACTCGGGGAGTTTTTAAATGTCGCGTTTTTGGAAGATCGCGCTGATCGTCGTTGCCCTCGTGGTGGTGGTGGGGGTGGTCGGCGTCCGTCTGCTGCACAAGCCGAGCCAGGGTGGCGGTGGCCGCGGCGCGCAGGCCGCCGCACGGCCCGATGCCGACGGCAAGGACACCCCGCCGGTGCCGGTGACGGTGGAGCCGACGGTGCGCCAGGCCGTGCCGATCTACCTCGGCGCCACCGGTACCGTGCAGGCGCTCAACACCGTCACCGTGAACCCGCAGGTGAGCGGCCAGCTGCTCAGCATCAACTTCACCGAGGGCCAGGAGGTGAAGAAGGGCGACCTGCTGGCGCAGATCGACCCGCGCACCTTCCAGGCCGCCTACGACCAGGCGGTGGCGCAGAAGCGCCAGAACCAGGCCCTGCTGGCCACCGCGCACAGCAACTACACCCGCTCGCAGGATCCGGCCTACCAGCAGTACGTGGCCAAGATCGACCTCGACACCCAGCGCAACAACGTCAGCCAGTACGAGGCGGCGGTGGCGGCCTCCGACGCGGCCATCCACACCGCGCAGGTGCAGCTGGGCTACACCCGCATCCTCTCGCCGATCGACGGCGTGGCCGGCATCCGCGGCGTGGACGCGGGCAACATCGTCACCACCACCAGCAACCTCGTCACGCTGACCCAGATCCACCCGATCTACGTGCAGTTCCCGCTGGCCGAGCGCTACCTGGAGGAGGTGCGCGCCGCCGCGGCCGCCGGCCAGTCGCTGGAAGTGGTGGCGCTCAACAGCACCGACGCCCACCCGGTGGCCGACGACGGCAAGCTGCAGGTGATCGACAACCAGATCGACAACACCACCGGCACCTTCCGCCTGCGCGCGGTGTTCCCCAACCTCAAGGGCGAGCTGTGGCCGGGCCAGTTCGTCAACGTGCGCCTGCGCGTGCGCACCGTGGCCGAGGGCCTGGTGATCCCCGCCCAGGCGGTGCAGCGCGGCCCCGACGGCGACTACGTGTACCAGGTGCAGGCCGACAGCACGGTGAAGATGCAGCCGGTGAAGGTGATGCAGGAGGTCGGCGACAGCCACGTGATGATCGGCAACGGCCTCGCCGTCGGCGACCGCGTGGTCACCGAGGGCATGTTCCGCCTGAAGCCCGGCAGCAAGGTCAAGGCGCTCAAGCCGGGCGAGGTACCGGCCGCGCCCACGCCGGAAGAGCTGCAGCAGGCCAAGCAGAAGGGCCAGCGTGGCGGCTTCCGCGGCGGTCGTGGCTGACGGACGCGCCCGCGCCGCGGCCGCGCCGGGACGGCCGGCGCCGCACGGCTCCCATCCACCCGCGGTCCACCGCCGACCCGCCACCACGGCTGCCTAGACACCCATGGGATTCTCCTCACTCTTCATCCGCCGGCCGATCGCCACCTCGCTGCTGATGGCGGCGGTGCTGCTGCTCGGCATCCTGGGCTATCGCCAGCTGCCGGTGTCGGCGCTGCCGGAGATCGACGCGCCTAGCCTGGTGGTGACCACCCAGTACCCCGGCGCCAGCGCCACCACCATGGCCTCGCTGGTGACCACGCCGCTGGAGCGCCAGTTCGGTCAGATCTCCGGCTTGAGCATGATGAGCTCGGACTCCTCCGCCGGGCTGTCCACCATCATCCTGCAGTTCAACATGGACCGGGACATCGACATCGCCGCGCAGGACGTGCAGTCGGCGATCAAGCAGGCGCTCTTGCCCGGCGCGCTGCCGTACCCGCCGGTGTACAACCGGGTGAACCCGGCCGACGCGCCCATCCTCACGCTCAAGCTCACCTCCGGCAGCGTGGCGCTGCGCGACGTGAACAACCTGGCCGACTCGATCCTGGCGCAGAAGCTCTCGCAGGTGCAGGGCGTGGGCCTGGTGTCGATCGCCGGCAACGTGCGCCCGGCCGTGCGCATCCAGGTCAACCCCTCGCAGCTGTCCAACCTCGGCCTCACCATGGAGGACGTGCGCAACGCGCTCACCCAGGCCAACGTCAACGCGCCCAAGGGCACGCTGAACGGCGCCACGCAGAGCTACTCCATCGGCACCAACGACCAGCTGGTGGACGCGGCCGAGTACAAGAACACCATCATCAGCTACAAGGACGGCGCGCCGGTGCGCCTGTCCGACGTGGCGCGCGTGGTCGACGGCGTGGAGAACGACCAGCTCGCCGCCTGGGCCGACGGCAAGCCGGCGGTGCTGCTGGACGTGCGCCGCCAGCCGGGCGCCAACATCGTGGAGACGGTGGAGCGCATCCGCAAGCTCCTGCCGCAGCTGCAGAGCGTGCTGCCGGCCGACGTGCACCTGGACGTGTTCGCCGACCGCACCATCACCATCCGCGCCTCGGTGCACGACGTGGAGTTCACCCTGATCCTCACCATCTGCCTGGTGGTGGCGGTGATCTTCGTGTTCCTGCGCCGGCTGTGGGCCACCGTGATCCCCTCGGTGGCGGTGCCGCTGTCGCTGCTGGGCACCTTCGGCGTGATGTCCTTCTCCGGCATGTCGCTGGACAACCTCTCGCTGATGGCGCTCACCGTGGCCACCGGCTTCGTGGTGGACGATGCGATCGTGATGATCGAGAACATCGTGCGCTACATCGAGCAGGGCAAGGACGGCAAGGAAGCGGCCGAGATCGGCGCCAGGGAGATCGGCTTCACGGTGCTGTCGCTGACGGTGTCGCTGATCGCGGTGTTCCTGCCGCTGCTCTTGATGCCCGGCGTCACCGGCCGCCTGTTCCACGAGTTCGCCTGGGTGCTGACCATCGCGGTGGCGATCTCGATGCTGGTGTCGCTCACGCTCACCCCGATGATGTGCGCCTACCTGCTCAAGCCCGACGCGCTGCCCGAGGGCGACGACGCGCACGAGCGCCACGCCGCCGCCGGCAAGCGCACCGTGTGGTCGCGCACGGTGGGCGTGTACGAGCGCTCGCTGGACTGGGTGCTCGGCCACCAGCGCCTGACCATCGCGGTGGCGGCGGCCAGCGTGGTGCTCACCGTGGTGCTGTACGTCACCATCCCCAAGGGCCTGCTGCCCGAGCAGGACACCGGCCTCATCACCGGCGTGGTGCAGGCCGACCAGAACATCGCCTTCCCGCAGATGGAGCTGCGCACCAAGGCGGTGGCCGAGGCGCTGCGCCGCGACCCGGGCGTGACCGGCGTGGCCGCCTTCATCGGCGCCGGCTCGATCAACCCCACGCTCAACCAGGGCCAGGTCAGCATCGTGCTGAAGGATCGCGGCCAGCGCGACGGCCTGGACGAGGTGCTGCCGCGGTTGCAACGGGCGGTGGCCGGCATTCCCGGCGTGGCGCTGTACTTGAAGCCCGTGCAGGACGTGACCCTGGACAGCCGCGTCGCCGCCACCGAGTACCAGTACGCGATGTCGGAGGTGAACGCGCAGGAGCTGGCCAAGTACGCCGCGCAGATGACCCAGGCGCTGCGCCAGCGGCCCGAACTCGCGGACGTGGACAACAACCTGGTCGACAGCGGCAACGCGCTCAGGCTCACCATCGACCGCGAGAAGGCCAGCCGCCTCGGCGTGCCGGTGCAGACCATCGACGACACGCTGTACGACTCCTTCGGCCAGCGCCAGGTCTCCACCATCTTCACCCAGCTCAACCAGTACCGCGTGGTGCTGGAGGTGGCGCCGGAGTTCCGCACCAGCGCGGACCTCTTGAACAAGCTCACCGTGCGCGGCAACGGCTCGGGCGCGCTCACCGGCAGCAACGCCACCGTGTTCGGCCAGCTGGTGTCGAGCAACTCGGCCACCGCCACTGGCGTCGGCCAGTCCAACACCGGCCTGCAGATCGGCAGCGGCGGCAGCATCCCGATCTCGGCCCTGGCCAGCGCCGTGGCGACCAGCTCGCCGCTGGTGGTGAGCCACCAGAACCAGCTGCCGGCGGTGACCCTTTCCTTCAACCTGGCGCCGGGCTACGAGCTGTCGCAGGCGGTGACGGCGATCCACGAGGTGGAGCGGCAGCTGGCCTTCCCGCCGCAGGTGCGCGGGGAGTTCATCGGCAAGGCGGCCGAGTTCTCCGCCTCGCTCACCGACGAGGTGCTGCTGCTGCTCGCCGCGGTGGTGGTGATCTACATCGTGCTGGGCGTGCTCTACGAGAGCTACATCCACCCGCTCACCATCATCTCCACCCTGCCGCCGGCCGGCGTGGGCGCGCTGCTGGCGCTGCTCCTGTGCGGCATGAGCCTGTCGGTGGACGGCATCGTCGGCATCGTGCTCTTGATCGGCATCGTGAAGAAGAACGCGATCATGATGATCGACTTCGCCATCGAGGCCCGGCGCACCGGCCTGAACGCGCACGAGGCGATCCGCCGCGCCTGCCTGCTGCGCTTCCGCCCGATCATGATGACCACCGCGGCGGCCATGCTCGGCGCCCTGCCGCTGGCGTTGGGCAACGGCATCGGCGCGGAGCTGCGCCGGCCGCTGGGCGTGTCCATCGTGGGCGGCCTGCTGCTGTCGCAGCTGGTGACGCTGTACACCACGCCGGTGATCTACCTCTACATGGAACGTTTCTCCGACTGGCTCCGGGTGCGCCGCGAGCGGCGCGTGCTGGCGCATGCCCAGCCCGACAGCCGCGCGGTGTGAGCCGCGGCGGCGCACGAGGGGCGCGGACTTCGGTCCGCGCCCCTTTCGCGTTGCTGCTAAGGTGGCCGTGCGGCCGCCGGCCGCACGGCGCGCGGCAACCCGACCCCAGACCACCCGGCGCCGGGCCGTTCAACCGCGGGCCGGTCGACTTCAGGCCGATCCAATCCAGGCCGGTCCACCCCAGGCCGACCCACCCCAGGCCGACCCACCCCGGGCTGTTCAACCTTGGGCCGTTCAACCCCGGGCCGCCTCGCGCGTTGTCGTAGCGACCAGGCGCCCCGCGAGCCTTCCGTACCGACCGCCTACCGCATGAATATCTCCGGCCCGTTCATCCGCCGCCCGATCGGCACCTCGCTGCTCGCCATCGGCATCTTCATCATCGGCGCGATCAGCTACGGCCTGCTCGGCGTGGCGGCGCTGCCGCAGATGCAGTTCCCGGTGATCTTCGTGCAGGCCGCGCAGAGCGGCGCCGACGCCAGCACCATGGCCTCCACCGTGGCCGCGCCGCTGGAGCGCCACCTGGGCCAGGTGCCGGGCATCGACAGCATGCGTTCGCGCAGCTCCGAGGGCAATTCGGTGGTGTTCATGATGTTGCAGGGCGGGCGCGACATCGACGATGCCGCGCGCGACGTGCAGGCGGCCATCAACGCCGCCGCGCCCGACCTGCCGGCCGGCCTCAACAGCGCGCCCAGCTATCAGAAGGCCAACCCCAACGACGACCCGGTGATCGCCTTCGCGCTCACCTCCGACACGCAGTCGGCGGCCGACCTCTTCAACGTGGCCGACTCGCTGCTGGCGCAGCGCCTGCGCCAGCTGCCGGGCGTGTCCACGGTGGACATCGCCGGCGCCGCCACGCCGGCGATCCGGGTGGACGTGAACCTGCGCGCGCTCAATTCGATGGGCCTGTCGATGGACCAGCTGCGCAACGCGCTCAGCGCGGCCAACGTCACCTCGCCGCAGGGCTTCCTCTCCGACGGGCGCACCACCATCGCGCTCACCGCCAACGACCAGCTGCACAGCGCGGAGGAATTCGCCGACCTGCTGATCGCCAACCGCAGCGGCACGCCGGTGCGCCTCTCCGACGTGGCCCACGTCTACGCCGGCCAGCAGGACGCCTACCAGGCGGCCTGGTTCCAGGGCAAGCCGGCGGTGCTGATGTACGTGTACCGCAAGGACAACGCCAACGTGATCGCCACCGTGGACGGGGTGAAGGCGCTGGTGCCGGAGCTGCGCAGCTACCTCACCCCCGGCACCACGCTCACCCCGTACTTCGACGGCACGCCCACCATCCGCGCCTCGCTGCACGAGGTGCAGGTGACCCTGCTGATCTCGCTGGCGATGGTGGTGCTCACCATGGCGCTGTTCCTGCGCCGGCTGGCGCCCACGCTGATCGCGGCGCTGGCGGTGCCGCTGTCGCTGGCCGGCGGTTTCCTCGCCATGTACCTGTTCGGCTACACGCTCAACAACCTCACCCTGCTGGCGCTGGTGATCGCCATCGGCTTCGTGGTGGACGACGCCATCGTGGTGATCGAGAACGTGATCCGCCACATCGACCAGGGCATGCCGCGCCTGCAGGCCGCGCTGGCCGGAGCGCGCGAGATCGGCTTCACCATCGTCTCCATCACCGCCTCGCTGGTGGCGGTGTTCATCCCGCTCTTGTTCGCGCCCGGCTTCACCGGCCTCTTCATGCACGAGTTCACCATGACGCTGGTGGCGGCGATCGTGATGTCGGCGCTGGTCTCGCTCACCCTGACGCCCTCGCTGTGCGGACGCTTCCTGAAGGGGCAGCGCGAGCCGGCGCGGCCCACGCGCCTGGGCGCGCTGCTGGACCGCTTCCACGCCGGCATGCTGGGCGCCTACCGGCGCGCGCTGGACTTCTCCCTGCGCCACGCGCTGGCCCTGGCGCTGACGCCGTTGGCGCTGATCGCGGCCACCTTCTTCCTCGGCGGGCTGGTCAAGACCGGCCTGTTCCCGGCGCAGGACACCGGCCTCATCGCCGGCCGCGCCACCTCGGGCACCACCGTCTCCTTCCAGGACATGGTGGAGCGCCAGCGCCGCCTCACCGACATGCTGCTGGCCGACCCGGCGGTGAAGGCGGTGAGCTCGCGCCTGGGCAGCAGCCGCATGGGCACCAGCGGCTCGTTCAACATCGAGCTGAAGACCCGCGCCGAGGGCCGCCGCGAGGACATGTTCGCCGTGCTCGACCGGCTCAGCGCCCAGGCCGGCAAATACCCCGATCTCAACCTGCGCCTGCGCCCGATCCAGGACCTGCCCAGCGGCGGCTTCGGCGGCGGCGGGCAGGGCGCGCAGTACCAGGTGTCGCTGCAGGGCGACGACCTGGGCGAGCTGCAGCTGTGGCTGCCCCGGCTGGTCAGCGAGCTGAAGAAGAACCCCAAGCTCAAGGACGTGGGCTCGGACGTGGACGACGCCGGCCTGCGCCAGAACATCGTGGTGGACCGCGACAAGGCGGCGCGGCTGGGGGTGTCCATCGGCACCATCGACGGCGCGCTCTACAACGCCTTCGGCCAGCGCTCGGTGTCCACCATCTATTCGGACCTCAACCAGTACCGCGTGGTGATCAACGCGCTGCCCACGCAGGTGGCCACGCCCGAGGCGATCGAGCGCATCTTCGTGCAGTCCAGCGGCGGCAAGATGATCCCGCTCAACGCGCTGGCGCACCAGGAGTCGGGGCTGGCGCCCTCGCAGGTCACCCACCAGGACCAGTACACGATCATGGACCTGAGCTTCAACCTGGCGCCGGGCGCGAGCATGGGCGAGGCGATGGCGATCATCCAGCACACCGTCGACAACATGCGCATGCCCGGCGACATCAAGCTCAACGTGGGCGGTGACTTCCGCCGCTTCCAGCAGTCGCAGAGCGGCATGCTGTGGCTGATCCTGGCCGCCATCGTCACCGTCTACATCGTGCTCGGCATGCTCTACGAGAGCCTGATCCACCCGGTCACCATCCTCTCCACGCTGCCCGCCGCCGGCATGGGCGCGCTGCTCGCGCTGTACCTCACCAACACCGAGCTGTCGGTGATCTCGCAGATTGCGCTGGTGCTCTTGATCGGCATCGTGAAGAAGAACGCCATCATGATGATCGACTTCGCCCTGGTGGCCGAGCGCGAGCACGGCAAGAGTCCGTTGGAGGCGGTGCGCGAGGCCTGCCTGGTGCGCTTCCGTCCGATCATGATGACCACCATGGTGGCGATCCTCGCCGCGCTGCCGATCGCCATCGGCCTGGGCGAGGGCTCGGAGCTGCGCCGCCCGCTCGGCATCGCGATGATCGGCGGCCTGCTGGTCTCGCAGAGCCTCACCCTGCTCAGCACGCCGGCGCTGTACGTGATCTTCTCCTGCCTCGCCGCGCGCTGGGCGGGCTGGCGTCCGATCGCCTGGCGCGCCGGCACGGCCTGCCGGCGCGCTCGCGCCTGCTGTGCGTCCTGATGCTGTGCGAAGGGCTGGGCCTGCTCTGGTTCTCCGGGGC
>NZ_LFQR01000172.1 GCF_001182895.1 Frateuria defendens | reverse complement strand
GGTACTTCGGGATGAAGGCACACATCGGGGTGGACGTGGAGTCGGGGCTGGTGCACACGGTGACCACGACGCCGGCGAACACCAGCGACGTGACGGAGGTGGAGCGGTTGCTGCACGGCAAGGAGCAGACGGTGTACGCCGATGCCGGCTATCAGGGCGCGGAGAAACGCGCCCCCAAGCGGGGCCGCACGTGGTACATCGCGGCCAAGCGCGGCCGCATCAAGGCGATGCCGGAGGACGCGTTGAAGGAGGCGGTCAAGCACACCGAACACATGAAGGCGGCCGTTCGCGCCAAGGTGGAGCATCCGTTCCGAGTGGTGAAGCGACAGTTCGGTTACCAGAAGGTGCGCTTCAAGGGGCTGTTCAAGAACACGGCGCAGGTACTGACGCTGTTTGCGCTATCCAATCTGTGGATGGCGCGACGAACGTTGCTGGCGTCCGCAGGGGAGGTGCGCCGGTGAGCCAGGAAAGCGACCTGATCAGGGGCGAATAGGCCCTGTGGCAGCATGCGATGTCCGGTGATTCGCACCGTTTTTT
>NZ_LFQR01000171.1 GCF_001182895.1 Frateuria defendens | reverse complement strand
GCGCCGGGGCTGCCGCCGCCGTGCGCCGCGCGCCGCGCGCCGCCGCGGTCATGGCGCCTTGGCCAGCTGGGTGCAGCGCTCGTCGCCGCAGGCCTGCCAGCCGCCGCCGAGCGCCTTGTACACGGCGATCGCCCCGAGGTTCACGCCGGCCTCGGCCTCGGCGAGCTGGTCCTCGGCGGTGAGCTGGGTGCGTTCGGTGTCGAGCAGTTCGAGGTAGTCGATGGCGCCGGCCTCGTAGCGGATGCGCGCCAGCTCGGCCGCGCGGCGGCTCTGGTCGGCCTGCTCGGCGAGCTTGCCGACCCGCTCGCGCTGGCGGTTGAAGCCGACCAGGGCGTTGTCCACGTCTTCCAGCGCCTGCAGCACGGTGCGCTGGTAGGTGGCGAGCGCCGCGTCGGCACGCGCCTCGCTGGCCTTCACGCCCGAGCGCACGCGCTGCACGTTGAGGCCGGACCAGCGGATGCTCGGCGCCAGCGACCAGGCGCGCGAGTCGGCGCCGCCGAAGTCGTTGCTGCGCCCGGCGAGAAAGCCCACGAAACCGCCCAGCGCGATGTGCGGGAACCACTCCGCCTTGGCCACGCCGATGCGCGCGTTGGCGGCGGCGAGGCTGCGCTCGGCGATGCGGATGTCCGGCCGGCGCTCAAGCACGTCGGCGGCGTTGCCGATCGGCAGCGCCACGTCGATGGGGCGGAAGCTGGCCGGCGAGAGGTCGATGTCCAGCGCGCCGGGGCGCTCGCCCAGCAGCACCGCGAGGCGGAACTGGTCGGCCTGGGCCTGGGCGTCGAGCAGCGGCAGCTGCGCCTCCACCGCGGCCAGGCGCGCGCTGGCGCTGGCCACGTCCTGCTCCGAGCCGGTGCCGATCTCGGCGCGGGCGCGCACCAGCTTGAGCGAGGCCTGCTGGTTGGCGATGTCGCGCTGGGCCACCTGCACCCGCAGCTGGGTGCCGCGCAGGTCGAAGTAGTAGCGGGCCACCTCGGCGAACAGCGTCACCTGCGCGTCCTGCAGCGAGGCCGCGCCGGCGTCCGCGTCGGCCCGCGCCGCCTCCACCTCGCGCCGCACGCCGCCGAACAGGTCCAGCTCCCAGCTGGCGTCGAAGCCGGCCTGGTAGGTGGTGCTGGTGGTGCGTTGCGAGAGGAAGGGCGGGATCTGCTCGCGGCTGCGGGTGTAGCTCGCGCCGGTGTCGATGGTCGGCCACTGGTCGGCGCGGGCGCTGCCCAGCACCGCGCGCGCCTCGCGCAGGCGGGCCAGGGCGATCTTCAGGTCCGGGCTGTTCTTCGCCGCGCGCACCACCAGCGCGTCCAGCGTGGGGTCGTTGAACTGCCGCCACCAGTCGGCCTGGAAGTCCTGCGCGCTCTGCTGCGCCGGGTCCACGCCGACCAGTTTGGGCGCGGCCTCCTGCGGCCGCTTGTAGTCGGGCCCGACGCTGAGGCAGCCGGCCAGCAGCAGCGCGGTGGCGAGCGCGCCGAGGCGCGCCGCGCGGTGGAAGGAAGGGATCATGCGCATGGGATCAATGCTCCTGCACGGCGGTGGTGAGGCGGGCGGCGCGGCGCGCCTGGCGGCGCGCCTCCATCCGCTCCACCCAGCCGCGGATCAGCACGTAGAACAGCGGGGTGAACAAGAGGCCGAAGAAGGTCACGCCGAGCATGCCGGCGAACACCGCCACGCCCATCGCATGGCGCATCTCCGCGCCGGCACCGTGCGAGGTGACCAGCGGCACCACGCCCATGATGAAGGCGAAGGAGGTCATCAGGATCGGGCGCAAGCGCAGCCGCGCCGCCTCCAGCACCGCCTGCACGCGGCTCATGCCTTCCTTGATCTGCGCCTCGCGGGCGAACTCCACGATCAGGATCGCGTTCTTGCACGCCAGACCCACCAGTACGATCAGGCCGATCTGGGTGAAGATGTTGTTGTCCCCGTGCGAGAGCCACACGCCGGTGATGGCCGAGAGCAGCACCATCGGCACGATCAGGATCACCGCCAGCGGCAGGGAGAGGCTCTCGTACAGCGAGGCCAGCACCAGGTACACCAGCAGCACGCACAGCGGGAACACCAGCACCGCGGTGTTGCCGGCCAGGATCTGCTGGTAGGTCAGCTCGGTCCACTCGTAGCTCATGCCGTTGGGCAGGTTGTCCTTGGCCAGCTTCTCCATCGCCGCCTGCGCCTGGCCCGAGCTGAAGCCCGGCGCCGGGCCGCCGTTGATCTCGGCGGTGGGGAAGCCGTTGTAGTGCTGCACGCGGTCGGGGCCGGCGCTCTGACGCACGCTGACGAAGGAGCCCAGCGGCACCAGCTCGCCCTGCGCGTTGCGGGTCTTGAGCTGCAGCATGTCCTCCGGCTCGTGGCGGAAGCCGGGCTCGGCGGACACGTTCACCTGGTAGGTGCGGCCGAAGCGGTTGAAGTCGTTGACGTAGAGCGAGCCTAAGTACGCCTGCATGGTCTGGTAGGCGTCGGTCAGGTCCACGCCCTCGGCCTTGGCCTTCTCGCGGTCCACGTCGGCGTCGATCTGCGGCACGCTCACCTGGTAGCTGGAGAACAGCCCCGCCAGCGCCGGCGTCTTCTGGCTCGCGCCGATCAGGCCCTGGGTCTGCTTGTACAGCTCCTCGAAGCCGAGGTCGCCGCGATCCTCGATCTGGAGGCGGAAGCCGCCGATCGTGCCCAGGCCCATCACCGGCGGCGGCGGGAACACCGCGATGTAGGCGTCCTGGATGGCCGCGAACTTCTGGTTCAGCGCGCCGGCGATGGCGCCGGCCGAGAGCGAGGCGTCGCGCCGCTCCTCGAAGGGCTTCAGGGTGGCGAACACGATGCCGGAGTTGGGGCTGTTGGTGAAGCCGTTGATCGACAGGCCCGGGAAGGCCACCGCGTTCTCCACGCCCGGCTGCTTGAGCGCGATCTCGCTCATGCGGCGGATCACGTCCTCGCTGCGGTCCAGCGAGGCGGCGTCGGGCAGCTGGGCGAAGGCCACCAGGTACTGTTTGTCCTGCGCCGGCACGAAGCCGGTGGGCACCTTGGCGAAGCCGAACAGGCCGAGCAGCACCAGGCCGCCGTACACCACGAGCGCCACCGCGCCCTTGCCGAGCACGCGGCGCACGCCGCCCACGTAGCGCTCGGCGCCGCTCAGGAACATCCGGTTGAACGGGCGGAACAGCCAGCCGAGGCCCTTCTCCAGCCACACGCTGAGCTTGTCCTTGGGCGCGTCGTGGCCCTTCAGCAGCAGCGCGGAGAGCGCCGGGCTCAGGGTCAGCGAGTTGAACGCCGAGATCACCGTGGAGATGGCGATGGTGAGCGCGAACTGGCGGTAGAACTGGCCGGTGAGGCCGCTGATGAAGGCCGCCGGCACGAACACCGCGCACAGCACCAGGGCGGTGGCGATGATCGGCCCGGTCACCTCGTCCATCGCCAGGCGCGTGGCCTCCTTCGGCGGCTGGCCGTGCTCGATGTGCCGCTCCACGTTCTCCACCACCACGATGGCGTCGTCCACCACGATGCCGATCGCCAGCACCAGACCGAACAGCGACAGCGCGTTGAGCGAGAAGCCGGCGAGGTACATCACCGCGAAGGTGCCCACCAGCGACACCGGCACCGCGATCAGCGGGATGATCGAGGCGCGCCAGGTCTGCAGGAACAGGATCACCACCAGCACCACCAGCACGATGGCCTCGAACAGCGTGTGCACCACCGCCTCGATCGAGCCGCGCACGAACACCGTGGGGTCGTAGACGATGCGGTAGTCCACGCCCTGCGGGAAGTCCTTCTTGAGGTCCGCCATCAGCGCGCGGACCTCGTCGGAGATCTGGATCGCGTTGGAGCCGGGGCGCTGGAAGATCGGCAGCGCCACCGCCGGGCGGTTGTCGAGCAGGCTGCGCAGCGCGTAGTTGTTGGAGCCCAGCTCGACGCGCGCCACGTCGCTCAGGTGCGTCACCGCGCCGTCGGGCGAGCTGCGCAGCACGATGTGGGCGAAGTCCTCCTCGGTGACCAGGCGGCCGCGGGTGTTGATGTTGAGCTGGAAGGCGGAATTGTTGCGCGCCGGCGGGGCGTTCAGCGCGCCGGCGGCCACGTCCAGGTTCTGCTCGCGGATCGCGTTCACCACGTCGCCGGTGGTCAGGCCGCGCAGGGCCAGGCGCTCGGGGTCCAGCCACACGCGCATCGAGTACTCGCCGGCGCCGAACAGCTGCACGTCGCCCACGCCGTCCAGGCGCGCGAGCTGGTCCTTGATGTGCAGCCGCGCGTAGTTCGACAGGTACAGCATGTCGTAGCGCTGGTCGGGCGAGATCAGGTGCACCACCATGGTGAGGTCGGGCGAGCTCTTCTGCGTGGTCACGCCGAGCCGCTGCACTTCATCGGGCAGACGCGGCAGCGCCTGGGAGACGCGGTTCTGCACCTGCACCTGCGCGTTGTCGAGGTCGGTGCCCAGCGCGAAGGTCACGGTGAGCGTCATCGCGCCGTCGCTGGTCGCCTGCGAGGAGGTGTAGAGCATGCCCTCCACGCCGTTGATCTGTTCTTCCAGCGGGGTGGCGACGGTGGCGGCGATCACCTTGGGGTTGGCGCCGGGGAAGCTGGCGCGCACCACCACGGTGGGCGGCACCACTTCCGGGTATTCGCCGATCGGCAAACGGGTGAGGGCGATGGAACCGGCGATCACCAGCAGCACCGACAGCACGCCGGCGAGGATCGGCCGATCCACGAAGTATTGAGCGAGTTTCATCGGATCAGTCCTGCGGTGATCAATCCTGGGCGGTCAGCGTGTCGCCGTGGCGTGCCTTGCCGGCGCCGGCGAGGCCCTGGCCGGCGTCGAGGCTGCGGCTGTCCATGGCGACCGTGGTCGGGTTCACTTCCATGCCGGGGCGCACGTGCTGCAGGCCGTTCACCACCACCACGTCGCCGGCGGCGAGGCCTTCCTCCACCACGCGCAGGCCGCCGGCCAGCGGGCCGAGGGTGACCTTGCGGTAGCTCACCTTGCGGTCCTTGCCCAGCACGTAGACGAACTTGTTGCCGAGGTCGGTGCCCACCGCGCGGTCGTCGATCAGCACGCGCGGGGTGCGGTTCGTGCTGCTGAGCTGCAGGCGCACGTACAGGCCCGGCGTGTAGGCGCCGTCGGCGTTGTCGAACACCGCGCGCAGGCGGATGGTGCCGCTGGTGGCGCGCAGCTGGTTGTCGACGAAGTCGATGCGGCCCGCGTGCGGGTAGCCGTCCTCGTCCACCAGGCCCATCGCCACCTGCGGCGCGGCGTGCTGCTCGCGGCGCAGGCGGTCGAGCTTGAGGTAGCTGTGCTCGTCGATGTCGAAATAGGCGTAGACCGGGTTCACGCTGACCACGCTGGTGAGCACGTCGGACGGGGTGACCAGGTTGCCCGGGGTCACCTGGGCGTTGGAGACGCGCCCGTCGATCGGCGCGCGCACCTCGGTGAAGCCGAGGTTGAGCTGGGCCGCGTCCAGCGCGGCGGCGGTGGCGGCCACCTGGGCCTTGGCGCTCTGCCCGGCGGTGATCTGGCGGTCGGCCTCCTCGCGGGCGATGGCGTGCTGGTCGAGCAGCTTCTGCGCGCGCTGCGCGTTGGCCTGGGCCAACACCTGCTCGGCGCGGGCCTGGCTCAGGGTGGCGGCGAGGCGGTCGGATTCGGCGCGGTAGGGGCGCGGGTCGATACGGAACAGCAGGTCGCCCTTGTGCACCAGGGCACCTTCGGTGAAGTGCACCGATTCGACGTAGCCGCCCACGCGCGGGCGCACCTGCACGGTGTCCACCGCCTGCATGCGGCCGGTGAAGGTGCTGGCGTCGTCGACGCTGCGCACCAGTGGCTGGGCGACGGTAACGGCGGGCAGGCCGGCGCCGGCACCGCCGCTCTGGGCATGGCTGCTGCCGTGGTCGCCGAGCAGGGCCCAGCTGCCGCCGGCGGCGAGGATGGCGAGGGTGGCTAGGATCCAGCGAGGTTTCATGGTGCGCTCCCGTATTTAGTGCACCGGCCAGTACAGGCAGGGCAAGGGTGCGCAGATTAGTTGCACCGGCCGGTATAGAAAATACCCTCATGGTGCAATGCGGTAGTGACTCCGAGTCACGAATGGTCTAGAAAGTGATCCCATGGAAGACTTTTCCGCCATTTCGACCTTCGTGCGCGTGGTGGAAGCCAAAAGCTTCGCCGCCGCTGCCACCCAGCTCGGCATGACGCCATCCGGCGTCAGCCGCGCGGTGTCGCGGCTGGAGGAACAGCTCGGCGCGCGGCTGCTTTTCCGCTCCACCCGCGCCTTGCGCCTCACCGACGATGGCGCCGCGTTCCATGCGCGTTGCCGGGAGATCCTTGCCGATCTCGGCGAGGCGGTGGAGTCGCTCAACCACGCCAGCCGCAAGCCCCGCGGCAAGCTGCGGGTGGGCATGCCGGCGGCGATCGGGCGCACGGTGCTGATCCCCCGGCTGGCCGAATTCGAGCAGCGCTACCCCGACATCCGCCTCGACATGGCGATGTGCGACTACCCCTACGACCTCAACGAGGAAGGCATCGAATGCTCGGTGCGCCTGGGCGAGCTGCAGGATTCCAACCTGATTGCGCGCAAGATCGGCTACCTGCGCAACGTGGTGGTGGCCGCGCCGGCCTACCTCGCCCAGCACGGCACCCCGCGCAGCATCGAGGACCTCCGGCAGCACCGCTGCATCAACTACGTGATGCCCGACGGCAAGCCGCGGCAGTGGCAGTTCGACACGCCGAGCGGGCCGATGGCGGTGGACATCGACGCGCATCTCCTGATCAACGACGCCGAGTCGATCCTGCAGGCCGTGATCTCGGGCCTGGGCATTACCCAGACCCCGTACGTGCTGGCCTCGTGCGCGCTGAGCCAGGGCATGCTGCAGCTGGTGATGACCGACACCATGTCGGTTGGCAAGCCGGTGTGGATCGTCTACCCGCAGAAGAAGCACCTGTCGGCGCGCGTGCAGGCCTTCATCGAATGGGTGCGCGAGCTGTTCGAGCGCACCAACGAGCCGGCCTGGTGCAAGCTGGCGGCGCCGGAAAGCGTGGAGCGGGCCGCCGTCGAGGCCTGAGCCGGTCCGGCTCGATCGGCACCGCCCGGCCGGCTCAGCCGCCGGCCGGCAGCCACAGCAGCAGCAGCGCGCCCAGTGCGATGCGGTACAGCGCGAACGGCGTGTAGCGGTGGCCGCGGATGTAGCCCAGCAGCCACTTCACCGCGGCGAAGGCCACCACCGCCGAAACCACGAAGCCGACGGCGAGCGCGCTCCAGTCCTCGTGCGCGGCGCCGCCGTCCTTGACCACCTTGAGCAGTTCGTAGCCGGTGGCCGCGTACATGGTGGGGATGCCGACCAGGAAGGCGAACTCGGTGGCCGCGGCGCGCTGGCTGGTGCCGGCGAGCAGGGCGGCGAAGATGGTGGCCGCCGAGCGCGAGGTGCCGGGGAAAATGCCCGCCACCATCTGCGCCAGGCCGACCCAGATCGCCACCCGCCAGGTCACCGCACTGCGCTCGGGCTGGCGCGCCGCCAGCGCCTCGGCGCCGAGCATCCACAGACCGCCGATCACCAGCGCCCAGGCCACCGGCGTCACCGTCTCGGGCAGTGTGAAGCCGAGCTTCACCGCCACGAAGCCGAGCACCGCGGTGATCAGAAAGGCCACCACCAGCTTGGCCAGGTAGTCGCGGTTGGCCGGCTCCTGCCAGCGCGTCAGCAGCTGCCACAGCCGCTTCCAATAAATCAGCGTCACCGCCAGGATCGCGCCGGCCTGGATGCCCACGTTGAACAAGTCCGAGCGGGCGCCGAGGCCGAGCTTCTCGGCGATCAGCAGGTGGCCGGTGCTGGAGATCGGCAGGAACTCCGTGATGCCTTCGATGATGCCGAGCAGGATGACGCAGATGAGATCGCTCACGGGGTGGCAGGCTCCGGGCCGGGACGCAAAGCCCGATAGCTTACGGGGATCGGTCGGCGATTGCGTCCGCGGGTCTGGCGGGAAGCGGGCGAGGATGGGGCGAAGGCGGGGACGATTCGTCGCATGATCTTGCCCTGAGTTGGTTCAAGTGTCTTACTTTATTGCCCCCATATTGGGCGCCCGGGCGTCGGCGGCGTAGGCTGCAAGGCGCCCAAGTGCTTGCCGTGTCGGGTTTTCCGTCCATGGCATGGGATTTGCCATGGTTGCGGGTCGTTAAGACCTTTCCGATCCATTCCGTTTCACCGAGGTTATCCATGTCGTCCGCCCAGCAAGAGATCGACCTGATCGCCGCCCAGCAAGTGCTCGACCTGATCCAGGAACACGAGGTCGAGTTCATCGATCTGCGTTTCGCCGACATGCTCGGCAAGCACCACCACGTCACCTTCCCCGCACATACCATCGAGCTGTCGACCTTCGCGGACGGCAAGATGTTCGACGGCTCCTCAATCGCCGGCTGGAAAGGCATCAACGAGTCGGACATGGTGCTGCTGCCGGATCCGGCCACCGCGCACCTCGACCCGTTCAGCGCGCACAAGCAGCTGATCCTGCACTGCGACGTGCTCGAGCCCTCCACCCTGGGGCACTACGGCCGCGACCCGCGCTCGATCGCCAAGCGTGCCGAGACCTACCTCAGGTCCACCGGCATCGCCGACGCCGCCTTCTTCGGGCCGGAGCCGGAGTTCTTCATCTTCGACTCGGTGCGCTGGCAGAACGACATGGGCCGCGTGTTCTACGAGATCGAGTCGCAGGAAGCGGCCTGGAGCTCGCGCTACAAGTACGACGAGGGCAACAGCGGCCACCGCCCGGGCGTGAAGGGCGGCTACTTCCCGGTCAGCCCGGTCGACTCGCTGGGCGACCTGCGCGCCGACATGTGCAAGGTGCTCGAATCGCTCGGCCAGACGGTGGAAGTGCACCACCACGAGGTGGCCAACGCCGGCCAGTGCGAGATCGGCACCAAGTTCAACACCCTGGTGCGCAAGGCCGACGAACTGCTGACGATGAAGTACGTCATCAAGAACGTGGCCCACCAGAACGGCAAGACCGTCACCTTCATGCCCAAGCCGATCGTCGGCGACAACGGCAGCGGCATGCACGTGCACCAGTCGCTCAGCAAGGACGGCCAGAACCTGTTCTCCGGCGAGCTGTACGGTGGCCTGTCGCAGCTGGCGCTGTGGTACATCGGCGGCATCTTCAAGCACGCCAAGGCCATCAACGCCTTCGCCAACTCCACCACCAACAGCTACAAGCGCCTGGTGCCGGGCTTCGAGGCGCCGGTGATGTTGGCCTACTCGGCGCGCAACCGCTCGGCGAGCTGCCGCATCCCGTACGTGTCCAGCCCCAAGGGCCGCCGCATCGAGGTGCGCTTCCCCGACCCGATGCAGTCGGGCTACCTCACCTTCACCGCGCTGATGATGGCGGGCCTGGACGGCATCCTGAACAAGATCGACCCGGGCGCGCCGTCGGACAAGGACCTCTACGACCTGCCGCCGGAAGAGGAGAAGAACATCCCGCAGGTCTGCTCCAGCCTCGACCAGGCGCTGGAAGCGCTGGACAAGGACCGCGAGTTCCTCAAGGCCGGCGGCGTGATGACCGACGACTTCATCGACGCCTACATCGAGCTCAAGATGCAGGAAGTCACCAAGTTCCGCGCCAGCACCCACCCGCTGGAGTACGCGCTGTACTACGCGATCTGATCGTTTTTCCCGGGGAGAGGGACGAGGGCGGGCGCTGCGGCGCCCGTCATCGTTTCCGGCGTTTGCGCATGACCGGCGGCAAGGTCCCGATGTCCCCGCGAAGCGTTGCCGCCGTGGCAGGGCGCGCCTTGCGCGCGACAGGGATGCGGCGGCGGCAGGTCGCGCGCAAGACACGCCCCGGCAGAGCGTGACGGCGCGTGGTGCCTCCGGAGGCCGTGAACAGGCTCCTACGGGCACAGCACCGCCGCGCCGTGGAGGCGCCCGCCGCGCAGCTGCGCCAGCGCCTCGTTGGCCTGCTCCAGCGGGAACGCCGTGGTGGTGGTGCGGATGGGAATGGCGGCGGCGAGCGCCATGAAGGCCTCGCCGTCCGCGCGGGTGAGGTTGGCCACCGAGCGCAGCACGCGCTCCTCCCACAGCAGGCGGTAGGGAAAGGCCGGGATGTCGCTCATGTGGATGCCGGCGCAGACCACCGTACCGCCCCTGGCGGTGGCCGCCAGCGCGGCGGGCACCAGCTCGCCGGCGGGGGCGAAGATCAGCGCCGCATCGAGCGCCTCCGGCGCCGGCTGGCCCGCATCGCCGGCCCAGTGCGCGCCCTGCGCGCGCGCGAACGCCTGGCCGGCGGCATCGCCCGGGCGGGTGAAGGCGTAGACCTCCTGGCCGTAGTGGCGCGCCACCTGCACCGCGATGTGCGCGGCCGCGCCGAAGCCGTAGAGGCCCAGCCGCTTCGCCTCGCCGGCCAGGCGCCAGGCGCGGTAGCCGATCAGTCCGGCGCACAGCAGTGGCGCCGCCTCGACATCGCTGAACTGCGGCGGGATGGGAAAGCAGAAGCGCGCGTCCGCCACCGTGTAGTCGGCGTAGCCGCCGTCGAGGTCGTAGCCGGTGAAGCGGGCGCGCTCGCACAGGTTCTCGCGGCCGCCGCGGCAGTAGCCACAGACGCCGCAACTCCAGCCCAGCCACGGCACGCCCAGGCGTTGGCCGATCCCGATGCCCGCCACGCCCGGCCCCACGGCCGCCACCGTGCCCACGATCTCGTGGCCCGGCACCAGCGGCAGGTGCGGATGCACCAGCTCGCCGTCCACCACGTGCAGGTCCGTGCGGCAGACGCCGCAGGCGTGCACGCGCAGCAGCACCTGGCCGGGCCCGGCGGCGGGCATGGTCCGCTGCGGGTCGAGCCGCAGCGCCTGTCCGGCTGCATCCAGCACCATCGCGCGCATCGAGAATTCTCCTGCGGTGAAAGCCGGGGCCGGGCCGTATCATCGCTCGCGTCTGTCCTGCACCGGCGCCTCAAGCGTAGCGGGTGTCCGCGACGCGGCATTGACCTGGGCCAAGAAGCGGCGCATCGCCCGCGGGCAAGATGGCGTGTGCTTGCGCACGTCCGGGCCGCGCCGAGGCCGTCGCATGATTGCGCCACGGCGCATGTCTGCGAGGCGCCAAGGCGTGCGCGCCAGCCGCTTTCGAAGGCGCCTTCGGCGCACGACGGGCGTGGCCTGGCGTGTGTGCCACTGCTTGCCGCCGCGGTCGGTGGTGACGCACATGCCGCACCAAGGTGCCGGAGCAGCTAGAGTTTCCGTCCTTAGGATGTCCGGCTGGCCGCGCGGCCGTGGTGTGCTTCGCGCCGCATATCCACCAAAAATAAATATAAGGAGTTTGCGCATGTCCTCGCCGCCCACCTCGCCGCCCGCCGGCTCCAAGCTCTTCATGATCGGCCTGCTGGCCTCGCTCGCCGGCCTCATGTTCGGCCTCGACGTGGGCGTGATCTCGGGCGCGCAGGCGTTCATCCAGAAGGACTTCCAGGTTTCGGAGAACACCCTGGGCTGGATCGTCAGCAGCATGATGCTGGGCGCCGCGCTCGGCGCGCTGGGCAGCGGATTCGTTTCCAGCGCGCTGGGGCGCAAGCGTTCGCTGATCCTGGGCGGCTTCTTCTTCGTGCTCGGCGCGGTGGGCTGCGCGCTGGCCTGGAGCGTGAACGCGCTGGTCGCCTGGCGCATCGTGCTGGGCGTGGCCGTGGGCATCGCCAGCTACAACACGCCGCTGTACATCGCCGAGATCGCGCCGCCGAGCAAGCGCGGCCTGATGGTGTCCTCCTACCAGCTGATGGTGACGGTGGGCATCATGCTGGCCTTCCTCTCCAACACGCTGCTGGCGCCCACCGAGTCGTGGCGCTGGATGCTGGGCATCACCGCGATACCGGGCGTGCTGTTCGTGGTCGGCGTGTGCTTCCTGCCCTACAGCCCGGCGTGGCTGGTGATGCAGGACCGCGTGGAGGACGCCTACGAAGTGCTGATGGAACTGCGCGGCGACGTGCCCTCGCGGGTGAACAAGGAGCTGCGCGCCATCCAGCGGCAGATGGCACAGCCCAGCCACGGCTTCAGCTTCCTGCGCAGCAACCGCCATGCGCGGCGCGCCTTCCTGCTCGGCATCCTGATGATGGCGATGCAGCAGTTCACCGGCATCAACGTGGTGATGTACTACGCGCCGAAGATCTTCGAGGAAATGGGCTACGCGGCCGGCGCGCAGCTGTGGCTCACCTTCCTGATCGGCTTCATCAACGTGCTGGTCAGCGCGATCGCGATGAAGGTGGTGGACCACTGGGGGCGCAAGCCGGCGCTGTACGCGGGCTTCGCCACCATGGGCGCGAGCCTGCTGCTGGTCGGCTTCATGCTGCGCCACGGGGCGCCGGTGCTGGTGGCCGAGCAGGCCGTCACCGTGATCGCGCTGCTGGTGTTCATCGCCGGCTGCGCGCTGTCGGCCAGCCCGCTGATGTGGGTGCTGTGCGCGGAGGTGCAGCCGCTGGCCACGCGCAACGTGGGCATCGCCGCCTCCACCGTGTGCAACTGGGTGGCCAACATGATCGTGGGCGGCAGCTTCCCCTTCCTGCTGGTGGCCCTCGGCGCGTCCTATTCGTTCGTGCTGTATGCGGCCCTCAACGCGCTCTTCGTGGTCTTCACCATCTGGCTGGTGCCCGAGACGCGCGGCGTGGCGCTGGACGAGATCGAGCAGAACCTGATGGCGGGCAAGCCGCTGCGGCGGCTGGGCGATCCGGTCTAGCCGCGGCCCGGCCGGCACGGCGCGACCACGAGCGGCCGCGCCGTGCGCTGGCGGGAGGGCACAGCCCTCCGTCCCGGTCACTGCACTTTCACGCTGACGTCGTCCACCACGAACGAGGTCTGGCTGCTGCTGTCTTCCACGCCGTAGAAGTTCACCTGGATGGTCTGGCCGCGGTAGGCGGTCAGGTCGAGGGTGCGCTCGACGTAGCCGCTGCCGGCGTCGAGGTTGGACCAGGTGCCCAGGGTGACGTAGCTGCCGCTGGAGGTGATGATCTGCGCCTTCAGCGTGTCGTAGGCCGTGCTGGTGCTGGTCTCGGCCGTGTCCACGTGGAGGAAGAAGTCCAGCGTGGCCTTGGTCGCGGTCGCGGGGATGGCGATGCTCTGGCGCACGTAGTCGGTGTGGCTGCTGCCGTAGCCGTCGAGCCACGCCTTCCAGCTGCCGGCATGGGCCGCCTCGCCGCTGTCGCTGGTGATCGCGCCGCTGGTCTGCGTCCAGGAGGTGGCGCCGCTCTCGAAGCCGCCGTTCTTGATCAGCTCGGTGGCGGTGCCGCCGCTGCCGTTGCTGGTGCTGAAGCTCACCGCGCTGCTGCTGCCCACGTTGCCGGCCGCGTCGTAGGCCTTGGCCACCAGGCTGTGGCTGCCGTCGGCGAGCGTGGTGGAATCGAGGCTGGCCTGGTAGGGACTCGCGGTGTCGGTGGCCTTGAGCGCGCCGTCCACGTAGAACTCCACCCGGGTCACGCCCACGTTGTCGCTGGCGCTGGCCGAGAGCGTGATGGTGCCGCTGCTGCCGCTCTCGCTGGCGCTCACCGTGGGCGCGGTGGTGTCGCCCGAGCCGCCGCCGCTGCCCTGGGTGATCCACACCGGGGCCGACCACAGCTGCAGGCCGTCGTCCTGGGTGATCTTGGCGTAGTAGAAGTGCGTGCCGGTAGTGGGCGTGATGGTGGTGGTGGCGGTTTCCGAGGTGGTGGTCACGGTGCCGTTGCTGCCCGGCACGCCCTCGAACACCTGCACGCGCTGCACGCTGTGGCCGGTGCTGCTGGCGTAGTTGACGGTGAGGGTGAGCGGGCCGCTGTTGCTGAAGCGCTCGCCCATCACGTGGCCGTTGGCGGTGAGCACGATCTGCGCGTTCTTGTCCTCGGTGGCGAACACGCGGCGGGCGCGCAGCGCGTCGAGGAAGCTGTTGAGATCGAGCGCGGTGCCGTTCGGGATCAGCACCCCGGTGCGGTTGGTGAAGCTCGCGCCCCAGTTGGCGCAGTGGTTGTCCTGGTCGGAGCTGGGCGCTACGTGGTAGCCGCGCTCCAGGATGGTGTTGAAGGCCGTCTCGTAGCTGCTGCGCCCGCTCTCCGTCTCGGTGGTGTTGGTGGAGAAGGCGTAGCTGTTGCGCACCTCGGCCAGCACCATTACCGCGTCGCCGTCGTCGGTGTAGCCGAAGTTGGTGCCGCCCACCACGAACTGGCCGCTGCTGGAGGGATGGTTGAACTGGCCGATCCAGCCCTTGGTGCGCATCAGCGTGTACAGCGAGGCGTAGTCGCCCTTGGCGATCTCGTAGTCGCCGATCAGCTGGCCGGCGCTGTTCTTCTCCCACTCGATCAGGCCGTCGGCGTTGAAGATGTTCATGTGCCCGCCGTTGCTGATCACGCCCCACTCCTGCCCGTAGACGGCGAGGAAGGACGGGTGCGCGGCGCGGAACGAGGACGCCTGCTGCAGGCCCGACTGGAACAGGTTCTTGGCCGTGGCCGGGTCGGCCGAGGTGTTGGTGCTGGTGGAGCCGTCGAACATGTGGTTGTGCTCGGAGGTCATCAGCATGTCCAGGCCGCGGTTGAGCGCGTACTGATAGGCGTCGGCCGGGCCGTAGGCGCCGCTCTGCGGCGCCTGCTCGCCGGTACAGCTGGTGAGCGGGCCGGCGCCGTCGCTGTGGTTGGTCTGGCTGTGCAGGTTGCCGTAGTAGATGGTGTAGGGCAGGGAGCCCGCGCTCACCGACTGCGCGGCGAGGCTCTGCGTGCCGAGGCTCGGGGCGGCCGCCGCGTGGCCGCCGCGGAGCGGCTGGAAGGCCGGCATCGCCGCCGGTTGCACCGCGCCGATCAGCACGTCCTGGCGCTGCTCCTGCACCGCGTCCGGCGCCAGGCGCAGCGCGCGCTCCAGCGCCTGGGCCGGCAGGCCGGTGCCCAGGCGCGCGACCACCTCCTCGTCCAGCGCCACCGCGCGCAGGCGCAGCGTGGCGTAGCCGGCCGGCAGGGCGTCGCCGTGGCTGTCGCGGCCGTCCCACGACAGCCTGGCCTGCGCCGCCGCGCCGGCGCCGAGCGCGGTCTGGCCCTGCCAGTGGCGCAGCACCGCGCCCTGGCGATCCAGCGCATCCACCTCCCAGGCCAGCGCCGTGCCCGGCGCGGCGCCGGGGTAGGTGAAGCGCAACGCCACCGGCCGCGCGCCGTCGGCCTTGAACGGCGCCTCCAGCATGGCATCGAATTCCTGGTGATCCGGCAGCACCGCCGCATGGGCGGGCGCAATCACCATGGCGCCGGCCAGCAGCATGCCGGCGGCGGCTTTGACTCCAAAATCCATCAGGCTTTCTCCCTAAACGATGTCAGCGATTCCCCCGGCCCGATCTTGTAGCGGGCCTACGTGACAAATACCGGTCGCCCATCACGGCTTGCTCCATCGTGGCCAGGCCGTTCGCAGAAAGGCGCGCGCGCGGGGCTTGGGGGGCGCAAGTGTTCACAGGCGCATAGTCGGTACTAGCTGACGGACCATAGTTTGTGCAGGTAGCGCCCCCGCGCACGCACTTTGCCGCACGAGCGTAGGCAAAGTGTGTCGAGGTGTATTGAAATCAATTGTTTACGATGATGTCCACTCCGCTACGGTGGGCATAGATTGGCCCAAAGTAGGTGCCTGCCCGAGGCTAAAGCCGGACGCCAAGACTTGCCGTCCTGTCTTGGCGACCCCCGTTGTGGACCAAGTGACGTCACAGCGAGACACCGTGATCTTGCCCCCGTTCC
>NZ_LFQR01000170.1 GCF_001182895.1 Frateuria defendens | reverse complement strand
CGATGACGGCGCGAAACGGCGCCAAGGCATACCGAAGGCGCTGACTGCGGCACGTCACGACTGCTTCGCGGTGATTTTTGGCAACTCGATTTGTAAGGCGTTGCACAAAAATCACCCGAAATGCCAGCGAGAAGGGCTGTGGACACTGTGGACGGGACAGCGGCGCCACAAAAATTAGGCGAAATCACGGCGGAAAGAGCTGTGGACACTGTGGACGGGACAGCGCGGCGCCGCAAAAATTAGGCGAAATCACGGCGGAAAGAGCTGTGGACACGGTGGACGGGACACACGGCGGAAAGAGCTGTGGACACTGTGGACGGGACACTGGACACCAGTCAATCAGGACACAAGTTCCGCCATCATGCCCTGCCAAAATAGCGACTGCTCTTCGGTACAGCAAAAATAATTACAACATTTGATCATTTCAAATATTGCATCGGAAGGCAATCCTTGCAGAGAACGAGAGACTGCATGGAGGTTTCCTGCAAGCAGCAAAAAGACTTCGAAATTTGGAGCAATGCTAGTAACTCGCACTGCCGGGGACGACATTACATCAAGCAGAAATACAACATCTGGCTGCCCACCCTTCATTGATCCAACACAAATTATATTTGCCTCCTGCCTAGCGACAATTATTAAATTCGCTGCATGTGCAACCATCGCACCAGAAGCATGACCCGAATTCGCCTCCAGGAGTGACTTTACTAAATCTCCATTGCGGCTAAAGGCTGGCCAAAGCGCGAAATACCCGAGTGAAACTCCAAATATACCGACATCGTGAATACAGCGCAGATAAACTGGTGGCAGGGGCACGCTACGAACCAAGACAGCCAGCCTATCGCCTGACACCCCTGCGGGTTTTATGGCAACTTCATCGGCAATTTGCGGCACCTCCTGTGCCAATCCATTTGTATAAGTCATGAGATCATTAAGATTACTAATCATTGATATATTCACTGTCCCGCGTGATCAGGATGCCAAATGCCCCAACCCGGCTGTTGACTATGCACTGAACCAGGTAATGGAATCGCATTCGGGCCATAGTCTAGGTGGTGATGAATCAGCGTTTCATCATTGTAGTTGGCATGTTCAGGAAATTCATTGATCCAAGTACCGTCAACTATCGGCGATTGCCCCATCTTAATACGTGCAACGTTAGCGTCACTTAATGTTTCAGGGTAAGCCACCAACCATTGCGACCAGAACTGTCTTGCATTTCGTACACCACCGTTGAGTGTCTGAGTACCACTTGTAAAGGAAGTACTGTCGATCGCCATTGGCCCGCTGCCAGTAGCAGGGTCTATCCGAACAAAATAGGGGCTTCCAACTTGTTGAGGGGGCAGATCCCCATTGCCTCCCACAGAGCCAACTTCACGCCCAGCAAATTGATAAACCGGCGCTTCATTCGCCACACCCCAATAGTTCGAAGGCGCCCCCGTCACCGTAAAAGTACCATCCGCCGCAACAGTACCCTGCATCCCTTGCCAGGAAACCGATTTCCCGAGCGAGAAGTCTATCGGTGTCGAGCTTGGAGCACCGTCATTCGCAGGCGTCGCCCCTGCCGTCCATGCAGGTTCCGAAGCATTGGCCGGCGCCCTGCTTGCCGAGCCTCCCGTATAGCTGTAGACCGGCTCCTCCACGGCCCTCGCGCCACCGGACGAGGCGCCAGGATTCAGCTCCATCGACGCGGTCGCCGTCTCAAAGGCAATGCCACCTGCCTGGTTGGCCGCCGCCACCTGCTGGGGCGAGCCTCCAAAGTACTGGGTGGCGTTGCCGGCTACGCCGAAGACCGGACCGAGCAGTGCGCCTTCGATGGCGTTGCGCTCTGCCAGCGTCATGCCAGGCGGGGAGGCGCTCATCGTTGGTTCCCCGTCTCTCTCCGTCACCAGCATGTTCGACAACGAGGCGCTTAGCATCCCGGCCTGATTGCCGCTCGCATTGGCCGCATACCACGCCTGATTGCTGGCCTGGGCCAGGATGCCATCGTAAGTGGCGCTGCCGGGCCGCGTGTCTTGCAGTTGTTCCGACTGCCCGGGGGTCAGGCTCCCCTTGAGAGCTTGAGCCATACCCAAACTCTGCTGCGCACTGAGCTTGTCCCACTGGTCATTGACCTGCTGTTGGCAAGCCGTGTCGCTGCCGCAGGCATTGAGGTCCCTCTGGCGCTGTTCGCGCTGCTGGTGGTTCAGATAGTTGTAGTTGGCGCCGGCATTGGCAGTGGCCGCACCGGCGCTGCCGCCGACCAGTGCGCCCACCAACGCGCTTCCCAGCGACACGCCCTTGCTGCCCAACGTATCCGCCAGATAAGGCGTCGCCGCCTCCGCCGTTCCCGCGCCAAGCGCACCCTGCAACACATTGCCGCCGCCCAGCGCCGCAATCGCCGCACCCGCTGCTGCATGCAAGGCCGTCGCCTGCGTGCTGCCGGTGTTCCAGCCCTCGTACTGCTTGAGGTCACCCACGCCCGTCATCAGCACCTGACCCGCCAGCTGCGCCACCTGCTGGTTCTCCTCCACCTTCTTCTGGTCGAAGATCGGCTTCAGGCCGTTGGCGTCGATGCCCGGATTGCGATCCAGGCCGCTCAGATCCTGGCTCGGCGTGTCGCGCGTGATGACCGTACCTTCGGCTACGCCGGCCTTGGCCGTACTGCTGGAGCTGTCGTGCTGCGATAGGCCAAGGCTGGGCATGGCACTGAAGCCGCTGCCACCGCTGCTGCCACCGCTGACACCAAAGCTGCTGGCGCTGTATTGCGCCTTGTTCTGGATGTCGCTGTAGCTCAGCGTGCCAGTGTCCAGCACGTTCTTCGAGGCATCGGCCGTGCTGGCAATCGCCGCGCCCTTGAGGTCGGTGTTTGCCCCCACGTGCACATCGAAGCCACCCTCGCCCGCCGCGATGCCGCTCATCTGCGTCACGCTGGCATAGCTGGAGTTCACCTTGCTCTGGCTGTAGCTGAAGCTGCCGCCACCGCCCGCACCGAACATCACCGTACCGCCCGCCTGCCACTGCTTGCTGGCGTAGTCGTTGGTGTCCTGCTCGCTGGCCAGGTTGAGGTTGTGGCCGACGTCCGCCAGCACCGTGTTGCCCTTGGCCTGGGCGCCCTGGATCGTGGCGTCGTGGCCGGCCGTCAGGCTCAGCGTATCGGCCGCCGTCACCGTGGTGTCGGTATGCGTCTCGCCGTTGCCGTGGGCCTTGCCCTTGCCCATCGAGGCTTGAACATAAATATTGAAGCCATTGCTACCGAAGCTGATGCCGATGCCACCGCTGGCATTGCTGTTGGTGCTCTTCAACGTGTGCTGCTCAGTCTGACTCAACAGGTTGAGATCCTGACTGGCCGACAAAGCTACATTGCGGCCATTGATCTCGCTCCCCACCACATTGAGGTCGCCCTGTGTGGCCGCGACGGTAACGTCGCCTTGGCTGTGCAGACTGCTGCCATAGGTCACGTCGTCGTGGGTTTTTGAAACACTACGAGCCGTGCTGGCGGTGAGACCAACTTGCAGGTTGATGCCACTTCCATCCCCGCTTTGCGCAGCCTGAGCCGCCTGAACACCGCTGCTCACCGCTTGAGCGGCCTGGATGGCGTAGAGAGCCTTCAGTCGATCATCCTTGACCTCACTACCACGCTGGACGGCTCCATATGCCGCCTCGGCCGCCGACACGATGGCTCCGCTCAGGCCTACATGGATGCCCCCCGAATGCATCGTCTGTTTCTGCGTGATGTCCGTAGTGCCCAGCGCCGCATCGACGGTGACGTTCTGGCCGACGACCGTGGTGCCCGTCTGGCTCAGCACGTCGCTGGCGGTGATGTGCACATCCTTGCCCGCGCTCAGCGTCACCGCGCCGTTGGTGCTGCCCACCAGGCTGCCCGTGTAGCTCACGTCGTCCACTTGATTGGTGGTTTGCGTGGTGGTGTTACCAATCAGAAGATTGAGACCATTGCCGTGCTGCAAGCCGGTGCGGCTCTTGCGCGTACCATCGGTGGAGGCGTAGGTGTTTTGCCCGGCGTCCAGCGTGAGGTTGTTACCCGCCGCCAGCGTCACGTCATGCGTGCCAGCCACCTGGGCCGCCGTGGCGGTGAGGTCGTGGCCTGCGCCCACCGTCACCGTGTCGCCCGACAGCGTGCTGCCCACGCTCCAGATCTGGTCGCTGCTGTGGCTGTCCTTGCGGCCGCTCGACTGCGGGTCCACCGAGCCGAAGCGCAGCGGGTCGCCACTGAAGAAGCTCGACTTCTTGACCGTCTTCCAAGAGTCCTCGCTGTGTTCGCCCTCCGCCGTGGTGAGATTCACGTCGTGGCCGGCGGTGAGGCTGAGGGCGCCGTTGGCCGTCAGCTGCGCCGCCTGCGCCAC
>NZ_LFQR01000017.1 GCF_001182895.1 Frateuria defendens | reverse complement strand
TCCTGTCGAAAAGCCCGGCCAAGCCTCACGCACCCGTCGGCCGAAGGCCGGCGGGCGCCGCATCGGGGTGCCGAGCACAGAAAAGTAACTCGCTCCCCGGCAGGGGAGCGAAACCCCCGGCCAACGGCCGGCCCGATTGCAAGAAGCGCTTCGATTCAATCCAACCGTGCGACGCTGGGTGACCAGCTTCGCTGTTGTGAAGCGCCGCCGGCCTGCGCCGGAACGACGAGCGATAACTTCGAACAAGAGCGGAGCGGAGTCGCCGCGCTCCCGCCGATTGACTTCGGCCATCCATATGGCTAGCTTGCACGTCGCCGAAGGCTTTCATCTTTCCATTCGAATGAAAAGATGAAATTAAAAGGGAAGCCGGTGCGAATCCGGCGCTGCCCCGCAGCGGTATGTGGAAACGAACCTCGCCAGATGCACTGGGCCTCGAAACCCGGGAAGCGGCGAGCAGTAGGCCCGAGCATCGCGTCCACGAGCCCGAAGACCTGCCCCGGCCGGCCGCCCCACGGCGGCCGCACGACCTGGATTCCGCGGGGAATCCCGGCGCGCATCGCCACCCGGCGAGGCGTGCCCGTTCCCGCGGTTCCGGTTCGCCCGCGGGGGCGAAGGTCGACACAGGCGGGGCCGGCGACGGCGCCGCCGCGTCCTTCGTTCCTCTTTGCCCGTTTACGCAAGAGGAATCCACATGATTCACACCACCCACCTCGGCTTTCCGCGCATCGGCCGCCGCCGCGAGCTCAAGCGCGCGCTGGAAACCTACTGGCGCGACGGCGAGCGCCAGCCCCTGCTCGATACCGCCCGTACGCTGCGCGAGCGGCACTGGCGGCTGGCCCGCGAGGCCGGCCTCGACACCGTGCCGGTGAACGACTTCTCGCTCTACGACCACGTGCTCGACACCGCCGTGCTGTTCGACGCGGTGCCGGATCGCTACCGCCCCCTGCTGGAGGCCGACCCGCTGGCCGGCTACTTCGCCATGGCCCGCGGCAACGCCGAGCTGCCCGCGCTGGAAATGACCAAGTGGTTCGACACCAACTACCACTACCTGGTGCCCGAGCTGCACGCCGGCCAGCGCTTTCACCTCGCCGGCGACAAGCCGCTGGCGGAATGGCGCGAGGCGCGCGCGCTCGGCCTGGACGCGCGGCCGGTGCTGCTCGGCCCGGTCAGCTTCCTCAAGCTCGGCAAGACCCTCGACGGCACCGATCCGCTGGCCCTGCTGGATTCGCTGCTGCCCGCCTACGCCGTGCTGCTCGCCCAGCTCGCCGAGGCCGGCGTGGCCTGGGTGCAGCTGGACGAGCCCTGCCTCGTGCTCGACCTCGACGACGCCGCGCGCCGCGCCTATGCCTACGCCTACGAGGTGCTCGCGCTGGGCCCCTCGCCCAAGCGGCTGCTGGCCACCTATTTCGGCGCGCTGGAGGACAACCTCGCGCTGGCCGCGTCGCTGCCGGTCGAGGGCCTGCACGTGGACCTCGCCCGCGCGCCCGGCCAGCTCGACGCCGTGCTCGACGCCCTGCCCGCCGAGCGCGTGCTGAGCGCGGGCGTGATCGACGGGCGCAACGTCTGGCTCAGCGATCCCGCCCGCGTGCGGCCGCTGCTCGAACGCATCGCGGCCCGCCGCGGCACCGGCGCCTTGTGGCTGGCGCCCTCCTGTTCGCTGCTGCACGTGCCCATCGACCTGGAACAGGAGCCGGACGCAGGCCAGGGCTGGCGCGCCTGGCTCGCCTTCGCCAGGCAGAAGCTGGACGAGCTGCGCCGCTACGCCGACGCGCTGGCCGGCGATAACGACGCCCGCTGCGCGCTCGACGCGCAGGCCGCGCGCCTGGCCGCCCGCGCCGACGCCGAAGGCGTGCAGCGCACCGACGTGCGCGCGCGCCTGGCGGCCTTGAGCCCGCAGGCCGTGCTGCGCCGCTCCGGCCATGCGCACCGCCGCGTGATCCAGGCCGAGGCGCTGGCGCTGCCGCCGCTGCCCACCACCACCATCGGCTCCTTCCCGCAGACCGCCGCGCTGCGCCGCGCCCGCGCCGACCACCGCGCCGGCCGGCTGGACGAGGCCGGCTACGAGGCCGTGCTGGCGGAAGAGATCCGGCTCGCCATCCGCCGCCAGGAGGAACTGGACCTGGACGTGTTGGTGCACGGCGAGCCCGAGCGCAACGACATGGTGGAGTACTTCGGCGAACAGCTCGACGGCTTCGGCTTCACCCGCCACGGCTGGGTGCAGAGCTACGGCTCGCGCTGCGTGAAGCCGCCGGTGATCTGGGGCGACGTGGCGCGCCCGCAGGCGATGACGGTGCGCTGGTCGGCCTACGCGCAGTCGCTCACGGCCAGGCCGGTCAAGGGCATGCTCACCGGCCCGGTCACCGTATTGCAGTGGTCGTTCGTGCGCGACGACCTGCCGCGCGAGACGGTGTGCCGCCAGCTCGCCCTGGCCCTGCGCGAGGAAGTGCACGACCTCGAACGCGCCGGCATCCGCCTCATCCAGATCGACGAGCCGGCCCTGCGCGAGGGTCTGCCGCTGCGCCGCGCGGACCAGGCGGCCTACCTCGACTGGGCGGTGGCCTGCTTCCGCATCGCCGCCGGCGGCGTGGCCGACGCCACGCAGATCCACACCCATATGTGCTACGCGGAGTTCAACGACATCATCGAGGCGGTGGCCGCGCTGGACGCCGACGTGATCTCGATCGAGAGCAGCCGCTCGCGCATGGAGCTGCTGGAAGCCTTCGAGCGCTTCCGCTACCCCGGCGACATCGGCCCCGGCGTGTACGACATCCACTCCCCGCGCGTGCCGGCGGCCGGCGAGGTCGTCGCCCTGCTGCGCAAGGCGCTGGCCGTGCTGGACGCCGGCCAGCTGTGGGTGAACCCGGACTGCGGCCTCAAGACCCGCCGCTGGGAAGAAGTGCTGCCGGCCCTGGCGGCGATGGTGGCCGCCGCGCGCACGCTGCGCGCGGAGCTGGCCGCCGCGTGACGCCGCCGTGCCCCCGCCGGGCCGCCCGGCGGGGGCCGGGGCGGCATCACGCGCCGCGCGGGGCACGGCAAATCGCCGCGCCCCGCGCCGGCCCCGCGGCCCCGGCCGGCGCGGGGCCGCACGCTGAATCACCCCCGCATCCGGACGTCCAGCCGGCCAAGCGCCGGCTGCAAAACGTCATCGGGCGCGTGTAGAATGCCCGGTTTCCATTTATCTCCTTATCCGAAAGGAAGGATGTAAGCCACGATGAGCAACTTCCTCTTCACCTCCGAATCGGTCTCCGAAGGCCATCCGGACAAAGTCGCCGACCAGATCTCCGATGCCGTCCTCGACGCGATCCTCTTGCAGGACCCGCGCGCCCGCGTGGCCTGCGAGACGATGGTGAAGACCGGCGTGGCGATCGTCGCCGGCGAGGTCACCACCAGCGCCTGGATCGACCTGGAGGCGCTGACGCGCAAGGTCATCGTGGACATCGGCTATGACTCCTCCGAGGTCGGCTTCGACGGCGAGACCTGCGGCGTGCTGAACCTGATCGGCAAGCAGTCGCCCGACATCAACCAGGGCGTGGACCGCAAGAAGCCCGAGGAACAGGGCGCCGGCGACCAGGGCCTGATGTTCGGCTATGCCACCAACGAAACCCGCGACTTCATGCCCGCGGCGATCTACTACTCGCACCGCCTGGTCGAGCAGCAGGCCAAGGTGCGCAAGAAGAAGAACTCGCCGCTGCCGTGGCTGCGCCCGGACGCCAAGAGCCAGGTCACCCTGCGCTATGAGAACGACGAGGCCGTGGCCATCGACGCCGTGGTGCTCTCCACCCAGCACGACCCGGGCGTGAAGCAGAAGGACCTGATCGAGGCGGTGCGCGAGGAGATCCTGAAGCCCGTGCTGCCGGCCAAGCTGCTGCACAAGGGCACCAAGTTCCACATCAACCCGACCGGCAAGTTCGTGATCGGCGGCCCGGTGGGCGACTGCGGCCTCACCGGCCGCAAGATCATCGTGGACACCTACGGCGGCTGGGCCCGCCACGGCGGCGGCGCGTTCTCGGGCAAGGACCCGTCCAAGGTGGACCGTTCGGCGGCCTACGCGGCGCGCTACGTGGCCAAGAACATCGTGGCCGCCGGCATCGCCGACCGCTGCGAGGTGCAGGTGTCCTACGCCATCGGCGTGGCCGAGCCGACCTCGATCTCGGTGACCACCTTCGGCACCGGCAAGATCGCCGACGAGAAGATCGAGAAGCTGATCCGCAAGCACTTCGACCTGCGCCCCTACGGCATCATCAAGATGCTGGACCTGGTGCACCCGATCTACCAGCAGACCGCGAGCTACGGCCACTTCGGCCGTGCCCCCTACGAGGTGAAGGGCGCCAACGGCGAGACCTACACCGCGTTCTCCTGGGAGAAGACCGACAAGGCCGAGGCCCTGCGCGAAGACGCCGGCCTGGGCAAGGCGAAGAAGGCGGCCAAGGGCAAGTAAGCCCGCCGCCTTCCGGCAGACGCAGAACGAACGGGCCGCCTCTCGGGCGGCCCGTTTTTTTGCGCGCGTCGCGTCCCGGTCCTGCCCCCCCCCCCGAGAACCTGCCCGGACTCCCTAGTCGGCGACGGCCGCGGCACCGGGCTGCGGCGCGGCCGAGCCCGGGAGTGCAGCCGCTGGCCCACGGCCGGCTACAGGACGCGCCGCGGCAGCGTCAGCTCCACCTGCTGCGCGCCGTCCAGCGCGGCCGAGTCGGCGGCATAGAAGCGGTACGTGCCGCCGCCGATCACCCAGCGATGGCTGGCCTCGTCGTAGCGGGCCAGCAGGCGCGGCTCCAGCGCGATCTCCAGCTGTGCCTGCGCGCCGGGCGCGAGCGACACCTTGCGGTAGCCGGCCAGCCGCAGTGGCGAGCCGTCGGGCAGGCGCACGTAGACCTGCGCCACCTCGCTACCCGCGCGCGCGCCGGTGTTGCGCACGCGCAGCCGCGCGAGGAGCTTGCCGCCCGCCTCGTTCACCGTGAAGCCGTCGCGGGCGTAGCGCGTGTAGGAGAGCCCGTAGCCAAACGGGAACAGCGGCTTGCGCCCGGTACGGTCGTACCAGCGATAGCCGACGTCGGCGCCCTCGATGTCGAGGTCCAGGCGAGTGTCGATGCGCTGGGCGAGACCGGGCGCGCTCTCCGGCTCACCGGCGCCGCGCAGTACCGGGCGCGGCAGTTCTGCCAGCGAGCGCGGCCAGCTGAGCGGCAGGCGGCCGGAGGGGTTGACCGCGCCGAACAGCAGGTTGGCGATCGCCTCGCCGCCGCCCGAGCCGGGGTACCACGCCGCCAGCACGGCGGCGCTGCGCTCCAGCCACGGCATCGCCACGGGGTTGCCGGTTTCCAGCACCACCACCGTGCGCGGGTTGGCGGCGGCCACCGCCTCGATCAGCGCGTCCTGCCCGTCGGGCAGCGCGAGGTCGGCCGCATCCTGCGACTCGGCCTCCCAGCGGGTGGCGAAGACCACGGCGACGTCGGCGGACTTGGCCAGCGCCACCGCCGCGGCGACGTCCCCGCCCTCGGCGAACTGCACGCTGGCCTGCGGCGCGAGCCGGGCGATGGCCTTGAGCGGGGAGGAAGGATCGAACACCGGCGGGCCGGGGAATTTGGCCGGCGGCATCGGCGGCAGCGCGTTGCCGCCGTTGGGCCACACGGTGGAGGAACCACCGCCGGCCATCACGCCCTTGTCGGCATGGCCGCCGATCACCGCGATGCGCTTGAGCGAGGGCGACAGCGGCAGCACGTCGCCCCGGTTGCGCAGCAGCACCGCACCGGCCTCTTCCACGCGCTGCGCCACGGTGGCATGGCCGGCGACGTCGTCCGGCCCGGCCGAAGGCTTGGCCGGGTGGTCGAACAGGCCCACCGCGAACAGGCTGCGCAGGATGCGCCGGGCCATGTCGTCGATGCGCGCCTGGCCCACCTCGCCGCGCGCGAGCGCCTCGCGCAGCGGCGGGCCGAACCAGAACTGCTGATCGAAGCTCGGCGCGGACTGCTGGTCCAGCCCCGCGTTGGCGGCCTTGGCGGCGCTGTAGACCGCGCCCCAGTCCGACATCACGAAGCCGGGATAGCGCCAGTCCTGCTTGAGCGCGGTGGTGAGCAGCGCGGCGCTCTCGCAGTCGTACTCACCGTTGACGCGGTTGTAGCCGCACATCACCGAGCCGGGCCGGCCGTGCTCGATGGCCAGTTCGAAGGCCAGCAGGTCAGACTCGCGCAGTGCCCGCTCGCCGATCTGCATGCTGGTGATATGGCGCCCGGTCTCCACGCTGTTGGCCGCCAGATGCTTCACCGTGGCGAGCACGTGCCGGCTCTGGATGCCGTCCACCGTGGCGCCCACGATGCTGCCGGCGAGCAGCGGGTCCTCGCCGGCGTATTCGAAGTTGCGGCCGTTGCGCGGGTCGCGCAGCAGGTTCACGCCGCCGGCCAGCAGCACGTTGAAACCGCGGTGGAAGGCCTCCGCGCCGATCATCGCGCCGGCCTCGCGCGCCAGCGCCGGATCGAAACCGGCCGCGGAGGCGAGGCTGGAAGGCAAGGCGGTGGCGGTGCTGTGCGGGCGGGCGCCGCCCTGGTTGGCCACGCCCAGGCCCGCGTCGCTGATCTGCAGGGCCGGGATGCCCAGCCGGTCGTTGGGCGCGACGTAGGCGGCGGAGATCAGCGCCCCCTTGGGCACCGGCCGGCCCTTGGGGTCGCCGGGCATGGCGTAGTCGCTGTACAACAGCGCGAACTTCTCCTCCTGGCTCATCGCCGCCAGCAGGCGTTCGGCCCGCGCGTCGGGGGAGAGCTTCGCATCCATCCAGGGCGGCGCCTTCGCCGCGTGGATGCCGAAGGCGGCGAGCAGAGCCGCGAGGCCCGCCAGCATGCGCTTGCCGCTCGATCGTCCTGGTTTGTTCCTTGTTGGTTGCATCGATCTCTCCTTGCCTTGCTCACGGGGAAGGCAGGGCGACCCGTTGCAGGCGCCCTGCGGGGAAGCGCTTCAGCCGCGGTTGGAGCCGGACAGCACGTCCACCCACACCGCCAGCACGAGGATGATGCCCTTGACGATCATCTGCCAGGACGTATCCACGTTCATCTGCTGCATGCCGTTGTCGAGGCTGGCCATCACCAGCGCGCCGATCAGCGCGCCGTAGACGGTGCCCGAGCCGCCGCGCATCGAGGTGCCGCCGATGAAGCAGGCCGAGATCGCGTCCAGCTCGCCACCCACGCCCGCCGAGGGCGAGCCCGCGGCCGAGCGCGCGGTGGTGATGATGCCGGCGAAGGCGCACATCAGGCCCATGATGCCGAACACCACCAGCTTCACCTTGGCCACGTTGACGCCGGACAGCCGCGTCGCCTCCATGTTGCCGCCCACCGCGTAGATGTGGCGGCCGAACACGGTCTGCGTGGCGAGGTAGGAGAACACCGCCAGCAGCGCGAGCAGGATCATCACCGGCAACGGCACGCCGTTGGCGTCGTTGAGCACGTGCACGAACACCGCCATCACCACGCCGATGGCCAGCACCTTGAGCGCGTCCACCCACGGCGCCGCCTGGCCGAGCCCCAGCTTGCCGCGACGGCGGCGGCGCTGCACGGTGAGCGCCACCAGCACGGTGAAGATCAGCGCCACCAGGTACCACGACAGCTTCGGCGGCACGTAGCCCTGGGCCAGGCCGACCAGGTCCTCCGGCACCTGGTCGATGGTCACGGCATCGGTGATGTACTGCACCACGCCGCGGAAGGCCAGCATGCCGCCCAGGCCGACGATGAACGAGGGCACGCGCATCTTGGTGACGATGAAGCCGTTGAGCAGGCCGATGCCGAGGCCCAGCAGCAGCACCGCGCCGATCGCGGGCCAGGTGTGCCAGCCCATGTTGACGGTGAAGATCGCCACCACGCCGCCGAGCAGGCCCAGCTGCGAGCCCACCGAGAGGTCGATCTCGCCGGCGATGATCACGAACACCATGCCGCAGGCGAGCATGCCGGTGACCGACATCTGTAGGAACAGGTTGGAAAGGCTGCGCGGCTTCACGAAGATGCCGTCGGTCTGGAAGTAGAAGAACACCCAGATCGCCGCCACCGCCAGCAGCAGCGCGAGGATCTTGTAGCGGACGAAGAACTGCTGCACTTGCTGTGATTGCATGTCGTGCTTTCCCGATCGTGGAACTCAACGAAGCGAACTGCGCGCGCGGCCCGCGCCGCGAACGCAGCGGAATGGCGCCCTCATCCCGGCCTGGGCCGGCCTCCGGCACCCTTGATCTTGCGCCCCCGGCCGGCCGGCGCCCGCCATGCCGGCTGGTGCCGGCACGGCGAGGTGGAGGCCGGGGGAAAAGCCACCGCCATCAGGCCGCCGAGGCCTTCGGGCCGGCGTCGATGGCGGCGGCCAGCACGCGCTCCTGGCTGAGGCCCTCGTTGACGAAGTCGCCGCGCAGGCGGCCCTCGCCCATCACCAGCACGCGGTCGCTCACGCCCAGCACCTCGGGCATTTCCGAGGACACCATGATGATCGCCACGCCCTTGGCCGCCAGCTCGAACATCAACTGGTAGATGTCGTACTTGGAGCCCACGTCCACGCCGCGGGTGGGCTCGTCCAGGATCAGCACCTTGGGCGAAGGCAGCAGCATCTTGGTCAGCACCGCCTTCTGCTGGTTGCCGCCGGAGAGGCCGACGATGGCCAGCGCGGGGCTGGCCGTCTTCACCCGCAGGCGCTTGATCTCGTGTTCCACCGTGGCCAGCTCGGCGTTCTTGTCGATGCGGCCCGCGCGCGAGTAGTGCTCCAGCGTGGCCAGCGTGATGTTGTCGCCCACGCCCAGCAGCGGCACGATGCCCTGGCGCTTGCGGTCCTCCGGCACCAGCGAGAGGCCGGCGCGGATCGCGGCCTCGGGCGAGTTCACCTTGATCGGCTTGCCTTCGAGGAACAGCTCGGCCGTCGAGCGGCCGGGGTAGGCGCCGAAGATCGCCGACACCAGCTCGGTACGCCCCGCGCCGACCAGCCCGGCGACGCCTAGGATCTCGCCGCGGCGCACCTGGAAGGAGACGTCGTCCACCCGCTTGCGGTTGGGGTTGGCGGTGTCCCAGCAGGTGACGTGGCGGGCCTCGAACACCACCTCGCCGATGGCGTGCGGCACCTTGGGGAACAGGTTCTCGATCTTGCGCCCCACCATCATCGCGATGATGCCGTCGGTGGTCAGCTCGCTCATCGGCTTGGTGCCGATGTGCTGGCCGTCGCGGATCACCGTGACGGTGTCGCACACCCGCGCCACCTCTTCCAGCTTGTGCGAGATGTAGACGCAGGCCACGCCTTCGCGCTTCAGGTCCTCGATGATCGAGAGCAGCACCGCGATCTCGCTGGAGGACAGCGAGGAGGTGGGCTCGTCCAGGATCAGCAGGCGCGCGTTCTTGGCCAGCGCCTTGGCGATCTCGAACAGCTGCTGGTGGCCGCCGCCGTAGTTCATCACCGGCGCAGCCACGTTGACGTCCTTGAGCTTGAGCCGCGCCAGCAGCTCCTCGGCGCGGTGGTACATGGCGTCGTAGTCCATGCGCCCGCCGGGCTTGGTGATCTCGTTGCCGAGGAAGATGTTCTCGGCCACCGAGAGCTGCGGCACCAGCATCAGCTCCTGGTGGATGATGACGATGCCGGCCTTCTCGCTGTCGCGCACCGAGTAGGCCCTGAGCGGCTTGCCCTCCCACAGGATCTCGCCGTCCCAGGTGCCGTACGGATACACGCCGGAAAGCACCTTCATCAGGGTGGATTTGCCCGCGCCGTTCTCGCCGCACAGGCCCACGCACTCACCCGGCCGCACCGCCAGGCTCACGCCGTTGAGCGCGCGCACGCCGGAGAATTCCTTGACGATGTTGCGCATCTCGAACAAATAGTTGCCGCTCACCGCTACATCCTCTGCCTGCCCCGCCTCGCGCGGGGCGTTTGTGCCGCGGCGGCCGCATCGCCGACGCGCGCTCGTCCGTTCGGAACGCTACGTCCTTTTCGCCGCGGCAAACGCCATCGCGGAAAAAAGACCGCGCCGGCCCGACCGGGATAGCCCGAAGGGCGGGCGAAGGCGGCGCAAGCCTCGGCGCGCGCCGCCCCGCCGCCTGCCGGCGCCTCACCCCGCACGGGGAGAGGCACGCCGGCAGCCGTCGCTTACTTACCGAATACCTGCTGCTGCGTGTAGAAACCGTCCTTCACCACCACGTCCACGTTCTGCTTGGTCAGCAGGGTCGGGGTGAGCAGGATGGTGTCCACGTCCTTCTTGCCGTTGTTGAGCTTGGAGGTGTACTTGGGCGCGGTGCCCTTCACCAGGTCCACCGCGAGCCCCGCAGCGCCGCTGGCGATGGCCTTGATCGGCTTGTACACCGTCATCGCCTGGGTGCCCGCCACCACGCGGCGCACGCCGGCGAGGTCGGCGTCCTGGCCCGACACCGGCACCTTGCCGGCCAGCTTCTGCCCGGACAGCGCCTGGATCGCGCCGCCGGCGGTGCCGTCGTTGGAGGCCACGATGCCCTGGATGTTGTTGTTGTTGGCGGTGAGCGCGTTCTCCACGATGCCCTGCGCCTTGGAGGGCTCCCACTCCGGCGTCCACTGCTGGCCGACGATCTTGATGTCGCCCTTGTCCACCAGCGGCTTGAGCACCTTCATCTGGCCCTCGCGCAGGATGCGCGCGTTGTTGTCGGTGGAGGCGCCGCCGAGCAGGAAGTAATTGCCCTTGGGCGCCACATTGACCACGCCCTGGGCCTGCATCTCGCCCACCTTCTCGTTGTCGAAGGAGATGTAGGCGTCGATGTCGGAGTTCAGGATCAGGCGGTCGTAGGACACTACCTTGATGCCGGCGCGCTTGGCCTCGGCGATGGCGTTGCCCAGCACCTTGGAGTTGAAGGGCACGATCACCAGCACGTCCACGCCGGCGGCGATCAGGTTCTCGATCTGGGCAATCTGGCGCGACTCGTTGGCGTTGGCCGACTGCACGTTGACGGTGGCGCCCAGCTTCTTGGCGGCGTCGACGAAGTAGTCGCGGTCGCGGGTCCAGCGCTCCACGCGCAGGTCGTCGATGGAAAAGCCGATCACCGGCTTGTCCTTGCTGGCATGGGCGGGCGCGGCGCCGAAGACGCCGGCAAGGGTGAGCGCAGCGGCGAACATCGCGGTGGGTAGGGCTCGGCGTTTCATGCGGATCTCCTAGATCGGTCCAAAATTCGGGCGGCGCGGCAGGCACGCCGTCCGGGAAAAAAGCAGGGGATTGCGGGGACTACCCGCATAGCGTTCCGCTGTTGGCGGAAAAAGGCATGACGCGGCGCATCAGAAACCACGCCGGCACGCGCCCGCCGGGCAGCGGGACGCATCAATTCGCCGCCGTCTTTTCCGCCGAGCCAGCCGCTAGAATGCGCGTATGTCACTGATCCAGCTCCAGCGCCTCGACTTCAGCGTCGGCGGCCCCCTCCTGCTCGAACACGTCGATCTGTCGATCGAGGCCAACGAGCGCGTGTGCATCGTCGGGCGCAACGGCGAAGGCAAATCCACCCTGATGAAGCTGATCGCCGGCGAATTGAAGCCCGACGACGGCGAGATCCGCCTGCAGACCGGTACGGTGGTGGCGCGCATGGCGCAGGAGGTGCCGCACGACACCGAAGGCCAAGTGTTCGACGTGGTCGCCGCGGGCCTGGGCGACCTCGGCCAGCTGCTGGCGCGCTACCACCACCTGCTGGAAGCGGGCGACTTCGACGCGCTGGGCGAGGTGCAGGAGCAGATCGAAGCGCGTCACGGCTGGGACCTGGACCGCCGCGTGGGCGAGGTGCTGACCAAGCTCGAACTGCCCGCCGAGGCCGACTTCGCCGCCCTCTCCGGCGGCATGAAGCGCCGCGTGCTGCTGGCCCAGGCGCTGGTGAAGAAGCCTGACGTGCTGCTGCTGGACGAGCCCACCAACCACCTCGACATCGAGGCCATCGGCTGGCTGGAAAGCTTCCTCAAGCAGTTCGAGGGCAGCCTGGTCTTCATCACCCACGACCGCAGCTTCCTGCGCGCGCTCGCCACCCGCATCGTGGAGATCGACCGCGGCCAGCTCACCAGCTGGCCCGGCGACTACGACAACTACCTGCGCCGCCGCGAGGAACGCCTGCACGCCGAAGCCCAGGCCAACGCCCACTTCGACCGCAAGCTGGCGCAGGAGGAGGCGTGGATCCGCCAGGGCATCAAGGCCCGCCGCACCCGCAACGAGGGCCGCGTGCGCGCGCTCAAGGCGATGCGTCGCGAGCGCGCCGAGCGGCGCGAGCTGGGCGGCAACGCCAGGATGAACCTCGCCGGCGCGCAGGCTTCCGGCCGCAAGGTGATCGACGTCCGGCACGTGCACCAGAGCTACGAGGGCCGCGTGCTGATCGAGGACTTCAGCACCACCGTGCTGCGCGGCGACCGCATCGGCATCGTCGGCCCCAACGGCGCCGGCAAGAGCACCCTGCTGAAGATCCTGCTCGGCGAACTCGCCCCCGAGCGCGGCGAGGTGGTGCTGGGCACGGGGCTCGAGATCGCCTACTTCGACCAGCACCGCAGCCAGCTCAACGACGCGCTCAGCGCGGTGGACAACGTGGCCGAGGGCCGCGAGTACATCGAGCTCAACGGCCAGCGCAAGCACATCCTCGGCTACCTGCAGGACTTCCTGTTCACCCCCGAGCGCGCCCGCGCGCCGATCACCCGCCTCTCCGGCGGCGAGCGCAACCGCCTGCTGCTGGCCAAGCTGTTCGCCCAGCCGTCCAACCTGCTGGTGATGGACGAGCCCACCAACGATCTCGACGTGGAGACGCTGGAGCTCTTGGAGGAACTGCTGACCGAGTACCAGGGCACCCTGCTGCTGGTCTCGCACGACCGCGCCTTCCTCGACAACGTGGTGTCCAGCACCATCGTGCTCGAGGGCGAGGGCCGCATCGGCGAATACGTGGGCGGCTATACCGACTGGCTGCGCCAGAAGCCCGCCGGACGCTCCGCCGAAAACCGCGACGCGGCGCCAGTTCCGGTTGCCGCAGTGGCGGCGGCGGCAAGCGACGGTGCGCCCGGTTCCGCCGCGCTCAAGCGCAAGCTGAGCTTCAAGGATGCCCGCGAACTGGAGCAGTTGCCCCGGCGCATCGAGGCGCTGGAGAGCGACCTCGCCGTACGCAGCGAGGCGATGAACGACCCCGCCTTCTTCCAGCAGGACAGCGCCGCGATCATCCAGGCCAACGAGGCTGTCGCGGCCTTGCAGAAGGAGTTGGAGGACGCCTATCGCCGCTGGGAGGAGCTCGAGGGATGAATGCCCGCGTCGGGGGCTTTGGCCTGTCCGCTTGATTCCCTTGGTACCTTGCTGGGCATCTTCGCTTTCGCCTGCACCTAGGCTGTGGTGAGCCGGTTCGCGCTGAAAGTCTGCCTGTTCACTCTCTCGCTGCCGACGCGCCGGGGCCATGAGCGCGTCTTGCGCCATGCGCGCGCGGTAGCGCAGCGACGACGCCCCTGCTCGTCGTTCCGGCGTAGGCCGGAGGTGCTTCACCACAGCGAAGCGAGTCACCCAGTGCCACACGGCTGGGTTTTTGAAGTGAAACGTTGGCGCGATCTGGCCGGCCTTTG
>NZ_LFQR01000169.1 GCF_001182895.1 Frateuria defendens | reverse complement strand
AGGGTACACAGCACCTGCGCCGCGAAGGCCTCGTGGATCTCGTAGTAGTCGAAATCCTGCAGGGTGAGGTGGTTGCGCGCGAGCAGCCGCGACACCGCCACCGTGGGCGCCATCAGCAGGCCCTCGCCGTGCACGAAGTCGACCGCGGCCACTTCCGCGTCGCGCAGGTAGGCCTGCACCTTCAGACCGCGCGCGGCGGCCCACTCGTCGCTGCCCAGCAGCACCGCGGCGG
>NZ_LFQR01000168.1 GCF_001182895.1 Frateuria defendens | reverse complement strand
TTAAGTTGAGAGCATTGCCAACGGTCCTGGCTATACTGGGCATGTAAACGACGCGGATACCGGACTTATCTACATGCAGGCCCGTTATTACGATCCTGAGGTCGGTCGATTTTTAAGCGGGGATCTGATCGATCCTTCAGTAGGAAATTTTTTCAATTTTACACGGTACGGATACGCTAATAACAACCCTATAGGAAATATTGACCCAAGTGGTAAGGACTGCACAAAATCAAATGGAATGATAACGTGCACGCCAACCCTCAACGGCGTCGCCCTAACATGGTTGCCAAGCATTCCACCTCTTCCAGCGCCTCAGAATTGGCCTGCGGTGATGAATGCCTCCTCCAAGAGCCATCATGAATATATCTATGATACGCCTATAGGAAGTAAGTCAGGAGAAAGCGTTGCAAAGGCAATAGCGCAAGATCCAACGCCGAACGACCACGATCGTCCAGCAACGCCTCAAGGAACAACAAATGATGCGGCACCATCTTCTGGGTTTCGTTCGGTTCTTGCTGGGCTTGGAGCTATGGTGGGTGCTGGCGATGACCAGGTTAAGAGCTATACATTCAAGGACTCCAAGGGAGCTACTTGGACTGTTAATGTGACTCAAGACTCACATACTTTGTCCTCGGGCTACGTACTTCGTGGCGTGGCTCAAGGCGTCGCCGTGTCTTATGGTGAAGGCATTGCCGCCAAGCAAAATTTGGGGCGCGCGTCGGAATATTTTATAAATGATGTATGGGTCGATCAGAACAAAAAAAATATAGACGAGGCTCACTGACTATGCGTTCCATATGGATGGGTGGCCTGATAGCGCCTTTGGTGGCTCCGCTAATATTTTTCTTCGCCATTATGGTCATGGCTATATCTAAGGATGGGTGGGGTGCAGGAATGCATGACTGGGCTCAAGGGCTGGGGTTAGTTGCCATCATTACCTTACCGATTAGTTACCTGGCCACATGGTGTTTTGGGGTGCCATATATTTATTGGCTTCGCTCGATATCTCGCCTATCAAGATATAATGTGTGCTTTGGGTCTCTTATTATTGGTGTCTTGAGTGCATGGGCCTTCCAGTTGATTATCAAGGTTGGTCGACTTGATGCTCTGGCATTGCTTCTTGGGGCAATTATTGGCATGGCGCTGAGTCTCGCTGTGGCACTTGTCTTTTGTTGGGTTGCTAGGATTCCACGACCGACGTCCCCCCACTTTTGAGTAGCACAGCGGTTTGGAGTCCAATCCCCCATCCCAAGGAGATTGGACGTGAAGAAGCGCTTTTCCGAAGAACAGATCATCGGCTCCCTGCGTGAGGCAGAAGCCGGCCTGCCGGCCCCCTACGTCAGAATAGTTATCGCCCCGATAGGAACCGAAAACGGGGGCGATGACGAGAGGTTGAAGTGGCGCGATACGGGCAACAGTTCACCTGATTAGCGTCGAACCT
>NZ_LFQR01000167.1 GCF_001182895.1 Frateuria defendens | reverse complement strand
TGCCTTCATCCCGAAGTACCACTGCTGGCCCTTCTTCGTCTGATGCATCTCCGGATCACGCTGTTTGTTCGCATTCTTCGTCGAGGACGGCGCCTGGATGATCGTAGCGTCCACGATCGTTCCCTGGCGCAGCAGCAAGCCCTTGCCGCTCAAGTGCGCATTGACCGTTTCGAGCATCTTCGCCGCCAGGCCGTGCTGCTCCAGGAAGCGACGGAACTTCAGGATCGTCGTCTCGTCCGGGATCGCATCCTCGTTCAACTCCAACCCCGCGAACCGCCGCATCGACTCGATCTCGTACAGCGCATCCTCCATCGCCGGGTCACTCAGCGCGTACCACTGCTGCATGAAGTGGATGCGCAGCATCACCGACGGCGGCATCGGCGGGCGGCCACGGCGGCCGGCGCTGGGATAGCTCGGTTCGATCAGTGCCAGCAGATCAGTCCATGGCACAACCTGCTCCATCTCACCAAGGAATTTTTCCCGGCGGGTTGGCTTCTTCTTGGCATCGAAACTCAACGACGCGAACGAACGCTGCTTCATCGGGATGTGCTTCCTGGGACTCGTCGCTATGATGCCCCAGATGGGGAATAGATCAGAGAGCGGTTTGAATAACCCA
>NZ_LFQR01000166.1 GCF_001182895.1 Frateuria defendens | reverse complement strand
GCCGCGGCCGGCGACGGCGATGCGGGTGCGCTGGCCGTGGCCTTCGCCGACGGCTTCGCCTGGCGCGATGCGCCGGGGCACGCCGAGCGCTCGCCGCTGCCGCCGCTCTATCCCTTCAAGCTGCGCTGAGCGCCTCGCGCCAGATCGCCGCCATCGCGGCGTCGTACAGGCACAGCCGCACGTCCAGTTCGGGCGACTCGGCGCCCGCCTCGCGCAGCGCGGCGATCGCCACCGGCGCGGCCAGGGTCGGCGGATAGCCATAGACCCCGCAGCTGATAGCCGGAAAGGCGATGCTGCGCAATCCTCGCTCTCGCAACAACTGCATGGCCCGGTAATGGCAACTGGCCAGCAGCGCGGCCTCGCCGCGCCCGCCGCCGTGCCATACCGGGCCGACAGTGTGGATGACGTAGCGCGCGGGCAGGTCGAAGCCGGGCGTGATGCGCGCCTCGCCGGTCGGGCAGCGCACGCCGGGGGCGACTTCCGGCAGGGCGCGGCAGGCGGCCAGCAGGCGGGGGCCGGCGGCGCGGTGGATCGCCCCGTCGACGCCGCCGCCGCCGAGCAGGCCGGCGTTGGCGGCGTTCACGATCGAGTCGACCATGAGTCGGGTAATGTCGGCGACGGCTATGGACAGTGACATGGGGGCATGCGCTAGTGACGCGGGCTAGGTTCTGTTGGGCAAGGGCAACGTATGCTTGAAAGGTTTGCGCCGGAGGGAGGCCCACGACGAAATGACCAAGCCGGAAGATATGCCGTTCGGCTATTTGTTGCAGGATGTCACGCTGTTGTTCCGCAAGCACTTCGACCGTCGCGCGGTGCGCTTCGGGCTGACCCGCGCGCAGTGGCGGGCGATCAAGATGCTGCACCGGAGGGAGAACGTCAGGCAGAACGAGCTGGCGGAGTTCCTGGAGATGGAGCCGATCGCGGTGGGTCGCCTGATCGACCGGCTGCAGACGGCCGGCTTCGTCGAGCGCCGCCCTGATCCGAAGGACCGCCGCGCCTGGCGCCTGTACCTCACCGAGCAGGCCAGGGGCGTGGTCGACGGCATGGAAGACATCGCTCGTGGCCTGCGCCGCGACGCCACCGCGGGCATCGGCATCGAGGAACTGGAGCTGACGCTCTCGGTGCTCGGCCGGATCAAGGACAACCTGCTGGCGCTGGAGCAGGGCGAGGGCGGCGCGGGCCGCGAGCAGGCCAGCGGCTGAGCGCGGCGTCGCGGCAGGCGACGCGAGGGCGAGGCGGTTATGCTGCCGCCAGGGATCGCCAGGGAGACCCAAGGACATGAGCGCACAACGTCGTGGGATCGGCGCGGCCGTCCTGTTGGCCGCGGCCTGTGCCGCACGGGCGGCGACGCCCGTGCTCGGCGACGTGGCACTGCGCGCCTACGCGGAGCGCCCGTGGGACAAGGCCGCGCTGATGGGCAGCACCGTGCGCCTGGGCACGCACCACGGCGTGCCGGTGGTGGCGGAATACCCGTGCGCTGACGTCTGCCCGCAGTACACCGTGCGGATCATCCACTACGAGCTGCCGCCGGGACTGGGTTGTGCCGACGCCGGGGGCGTGGAGCGCAGCGTGGGCGTGCCGGTGGCGATCGCGGTGCTGCCGAAGACGTTCTGCTTTCCCAGGGTGTTGGTCGAGGCGGACCTGCATTACGCGCGCTGAAGACCGTCCGTCCCGGCATGGCGTCTTCCCGGTGAGGGGGACTGTTCGCAGCAGGCATGCCGTGTCGTGCTTCATCGCCGGCCAAAAAAGAAGGCGGCCGAAGCCGCCTTCTTTTCGGAAAGCGGCGCCGGCTTGCGCCGCGCCGCTCGCGGCAGGCGTCAGTCCTCCGCGTGGTCGTCCTTGAACGCGCCGGGCGCGGAGCCGAAGTCGCCGTCGGCCTGGGCCGCCATGTAGGAGAACGCCGCGTACACCGCCACGTTCTGCGCCAGCTCCGCCGGGTCGATCTTGTCCAGCGTGTCGTTGGCGGTGTGGTGCCAGTCGAAGTACTTGGTGCCGTCCTGGGTCAGTGACAGCGCCGCCATGCCCTTGCCGTGCAGCTGCGACAGGTCCGAGCCGCCGCCGCCCGGGCGCTGCGTGTCGTAGGCCACGCCGAGCGGTTCCAGCACCTGGGCGATCTGGCCGATGGCGCCGCGCGCGGAGGGCTTCACGCTGGCGCTCAGGCGCCATACCTTGCCGGCGCCGAAGTCGGACTCGGTGCCAAGCTGGAACTTGGCCACTTCGCCAGCGTGCCTGTCGGCATAGGCGCGGCCGCCCCACAGGCCCATCTCCTCGTTGGCGAAGGCGATCACGCGGATGGTGCGGTCGGGCCGTTGCGGCAGGTCGTGGATCAGCTTGGCCGCGGCCATGGCGATGGCTACGCCGGCGCCGTCGTCGATCGCGCCGGTGCCCGGATCCCAGGAGTCGAGGTGGCCGCCGATCGCCACCACCTGGTCGGGGTGCCGGCGGCCGGTGATTTCGCCGATCACATTGGCACCGGTGTACTCGCCGACGACGCCGCAGTCGAGCGCGAGCTTCACCGTCACCGGCTTGCCGTAGCCCAGCGCGCGGGTGAGCTGGTCGGCGTCGGGGTTGGACAGCGCCGCGGCGGGGATCGCCTTGGCCGGGTCGCGGAAGCCGGTGACGCCGGTGTGCGGCGTGCGGCTGTCCGCATCGGTGCCGGCCGAGCGCAGCAGGTAGGCGGCCGCGCCCTTGGCGGCGGCGATCACCGGACCGGCCACGCGGATGGCCGAGCCCAGGCCGTAGCCGTGGCCGTCCTTCGCCCGCTCCATGCGCGCGTCGACGTAGACGATCTTGCCCTTCACCGCGGCCGGGTCGGCCGCCTTGAGCGCATCGAGGCTGTCGAAGCGCACCACCTCGGCGGCGAGCCCGCCCTTGGGTGTGCCGGGCGAGTAGCCGAGCGCCAGCACCGACAGCGGCTGCGGGAACGGTGCCACGATCTCGGCGTGCTCGCCGTGGCGCTCCCACAGCGGGTAGGTCACCGGCTCGGTGTAGACCTTGTCGAAGCCCAGCGCCTTGAACTTCGCCACCGCCCAGTCGCGGGCGCGCTGGTCGGCCGGGCTGCCGGCCATGCGCGGGCCCACCTCGGTGGTGAGCGATGCGGTGATGCGGTAGGCGGTGTCGTCGTGCAGCGCCCGGTCGCGCAGCTGCTCGGCCGTCTTGACGGCCGAGGCGGGAATGGTGGTGTCGCGGCCGGCGGCGCTGGCGGCGCTGGCGCCGCCGGTGGCGCCGGTGGCGAGCAGCAGGCCGGCGGCGAGCAGGGTAAGGGCGGGGCGGTGCATCGGGCGTTTCTCGCTGGTGACAGGGAATGGGGAGTAGGGAGCAGGGAATCGGAGGCGGCGACGTCGGTGCGCCAAGACGTCCCCCGTTTCCTCGCTTTTTCTTGTGGCGGAAAGCAAACGGGGAACCGGGGCAATGGCGGCTCCGCGCCGGTGGTTCTTCCCTTATTCCCTTCTCCCGATTCCCGGCTTCCGCTACTTCTTCAACAGATCGCGGATCTCGGTGAGCAGCACCACGTCGGCGGGCGGCGCGGCGGGCGCGGCTTCTTCCTTGCGCACCAGCTTGTTGATCAGCTTGACCACCAGGAAGATGGCGAAGGCGATGATCAGGAACTGGATGATCGTGTTGATGAAGGCGCCGTACTGGATCGCCACCTCGGCGACCTTGTGCGCCGGGTCGGTGTCGTCGGCGGGCTTGAGCACCCACTTGAGCTGCGAGAAGTCGATGCCGCCGGTGAGCAGGCCGATCGGCGGCATGATGATCTGGTCCACCAGCGAGGTGACGATCTTGCCGAAGGCGGCGCCGATCACCACGCCGACGGCGAGGTCGAGCACGTTGCCGCGCATCGCGAAGGTCTTGAATTCCTTGAGTATGCCCATGGGGTCTCCTTTTTGTGGTGGCTCGGTGGACGGGGATGGATGCTATCGCCGCGATGGCGGAGGCGGAAGGCCGCGCCTCACACGATCTGCCCGTGCAGTTCGGCGATGCCGTCGAGTTCCGCGTGGAAGCGGTCGCCGCGCGCCAGCGCCGCCACGCCGGCCGGGGTGCCGGTGAAGAGCAGGTCGCCGGCCTTGAGCTCGAACAGCATGGACAGGGCCACGATGATCTGTGCCGCATCGTGCAGCATGTCGCCGAGCCGGCCCTGCTGGCGCAGCGCGCCGTTGACGTGCAGGCGCAGCGCGGTGTCGGCCGAGAGGCGCGCCTCGCCGGCGGGGCGCAGCGCCGACACCGGCGCGGAATGGTCGAAGGCCTTGGCCGTGTCCCACGGGTCGCCGTGGGCCTTGGCCTCGGCCTGCAGGTCGCGGCGGGTGAGGTCCAGGCCCACGCCGTAGCCCCAGATCGCCGCCTGCGCCTGCGCGGTGTCGAGGTGGCTTCCGCCACCGCCCAGCGCCACCACCATCTCCACCTCGTGGTGCAGGTTGGCCGTGCCGGAGGGGTAGGGCACGTCGGCGCCGTCGGCCACCACGGCATCGGCGGGCTTGCAGAAGAACAACGGCCGGGCGCGGTCCACCGGCATGTTCATTTCGCGGGCGTGCTCGGCGTAGTTGCGGCCGATGCAGAACACCCGCCGCAGCGGGAAGCGTGCATCGGTGCCGAGGATGGGCAGGCTGGCCTGGGCGGGCGGCGGGATGACGTAGCTCATGCACCGAGGTTAGCAGTTCCGGCCGGTATTGCGGCCGGGCCGCAAGCGGGGGCGCTGCCCCGCCGCGGGGCTACATGTCGAACTTGGATACCGCGTAGCCGCGTTGCTGGTAGTCGCGCCAGCGCAGGCGCGAGCCGTCGCGCTCGGCTGGGTCGGCGGCCACCACTTCCAGCACGCGCTCGGGCTGGCCGCCGGGGCAGGCCTCGCGCAGGTTGATCAGCAGCGGGCGGTCGGGCGTGTCCACGCCGGGGGGCACGATCAGCACGGCCGTGTGCGCGTCGTCGTCGTCGCCGGCCAGCTGGTGCGGGATGAAGGCGTCCTCGTCGAAGGCCCACAGCAGCTCGTCGATCGCCTCGGCCTGGGCGAAGTCGCGGGCGAGGATCAGCGTGGGCTGCTCGGCCGCGTAGGCCCGCTTCGCCAGCTCGCACACCAGCAGCAGCGGCTGCTCGCGGAAGCGCGGCTTGTCGATCAGGTAGAAATCGGCGCGGGGCATTGGAGGGCCGGGAATCGGGAGTCGGGGATAGGGAGTCGGAAGGAATGGGAGGGCGTCGAAGCGGAAGGCTGCCCGCTTCGACCCGATTCCCTATTTACTATTCCCGATTCCCAGCCGCGGCCGCGGCCCGGTCGATCAGCCACTGCGTCAGCAGCGGCACCGGGCGGCCCGTGGCGAGACCCTTGCGGCCCTCGTCCCAGGCGGTGCCGGCGATGTCCAGGTGGGCCCAGCGCGCGCCCTCGACGAAGCGCGAGAGGAAGCAGCCGGCGGTGATCGCGCCGCCGCTCTTGCCGCCGATGTTGGCGACGTCGGCGAAGCCCGAATCCAGCTGCACCTGGTAGTCGTCCCACAGCGGCAGGCGCCAGGCGCGGTCGAGCGTGGCCTCGCCGGCGGCGAGCAGCTCGGCGGCGAGGTCGTCGTGGCGGCTCATCAGGCCGGAGGCGTGCTTGCCCAGCGCCACCACGCAGGCGCCGGTGAGCGTGGCGGCGTCCACCATCGCCTGCGGCTGGAAGGTGCGCGCGGTCCAGGTGAGCGCGTCGGCGAGGATCAGGCGGCCCTCGGCGTCGGTGTTGAGCACCTCGATGGTGAGGCCGGCCAGGCTGGTGAGCACGTCGCTCGGGCGGTAGCTGTCGCCGTCGGGCATGTTCTCCACCGCCGGCACCACGCACACCAGGTTGAGCGGCAGGCCGAGCTTCACCGCGGCCACGAAGGTGCCGAGCATGCCGGCGCCGCCGCCCATGTCGAACTTCATCTCCTCCATGCCGGCGCCGGGCTTCAGGCTGATGCCGCCGGTGTCGAAGGTGATGCCCTTGCCCACCAGCGCGTAGGGCTTCTCGCCCTCGGCGCCGCCCTGGTATTCGAGCACCACCAGCTTGGGCTTGTTGGCCGAGCCGCGGCCCACGGCGAGCAGGGCGCCGAAGCCGAGGGTTTCCATCTCCACGTGGTCGAGCACGCGGCAGCGGGTCCTGGCGTTGGCCTCGGCGAAGGCCTGCGCCTGCGTGGCGATGTAGGCGGGGTTGCAGAGGTTCGGCGGCAGGTTGGCCAGGTCGCGGGCGAAGCGCACGCCCTCGGCGATGGCGGCGGCCTGGTCGAGGCCGGGCCAGGCTTCCTCGCCAGCGGCGAAGGCGATGGCGGCGAGTTCCGGCTGGCCGTTCTTCTCGCGCGGCTTGAAGGTGGCGGTGTAGCGGTAGGCGGCGTAGTCGCTGGCCAGTGCCGCGGCGCGCACGCGCCAGGCGGCGTCCTGGCCGGGCACGTCCACCTCGGTGAGGTAGGACACGGCGCCGTCCACCGGCAGCCGGCCGATGGCGCGCGCCGCTTCCAGGCTGATCTTCTGGAAGCGCGCCGCGTCGAAGCACTTCTGCGGGCCGAGCCCCACCACCAGCACGCGCTTGGCCGCGATGCCCGCGGGGGCGAACAGCACCGCGCTGGTGGCGGCCTTGCCGGTGACGTCGCCGCTTTCCACCAGGCGCTTGATGGCGCCGTCGGCGGCGCCATCCACGCGGGCGGCGGCACTGGTGAGCACGCCGTTCTCGTAGACGCCGACCACCACGCAGGGCGTGTCGACGGTTTCCGGCGCGGCGGAGGCAAGACTGAACTGGAGCGTCATGGAACCATCCTGCAAACGGGCCCGGCGGCCGCCGGACCGGCTAGACTTGGGGTTTGCCGACCGGTTTACGATGCGGCACGAAGCCAAACATCTTACTGCATGCTGAGCATCCTCGACCGTTATTTCCTGCGCGAGCTGGGCCAGACCATCGCCGCCACCACCATCGTGCTGGTGGCGATCTTCGCTGGCACCTCGTTCGCGGGCGTGTTGAAGCAGGTGGCCAACGGCAGCTTCCCGGCCAGCGTGATGTTCCAGGTGCTGGGCCTCAACATGCTCGACGGCCTGGCCACGCTGCTGATGCTGGCCGGGTTCCTGGGCGTGTTGTTCGGGCTGGGCCGCATGTACCGCGAGAGCGAGATGCACGTGCTGGCCTCCTCCGGCATGGGGCCGCGCCAGTTGCTGCGGCCGGTGGCGATCCTGGGCGCGGTGCTGGTGGTGCTGGTCGGCGCCGTTTCGCTGTGGCTGGGGCCGTGGGCCGCGCGCACCTCCGACGCGCTGATCGCCGCGGCCAACCGCTCGGTGATCGCCGCGGGCCTCGATGCCGGCCGCTTCACCGAGCTGCCCGGCAAGGGCGGCATCATCTTCGTGGACAGCCTGAGCCGCGACGGCAGCCTGCTGGGCAAGACCTTCATCGCCACCGAGCGGGTGGCCAAGGACGGCAGCCATGCGGTGAAGGTGGCCACCGCCAAGCACGGCCAGCTGTACCAGGAGAGCAACGGCGACGGCCGCTTCGTGGCGCTCTACGACGGCTGGCAGTACGAGGTGCCGCTGGGCGCCGACAACTGGCGCAAGATGCGCTACGAGCGCAACGACACCTCGCTCTCGAGCATCCAGTCCGACGACGACAACGACCCGGCGCACGAGCTGGGCCTGTTCGCGCTGATGCGCACCGACAGCGCCGACGCGCGCGCCGAGTTCGCCGGCCGCACCATCGCGCCGGCGATGATGCTGGTGCTGGTGATGCTGGCGCTGCCGCTGTCGCGGCAGAGCCCGCGCGAGCCGCGCTTCGGCCGCCTGCTGCTGGCGATCCTGAGCTTCTACTTCTACTACGTGATGCTGGCGCTGTGCCGTGGCCAGATCATGCGCGACCGCTGGCACCATTCCACCGCGCTGTGGCTGATCAGCGCCCTGGTGTTCGGCCTGGGCGTGTGGATGTTCCGCCGGCAGTACGCACCGCGCCGGCCGCGTGCGGCCGGCCAGGCGGTGGCGCCGTGAGCGCGCTGCGCGTGAAGCGGGTGGACTGGCTGGTCGGCACCGCGGTGCTGGGCGCGCTGCTGGTCACCTGGCTGGTGCTCACCGGCATCGACGTGGTGTTCCAGCTGATCAGCCAGATCGGCCACATCGGCAAGAACGGCTACACGCTCACCAACGCCATCGTCTACGTGCTGGTGACCACGCCGCGCCGCCTCTACGAGATGTTCGGCAACGCGGCGATGATCGGCGGCCTGCTGGGCCTGGGCGGCCTGGCCGGCAGCAGCGAGCTGATCGCGCTGCGGGCGGCGGGCATGTCCAGGCTGCGCATCGCGATCTCCGCGGCGGGCGTGGTGGCGGTGCTGACGGTGGGCGTGGTGATCCTGGGCGAGACGGTGGGGCCGTGGGGCGACCAGCAGGCGCAGGCGATGGACCTGCGGCTGAAGTCCAACAACCTGGGCCTGGGCGGCAACAGCGGCCTGTGGGCGCGCGACGGCGACCGCATCATCAACGCGCGCGGCACGCTGCTGCGCGAGGTCAACGGGCAGAACCACGTGCAGCTGATCGACGTGCGCGTGTTCACGCTCACCCCCGACGGCCAGCTCACCCGCTTCGACTGGGCCAAGACCGCCTCGCACGACGGCCACCAGTGGCAGCTCGCCGACGTGCGCAGCACCACCCTGGACGAACACGGCACGCACAGCACCACCGCGCCCAGCCAGACCTGGCAGTCGAGCCTCAATCCCCGCGTGCTGGAGCAGTCGGTGATCCACCCCGAATACCTGCCGATGCGCGACCTGCGCCGCAACATGGCCTACCGCGAGGCCAACGGCGAAAGCCCCGGCGTCTACGCGGAGGCGTTCTGGGGCCGCGCGCTGTATCCGCTCAACGTGCTGGTGCTGGTGCTGTGCGCGATGCCGTTCGCGTTCGGCGCGCTGCGCTCGGGGGGGCTGGGCAAGCGCATCTTCATCGGCATGCTGCTGGCGATCGGCTGGTACTTCATGCAGAAGGCGATGGTGAACCTCGGCACCGTGTACGGCATGCCGGCGCTGATCGCCAACCTGCTGCCGCCGGTGCTGCTGGTGCTGCTGGCCTGGCTGTATTTCCGGCGCCACGCCTGAGAGCCGGTCGAGACGTTCAGCCGATTTCCCGCACCGGCCAGCGTTCGGGCCGCACCGAGGCCCCGGCATGCCGGGCCGCGGGCAGGGTGAACCAGAACAGGCTGCCGCGCCCCGGCGCCGAGCGCAGGTCGATGCGCGTACGCAGCAGCCGCGCGTGGCGCACGGCGATGGGCAGGCCCAGACCATAGCCCGCGCGCGCCGCGTCCTGGCCGGCCGGCAGTTGCACGAACTCCTCGAAGATGCGCGCGTGGTCGGCCACGTCGATGCCCGGGCCGGCGTCGCGCACCTCGATGCGCACGGCATCGCCCTGGCGCCGCGCGGCCACCAGCACCCGCCGTCCGGCGGCGTGCACCAGCGCATTGCTCACCAGCTGGCGCAGCAGGCCGGCGGAGAGGGCGAGGTCGCCATGCAGCCGGTGATGCCCGCCGCGCCACAGCAGCACGGCGCCGTGCCGCGCGGCTTCGCCGGCGAGGCGGAAGCGGTCGCGCAGGAACAGGTCCTGCGCGCTGAAATCCGCCGCCGAGGGCGTCACCACGCCGGCCTCCAGGCGCGCGAGTTCGAGCAGCGCGTCAAGCAGCCGGGTCATGGCGCCGATGCTGGTGCGGATCTGCGCAGAGAAGCCCGGGCGCAGGCCGCCGTCGTCGGGCAGGCTGGCGGTGAGCAGCTGCAGCGCGTGCAGCGGCTGGCGGAAATGGTGGCCCACCTGGGCGATGAAGTGCGACTGGCCGGGCGTGCCTTCGGCGTCTTCCGGCATCGACCGGCCCGCGCGGGCGATGGTCGAGGGCGCGGCGGCGGGCAGTCCCGGGGGGCTGTCCGCGTGGGCGGCCTTCGCTTCGTCTGGACGGCCATACAGATGGTGGTACATCAGCCCCGTGAGCAGCGCCAGGGCAGCGCCGCAGCCGCCTCCGGCCAGCCAGGCATCCAGTACGCGGCGCTCCAGCGGCTGCGGGTCGAGGTAGGCGCGCAGCACCTGCGCGGCGTGGCCCGGGGGCGCGATGCGCCGCTCGTACCGGCGCCATGCCTCGGTGCCGTCGATGGCGGAATCGCCGGCCACGTACAGATGGTTCGCGTCCGGCTGCCATTCGATCCGGCGCAGGGGCGCGCCCGGATGGCTGGGCAGGGCGCCCTCGAGCAGCGCCTGCGGGTCGCGGCGTTCGCCGACGGCCAGGGCCAGGGCCAGCTGTTCGAGGCGCAGGCCGACGCGCAGGTCCATTTCCTCGCGCAGGGTGCGCGCGCGCTGCGCGGTGAGCAGGCCGGTCAGCAGCAGCGCCAGCAGCATGCCGGGCAGCACGCCGAGGGCGAAGGGGCGCAGGCGTTGCCAGGTGGCGGGGGCGGTCGGGGTGGGCTCGTCCTGGCCCGGGTGCCGCTTGGATTCGAACGAGCGGTCGGCGTGCGTCGTCGGCATGGCGTGAGCACTGGGGTGGGAGGGGACGGCGCCGTTCCTGGCGTGATCGCAGTGTAGAAAGAGCGCTCGCCTGCCTACGATACGCAGTTCGGTCTAAGCGGTTCGGTCGGGTCCGCCTGGTGTGCGGCGGCGCGGCGCGCGGGCGTCGCTTTTGGCCTGTCGGCATGCGGCAGGCGCTAAGAGCTTGTTCGTGATCTCTCTTGGTGTCCGTGAGGGGAGGGCGTGCGGTGGTGTTGAAGCCCGATCCTATCGAAGCTCCGTCGTGGTCTGGCCGGCCTTTGGCCGGGGTTTCGCTCATCTGCCGATGAGCGAGTTACTTTCTCTTGCTTGTCCAAGAGAAAGTAACCAAAGAGAAAGACACCCCGAGGGCGCGCCTTCC
>NZ_LFQR01000165.1 GCF_001182895.1 Frateuria defendens | reverse complement strand
GGATTTGAGTTCATATTGTCCAGCCGCTGCTGGATCTCCACCCGCTCTTCCAGCGTCAGTTCGTTGTACGTTCTCATCGCAACAGCCTATGTCAGATATGGCATGGTGTTGCACGCGGAGTTTGAGGCGGCCCATTGACGATCTATACAAGGTAGATCGACCAGGTGTGGATTACGTGATTGTCGAATACAAGTTCGGAACATCGAAGTTGGGTAGTACAATCGATGGCAAGCAGATGAGCGATTCGTGGTCCACAGGTGCTGTCACGGGTGATAATCGTCTTTTACAGTCAGTGGGCGACCCTATGATTGCCGATGATATACAGGCATCCTTGGCTCAAGGTCGCATTGAGCGTTGGGTCGTGCATACTGATCCCAGCGGTCAGGTGACTGTCGGTTTGGTGGATAAAAGTGGAAGCTTCATTCAAAAACCGAATTCCGATTTGTTTAAAGGAGTTGGGCCATGAGGCGTGATCAGCGAGGTTCGAGTGATTATTGGGATGGGTGGGTTAAGTATAAGGAAGATCACATCCCAAGGATGTGGTTGGTTCTTAAAGAGGAAGGGGGTGATCTTAATTACAGGCCTCAATATGCGTTTGAGATAGTGAAAAACTATTTAGAGCAAATTTTAAGGCGTTACTCTCGTGGTGATGCCGTGGTCGATCTGCCTCACTATTTCTCGGGTCTGCTGGATGCATGGGAAACGGCTGAAAATTTAGGGGAAAATGTATGGAGTGATGATGTTCAATACACTCGCCATTCTTGGTCCGTGAACTTGGATCACTATGTCCGCTGCTTCTGGCTTACAGGGTTGGCGCTAGTGATGAATATTCCGGATGAGCAATGGGTTCGTTTGTTGACTTTGATGGGCAATGAGGGTGAGGATGCCCTTTTGGATAAAATCATTTCCAGTCGCCAAGTGGGTCGAAGGGTGGGTGACAAGTTATGCTATCCCAAGGTATATCGGAAATTGTTGGAGGTAACTGAGTCCCCCGTCGATCGTAGATCAGAGATGTTATATGACTTCGTTGATGGCTGGTTTGCTAGTTTAAAAGATGCTGGGGCGCCAAGTTTTCCGCGTAGCTTTCGAACTCCTTATTGGTGGGTTTTTTGCGATAATGAAAAGGTTGGAATGAATGGTGCATATTTTGGTTGTTGGTGCATAGAGGCTGTGGTCGTTGCCAAGGTATTCGATATAGACGACCGGTTATGCCTGAGCCATCCAAGTTATCCTGGTGATTTATTGCAGGATGGGCGGAGTCCAAGCTATCCCGATTCTGCCATTCCCTCGATAGCCGAGCGTCCAGTCACGCCTTCTTCACCGCAGCCGCCAAAGAGTTTGTTTTCGAGATTTCTAGGGAAACTCTGATTGTCCCGTCCACAGTGTTGTCCCGTCCACAGTGTCCACAGCCTTTCTTGCTGGTATTTCGGATGATTTTTTGTGCAGCGCCCTGCAAATCGAGTCGACCAAATCACCGCGAAGCTGTCGTGACGTGCCGTAATCAGCGCCTTCGGTACGCTCTGGTGCCGCTTCGCGCCGTCATCGCGCAGCCTGCCCGTGGACAGTCCAGTCCGTTGGCTTGCTGCCGTCAAATGGTTTTCCGTCGAAAGTTATGGCGGAAAGAACCAGCCTGTGAGCCGTCCCTCCCATATGCTGACAAAGCGGGCCTCTCGTGTGGACTTGGCGATGCCGCTCCACGCCTCGGCCGGCGTGCTTCCATGCAGGTGCTGATGCGGCCGCGCATGGTTGTACCAGGCCCGAAATTCGACCAGCTTGGTACGCAGCTCGTCCTTGCCGGTGATAGCGATCCTGTCCAACTGGTGCTTGAAGGTGCCGAAGAAACGCTCGATGCGCCCGTTCTGCCAGGGGCAGTGCAGCTCGGTGGTTTGCAGGCGGATGCCGAGCAGGGTCAACGCGGTTTTCATCAGGCGGCTGTTGAAGCATGCCTCGTTGTCCACGCGAATCGTTCGCGGCAGGCCAAAGTGGCGACACGCCATGATCAGCTCGTGCAGGATGGTCAGGCTGCTTGCCGTCGAGGTCGGCCTTGCCGGTCAGGTCCATCGCCCACACACGATGTGTCGGCATGAGACGTGGCACGCGATGCTTGCCGTCACGGCGCAGGCGGACGATGTCCACCGTGGCCTGCCGTAGCACGTTCGCGACGTAGGACTTGCTTATCGTCATGCCGTGCTCCGCATGTCGTCGATTGAATACCTCCGCCAGGACACGGCAGCCGAGGTCGGGCGACCACGCGCGCAATCGGATCAGTTCACGGCGCACCCAGGGCGGTTTGGGTCGGCAGCGTTGGCGGGAAGGTTGCGCGAAAGCGGGCATGCGCTGGCGCCGCCATGCCAGCAGCCATCGCCATAAGCCGACCAGCCATGCGATCCACGTTTGCATCCTTGGTGGTTCCACTTGGTGTTGGGGGCTAGCCCGCGTAGGTGGTGCAGAAGTTCGGAGCGCACAAGACACCTACGACAGCGTGACCCAGCAGGGCAGCGGCCTGCGCGCGGCGGGGGACCTCTCGCTGGTGGCCACCGGCGCCCACGGCAGCGGCGGTCCCCACCTTCGACAATCCCACGATCACCGACTGGGCTCAACGCCGGCTGGCGCCGGAAGCGGAGGCCTACAGCGACGGACTGGGGGCCTTTCGTCGCTTTGGCGACACCGGCCATGCGCACACGGTGCTGGAGACCGAAGGTGGCCGTGCCGCCACGGA
>NZ_LFQR01000164.1 GCF_001182895.1 Frateuria defendens | reverse complement strand
CGGAACAACCCGTCGAGATTAAGGCTGAGGTGGTGCGACGAGCCGTCCAGGGAAACCCAGTCGATCTCGGCCGGGCCCGGAAACGTCTCGCCCGTGGCGGGCAGGATGCTGTGATGGCCGGACCAGTCGTCCTTCCAGTTCGCGCGGGGCGGTGGGCCGGACGGCCGGTCTTGGTACTGGCCGTCGTAGCCGATCGTCCGGGTGCCGAACTGGAAGTGGTTGTAGATCAGGCTGCACGCCAAGGTGTTGTGGCAGGCGGCATCGAAGCTGTGGGTATGAAACCGCAGCGGCCACGGCTCCTTGCCGTAGAGCGGGCCGGCCAGCGCCGGCGAGGGTTGCCAGGAAACCATGTGCGCTCCTCGATGCGTCCTTCCATCCGCGGTCCATCTTAAAGGCTGCCGATACGAGGGCGCAGTTCGTAACGGGAATTCCGTGACGGGCCTTGAATTATGCATCTGAGTGCGCCGATCGCTGCTGGGTCGGGCAGGCCCTATGGCCTGGGCCACCTTACCGGCGGAATGTGATGGCGGGAGTACATTGCGTGGCCCTCGGCGGTGAACGTTTGGCTGGCGAGATCGGGGAGCGCATGGCCCACGCCGTCGCTGGGCACGCCATCGGCGCTTACACGGGTCTCGTTGGGCATGGGGAGCCCTCCTTGGCTCAGTAGGTACGGGTCCAGGCCAGCATCAGGTCATCGCGGAAATGACTGTTGGGATTGCCGGGGATCTGCTCGGCCTCGGTCGCCACCGTGGC
>NZ_LFQR01000163.1 GCF_001182895.1 Frateuria defendens | reverse complement strand
TTCTGAGACACCACACTAGTCTTCGGCTTCGCCACCAGGCTCGCGTCCAGCATCTGGCCCTTCCTCGCCTCGAAACCGGCCAGGTCGATGTACGCGCCCAGCCGCACGAACAGGTCCTCGATCACCGCGCCCTTGAGTGTCTCGCGGAACCACCACACCGCCGTGTAGTCCGGCACCGTGTGCTCGATGCCGAGGCCGAGGAACCGCTGGAACGACAGCCGATCCGCGATCTATACGACCAACGCCATCGAGTCGGTCAACATGAGCCTGCGCAAACTGACCAAGAACCGCGGCGCGTTTCCGAGTGACGAGGCCTTGGTGAAAGTGTTCTACCTGGCCCTGCGCAACATCAGCAAGAAATGGACGATGCTGATCCGCGACTGGAAGGCCGCCTTGAGCCGCTTTACGATCCAGTTCGAGGAGCGACTTCCTCAGCGGTAACTCAAATCCCGGTTACACAAAATTCTACACACCCTCCGTTGCCTTCCTGACATCGCCGCCAGACCGACTTGTCAGGATGGCGCTCGTAATCAAGTGAACGAGATGATCCGCCCGCGGCGCGAATGAGGGTTGATCGACCGCCCAGCCTAGCGCCGTTATCAGGGCGAACAGGTCGTCACCATTCATGTCGGCACGCGCCGTTCCCTCGCTCTGGGCACGGAGCAGCAATCGCGCGCCCGATTCATGCACCGCTGCGCACGAAGCATAAAGAGCGGAGTCCGGGTTCGTGTGGGCGGCCGCCATCATGGCGATAACGCCCTTATAGCTTTGGGCGAATGCCACCAATTCCCGGAACCAGATGAGAAGTGCTTCATCGGCCGAAGTCGATGTTTCGAGTTCGTCGGCCTTCTGCGTCAGTGCGTTCAGATGGGTGCACAACAACGCCTCGAACAAGGCTTCGCGCGTCGGGAAATGGCGGAGCAGCGTAGCCAGGCCAACACCGGCCCGGCGGGCAAGATCACGCATCGACACGTCGGCACCATGCTCGGCGGCAACGTCACGCGCGACCGCGAGGATTTGACTGCGATTTTTTTGGGCGTCGGCTCGCATGGATGATGTTGACAAATGGATCAGTGATCCATATCTTCGATATCTGGATCGGTGATCCACATCATATCGGGCCATGCGGCATTTCTCCAGTTGCCGCACAACTCCAACGAAGAGCACACGGCATGAACAGACTCAATGGAAAGACCGCGGTGATTACCGGCGGCGCTACGGGCATCGGCCTCGCCGCGGCAAGGCGCTTCATCGGAGAAGGCGCTTTCGTCTTCATTTTTGGCCGACGGCAGGAAGCGCTCGACGCGGCCGTGGCCGGCCTCGGCCCCAATGCCCGTGCCGTGAAGGGCTCGGTTTCCGACGAGGCCGATCTCGACCGGCTTTACGCGGCGGTGAAGGCCGAGCGCGGAACCCTCGACATCGTATTCGCCAATGCCGGAACAGGCGGCCCGCTTCCGCTCGGCCAGATCACCGCCGCGCACATCGACGAAACCTTCGACACCAACGTGAAGGGCACGATCTTCACCGTACAGAAGGCGCTGCCGCTGATGGGCGAAGGCGGCTCGATCATCCTGACCGGATCGAGCGCCGGCACCACGGGTGCCCCGGCATTCAGCGCCTACAGCGCGAGCAAGGCGGCGGTGCGCAACCTCGCCAAGACGTGGGCGGAAGACCTGAAAGGCACCGGCATCCGGGTCAACGTGCTGTCGCCCGGAGCGACGGCGACCGAACTGGCGAAGGAAGCATTGGGCGAAGAAGGCCAGAAGGTCTTTGCCTCGATGACACCGCTCCAGCGCATGGCCGATCCGGCAGAGATCGCGGCGGCGGCAGCCTTTCTCGCATCGCCGGACAGCAGCTTCATGACCGCCAGCGAAGTCGCCGTTGACGGCGGCCTGGCGCAACTCTGATACGCGAGGAAATGAAATGGGACAGTCTCTCAAGGGAAAAACCGCTCTGGTTACCGGGGCATCGCGGGGCATTGGCCGCGCCATCGCCGAACGGCTTGCACGAGACGGTGCGACGGTTGCGCTGACCTACAACGCCAGCAAATCCGGCGCGGACGAGGCAGTCACGGCCATAGAGAAAGCGGGCGGCACCGCGTTCGCGCTCCACGCGGACCTCGTCGATCCGGCAGCCGTCCCAGCCTTGTTCGAGCAACTCGATGACGAGTTCACCCGGCGCAACGGCAGCAAGGCGCTCGACATTCTGGTCAACAACGCTGGCAATTCCGGCTGGGTTGGCTTCCAGGACGCAACGCCGGAGAGTTGGGACGCCCTGATGGCGGTCTACGCCCGCGCGCCCTTCTTCATCATTCAGGCGGCTCTCGATCGTCTCGCCGATGGTGGACGCATCATCAACATTTCTTCCGCTGCCGCCACGAAGCCCGTGACGGCCGCGCCCGTCTACTCGATGGCGAAAGCGGCCATCAACACCCTGACCCATACGCTTGCCATCGAGCTGGGGCCGCGTGGCATCACGGCCAACGCCGTAGCGCCTGGCTTCACGCGAACGGATGCGAATGCCGACTTTCGGGAGCACCCCGAACTCGTCAAGGCGGTCGAGGCCCAAATCGCGCTGGGCCGCTTTGGCGAGCCTTCGGAAATCGCCGCCGTCGTGGCGTTCCTGGCCTCCGATGACGGCCATTGGGTGACCGGCCAGACGATTGAGGCGAGCGGCGGCTACAAGCTCTGACCGCGCCGAGAAACGAAGGAGAAACCTATGAGTTACGCCATCATCGGCTTCGGCAAGATCGGCCACGCACTTGCCAGGGCGTTCGCCCGCAACGGCATCGAAGTGGCCGTTGCAACCACACGCGACCCGGAAAGCTTTGCAGCCGATGCGGCCGCGATCGGCCCCACGATCATTCCCAAGCCCCTGGCGGAAGCCGTCAAGGCGGACACCCTCTTTTTGGCTGTGCGTTTCGAGTCTCACCCGGAGGTCGCGAAGGCTCTGCCCGACTGGGAGGGAAAGACCATCATCGACGCGATGAACACGCAGGCCCCGCTCGAGGAATTGGACGGCCTCCCGTCTTCGGCTTTCGTCGCGAAGGCGTTCACCGGTGCCAGGCTGGTGAAAGGCTTCAATCACCTGGTCGCCGCCGTCCTTGACCGGGATCCGGCTGTACACGGTGGCAGGCGAGTCGTGTTTTTGGCGAGCGACAATGACGGCGCCGCCGCGGAGGTCGGCACGCTTGCGGAAAATCTCGGTTTCGCGCCGATCCAGCTTGGCGGGCTTTCGGAAGGCGGGCTGCTTGTGCAGGCGCGCGGGAAGGTCTGGGGGCGCCTGATCTTCAAGGATTTGGTCAAGTTCGACTGATGCCGTGATCGCAAAAGCGCGTCGCCTTGAAGGACGACGCGCCGGATGCTTGTCGTGTGATCAGTGCGCAACCATCGACTGCAACGGCTCGATGACGCCGGGTTCGACGAACATTACGGCAGATTTTCGATAGCTGGCGATAGTCCCCGAAGGACCTGATTTCACTCCCACTCGATTATCAACAATCCCACAAAACCCTTGTACAACAATGGATTGTTATACTGCATCCTGTCGATACCACGAAAAATACCCTTCTCAATTCGAGAGGGAGCAGGTTTCCCTCGCATCGAGCTGTCCTATGCTTTCACCAGCTTCGCGGCACCAGGATCGTAGATGTAGCCGGTGATGCTGCCATCCTTGATGCGTGCAACGGCCTCGTCGATGACGAACAACGGAACGAGGAACCACTCCTCGGGCTGTACGGGATGACCGAAGCGATCGTTGATGGTGATGCTCAAGCGCGCGGGCGCGAACAGCCTGTGGAACAAGTTCTCCATCCGGATGCGATTGATCCCCGCAAGTTTGTAGGTCGCAACGACCTCGACTTTTGCCAGCAAGTACGTTGCTTCGTTCTCAGCATTGGCGATGCGCGTCTCCACCCTTCCACCGGTCACACCCACCTTGTGGATGATGTCCCGGTGCCGCGCGACGTAGGGATGATCGGATAGGGAGCGCAGGACGTAGATCGTGCCGCTTTCGACATCATCAGCCTCAAACTCGCCGCCGAAGGAAAGTTGCCCGCTCTCGGGCGAAGCCAGCCGCCGCGCGGCGGGATCGTTGTAGAACGCACGCTGGAGCGAGCGCAGCAGCAAATTGCTCTCGGTACCATTGGAAAAGATGAGACGAAGGCGGCGATCCACTTCACCGGCAGTCGTCTTAAGCGGCTCGCCGACCTCGGCGACATAGAGCGTAAGGCCATCAAGAACGAAGAAGTCCCCCGCTTCGATTGCACGACGGCCCGCCTCTATGGGCTGGGACTGGCGCATACCTGTCTTGACTTCCGCTTGCACGCTTTCGAACAAAGCGCGGAAGGTCTCGAAGTCCTCGCACGGCTTGCGATCTGCGACCTCCTCGGCAGCGCGCTTTTCGGCGCTAGTACGGACATGGCGCAAGACCGTGATGTCTTCCGCACCGGCAACATCCGCTAGCTCGGCAGCGAGGTCGTCGATGTCGATGGGTTCGTCCGCCGAAGCGACAACGGACGCCCCAGCAAGCAAGCCCTGATGGTCTAGAGGCTCAAGCAAGGCACGGCAATCCGGGAGTACCCGTAGACGGTCGAGCCTCACGGCATAGAGGCGCTCGAATATGTCTCGGTCTTCGCCATGCTGCGGCGCACGCCCATTCTGCTCGGTGAAGCGTTGGATCTCCTCGAAGCCGGCAATGACACGCTCCTCGCTAGCCAGGCGGCTATTTTTCTTCTCAGGCGGAGCGAACTCGGCTAGCTCTGCCGCCAGGTCGTCAAGATCGGAGTTACTCATAGCGTCCCTCCGCCCTGAAACGCATGAAGGCGGCTGCACCTTCGGCAAGGTGTTTTTCCCAGGCATCCTGCGAGGTCACCGATGGCGGCCGTCCGCGCTCGCGTTTGAACTCAACCGCGCGCATGGCGATCACTTTAGCCTCTTCGGGCGTGATTGAGGTGCGTTTGGCCGAGATAGCTGCCGCGACCTGCTTCAGGCTGTCCTCGCTCATGGTCTTGGCGAGGATGGCGTAGGCTTCACCGAAGGGGTTAATGCGGTCGATCAGGTCGATGTCCAATTCGCGCACGTCCATCACAAAGCGGCGCACGCCGTCGATCAGGGCGGTGTTGGGTGATCCGTCGCTCTCGCCTTCGGTGACAAGCCGCTTGGCCTGTTGAGTCAGATTGAGGGCGGCAATGGCGTGTTGGCGCACGGCCTCCTGATCTTCTGCGTCAAGCTCGGGATACTTGTCCTTGATGATTTTGCCCATGCGAACCTGCGTCAGCTCCTCGGGCACCAGCTCCTCATCGAACAGACCGCGCTCGATGGTGGGCTTGTCCTGTACAAAGGCGGCGATGACCTCATTCAAGTCCTCCTGGCAGATGCGCGTTGCCTCTTTACTCTTGGGCTCTGCAAGGCCCTTGATCTCAATCTGGTAGGCTCCAGTCTGCTCATTGACGCCAATGTTGCAGCGATCCGGGTCATAGCCACCCTCACCATAGGTAAAGCCTGGCGTCGGGACACTGTCGGCGTTCTTGGGCTTAAACTCGAAGCGCGGAGCTAAGACCTGCTCCATCAGCAGACTCGCTGCGATGGCCTTCAACGTATCGTTGATAGCCTCTGTGACTGCCTCCTCGGTCGCATCCGGCTCGGCGATCAGGTTGGTGAACCTCGCGCGGGTCTTGCCCGGCGCGTCGCGGGTTGCGCGGCCGATGATCTGCACGATCTCGGTGAGGCTTGCGCGGTAGCCCACAGTCAATGCGTGTTCGCACCAGATCCAGTCGAAGCCCTCTTTCGCCATGCCAAGCGCAATGATGATGTCCACGTGGTCACGGTTGTTCTTCTGCGCCGGGTCTTTGAGCGCAGCAGATACGCGGTCACGCTTGGCCGCGTCGTCATCGACAAGATCGGCGATGCGCAGGACGCGACCATCGGGGCGTTTCACGAGCTGAAAGCCGGTCGCGGCGTCGATGCCTTGCCATTCGCCTAGCGCTTCGATGATGTGCTCCACCTCCCTCATCTTGTCCTTCGTGCTCTCGCGCGAATTGACGTTGGGGATGTGGATGATGGTCTTCTCTACGGGATTGAGGACATTGAGGATGTCATCGACGTAAGGCCCGCTGTAGAAGAAGTAGCCGATGTCGAGTTGCTTGAGGTATTCGTAGCCGTTGAGCTGCTCGTAATAGGTATAAGTGACGGTGTCGAATTTCGACTCGTCCTGCGGTGCGAGAACGGCCTCCGCGTCGCCTCTGAAATACGAGCCGGTCATCGCGACGATGTGAGTCCTTCCCCGGGCGATGAACTGGCCCAAATGCGCACCCAGCCTGTTGTCGGGATTGGCCGAAACATGATGAAACTCATCGATAGAAATCAGTCGGTCATCGAATGCCTCGACACCGTAGGCATCAATTGCAAAGCGGAACGTCGCGTGCGTGCAGACCAGCACCTTGTCGTCGCTTTCCAGAAAAGCGCCAAGGGATTTGACCTTACCGCCATTGTCATTGCCGGGCGCGTTACACAGGTTCCACTTTGGCTCAACGTGCCAGTCGGCCCAGAATCCATACTTCGACAACGGCTCGTCGTTGAAGCTGGCCCCGATTGATTTCTCGGGAACAACGATAATGGCCTGCTTAATGCCTTGGTTCTTTAGCTTGTCGAGTGCCACAAACATAAGCGCACGGCTTTTACCGGATGCGGGCGGCGACTTGATCAGCAGATACTGCTCGCCGCGCTTTTCGTAGGCGCGCTCCTGCATCGGCCGCATCCCCAACGCATTCGCCTTGGTCGACGCGCCATTGCGAGCATAAGTGACTGCAACAGAGGGAACGGACTTTATCTTGTCGCTCATACGTTTGCTCCCGCTTTGCGCTTCTTGCCCTTGGCAGGTGTAGCCGAAGCGGTCATCGTGGTATAGAGGTCAAACAGCTTTTCCAGCCGTTCGGTGTCGTTCTTGAAGCGGCGACCGATGTAAATGCGCTCCAGCACCTCATCGTTGCGCTCATGCGCTTCTCGCAGATCGACGGGCATATCTTCAGGATCGTAGAGATCGGCCATGGTCGCAGGAAAATGATGCTCCCGTGCCAGCAAGATATCCTCGGCGCAGCGCGTGAGATCGGCCTTGTTTTTGTCCGTCAAGGACGGCACGGGGAATGTGTTCCAGCCAAGCGAATTTGAGTATCGGTAGTCTTCTTTGATCTTGCCGCAAACCGTTGCAATCCATACCAGATGAAGTCGCGATGAATAGATGGCCACATCCGCCATCGTGAAGCCGTACATTGCAATGGCGCTGTCGCCAATTACAGTGTCGTCGTTAACAAGAATGGATGGAAGGTACGGGCGGCTCTCTGAACTGTGGCGCGGAATCAACAACGCCCGACCTTCCTGATGGCGCCGCTCGCCGAATGCGTGAGGTATGGACGCGAGTGCGTTGGTTCCCGAGCGGCCACTGCCTTGGCGATGTACGCGAACGTGTTGAACTCGTTTTGCGATTTCAGGGATAGCGCACGCACCGGGAACATCGGCGTCCGCGATCCAAAGGCAATACCGCGTCTCACCTTGAATGCTGTCGTGAGAGCCAAGAAACTTTCGGCAGAATGCGGCAGCAGCCGGTCGCGAGCGGACGAGTTCGTAGTATTCGTCCGCGTCTAACAGCAAACCGCCACCGTCATTCGGCATTGATCCGTTGGTCATCGGACTGAGAGCGGAAAGAGGACTTCGTAATGGGGAAACTACAGTGGTGCGGTCAGGCACGAGATAGGGGCCGATGTACGCTGCTTGTTGGACGGCGTGCTCGGTGAAAACCAATTTCGGCGCAGCCGATTTCCTTCCCAATCCCACGATAGAGACGGTGACAGCCGCCTTCTTGGATGCAAGGTTGCTCCACGGAAAGGACGGCCTTGCGAATCTGATCTCTAAGTCAGCCGAAAGAATTGCAGGCCATAAGAGAGAAACTTGTCGCCCTTGATTCAGGCTGTTAGGGATGCTCTGATCTA
>NZ_LFQR01000162.1 GCF_001182895.1 Frateuria defendens | reverse complement strand
ATAGATCAGAGCATCCTTAATGGCTGGCGCCATGCTAATGCTTTTGCATCGCGGCCAATGGGCTGCGATGGCCGGGTAGGGGTAATGCTGCCCGGCTGAAGAAGGCGTCCTGGCCTGACGGGGGTCATTCAAGTCGAAATCGAAGGCGCTGTCCCATGGGCGGCTTAGGGGTTCTTTTTGCCCATGGCCGCCGCGCCGCGGCCCGCGATTATCGCGGGCCGCCAGGGTGAAGAAAAGGGAAGCGGGGGCGGATCAATGCAGGTCTGCGACGACGGTCATGAGGCCGCGTGATGGGGACGCTCATTGCTGGAGAGGTGCGCTGGTTTTCAGCGTCGCCCATTGGCTATTTGGGAAAGTTTCTTTGTTTAACCGTGACAGGGGAGATTTCGCATTATGAAGGAGCATGCCAATCGCACACTCGCCGTCGCCATTCGCCTGGGGCTGGCCGTGGGTGCGTTCGTGGCCGCCAACGTGGCTTTTGCCCAGGCCGATAGCGATGGCAATGGCCAGCCGCCGTCCTCGGCGCCTGCCCCGGCTACCAGGAACCTGCAGGCCGTTACGGTGACCGGTTCGCGTATCCGCAGCGTCGACGTCCAGACGGCGCAGCCGCTGGTCACCATCACCCAGGCCGACATCCAGAAGACCGGCTTGGTCAACGTGGGCGACATCCTGCAGAACCTGACCTTCGCCGGCCAGCCGACCTTCAGCAAATCCTCGGTGCTGGCCAGCAATACGGAGCAGGGCGGCCAGTACGTCAACCTGTACAACCTCGGCGAGAACCGCACCCTGGTGCTGGTCAACGGCAAGCGCTGGATGACCAGCCTGGCGGGCCTCACCGACCTGTCGACCATCCCGGCGGCGTTGATCGACCACATCGACATCCTCAAGGACGGCGCCTCGTCCTTGTACGGTTCCGACGCCGTCGCCGGCGTGGTGAACATCATCCTGCGGGATCACTACGAGGGCGCCGAATTCAATGGCTCCATCGGGCAGCAGCAGGGCGGCGACGGCCGCCAGCAGGCTTATTCGGTCACCTTCGGCACCACCACGAACAAGTCCTCGCTGGTGTTCGCCGCGACCTACAACAAGACCGATCCCGTCTGGGCGAACTCGCGCAACTACACCCGCTATACCTACGGCCCGTACTTCGGCCTCGAGGGCTTGAGCGGCACCGGCCCCTGGGGCCGCGTCACGGGTCCCGACGGCACGCGGTACGTGATCAACCACACCGGCAACTGGAACGGCCAGGGCATGGGCGCCGATTCGAGGAACCTGGGCAACTACCACGAAGGGCCCGATTACCCGAACGACTACTACAACCCGACCCTGCAGATGATGGAGCAGATTCCCAACGAGCTGAAGTCGGTGTTCACCCAGGGCAGCTACAACCTCACCGACAACATCCGCTTCAAGGCCACGGGCATGTACGCCGAGCGCGACTCGTCGATGCAGGTGGCGGGCTATCCGTTCAACACCGCCATTCTCACGCCGGGCATCAATCCCGCGGTCGTGTTGAGCGGCGACAGCTACTACAACCCCTTCCCGGGACAGGACGTGGATGTGGCCCGGCGCGTCACCGAGTTGCCCCGCGTCACCAGCGAAGAGGCCAAGTCCTTCCACTTCGACGCCGGCCTCGACGGCGAATTCCAGGTCGGCCAGTATCCCTGGAACTGGGATGTCGGCTTCGACTACAACAAGTACGACGTGGATTCGACCGGCACGGGCAACCTCAACCTGCTGAACATGCAGAAGGCGCTGGGCCCCTCCTTCCTCAATGCGAGCGGGGTCGTGCAGTGCGGCACGGCGGCCAGTCCGATCTCGCTCAACCAGTGCGTGCCGTTCGACATCCTCGGCGGCCCGAGCGCCTCCACGCCGGACGCGTTGAAGTACATCAACGCGCTCGAGCAGTCGCGGATGCAGGACATCAGCAAGGACTTCACCGCCAACATCACCGGCGGCCTGTTCGAGATGCCGCTCGAGGCGGGCACCTTCAGCTTCGCGGCGGGCATCGAGCACCGCTCGATCGACGGCTTCAACCATCCCGATCCGCTGGCCAGCCAGGGCTATACCACGGACCTCGTCAGCGGCCCCACCAGCGGCGGCTACACCACCAACGAGGCCTACGTGGAACTGAGCATTCCGGTGCTGAAGGACCTGCCGGGCGCGAAGGCGCTGTCGTTCGACGTGGCCAGCCGCTATTCGCACTACAGCAACTTCGGCGGTACCACCAACAACAAGTACAGCTTCCAGTATTCGCCGATCGAGGACCTGAAGTTCCGCGGCACCTTCGCCAAGGGCTTCCGGGCGCCGACCATCAGCGACCTGTACGGCGGCGGCTCGCAATCGTTCGACTACTACACCGACCCTTGCGACGCCGTGTACGGCTCCACGGGCAACGCGACGGTGGCCAGGAACTGCGCGTCCGCGGGCTTGCCGGCCAGCTTCCGCCAGACCGACACCGCCGGCAAGCCGGTCAAGGGCGTTCCCAACCAGAGCACCACGCCGTTCTGGGTGAACACCGGCAACCCCGATCTGCAGCCCGAGAAGAGCATTACCCGCACGGTGGGCGTGGTGTACAGCCCGCACTACGTGGAGGGCCTGGACGTCATGCTGGATTTCTACAAGATCCGCATCAACAGCACGATTACCAGCATCGACGCGAACTACACCCTGCAGCAGTGCTACCAGTATTCGGTGCAGGCCTTCTGCGACCAGTTCAGCCGCGACGCGAACGGGCAGGTGGTCGGCCTGCGCGAAGGCACGACCAACCTGGGTTGGTTGCAGACGTCCGGCTACTCCCTGAGCGTGAACTACCGGCTGCCGGCGTTCTCGTTCGGCCAGCTCACCCTGTCCCTCGATACCAACTATCTGGACGAGTACACCACGCAGAGCAAGCCGGGCGCGCAGAAGATCAACACGGCCGGACAGTGGGGCATGCCGCACTGGCGCGCCAACGCGGGGGTGGACTGGCAGCTCGGCAACTGGGGCGCCACCTGGGACGTCCGCTACTACGGCGCCTTCCTGGACGAGTGCTTCAACACCGATCCCGCCCAGCACTGCAACATGCCCAACTACAACAGCGTGAACTGGGCCTATGGCCCGGGCGCCGACCGCATCGGCGCGGTGGTGATGAACGACCTGCAGGGGCGCTACAAGCTGCCCTGGAATGCGAGCGTCGCCCTGGGCGTGCGCGATGTGTTCGACAAGCATCCGCCGATCACCTTCACCGTGACCAACAACAGCTCGACCTACATCGACCCGGCGCTGGATCTGGGCCGCTACGTCTACCTGCAGTACAACCAGAAGTTCTGACGGGCTTGCCCGTCGGCGAGGATGGCCGGGGCTCTGCGAGGACCCCGGCCTTGCCGTTACTGGACAGCGGTAAGGCGAGGCCGGCCTTCAGGCGATGCCGTACAGCGCGCCGAGTCCCATCCCGCCGCGTCTTATGAAGAGGCCGCGTTGCCGGCCAGCATCGCCGCAATCCTCGCCATATGCGATTGCGCCGTCTCGCGCACCACTTCCTTGTCCGCCTCCGGGTCGCGGCCCTGCCAGTGCAGGTCGTCCTGGGGCAGTTCCTGCAGGAAGCGGCTGGGCTGGAGGGTGAGGATCTCGCCGTACTTCTTCGCCTTGGACGAGAAGGACAGGGTGAGCAGCTCCTTGGCGCGGGTGATGCCCACGTACATCAGGCGGCGCTCCTCATCGAGGCGGCCTTCGTCCAGCGCGCCCTCGTGCGGCAGGGTGCCGTCCTCGCAGCCGACGATGAAGACGAAGCGGAACTCCAGGCCCTTGGCCGCGTGCAGGGTCATCATGCGCACGGCGTTGCCGGGGTCGTCGCGGTCGGCGTGGCTGAGCAGGGCAAGCTGGGCGGCGAGGTTGCCGGCGCCGTCGCTGCCGCGCTGCATGGCGCGGAACCATTCGGTGAGCTCGCGCAGGTTGCCGAGCTTGCGGTCGCGCACGGTGGCGTCGGGGATGCTGGCGAGCAGGTGGGTGGCGTAGCCGGTGCGCGCGAGCACGCGCTCGACCAGGTCGGCCGCGCTCTCGTGCAGCGAGGCGCTGCGCAGCTCGTCGACCAGCTCGGAGAAGCCGGCCAGCGCCGCGGCCGGGCGCGGCGAGAGCTGGCGCAGCGCGGCGTCGCTGCGGGTGGCTTCCAGCAGCGAGCATTGCTTGGACTGCGCGAGCTGGCCGAGCTTCTCCAGCGTGGTGGCGCCGATCTCGCGCTTGGGCGTGTTCACCACGCGCAGGAAGGCGGCGTCGTCGCTGGGGTTGGTGAGCAGGCGCAGGTAGCAGAGCAGGTCCTTCACCTCGGCGCGGTCGAGGAAGGACAGCGCGCCGGTGAGGTGGTAGGGCACCTGGGCCAGGCGCAGCGCCTTCTCCAGCGGCCGCGCCTGGAAGTTGCCGCGGTAGAGGATGGCGATGTCGTGCCAGCGCGCCTTGTGCTTCTCCGCCAGGGTGGCGGCGATGGCGGCCACGCGCTCGGCCTCGTGCTCGCCGTCCTTGCATTCGAGGATGCGTATCGGCGCGCCTTCGGGGTGCTCGCTCCACAGCTTCTTCTCGTGCAGGTGCGGGTTGTGGGCGATCAGCGTGTTGGCGGCGCGCAGGATGCGCTTGCCGCAGCGGTAGTTCTGCTCGAGCTTGATCACCTTCAGCTGCGGCCAGTCGCGGCCGAGCTGCTCGATGTTCTCCGGGTTGGCGCCGCGCCAGGCGTAGATGGACTGGTCGTCGTCGCCCACGCAGGTGAAGCGCCCGCGCTCGCCGGCCAGCGCGCGCAGCAGGCGGTACTGGGCGTCGTTGGTGTCCTGGTATTCGTCCACCAGCAGGTAGCGCAGGCGCTCGCGCCAGGCTTCGCGGCATGCGGTGTCTTCTTCGAGGATGCGCAGCGGCAGGCGGATCAGGTCGTCGAAGTCCACTGCGTTGAAGGCGGCCAGGCGGCGCTGGTAGAGGTCGTAGAGGGTGGCCGCTTCCAGCTCCTTGGGGCTGCGCGCGGCGGCCAGCGCCTCCTCCGGCGAGAGGCCGGCGTTCTTGGCCCGGCCGAGCAGGCTGCGCAGGCCGTGCAGCACGTCCGGCTTGGCGCCCTTGGGGGCCAGTTCCTTGACCAGCCCCTCGCTGTCGTCCGCGTCCAGCACCGAGAAGCCGCGGCGCAGGCCGGCGCGGTCGTGCTCGATCTGCAGGAATTTCAGGCCCAGCGCGTGGAAGGTGGAGACGGTGAGCGCGGCGGCATCCTCGCTGCTCACCAGCTTGCCCACGCGCTCGCGCATCTCGCGCGCCGCCTTGTTGGTGAAGGTGATGGCGGCGATCTTGGACGGCGGCAGCTTCAGGCGCTGGATCAGGTAGGCGATCTTCTGCGTGATCACCGAGGTCTTGCCGGAGCCGGCGCCGGCCAGCACCAGCAGCGGGCCGTCGCAGTACTCGACGGCGGCCAATTGTTGGGGATTGAGCATGGGTCGAGGCGATGCGGGAGCGGCAAGCGATGTTAGCAGAGCCCCCGCGCGCGTCCGGGGCGGCATAATCACCGGCTTGCGGCTGCCAAGGGGGCGGCCGATCGGGGGACAGCATGACGGAACGGGAACGGGAACGGGAAAGGGACGGGGTGGTCGAGTCGTGCGACGTCGCGGTGATCGGCGGCGGGCCGGCGGGCAGCACGGCGGCGGCGCTGCTGGCGCGGCGCGGCCATCGGGTGATCGCGTTGGAGAAGGCGCGCCATCCGCGCTTCCACATCGGCGAGTCGCTGCTGCCGATGAACCTGCCGGTGTTCGAGCGGCTGGGCGTGCTGGAGAAGGTGCGCGCGCTCGGCGTGTACAAGCCCGGTGCGGATTTCGAGGCGGACAACGAGCGCGGCTACAACACCTATGCCTTCGCCCGCGCGCTCGGCGACAGCCCGCCGCACGCCTACCAGGTGTGGCGGCAGGACTTCGACAAGATGCTCTACGACCATGCGCGCGAGAGCGGCGCGGAGGCGCGCGAAGGGCACGAGGTGGTGCGGGTCGAGCAGCGGCATGCGCGCGAGACGCGGCTGGACGTGCGCACCGACGACGGGCGCGAATATGCCGTGCAGGCGCGCTACGTGGTCGACGCCAGCGGCCGCGACGCCTTCCTTGCTTGCCGCCGCAAGCTGCGGCGCAAGAACGCGGAGCACCAGAGCGCGGCGATCTTCGGCCACTTCCGTGGCGCCCAGGCGCGGCCGGGCGAGGACGCGGGCAACATCAGCATCTACAGCTTCGCCCACGGCTGGATGTGGATGATCCCGCTGCCGGGCGGCGTGATGAGCGTGGGCGCCGTCTGCCGGCCGGATTACCTCAAGCAGCGCAAGGGCCGCACGGTCGATTTCCTGCTGGAGACGCTCGAGGGCAACCCCGCGCTGTGGCGGCGCCTGCGGCAGGCGGAGCTGATCGACGGCGAGGTGCGCGTCACCGGCAACTACTCCTACGACTCCTCCCGCATGGGCGGGCCGGGCTGGGTGCTGGTGGGCGATGCGTTCGCCTTCCTCGACCCGGTGTTCTCCTCCGGCGTCTACCTGGCGATGAGCGGCGCCGAGCGGGCGGCCGAGGTGGTCGATCAGGCCCTGCGCGAGCCGCGCCGCGAAGCCGCCCTGCTGCGTCGCCTGGAGAAGCGCCAGCGCACCGGCATGGCCCGCTTCGCCTTCTTCATCTACCGCTTCAACGGGCCGGTGATGCAGTGGATGTTCCGACATCCGCGCAACACCTGGCAGCTCGAGCAGGGCGTGATCTCGATGCTCGCCGGCGACCTGTTCGACACGCCGCGGGTGCTGTGGCGGCTGCGGCTGTTCAAGCTGGTCTACGCCCTGAGCGGGCTGCGCGACTGGCGCCGCTGGCGCACCGAGCACCGCTACCGCCTCGCCCAGGCGCGCATCCGCTTTACCGGCGGCACCACGCCGCTGGACCAGGAATGACGCCGCCCGCCCGCCTCGCCGGCATGCAGAGGCGGGCGCGCTGCGCGTACCATGCACGGCCAAGCCTTCAGACGCATCGCCATGGCCAAGCTCTACTTCTATTACTCGGCGATGAACGCCGGCAAGACCACCACGCTGCTGCAGAGCGCGTACAACTACCACGAGCGCGGCATGCGCACGCTGATCCTCACGCCGGCGCTGGACGACCGCCACGGCGAGGGCGTGGTGGCCTCGCGCATCGGCCTCAAGGCCAACGCGGTGCGCTTCGGCGGCGAGGAGAACCTGTTCGCGCGCGTCGAGGCGGATCTTTCCGCGCGTGGCCCCCTGCATTGCGTGCTGGTGGACGAGGCGCAGTTCCTCACCCGCGCGCAGGCGTGGCAGCTCACCGACGTGGTGGACAAGCTCAACATCCCGGTGCTGGCCTACGGGCTGCGCACCGACTTCCGCGGCGAGCTGTTCGAAGGCAGCCGCTATCTGCTGGCCTGGGCCGACAACATCGACGAGATCAAGACCATCTGCCACACCGGCCGCAAGGCCACCATGGTCGTGCGCGTGGACGAGCAGGGCCGCGCGGTCACCGAGGGGCCGCAGGTTGAGATCGGCGGCAACGAGCGCTATGTCTCGGTGAGCCGCGCCGAGTTCAAGAAGATCACCGAAGGGCGCGGCCGCATCGCATTGCAGCAGCCCGTGCTGCCGCTCGGCGAAGGCCATTGAGCGGCGCTCTCCACCAGGACACCCCATGACCGATTCCACCGCCGCTCCCGCCTCCTGGCCCCGTCCCTACTGGCAGCCGGGCGACGAAGAAGCGCTGCTGCAGTTCTACGTGTTCGGCAAGTTCGACACGGACCTGGCGATTCCCGCCGCGCGCTACGGCAGCGACGGCCTGCCGGAGGGCGTCGAATTGCAGCGCTTCCAGAACGCGGTGCTGCGCCGCTGGGAGGGCTATCCGTTGATCGGCGCGCTGGGCGCGCTGCTCAAGGAGGATGCGCCGGAGGTGTACGAGCAGGCGCGTCTCGCACCCGAAGTGCTGGTGGTGCGCGGACGCATCGCCGACCGCGACTCGCTCGACTACCTGCGCGACACGCTGGGCGTGATCGCCGCCCTGCTCGACGTGGGCGGCAAGAGCGTGCTCGATCCGCAGATCCTCTCGCTGCACGACGCCGACACATGGCGCCGGCGCTACCTCGTGCCCGGCGGCGCGCCGCCGCGCAGCCACGTGCTGATCGTCTGCCGCGAGGACGAGGCCGCCCCGGGCCGCTTCCACGTCCACACCCGCGGCCTGCGCAAGTTCGGCCGCCCCGACGTCAGCCTGCGCAACGTACCCGAATCGGCCACCAGCCAGGCCGGCCTGCTGTGCGAACGCCTGGTGGAGATGCTGGCGCTCGGTGCGCGCTTCGCCGACGGCCAGGAGCTAGAAGTGGGCGGGGTTTTTGGTAGTCCGGTGGTGCGCCTATCCGGCGACTATGAGGATCCGCACTTCAACAACAGGACAGTTGAAATGCATTTCCCTGCTTGACCGAGCTTCAAGCCACAAAAAAAGCCCTGTTGTACAGGGCTTTTCTTGGTGCGCAGAGGGCCGATGGACTCAAAGGAGCGGGTTTTCTCGCCGCGCTGCCATGGGAGGCGCCAAGAGCAGCTCGGCGTTCAGTGAATATGATGCCCCTTTCGGGGTGACGGCTGGACACCAACTACACCGATAAGTGATCCACTTCTTGCATGCGTCAGAGGTGGGATCGGCATTGCATTGCGCTTCCCAGTCAGCGCAGACGCCGCAGTCCGGAGCGGCCTGACTTGGTGCCGAATGAAATAAGGAAAGGAGTCCGAGTGCCACGGCGACTGCAAACGACGCGCCTGCTGCTTTCATGGAAATCTCCCTATTTGTTGGTGTCCTTTAGCGGACAATCCGATTCCATCACAGGATTCTGTGCCACGCAATAAATTGCGAGACGGGCGATGGCGATCCAAGGCTCGGATTATTTCTGGCAGCGCGGGCACCAGTAGGTGGAGCGTTGGCCGAGCACTGTCTGGCGGATCGGCGTGCCGCAGGTCTTGCAGGGTTCGCCCTCGCGGCCGTAGACCATCAGTTCGCGGAAGAAGTAGCCGGGGGCGCCGTCGGGGTTGAGGAAGTCGCGCAGGGTGGTGCCGCCGCGCTCGATGGCCCAGGCGAGGATGCGCTTCACTTCGGCGGCGAGGCGGTCGTAGCGTTCGCGCGAGACCTTGCCGGCAGGGCGGCGCGGGTCGATGCCGGCGGCGTGCAGGGCCTCGCTGGCGTAGATGTTGCCCACGCCGACCACCACCGCGTTGTCCATCAGGAACAGCTTCACCGCCGCGCGGCGGCCGCGCGAAAGGTGCCACAGCATGGCCCCGTCGAAGGCCTCGGTGAGCGGTTCGGGGCCGAGCGCGGCGAGCAGGTCGTGGGTGGCGCCCGGCGGTTGCCAGAGCAGGCAGCCGAAGCGTCGCGGGTCGGTGAAGCGCAGCACGCGCGCGGGCTGGCCGGGCGCCGCTTCCAGCGCGATGTCGACGTGGTCGTGCGGGCCGGGCGGTGCGTCCGCCGGCAGCACGCGCAGCACGCCGGTCATCCCCAGGTGCAGCAGCGCGCTGCCGGCGGCGGTGTGCAGCAGCAGGTATTTGGCGCGCCGTTCCACCGCCTCGATGCGCTGACCGGGCAGCAAGGTGGTGATTTCGGGCGGGATCGGCCAGCGCAGGTCCGCGCGCCGCAGGGTCACCGCGGTGATGCGCCGGCCGACCAGGTGCGGGGCGATGCCGCGGCGGGTGGTTTCGACTTCGGGCAGTTCGGGCACGGTGGCGGAAAGTCCGACGGGCGCCGCCTCGCGGGAGACGACGCCCGTCCGTTCGGGCTAGGAGCGTGGGCGGTAGA
>NZ_LFQR01000161.1 GCF_001182895.1 Frateuria defendens | reverse complement strand
CCTCTCCCCGGCGGGGAGAGGGAGAAGAGCGCCCGGCCTCGGGCGGCGAGCGGAAAAGCGTGGCCTCAGTTGTCCTGGAACACCCCGTCCACGTAATACCACCGCCCGTATTCGCGCACGAACTGGCTGATCTCGTGCATGCGTTGCGCCTTGCCGCCGCCGTAGCGCAGGCGCACCACGAACTCCACCAGCGCCTGGTCGCCGGCGCTCACGTGGCGCTTCACGCTCAGGCCCAGCCAGGTCGGGTGCGGGCGCTGCGCGGCCAGGTTGAGGTTGGTGGGGCGCGTGCTGGCGTGCCAGGTGGCGAGCAGGTAGTCCTCCCGCTTGAGCACGTAGGCGCTATAGCGCGAGCGCATCAGCGCCTCCGCGTCGGCCGCGGCGTGGCCGTCGTGCAGCGGCTTGCAGCAACGGTCGTAGCCGTCGCGGTTGCCGCAGGGGCAGGGCGTGAGGGTGTCGATGGATTCCACGGGAGCGGGGCGGGACGGCGCGTCGGACAGGCATCATCCTCGCCCACTCGCTGGCGCAATGCAAAAAAGCGCCCTGCGGCGGGAGTGCGCCACCGGCCGGCGCCACCCTGCCGGAAGTCATGGCCGTCATGCCGCGCGCATGCCGTAAAGTCGAAGCGCTGCACGGAGTGCACGCGCCGTTTCTTTTTCCTGAGGATGCCATCCGGCTGGCCGCGGCAACGGCCCGGCCGACGAGGAGTCTTTGTCATGCGTATCGGCCTTACCCTGCTTTCCCTCGCGGTGACCGCGGCCCTGGCCGCCGGCGGCGCCCACGCGCAGACCGCGCCGCTCACGCCGGACATCCCGGCCAAGTTCGACGCGCCCACGAGCGCCAACGACTACGTCAAGCGCGAGGTGATGATCCCGATGCGCGACGGCGTGAAGCTGCACACCGTGATCGTGATCCCCAAGGGCGCCCGGCACGCGCCGATCCTGCTCACCCGCACGCCCTACAACGCCAGCGGCCGCGCCGAGCGCTACGTCTCCCCGCACATGCTCGACACCCTGCCGCAGGGCGACGAGGTGTTCGTGCGCGGCGGCTACATCCGGGTCTTCCAGGACGTGCGCGGCAAGTACGGCTCCGGGGGCGACTACGTGATGACGCGCCCGCTGCGCGGCCCGCTCAACGCCAGCGAGGTGGACCACTCCACCGACGCCTACGACACCATCGACTGGCTGGTGAAGCACACGCCCGAGTCCAACGGCAAGGTCGGCATGCTCGGCTCCTCCTACGAGGGCTTCACCGTGGTGATGGCGCTGATCCACCCGCACCCCGCGCTCAAGGTGGCCGCGCCCGAGAGCCCGATGGTGGACGGCTGGATGGGCGACGACTGGTTCCACTACGGCGCCTTCCGCCAGACCAACTTCGACTACATCCGCGGCCAGACCGCGCAGAAGGGCAAGGGCGAGGCCGTGCCGCGGGACGGCTACGACGACTACGCCAACTTCCTCGCAGCCGGCAGCGCCGGCGACTACGCGCGCGCCAACGGCCTCGAGCAGCTCGCCTTCTGGCGCAAGCTCGACGAGCACCCGGCCTACGACGCCTTCTGGCAGGGCCAGGCGCTGGACAGGATCATGGCCCAGCAGCCGCTCAAGGTGCCCACCATGTGGCTGCAGGGCCTGTGGGACCAGGAAGACATGTGGGGCGCCATCCACAGCTACGAAGCCACCGAGCCCAAGGACGCCAGCAACACCCGGAACTTCCTGGTGATGGGCCCGTGGCGGCACAGCCAGGTCAACTACGACGGCACCGCGCTCGGCCCCATGCAGTGGGACGGCGACACCGCGCTGCAATTCCGCCGCGACGTGCTCAAGCCCTTCTTCGACCAGTACCTGGTGGACGGCGCGCTCAAGGCCGATACGCCGCCGGTCTTCATCTACAACACCGGCGAGAACCACTGGGATCGCTACCAGAGCTGGCCGCTCAGCTGCGAGAGCGGCTGCGCCGCCAAGCCGCAGCCGCTGTACCTGGAGGCCGGCGGCAAGCTCTCCTTCGCCGCGCCCAAGGCGGAGGACGCAAAGTACGACGAATACGTCTCCGACCCCGCCAAGCCCGTGCCCTACCAGCCGCGCCCGGTGCACTTCGCCGACCACGAGGCCTGGACGCGCTGGCTGCTCAACGACCAGCGGTTCGTGGATGGACGTCCAGATGTCCTCACCTTCGTCAGCGAGCCGCTGACCCGCCCGCTGCACCTGGGCGGCGCGCCCGAGGTCAACCTCGTCGCCGCCACCAGCGGCAGCGACAGCGACTGGGCGGTAAAGCTGATCGACGTCTACCCCGACTCGGTGCCGTCCCACCCGGCCATGGGCGGCTACGAGCTGCCCATCTCGCTCGACATCTTCCGCGGCCGCTACCGCGAAAGCTTCGAGCACCCCCAGGCCATCACGCCGAATGCACCGCTGGCCTACCGCTTCGGCCTGCCCACCGTGAACCACGTGTTCCAGCCCGGCCACCGCATCATGGTGCAGGTGCAATCCACCCTGTTCCCGCTCTACGACCGCAACCCGCAGACCTTCGTGCCCAACATCTTCGACGCGAAGCCGGCGGATTACGTGAAGGCCACGCAGCGGGTGTATCACGCGCCGGGGCAGGCGAGCTTCATCAGTTTGCCGGTGGTGGAGGGGCGCTGAGGCGGGCCGCAATGGATGGAGCCCGGCGTATCTGGCCGGGCTCCATCCATTCGGCGCGGCTGCGCGGCATGGTGCGCGCCAGCGGGTGCAGCGTCAGGGGTATGAGCGGGTTCCGAGCGGCTGGTGCAGGTGCTGCTTCCGCCTCACGGCTGCGCCCAGGCGCCAGGCCCGCTGCGAGACAGCAGCACACGGAACCAGGCCCGTAATCGCGCCAGAGGCACTTGGGCAAGGAGCACCAGCGCGACACCTGCCCAGGGCGTCAACGCCATATGCCTGTGCGCCACCATGGCGCTGCCTAGCGTTTCGCCTAACGTGATGCCCAGGTTGAATGCAGAGATGTTCAGGCCCGAGGCGAAGTCCACGGCCTTGGGCGTGTAGCGTTCGGCCGTGGCGAGCATGCCGGCTTGGCAGGCCGGCGACATGCCAAAAGCCAGCGCTCCCCATGCGAACAACAACCCAACCGTGGGGAGCCGATAGCTCATCAGCAGCGCAAAGGCGGCAAGCGTGGCGGACAGCAGCAGGAAGATGCGCCGCAAAACGCTCTGCCAGCCCAGGCTGGCCGCCCCCGCGCCCCCCATAAGATTGCCGACCAGGGTCGCTGCGCCGAACACGACCAACAACAGGCTGGCGGTGCTCGGTTCAAAGCCGGTGATGCCGGTGAGAATGGGCGCAATGAAGGTGAAAGCGGCAAAGCTGGCGCCGAATCCCAGCACGGTGACGGCCATCATCGTCAGGATCGCCGGATGGATCAGCGCGGCCAATTGCGTCGACGCCTTGCCGGCCGGCGGCATGGACACCTGCGGAAGCCACCGCGCAGTAGCCACCCAGGCCAGTGCGGCCAGTGCCGCCACCGCGTAGAACGGCAACCGCCATCCAAGGTTGTTTCCGATCAGGCTTCCCAAGGGAACGCCGATCACCATGGCCAGCGTGAGGCCGGCGAACATGGTGGCAATGGCCTTGCTTGCCTGCCCTTGAGGCGCAAGGCGTGCGGCCACCGTCGCACCGATGGCAAAGAAGCTGCCATGCGCAACCGCGGTCACGATGCGCGCCACCAGCAGCATGGCGTAACTGTTGGACAACGCGGCAAGCACGTTGCCGGCCAGGAAGACCGACACCAGCCCGAGCAGCAACGGCTTGCGTGGCACGCGCGCCAGGGCCAGTACGGTGACCGGGGTTCCCACCGCCAATGCCAAGGCATATAGGCCAACCAGTCCGCCCGCACGCGCCAATGACACGTCGAGGTCTTTTGAGATGGCGGGCAGCACCCCGACCACGATGAACTCTGTCACGCCAATGGCGAATGCGGTGACGGCCAGCGCCCAGATGCCGGGGTGAGTACGTTGCGGGTTTCGACTCACGGCCGCCCCGCCGCCTTCAGCGCAATGGCCTGGTCTGCTTCGACGGTAGCGCCGGCGACGCCTACGGCCCCGATGACCTTGCCATCGCGGTCGTGCAGCACGATGCCGCCGCCAAAACTGATCAATCCGCCATTCGTCGCTTCAAGCGTATAGATCGGGCCGCCCGGCTGCGCGCCGGCACCTAGCTTGTCGCTGTCGGTACGAAACAGTGCCGCCGTGCGCGCTTTCTTGTGCGACACATCAATGGCGCCGGGGATCGTATTGTCCATGCGGAGAAATCCGTTCAGCAGGCCGGCGTCGTCGACCACGCTGACACATATGGACAAGCCCCGCTCGCTCGCCTCGGCCTGCGCGCGCTGAATAATCTGTTGAGAGAGGGCTTCAAACATCCGAAGAATCCTGAAGAAATTAAGTGACTTGTAAATCGCTGTGACAATGAAGTAAATCGACTAAGCGATTACCTGATTGGCGTCGAATCTCAGTTGCCCCACCGTCATTCCGGCGCAAGCCGGAACCCAGTGCCTTGCTCGCCATTCCACGGCGCTGGATGACCCGCTTCGCTGTTGGGAAGCGCCTCCAGCTTGCGCCGGGATGACGAGTGGAGCGAGGACGCCCGCTGAGAGTCGACGCTAATCAGGAGCGATTATTGACACGAGGCCCGAGGTCAACTGCCTCATAAAGCAAGGCTTCGCGCCCTGAGTCGATCCCATCGAAATAACGCAGTGCCTGGCTGCGGCTTCAAGGAATTCGGCTGATTGTTCCTTGCAGGCGGTAGAAATCCATTTTTGGCGTGGTGAAGAAGGTATTGGACGTGTTTCCCGAAAAGTCGTCGTGGTGGACGACGGTCGATTTGTCGTTCTCTTGCCAGGAAATCAGGAACGCATCGTTGCCGACCGCTTGCCACTCGAAAGCCACTTCCGCCGTGGCCCCCTTGTAGGGCCCTTCCGTGATTTCGTATCGAAGGGTTTTCCCATCTTCCGAATAGGCGTTGATGGCAGCCAGTTCTTCCCCGTAGGAGACAAGAAAAGTCTCGCCGGCATGAGGAAAAACAGGGAGGGATGTAGTCATCGTGATTTCCTTGAATGGTCGATTTGATGCATTGCACGGGACAAGGCGCGCCGCGCGGCGGTGCTTCATGGACTTGAACGATCGCCAGAGAAACCGGCGCGTTGAGTAGCCGTGGACGGGCTTTGTCACTGTATGAACTTGTCGAAATCGGCACAATGACCATAAAATTCATGCTATGAAAACCACAGGTTTCGAATCATGGACCAACTGAAGAGCATGGAGGTCTTTGCCTACGTGGTCGAAACGGGAAGCTTCAGCGCGGCCGCCAAGCAGATGCATATTTCCGCGCCCATGGTGGGCAAGCACATCCGCTTCCTGGAAGAACACTTGTCGGTGCGCTTGCTCACGAAGACGACGCGCCGGCAGCAGGTGACCGAGGTAGGCCAGCAGTATTACGAGCACTGCAAGTCCGTGCTGGGCGAGGTCGCCGCCGTGGAGGCGCGCCTCGAAGTGCTGGGGTCGACACCCAGGGGCTTGTTGAGAGTGAATGCGCCGGTGACTTTCGGCTCGCTGTGCCTCGCCCCGGCCTTGGCGTCATTCCTCGAGCAGTATCCAAACATCCAGGTCGATCTGGCACTGAGCGATCGCGTCACCGATCTGGTCGCCAATGGCTACGATGCGGTCATTCGCATCGGTGAAGTGGCGGACCTGTCGTTGACAGCCAGGCCGATGCAGCCCTACCGCATGGTGCTGTGCGCGTCACCCGCATTCCTCGAAAAGGCCGGATGGCCCCGAACGCCGGAAGACCTGAAGCAGACACAGTGCCTGAATTTTTCGCTCTGGAACTACCAGCGGGACTGGGGGCTGGCCAACATCGCGACGGGCCTGCCGCCCGGGCGATTCCGATCCAACAGCGGACAGGCTCTGCGCATGATCGCGCTGGAAGGTGCCGGCGTCATTCTTCAACCCGAACTGCTGCTCAAGGACGACTTGGAACAAGGCAGGCTGGTGCCGGTATTGGAAGCCTTTGCGCCGCCGGTGATGCCGATGAGCCTGCTTTATGTCCGTGGCCATCACATGGCTCCCAAGCTCCGGGCGTTCATCGATTTTGTCCTCGGTCGCTTCGGCGCCGAAGGGCATGAACTGCATGGACGGTCGAGCAGTGACCGCTCCGGGAATGGGCACGCCAGCCGTCCCTAGCAGGGCGAACCAAGCCCTTTTCTTCCAGGCGCAGCGCGGGGGAGCAACCAAGGGTTTGCGGTGCCGGGCCATGATGGCGCATCGGCTGGCCCGGACGATCCTGGCGCCATGGGTGCTCCAGTGGGCGTGGAGCGCCGCGGTGCCCTCAGCCGGCAAAGTGCCCAGGAGAGCGGCCACGCTGAATCCGCCCGTCCGTCAAGGGTTGCCAGCCCCACCCCCATCGCCGAACATGGCGCCCCGCTGACGCCCCCGCATCATGGACGCCACCCCACCGCTGCACGACTACCTGCGCGACGGCATCGTCGCCGCCGACCTTCCCGACCTGCACGCGCTGATGGGCGCGCGCGAGTTGCTGCGCGCGTTCTCCACGCTGTTCCACGGCGGCGAGGAGAGCGTGATGGTGCGGCTGCTGGTGCTGCGCACGCTCGGCGAGCGCGGCGCGGCGCCGGACTGGGCGCCGCAGGAGCTGCGCGACCAGTTCGCCTACCTCGACGCGGTGAAGTTCGACACCGTGCTCGGCCGCCTGCGCGAGCACGGCCTCCTGCTGTGGGACGGCGCCAGCCAGCGCTACCGCATCAGCCCGGTGGGCCGGCAGGCGCTGGCGGCCATCGGCATGCTGTTGCAGTTCAACCAGGAGGGCGACGAGCTGGCCTACGTCACCGCGCAGCTCGCCGCCGGGCAGGCGGTGGGGCGCGTGCGTGCGGGTGATCTGCAGCACCTGCTCTCGCGCCTCAACGAGCTGCGCGAGGATTTCGACCAGGCCGTGCTGAGCGGCTCGGAGCATCGCATCGAGCAGGCGGCGGAGACGCTGCAATCGGTGTGGCGCTGGGTGGAGAAGGGCACCGAGATCGTGCGCGCCATCGCCGCCGACGGCGAGCTGGACGCGGCCACCCACCGCGTGGCCCAGCAGGTGGGCCGCGCGCAGAGCGCCATGCTGCGGCAGGCCTCGGTGTTCCAGCGCGCGCTCAACCAGCTCGACCGCCACCGCGTGCACCTGGGCGAGAGCGGCCTCTCTTCCTCCGACGTCAACCGCTACCTGCGCGCGCAGGGGCCGGCGCTGCTCGCCACGCTCGCCGAAGGCACGCGCGCGCAGACGGTGGCGCCGGCCTTCGCGCTGGCGCCGATCGCGGTGGACGTGGCCGAGTACGAGCTGGTGGAGCGCGAGCGCGAGGCGCAGGAGGACCAGTCCCTGCCGCCCGCGCAGGCCGCGCCGCAGGCGGCGCAGACGCCGGTGGCGGAGAACGACTACCAGCATGCCGAGGCCTGGCTCGAACGCCTCGACGCGTTGCTCGAAGGCGCCACGCTGGCCGAACTGGTGCCGGCGGAGAGCTTCGCGCTCAGCGCCTACCGCCTCTCCCTGCTCGGCCTGATCGGCGACCCCGGTGCGGAGAACCGCCGCGGCGTCAGCGCCGGCCTCGCGCAGCTGCCCTTGCGCTGGCGGGTGAGCCCGGAGTTCGAGCCGGTGGAGCGCTGCGAGGTGGCCTACATGAGCCGCGGGCGGCTGGAACCGGCGGGGGCCGAGGGCGACGATGGCGCGGGCCACGCCGATGCGGGCACGCCCGGCCATGCCGACGCATCCGCCGACTCGCCCACCCCGTCGCCCTCACGCCAGCGCGCCTCCGCCAGCGCCGGATCGCCGCGGCACGCGAAGGCGGCCAGGCGCGCCACGCTTGAGGCCAAGGCGCTGGACGCTCGCGCCGGCGAGGGCGATGAGGCGCACGGCGCCACCGGCGCCGCGTCCGACACCACGTCATCCGATCCGGCCTCGGTTGGCGCGGCTTCCCCATCGCCATCCCCAGGCAAGCGACGATCCAGTGACTCGCCGCCACCACGCCAGCCCAAGCCCGCGAGCGGCACCCAAGCCAAGCCGCGCGATGCCCGCCCACGCGGGCACGACATGCCCGAACCCGGCGACGCCACGGCGCCCGCGACGACCGAACCCGCAGAGACCTCATGACCGACCCCATCGCCACCCTGATCGCGCGCCTGCTGGCCGAACGCTGGCTGCCGCGCGAGGACGAGGCCGTGCGCCGCGTGCTGATCGATGCCGAGCTGCGCGACGACCTCGACCGCCGCCTCGCCGCCGCGGGCTTGCGCCTGCTCGAACACCCCTACGCCGCGCACGTGGCCGTGGGCGTGGCGCGCGCGCAGGAGAACGAGGTGTTCGGCGGCGCCCGCGCCTGGGCCGCCAGCAACCTGCAGCTGGACCGCGACGCGCTGGCCCTGCTGGTGGTGCTGTGGGCGCTGCTGGTGCTGCCCAAGCGCCAGCGCCAGATCGCCCGCCAGGAGCGCGAGAAGGCGCAGGCCCAGTCGCAGATGTTCGCCGAGGCCAAGCCGGTGCCGGTGGGCGCGGAAGTGGTCGAGCCGATCAACGAGCGCACCCTGCTGGCCGACTTCGGCGACAAGCTGGGCGGCAAGACGCGCATCCACCTCAACCTGGGCCTCTTGGCGCGCCAGGGCTTCATCCAGCGCCGCAAGGAGCGCATCCAGGAAGGCCCGCTGCTCGACCTCGCCTTCGACTACGAGCGCATCGCCAGCCGCATCATGGACGGCGCGCTCGCCTTCGTGGTGGCCGAGGCGCGCGCCAACCCGCCGATGGTGGCCGGGCCGGACGACGCGCACGGCGACGCCGTCGGCGAGGCCGATCTGCCGGCGCCGCACGCGGCCGAGGCATCGCCCGCGCACGCCGTGCGCGACGACGAAGCGGCCGACCCCGGATTCCCCGAAGAGCACGACCTGGACGACGCGCCGACCCGCGACGCCGACGAGGAGCACCCCGAGCATGTTTGAGTTCCGCAGCCTGGAAGTGGTGCACTGGGACTACTGGCAGCGGTTCCAGCTGCCGATGGACGCCAACATCATCACCGTGGTGGGCCCCAACGGCTCGGGCAAGACCACCCTGCTCGACGCGCTGCGCACCCTGCTGGCGATCGAGGACCGCGACACCGCGCGCGACTACAAGACCTACCTGCGCCACAACGGCAAGCCCTACGCCTGGCTGCGCGCGGTGGTGAGCAACCCGGCCGATCGCCGCGGCAAGCGCGCCTTCTTCCCCTGCATGGACGAGACGGTGACGCTGGCCTGCCGCATCCGCAAGCGCGGCGGCGACTGGAGCCGCGACTACCAGATCGTGGCCGGCGACGTGCCGGTGGAGGTGCTGGAGCAGGGCGGCGAATGGCTGGGCGTGCGCGACTACCGCGTGCGCCTCGCCGGCG
>NZ_LFQR01000160.1 GCF_001182895.1 Frateuria defendens | reverse complement strand
CGGGCCGGCCGCGGCGGCGGCGATCGCCGCCGCGCCGCTCGCCACCTCGCAGCGCACGCCGAGGGCGGCCAGGCGGCGGGCCAGTGCGGCCTCCAGCGCGGGGTCGGCGATCACGGCAAGCTCGGGCCGGTGCGCGGCGCACAGCGCGGCCAGCGCCTCCACGTTGCGATGCGCGACCAGCACGCTGGCGCGGAAGCGCCCCGGGTGGCGCGCGATCACGTCGAGCGTGCTGCCGCCGATCGAGCCGGTGGCGCCGAGCACCGCGACGCGCTGGAGGGTCGAACTGTTCATAGCCCCAGGATCAGCATGCCCAGCGCGAACACCGGCAGGGCGGCGAACACGCTGTCCAGCCGGTCCAGCAGGCCGCCGTGGCCGGGGAACAGCGTGCCCGAATCCTTCACCTGGGCGTGGCGCTTGAACAGGCTCTCCAGCAGGTCGCCCACGATCGAGGCGCCCACCGCCACCACCGCCAGCAGCGCCAGACCGAACAGCTGCCCGCCGCGCACGCCGAGCAGCCAGCCGCCGGCCAGCACCACCGCGACGCCCGCCGCCAGCGCGCCGTACACGCCGGCCCAGGTCTTGTTCGGGCTGATGGTGGGCGCGAGCTTGCGCCGGCCGAGGAAGCGGCCGCTGAAATAGGCGCCGATGTCGGCAGCCCACACCAGCGCCAGCGCGAGGAGGGTCCACCAGTGGCCGTGCGGCTCGCTGCGGTGGATCGCCAGCAGTGCCACCCAGGCCGGGAACACGGTGAATACGCCGGCCAGCAGCTTGATGTTGCGGCTCTCCGCGGTGGGCGCGGCGGCATAGGTGAAATGGCGCAGCCACAGGCAGGCCACGCCCCACCAGACCGTGCCGGCGCCGAGCAGCGCCGGCCACAGCGCGCTGTCGCGCAGCTGCCAGATCACCGCGAACAGCAGCGCGCCGATCACCAGCAGGCCGCTGCGCACGTTGCGGTCGCGCAGGCCCGACAGGCGCGTCCATTCCCATAGCGCCGCCAGGAAGGCCACCGCCACCAGCGGGGCGAACAGCCAGGTCGGCGGCAGCAGGATCAGTAGGATCGCCAGTGGGGCGAGCAGCAGGGCAGTGAGGACGCGCTGTTGCAGCATGGGAGTCTGGATTCCTTCGGTCAGGCCTGGGCGACCTGCTCGCCGGTGCGGCCGTAGCGGCGCTCGCGGCGGGCGTAGTCCTCGATGGCGCGCGCGAGGCAAGCCTGGTCGAAGTCGGGCCACAAAGTGTCGGTGAAATAAAGCTCGGCGTAGGCCAGCTGCCAGAGCAGGAAGTTGCTGACGCGGGATTCGCCGCCGGTGCGGATGAACAGGTCCAGTGGCGGCAGCTCGCCCAGGCACATCCAGCGGCCGAGGGTGGCCTCGTCGATGTCCTCTGCGCGCAGCTCGCCGCGGGCCACCGCGGTGGCGGCGCGGCGGGCCGCCTGCACCACGTCCCAGCGGCCGCCGTAGTTCACCGCGATGTTGAGCTGCAGCTTGGCGTTGCCGGCGGTGCGCGCCATCGCCGCGCGTATGCGCCGCTGCAGCGCCTCGTCGAAGGCGGCCAGCTCGCCGATGAAGCGCAGGCGCACGCCGTGGCCGTGCAGTTCCTCCACTTCCTTGTCGAGCGCGCGCAGGAACAGCTGCATCAGCGCGCCGACTTCCTCTTCCGGCCGCTGCCAGTTCTCGCTGGAGAAGGCGAACAGGGTCAGCGCCTCCACGCCCTGGCGCAGGCAGCCCTCGATCACCTCGCGCACCGCCTTGCGGCCGGCGTTGTGGCCGAAGCTGCGCGGGCGATGGCGCAGCCGGGCCCAGCGGCCGTTGCCGTCCATCACGATGGCGACGTGGCGGGGGACCTTGGCGGCGTTCATCGCACCGTGCCCCGCGGCGTGGCGCCGAAGAGCGGCCGCGGCAAACGAAAGGTTCGCACGAAGCGGGAATATGGCGGGCGTGCCTCCTCGCCCCGACCCTCTCCCCAGAAGGGAGCGGGGGTGAACGTGCCCTGCGGGATCGCCGGGAAAGAGGGGGAGGGAATAGGCATGGCGAAGGCGATGGCGTGTCCGCCTCAGACGGACATCAGCTCTTCTTCCTTGGCCTTGACCACCGTGTCCACTTCCTTGACGAAACGGTCGGTGAGCTTCTGGATCTCGTCGTCGGCGCGGCGCTCGTCGTCCTCGGTGATCGACTTGTCCTTGAGCAGGTCCTTGACCTGCTGCAGGGCGTCGCGGCGCACGTTGCGGATGGCGATCTTGGCGTTCTCGCCCTCGTGCGAGACGTGCTTGGCCAGCTCGCGGCGGCGCTCCTCGGTGAGCGGCGGCAGGTTGAGGCGGATCACGGTGCCGGCGGTGGTCGGCGTGATGCCGATGTCGGAGGCCAGGATAGCCTTCTCGACCGGGGCGACCAGGCTCTTCTCGAACGGGGTGATGGTGAGCGAGCGCGCGTCGGACACCGCCACCACCGCCACCTGGTTCAGCGGCATGTCCGAACCGTAGTAGGGGACCTTGATGCCCTCCACCAGCGCCGTGCTGGCGCGGCCGGTGCGCAGGCGGGTCAGCTCGTGCCTGAGCGCGTCGATGCTCTTGCCCATGCGGGTCTGGGCATCCGTCTTGATGGTATCGATCATGGGGGCGTTTCCCGGTGGATCTGGCAAGCCGGCAAGTATAGCAGCGGGAAGGCCCCGCCCCCACGGATGGCCGCGGTCAGCCCTCGACCAGGGTGCCGATGGGCTCGCCGCGCATGATGCGCATCAGGTTGCCAGGCACGGTCATGTCGTAGATGCGCACCGGCATGTGGTGGTCGCGGCACAGTGCGATGGCGGCGGTGTCCATCACCGCCAGCTTGCGCTCGATCACCTGGTCGTAGTTCAGGCGGTCATAGCGGGTGGCGTCGGCGTGCTTGGCCGGGTCGGCGCTGTACACGCCGTCCACCTTGGTGGCCTTGAGCAGCAGGTCGGCGCCGATCTCCACCGCGCGCAGCGCCGCGGCCGAGTCCGTGGTGAAGAAGGGGTTGCCGGTGCCGGCGGCGAACAGGGCGATGCGGCCCTTCTCGATGTGGCGCACCGCGCGGCGGCGGATGAAGTCCTCCGCCACGTCGTGGATCGGCAGCGCGCTCATCACGCGGGCGTAACCGCCGCGCTTCTCGATCGCGTCCTGCATCGCCAGCGCGTTCATCACCGTGGCCAGCATGCCCATGTGGTCGCCGGTGACGCGGTCCATGCCCGCCTCGGCCAGGCCGGCGCCGCGGAAGATGTTGCCGCCGCCGATCACCACGCCGATCTCCACGCCGACGCGGCGCACCTCGAGAATCTCGTCGGCCAGGCGGCCGATCACCTTGGGGTCGATGCCGTAATCGGCATCGCCCATCAGCGCTTCGCCGGAGAGTTTGAGCAGGATGCGGCGGTACTTAAGCTGGTCGCTCATGAGGTCTCCGATGGCGCAGGGTAAAACGCGCGCATTGTATCGGAGCGGCCCCTCCCGCGTCAGGCATCGAAGGTGTCGCAGGCACGCTTGCTATGCTGCGCGATTCATTGCCGACTCATGCGGAACCGCCATGCGACACGCCATTGCCGCTCTCTCGCTGTTGGTGCGCGACTACGACGAGGCGATCGCCTGGTACACGCGCTGCCTGGCCTTCGACGTGGTCGAGGACACCCCGCTCGGCGGCGGCAAGCGCTGGGTGCTGCTGGCGCCGCCCGGCGCGCGCGAGACGCGGCTGCTGCTGGCACGGGCGGACGGGCCGGCGCAGCAGGCCGGCATCGGCCGCCAGGCGGGCGGGCGCGTGTTCCTGTTCCTGCACGTGGACGACTTCCATGCCCGCCACGCGGCGATGCTGGCCGCGGGCGTGCGCTTCCTCGAGGCGCCACGCGGGGAGCCCTACGGCACGGTGGCGGTGTTCGAGGACCTCTACGGCAACCGCTGGGACCTGCTGCAGCCGAAGCGTTGAGGCGGCGTTGCGCGTCGCCCACGAAAAAGGCCGCGGACATGCCGCGGCCTTTTTCTCGAACGTGACGTCCGGCGCTGCCGGCGATCAGGCCAGGCCGGCCTGCTTCATCACTTCGGCGTGAAAATCCTCTTCCGCCTTCTCGATGCCTTCGCCCACGGCCAGGCGCGCGACGGAGAGCACCTCGGCGCCGTCCTTCTTCAGCGCGTCGGCCACCGACACGTTGGTGTCGAGCACGTAGGGCTGGCCGAGCAGGGTCACCTCGGAGACGATCTTGTTGATCTTGCCCGAGACGATCTTCTCCAGGATGTCGGCCGGCTTGTTCTTCTCCTTGTCCGACATCGCGGCCAGGGCGATTTCCTTCTCCTTGGCGATGAAGTCGGCCGGCACGTCTTCGGCCTTCACGTACTGCGGGTTCATCGCCGCCACGTGCATGGCCACGCCCTTGGCCAGCTCCTCGGAGCCGCCCTTGATGGCCACCAGCACGCCGATGCGGCCGCCGTGGATGTAGCTGCCGATCACGCCGTCGGTCTCGATGCGGGCCAGGCGGCGCACCTGGATGTTCTCGCCGATAGTGGCGACCAGGGCCTTGGCGGCCTCGTCCACGCTGCCGCCGGCCGGGTAGGCGGCGGCCTTCAGCGCCTCGATGTCGGTGGCGCCGGAGGTCAGTGCGACCTCGGCCACGGCGTCGCTGAACTTCACGAAGTCGGGGTTCTTGGTGACGAAGTCGGTCTCGCAGTTGACCTCGACCAGCACCGCCTTGCCGGCGGCCTGGGCGGCCACGATGCGGCCTTCGGCGGCCACGCGGCCGGCCTTCTTGTCGGCCTTGGCGAGGCCGGACTTGCGCAGCCACTCCATCGCGGCCTCGATGTCGCCGTTGTTCTCGACCAGCGCCTTCTTGCACTCCATCATGCCGGCGCCGGAACGCTCGCGCAGTTCCTTGACCAGTTGTGCGGAAATGTTGCTCATCAGGATTCCTCGAATACTTGGGGCGCCGTGGCGGGCGAGCCGCCACGGCGGGGAGGGGCTTTACTCGGCGTCGGCCGACTCGCGGCGGCCGCGGCCGCCGTCACGGCGCGGGGCGCCCTTCTTGGCCGGGGCGCGGCGCGGGGCGCCCTTGCGCTCCTCGTCCTTGGCCACCGGATTGCCTTCCTCGTCCAGTTCGACGAACTCGTCGGCGTCGCCCTGGGCGGCGCTCGGCGCGGCGGCCTTGCCTTCCAGGATCGAGTCGGCGGCGGCGCGCGAGTACAGCTGGATCGCGCGGATCGCGTCGTCGTTGCCCGGGATGGCGTAGTCCACCAGCTCCGGGTTGTAGTTGGTGTCGACCACCGCGATCACCGGGATGCCGAGCTTCTTGGCTTCCTGCACGGCGATGTCTTCGTGGCCGATGTCGATCACGAACAGCGCGTCGGGCAGGCGGTTCATGTTCTTGATGCCGCCCAGCGACTTCTCCAGCTTCTCGCGCTCGCGGCGGCGGGCCAGCACTTCATGCTTGACCAGCTTGTCGAACGAACCGTCGGTCTCGGCCGCTTCCAGTTCCTTCAGGCGGGCCACCGACTGCTTCACGGTGCGGAAGTTGGTCAGCATGCCGCCGAGCCAGCGGGCGGTGACGAAGGGCATGCCGGCGCGGGCGGCCTCTTCGGCCAGCGGCTCGCGGGCGGAGCGCTTGGTGCCCACGAACAGGATGGTGCCGCGCTTCTGGGCCAGGCCCGACAGGAAGTTCATCGCGTCGGTGAACAGCGGCAGGGTCTTTTCCAGGTTGATGATGTGGATCTTGCCGCGGGCGCCGAAGATGTACGGGGCCATCTTGGGGTTCCAGTAACGGGTCTGGTGACCGAAATGCACGCCGGCTTCGAGCATCTGGCGCATGGTGACTTGAGCCATGGTGTAACTCCTGAACATGGGGCCTTGTAGGTGCGGCCCTGGGGGTTGGGACCTCCACGCATCCCCGGCTTCGACCGCGGGCGCCCGTTGTCTGGTGGGCGGCCGCGGCACCCCGAAGGCGGTGCCGATGCGTGTGTGGCGTTAATGGCGAAATGCCGCCAGACGGCCATTTTTCGGCCGTGACGGTTACAATCGCGCTTCACGTTCTGCGGCCGTCCGCCCCCCGAACAGGGCGCGATGGGGCCAGCAAAACTCGCTAATTGTAGCCAGTGCGGCGCCGTGGCGGCAAGGCGCGCTGGAAAAGGCTTCCGCCTGCCGCCATATGGAACGAGTTATGGCAGTCATCCCCAAGACCCCCGAAGAAATCGAAAGCATGCGCGCGGCCGGCCGGCTGGCCGCCGAGGTGCTGGCCATGCTCAAGGAGCACGTCAGGCCCGGCGTCACCACCGAGGAGCTGGACCGCCTGGCCTACGAGCACATCGTCGACGTGCAGAAGGCGATCCCCGCCAACGTGGGCTACCACGGCTTCCCCAAGACGCTGTGCACCTCGGTCAACCACGTGATCTGCCACGGCATCCCCAGCCCCGGCAAGGTGCTCAAGGACGGCGACATCATCAATCTCGACGTCACCGTCATCAAGGACGGCTGGCACGGCGATACCAGCCGCATGTACTTCGTCGGCACCCCTTCGGTGCTGGCCAAGCGCCTGGTGGACACCACCTACGAGGCGATGATGCGCGGCATCCAGGCGGTGCGCCCCGGCGCCACCCTGGGCGACGTCGGCCACGCGATCCAGAAGCACGCCGAGACGGCGGGCTTCTCGGTGGTGCGCGAGTACTGCGGCCACGGCATCGGCAAGGTCTACCACGACGAGCCGCAGGTGCTGCACTACGGCAAGGCGGGCACGGGCCTGGAGCTGAAGCCGGGCATGACCTTCACGGTGGAGCCGATGATCAACGCCGGCAAGCCGCAGACCAAGCAATTGCCGGACGGCTGGACGGTGGTGACCAAGGATCACTCGCTGTCGGCGCAGTGGGAGCACACCATTGCGGTGACGGAGGAGGGGTTCGAGATTCTGACGCCGTGGCCGGATGTGGCGTGAGATAGGACGGCCTCGTTTTTGTTTTTGTAGGGCGCTTGTGTGTCGAGGCGTGGTTGGCTTCGGTGTTCCGGTGTGGGCCGGGCAAGTGCGCAGGATGGCTGGAGGGCGGGCTTGCAGGGGCGGGTGGAGCGTCGCCTGAAATGCCGGCGTGGTCTGGCCGGCCCCCTGGGCCGGGGTTTCGCTCCC
>NZ_LFQR01000016.1 GCF_001182895.1 Frateuria defendens | reverse complement strand
TCGATAGATCAGAGCATCCCCAGAAATCAGCCCCCCGTTCGCCTGAAGGTTCTGGTCGACCTTGGCACCAGGCATAGCGCATTGGTGCTCGGGGGCCCTTTCGTTCGCAGCGAAGTGGGGAAGGCTCTGGTTCAAGGTGGAATTTCGAAACAGATCGGACATGGCGTCGGCGGGGAGGTGCAGGGCACGGTTGCCCGCGTGCCGGAGGTTCGAGCCGGGTCAACGAGCTTCGGGGCATTGGAGGTAAGCATGACGTCCAACATCCCTGCCTTCGAGCAAGGTGTGATCGACGGGACGCTGGGTGTGCCGCTCTGGAGTGATGGCGTGATTACCTTCGATTATCCCGGTCGTCAGATCTGCATCACGCGCCAATGAACAAATATCCGGTGGGCTGGCCTCGGCCACGATCAAAGGAGAACATGATGACAACCAAGAAAACTACCCTGACGGCCGGTGCCAACAGGGGAATGGGCCTCGAAACCGCGTACCAAGGCGGCACGACACAGCAGGAACTGGCTGGGAAGAATGCTCTCGTGACGGGTGGCTCGCGCGGCATCGGCGCGGCGATTGCACTCGCGCTTTCCGATAAGGGGGCGGATGTAGCCGTGACGTATGAACGGTCTTCCGACAGCGCGGCGCAACTCGTTCGGGTGATCGAAGGCAAGGGGCGCAAGGCTGTCGCGATCCAGGCTGACAGCGCCGATCCAGGGGCAATACAGCGATCCGTGAACGAAGCCGTCCGCGCGCTGGGCGGTCTCGACATCCTCGTCAACAATGCCGCGATCGCGCGATACAACAATATTGCCGATTTCACGGTCGAAGATATCGATGCGCTGCTTGCGGTCAACGTGCGCGGGCCGGTGCTCGCGTCGAAAGCGGCCATTCCCCACCTCAAAGAAGGCGGTCGTATCATCAACATCGGTTCAGCGGGCGCGGATCGTATCGTTGGTGTACCCGGCACCGTCTATTACATGACCAAATCCGCGCTTCAGGCATTCAACCGCGGCCTCGCGCGCGAATTGGGATCGCGAGACATCACGGTAAATCTCGTTCAACCAGGATCGACAAATACCGACTCGAATCCTGAGACGGGCGAGTCTGCGGATTACCAGCGCAGCCTGATCCCCCTTGGCCGCTTCAATCAACCAGAGGATGTCGCGGCCGCGGTCGCCTTCCTCGCAACACCTGCCGCCCGGCAGATCACCGGGACGATCCTCACTGTGGACGGTGGCGCGCTTTCATAGAAGTGCGATGCAGTTGGTGGTCATCGGATGGAGGTCGGGTGACCCGTCGCGTACGCAGCAGCGGCATCGATGCGCGCTTCGTGCAGTTGGACACGGCCGGTGACGCGGGCGTTCGCGCCGCAGTTACCCGCATCAAGGCGTAAGCGACTGTATCGCAAAAAGTGGAACGGCCGCATCGAGGAATGGCTGTAGCGCTTCGATACGCATCAAGCGTCCCACTACGCTTGAAAAAGTAGTGAGGGGAATCGATGAAAGCTGCCATTTTCGACCGTCCTGGACCGCCAGAGGTGCTTCGTTACGCCGACGTTCCTGATCCGATCTGCCAGCGGGACGGCGTCGTCATCCGCGTCGAGGCCATCGCCATCGAAGGCGGCGACCTGATCAATCGGGCCTCCTCCATCCCACCAGATTCGTCCTTCGTGGTTGGTTTCGCGGCCGCAGGTGTGGTCATCGAGGTCGGCGAGAACGTTCCAGACCGGCAGGTGGGGCAGAAGGTCACCAGTTTCGATTTCGCCGGATCGCATGCCGAACTGCGCGCGGTTGCTGCCAGCCGGACATGGCCCTTACCGGAAGGCCTGGACATGACTGCGGCGGCGGCGCTGCCGATCGCGTTCGGGACGGCCCATCACTGCCTGTTCGCGCGTGGCGGCCTGAAGCGCGGTGAGACGGTCCTCATCCAGGCGGGGGCCGGCGGCGTTGGCGTCGCGGCCATCCAACTCGCACGTCGCGCAGGGGCCACGGTGCTTTCGACGGTCTCCGGCGCCGAGCGGGTCAACCGACTGATCGCGCTGGGGCTCGATCATGCGATCGACCATCGCGCGGTGGACGTGGTCGATGAGGTGGCCCGGCTCACGGATGGGCGGGGTGTCGACCTGGTCATCGACCCGGTCGGAACGACTTTGCGGACTTCCCTGGCGGTGCTCCGCCCGGAAGGACGTCTGGTCTTTGTCGGGAATGCCGGTGGACCGGAGCTCGCTCTCGATCTGTGGCCGGCGCTGCAGGCGAACCAATCGCTTTTCGGCGTCTTCATGGGGACACAGTTCGAGAAGCCGGACGTGTATGCAACGGTTGCCCGGATGCTGGAGCAGGCCGCGCTTGGCGAACTCGACGTGGTCATCGACCGCTCCTTTCCGCTCGCCGCAGCCGCCGAGGCTCACGCCTGCGCCGAAGGCAGTTCCCGGCTTGGGCGCATCATTCTCATTCCGTAGTCACTCGGGTCCATGCTTTCCGGCCCGGCGCTTCACGATAGGCCTATGTCAGGAAAACCGTGGCGAACGCGAACCGCTATCGAGGTATTGGCAGCTCGACCACGTAGGCATCCAGCGTGGCCATTCGGCCTTCCTCGAAAAGCCAGACGTCACAGTACGAAATTCCTTGCCAACGGCATCTTCAGCGCGATTTCGCCGAGTGCCGCCACGAACCGATCTTCGGCGATCATCTGCAAAGCCGGCCAGGGCTCCGAGGGCAGGCTGTTACGGGCGCCGGGCTGCTCATGCCTTGGCGATCACCTTCGCGAGCTCCGGAGCCTGTTCGAAACACTCGATCAGCAGTTCGGTGAGCGCCCGTACCTTCCGTGCGGGATGCTGGCTCGGTGGGCGAACGACATAGATGCCTGCCGAAGGTAGCGGATAACGCGTCATGATCGGAACGAGTGCGCCGGAGGCCACATGCTCGTCGGTAATGCCGTCGGGTAGCCAGGCGATGCCGAGTCCCGCGACTGCGGCGGAAGCGAGGGCCGTGGCGTCGTCCGCCTTGAAGCGCCCGCGCGGATTCACGGTGATGATCTCGTCGCCATCCATGAACTGCCAGGTTTCCGTTCCCTGCATGAGGGCCTCATGGGCAAGGATTTCCTCCGGCGTTTCAGGGGAGCCGTGCGCTTCGATGTAGCCCGGACTTGCAACGAGCTTGCCGTGGATCGGTCCGACGCGTCTCGCGATCAGGTTGGGCTTCTGGAGGTAGCCAACCCGGATCGCACAGTCGAAACCCTCTGCGATGAGATCGACGAAACGATCGCTGTAGCTGGTATGGATGCTGAGCCGTGGGTGGCGTTGCGCCAGTTTCGCGAGCACGGGGGCGAAGTGGGTCGGGCCGAAGGAAAGCGGCGCGGCGATTCGTAGCCGTCCACGAAGGTCATCGGCAGGCAGAATCGTCTCCCTGGCCACGTCGATCTCGGTGCAAGCCTTGGCTGCATGGTCTCGAAACGCGGCTCCGGCTTCTGTGAGGGAGGCGCCGCGGGTGGTGCGCGCAAGCAGCTGGACGCCAAGTTCCGCCTCGAGGCGGCCGAGCCGCCGGCTGACGATCGACTTGGATACGCCGAGCCGATGCGCCGCGGGGGAAACGCCGCCTGCATGGGCCACTTCCACGAATGTCCTCAGCTCTTCGATGTCCAACGTGGCGCTCCCGATTTCGTGGCACAGCTTGGCACGGAAAGTATCGATTATTCGTTCCAGTTTCCGCGACACAGTTCGACGCGAAAGGGCGCTACCGCATCCCGGACAGGAGTGACAAAGTTTGCCCCCGAGGCAATGCACCGATGACGCATGCCTGCACACCCATCTCACTCGTGACGACAGCAAAGGATGTATCCATGACTTTTCGCAATGGCCTTGATTCGCTCCTTCGTCCTGAAGACTCGGTACTCGTCCTGATCGACCACCAGCCGTACCAGCTCGCGAACCTCAACAGCCACGATCCGCAAGCTGTGGTCAACTACACGACCGCGCTGGCGAAGCTAGCAAAAGCCTTCAATGTTCCGACCATCCTCACCAGCGTGATCGCGGCGCGCGGTGGACTTCTCTTTAAGCAGATCACCGACGTATTTCCGGACCAGGAAGTCATCGATCGCACCTGGGTGAACACCTGGCAGGACGAGAATGTGGTGAGCGTCGTCAAGGCGACTGGCCGCAAGCAGCTGATCATCGCCGGCCTGTGGACCGAGGTCTGCGTCGCAATGCCTGTCATCCAGGCCGCCGGCGAAGGCTGGGACGTGACCGTGATCACCGACGCGTCGGGCGGGATTTCGAAGGAATCTCACGAGGTTGCCATCCAGCGAATGATCGCGGCCGGCGCGAACGTGATGACCGTGATGGCGCTCGCTGGCGAATGGCAACGTGATTGGGCGCGCACCGAGCATGTCGAGGAGCTGACCGAGATTCTCATCCAGCACTTCGGCGGCAGCGGCATCGCGTACCTGTGGGAGCAGCAGCTCTTGAATACCCCCGTCGAAAGCACCGCGCGCTAATAAAGGTGGATGGCGAGCATAGGCCAAGGCGCGTTGCGGCGCGCCGTTGGGATGTCGATGCTCGTCATCCCTTCTGCAGGTCATTGAGCGCGTCGAGTCGTCTGCCGTGCAGAGGCGAGGACCGAAGGAAGACCCGTCGGCTGGGGTATGTGGGTTGGCAGTTGGTCTCGGTTGCCGCGGCCTGCGCGACGCCGTTCGCGGCGAGCGCGCAGGTATCGACCAACTTGGAGCGCGCCCCGACACTGACGATCGAGCGCTATTCTGAAGATTGGTCCGCGCTCGCTAATCCCGCAAACCGCAAGGGGCGTTGGACAGAGCCATTCAAATACATCCCCCTCAGCGACGACGGCACGATCCATATCACGACCGGTGTCGAGGCGCGATCACGCTACGAAGGCTATGAGAATGTGAACTGGGGATCATCGCCAGACGACAGCTACGTCTGGAATCGTCTGATGCCCTACGCTGATCTTCACGTCGGGAAGGTCCGGATGTTTGTGCAGCCGATCCTGTCGGCGATATCAGGGACAGACCGTATGAAGGGGCCGGCAGACACGACTGGCGTCGACATGCTGCAGGCGTTTGTCGATGTCGAGGTTGCGGTGCCGGGTGACGCCTCGCTCCAACTATCGGCAGGACGAAAGCTGGTTTCGTTTGGATCGGGACGCTTCATCGACAGGCGGTATGGAACCGGCGTTCCGCTGCCCTTTGACGGATTTGAAGCGATCCTCACCGGCAAGACGCGTCGGTTGACCGGCTTCTACCTTCAGCCGGTCGACACGCGACTCGGGGGGTTCAACGATCGGCGCTCGCGCAATAAGCTGGTTTGGGGGGTTTACGCCACGCAGTGGCTCGACGCGAAGCATTTGAACGGCTTCGATGTCTATTACATCGGCCTGCGAGACCGAAACGCTATTTTCGACCAGGGCGTTGGCAAGCAGCTGGCGCACACCTTTGGTTCCAGAATCTTCGGAGACGACGGCGCCTGGCACTGGAACGTCGAGGCGGCGTTCCAGCTTGGCACATTTGCAGGTCACCGCTCGCAGGCGTGGGGCGCGGGAGCCGAGACGGGGTATCGCTTCCGGAGCACGCCGCTGCGACCGGAGATTGCTCTCACCGCCGATATCGTCTCGGGCGACGGCGATCCAGATGATCCGAAGCTGGGAACGCTGAACTCGCTTTTCCCGAACGGGAAGTATTTTGGGGCGCTTTCGCCGATCGGCCCGCGGAACCTCATTCACGTGCGCCCCTCGATCTCGGTGCAACCGCACAAGGATGTCGCGGTATCGCTGACCGTGGTGGCCTACTGGCGTCAGAGCACTGCTGACGGAATCTACTCCATCCCAGGGTTGCTAGTGCGCAGCGGTCGGCAAAGCGACGCGCGCTTTATTGGCAAACAGATCGAACTGGCCACAAGCTGGCAGGTGACATCAGAGCTGAACTTGACCGCGTCGCTTAGCGCTTTTGATCCCGGCCCGTTCATTCGCGACACTGGACCCGCGCGCACCATCAAGATGGCCGGCGCCCAGGCGACGTTCAGGTTCTGATCTTGCGGTCGCTGACGTCCAAGGCAGTCTCTTCAGCGGGCTACCTACAGCCTTCAACGATCTGTCGGCGTGCCTACCCTGCCGAATGCTTTCAAAGCAACGCAAGTCCTCACCGCCGACCACCCTCAATCTCAAGGGGATCATCCATGGCCGACTTCGTCCCGCCGGCACACAACAGCCTTTCACCCTTCGCCGACATGCGCGGCCATCACGTCGCGGTCCGCACCTGCGACCTTGAGGCGCTCAAGCGCTGGTATGTGGAGAAGCTGGATTTCCGCGTGGTCGCTGAATGGGACTACGCCCGCGCGAAGCTCGCCTTCATCGCCCCGCCGACCGACGATCATTTCTACATCGAGATCCTCGGCGGGGATGAGCCCGGTCCGCAGGACGTGCGGCCCTATACCGACCTCGGCAGCAGCCTCGCCTACGCTGGCTATCACCACTTCTGCCTCAACGTGGCCAATGTCGGTGCAACCGTCGAGGAGCTCCGGACGCGCGGTGTGAAAATCGTCGTCGAACCGTTCGTGGTCGAGGCGATCAGCCGCCGGGTCGCGTTCTTCGCCGATCCCTTCGGAAACCTGATCGAGCTAGCCGAGCTTCTCGCCTAGCCGGCACAGCCGAGCACCTTTGGGCACGAACCGAATAGGAGGACCAATGATGCAGATCGGCATCGACAGCTTTGCCGCGATATTGCCCGATCCCACGACCGGCGCGCTGCCGTCGGCGACCGACCGCATGGCCGACCTGCTCGACGAGGTCGAGGTCGCCGACCGGGTCGGGCTCGACGTGTTCGGAATCGGCGAACATCACCGCGCGGAATTCCTCGATTCCGCGCCGTCGATCATCCTCGCGGCGGCGGCGTCCCGCACCACTCAGATCAGGCTGACCAGCGCGGTGACGGTGCTGAGCGCGGTGGACCCCGTGCGTCTCTTCCAGGAGTTTGCGACGATCGACCTGATCTCCAAGGGGCGTGTCGAACTCGTCGTCGGACGCGGGTCGTTCGGCGAGGCCTTCCCGCTGTTCGGCCTCGATACGCGCGCCTACGACGACCTGTTCGCGGAGAACCTCGAACTCTTCTTGAAGCTCGGCGAGACGACCCACCCCACTTGGCAGGGCCGGTTTCGGCCAGCGCTGACCGGCCAGGGCGTCTTCCCGCGACCCCACCAACAGCGCCTGCCCGTCTGGCTCGGCGTCGGCGGCACGCCGCAGTCGTTCGCGCGTGCCGGCGCGCTCGGCCTTCCGTTGATGGTGGCCATCATTGGTGGCACGTTCGAACGCTTCCGGCCGGCGGTTGATCTCTACCGTGAGGCCGGCGCCCGAGCCGGACACGATCCGGCCACCTTGAAGGTCGGCATCCACGCGATGGGCTTCGTCGGCGAGACCGACGTTGCGGCGGGTGACGCCTTCTTCCCCGGCTGGTCCCATCTTACCGCCAAGGTCGGACGCGAACGCGGCTGGTCGCCTCCGACACGCGCGCAGTTCGACGACATGGCGGGCCCCAAGGGCGCGTTTCTGATCGGCAGTCCGGACACGGTTGCGGCGAAGATGCTGCGCGCCAGCGAGGTGCTTGGCGGCGTCTCGCGCATCACCTTCCAGATGAGCACCGCGTCACTCGAAACGGCGGCCATGAAGCGTTCGATCGAACTCCTGGGCACCGAGGTCGCGCCGATCGTCCGAGCGGCAAGCAAACAGGAGGAATGCCATGATTGAAATGCTTATCGAGCAGCGGCGTCGCAACCTCGGCGGCGGCTTCGAAGTGGGCCGCGTGCTGTCGTTCGCAAAGCGGCACATGGTGGGGCCCTTCATCTTCTTCGATCATATGGGGCCGCTCGACCTCGCGCCAGGACTTGACCGGAACATGGACATCCGGCCCCATCCGCACATCGGTCTTTGGTACAACCACCGCAGGCTGATGGAACCGCTCGGCCACATCCTCCCGCTGAAGCCGAAGAAGCCACACGCCATGCGGATGGGCGATGAACGAGAAGGCGCTCGACGAAACCAGCCCGCTCTATCTATCCGGCGCCTTGCTCGACGGCTGGTATGCGCCCAGCCTTCGCGGCGACGGGAATACGGGGCTCGGCCGGTGGAGCGAGGCGGACATCTATCAGTTCCTCAAGAGCGGACGCAACCGGCACGCCGTCGTCTTCGGCTCGATGACCGCCTACAACAATTCGACGCAGTTCATGGTGGACGACGATCTGAAGGCGATCGCGCGCTATCTCAAATCGCTGCCTGGCGATCCCGATAGAGACGGGGCGCCGTGGAAGTACGAACAAACGCCGGGTGGTGTCCTGGCCATGGGCGAGCGATCGAAGTTTCCCGGTGCGCAGACCTTCATGGCCCGGTGCAGCGCCTGCCATGGGCAGGACGGGCGCGGCCAGGGGCCGTGGATACCGCCCCTGGCCGGGAGCGCGTCGTCCATGGCGAAAGAGAACGCCTCCAGCATCAACGTTACCTTGAGCGGGTCGGGGCGGGTGGTCGCCAGCGGAGTCCCGGACGCCTATCGCATGCCTTCCTGCCGCAACCAGCTCTCCGACCGGGAGATTGCGGACGTGCTGACTTTCGTGCGGACGTCCTGGGGCAACCGGGGGGTACGGTGAAGCCGGAGGACGTGAAGAACCTTCGCGAGCGGACGAATCCCGCGGGCAGCGAGGTCATCGTCCTGCAGATGCGTTGACGGCCGAGCTGCAAGCCGGCCGTCCATCCGCTCGACGGGGCTGCCTAGAGATCCAGCTCGGCGCTGGCCATCAAGGTGCGCGGGGTGCCGAAGTAGGCCGTGTTGGCGCCGGGGCTGCCGATGATGTTGCCGTCGGCGATCGACGAGTAGTAGTGCTTGTCGGTGGCGTTGACCACCTGGGCGCGCACGGTCAGTGCGTGGTGCAGGAACGGCGTGGTGTAGCGGGCGCCGACGTCCAGGGTGGCGAAGGAGGGCGCGAAGCTGTCGTTGGTATTGGTCGCCTCGCGGCGACTTTCGAAGTGCGCCGTGCCGATCAGGGCGAAGCCCGCCAGGAAGTCGGGGTGGTAGTCCAGCGAGACGTCGCTCTTGACGTGCGGCACGCCGACCACGAGCTTGCCGCTGGTGTCGGGCACGCGGGTGTCGAGCAGCCGCGCGTCGATGTAGGTCACGCCGCCGAGGATGCCAAGCTGGGGCGTGAGATCGCCCTGGGCGAAGAGTTCCACGCCGCGGTTGCGCTGCGGGCCCACCACCGCGAACACATTGCTGGCCGGGTCGGTCTCGGCCAGCGGGCGGGTCATGCGGAAGGCGGCCGCGGTCAGCAGCAGCCGGTCCGTGGAGTCGTACTTGAGCCCGGCCTCGTACTGCTTGTCGCGCCGCGCTGGACCAGGCCGCGGGCGGTGGGCCGCTTGAGCACGTAGTTGAACACGCCGGCCGGCGTCTGCGGCCCGTACAGCGAGCCGGCCAAGCCGTTCAGCACCTCGATGCCGCCGAGGTTCTCGGCGGCGATGGCGGTGGTGCCGACCACGTTGAGGCCGTCCAGGCGGGTGTTCTGCACGATCGAGCCCTGGAAGCCGCGCGACTGCGGGCGCGACACTTCCAGGCCCTGCTGGTCGCGCGGATTTCCACGGACGGCAGGTTGCGCAGCGCGTCGTTGAGGGTCCTTGCCTGCTGGTTCACCAAGGAGCTGTTCGGGCAGCACCGTCAGCGAGGCCGGGGTGTCCTTGATCGGGCGGTCGCCGAGCGGGCCAAGGCTGCTTTTCCGGTGTGATACCGGGTCCGGGTGGCGTAGCCCTCGGTGGCGGTGACGTGGACGGCATCGAGCCTGTGTGCGGCGGGCTGCTCGGTTTGCGGCGCAGGCGCATTTTGCGCTTTCACGTTGGCGACCAAGGCCGCCATCAGTGCGGTGGTCAGGCTACGGATTTTCATGCGGACTTTGTGCTGCGGAGGAAGAGCAGAGGGCGAGGCCCACGGCTCTTTTCATCCTTGCACAGTGAGGGTGGCCTCGTGGCGGATATTCCCTGCATGTGGCTATGAACGGCAGCGATGAATGGAGCTGCCGGGACTGGCCCGGAGTCTCCTGCATCCCGCGATCCAGGGGGCCGGCCATCACATGTCTTTGACCCTGGCGCCGGTGCTTCGGGAGGACTGGCGTCCAACGCCCGCGCGCTGCTAGCCTAAGCACGTTGACGTGGGTGGGTTCCAGTCCCGGTTGCTCCATTGCCGCTTCCCTGCCTGTCGGGAAGCAGCGGCTTGGGGCGGCGGTTTCCGGGTTCGCCACACGCTCCACTTTTCGTCTCCTCCTCGTCCCCACCGAGCGCGCCCGAATCTGTATGACGGATGTGATTACCCTCGGTTGGCGGGAGCGCCTGGCTTTGCCGCAGTTCGGCATCGCCCTGCTGAAGGCCAAGCTCGACACCGGCGCGCGCAGCAGCGCGCTACACGTGGACGCGCTGCAGCCGTTCGAGCGCGACGGTCGCACCTGGCTGCGCTTCGACATCCAGACCGGCCGGCATCCGCCGCTCGTGGTCCGCTGCGAGGCGCCGGCACAGGACCGGCGCATGGTCACCAGCTCCGCCGGCCATCGCGCGCAGCGCTGGTTCATCCGCAGCGAGGTGGTATTGGCGGGGCGGCGCTTCGAGATCGACATCAGCCTGGCGGACCGCCGCCACATGCTGTTCCCGATGCTGCTGGGGCGCACCGCCCTGCAGGGCCGCTTCGCGGTCGATCCGGGACGTTCCTACACGCAGTCGAAACACGCCAGGCTGGAGCGCGGGTGAAGATCGCCATTCTTTCGCGCAACGCGCGCCTGTATTCGACGCGCCGCCTGGTCGAGGCCGCCCGCGAGCGCGGCCACGTGGTGCGCGTGCTCGACCCGTTGCGTTGCTACGTGCGCATCGCCTCCAACGGCATGGCGATCCGCTACAAGGGCAAGGCGCTGCGCGACATCGACGCGGTGCTGCCGCGCATCGGCACCAGCAGCACCTTCTACGGCACCGCGGTGCTGCGCCAGCTGGAAATGATGGGCGTGTACACGCCCAACCCCTCCGACGCGGTGCTGCGCGCGCGCGACAAGCTGCGCTGCCTGCAGCTGCTCGCCGCGCAGGGCATCCCGATGCCGGCCACCGTGTTCGGCGACAACCCGGACGACACCAGCGACCTGCTGGCCCTGCTCGGCGAGCCGCCGCACGTGATCAAGCTCAACGAGGGCAGCCAGGGCACCGGCGTGGTGCTGGCGGAGAAGCTGGCGGCCTCGCAGAGCGTGATCGAGGCCTTCCGCGGCCTCTACGCCAACTTCGTGGTGCAGGAGTTCATCGCCGAGGCCGGCGGGCGCGACCTGCGCTGCTTCGTGGTCGGCGGCAAGGTGGTGGCGGCGATGCAGCGGGTGGCGGAGCCGGGCGAGTTCCGCGCCAACCTGCACCGGGGCGGCAGCGCCGCCAAGGCCACGCTGAGCGCGGAGGAGCGGCGCATCGCCGTGCGCGCCGCCGAGGCGCTGGGGCTGGGCATCGCGGGCGTGGACCTGCTGCGCTCGGAGCGCGGGCCGCTGCTGCTGGAAGTGAACGCCTCGCCCGGTCTGGAAGGCATCGAGGCGGCCAGCGGCGTGGACGTCTCCTCGCACATCATCCGTCACCTCGAGAAGCACGTGGGCGCGTGAGCGCCGGGCAGGGCGGTTAACGTCGGGCTGAGCATCGGTTAACCCCACCCTAACCGGGTCGTACCTATAAAGGTTCCACTGCGATTTGCTTGGCACTGCAACCTCGAAGGTTTTGGTGGCAGCAGATTTCGGTATCGGGGCAGTAGCTTGATACCCGGGCGGCGCGACTTGCGCGCCCGGGTTTTTTCTTGCCCGTCTTCCGTGTTCAGTCACCGGCGGACGTCTTTCCCCACCCAACTTGTTAAGCTTGGCGCTCGACGGCCTCGGGCCGGGCGGCACACGGAGTAGCGCATGCGCGTACTGGTGATCGAAGACAACAGTGATCTGGCAACCAACATCGGCGACTACCTGGAGGACCGCGGCCACGTGGTGGATTTCGCCGGCGACGGCGTCACCGGGCTGCACCTGGCGGTGGTGCACGATTTCGACGTGATCGTGCTGGACCTGACCCTGCCGGGCATGGACGGCCTCGACGTCGCCAAGAAGCTGCGCCACGAGGCGCACAAGCAGACGCCGGTGCTGATGCTGACCGCGCGCGACGCGCTGGAGCAGAAGCTCTCCGGCTTCGAGTCCGGCGCCGACGACTACATGACCAAGCCGTTCGCGCTGCAGGAGCTGGCCGCGCGGCTGGAGGTGCTGGCGCGCCGCGGCAAGGGCCCGCAGAGCCGCGTGCTCAAGGTGGCCGACCTCACCTACAACCTGGACACGCTCACCGTCACCCGTGACGGCAAGTCGATCCAGCTAAACCCCATCGGCCTCAAGCTGTTGCAGGCGCTGATGGAGGCCAGCCCCTCGGTGGTCACGCGGCAGGACCTGGAGCAGAAGGTGTGGGGCGAGGAACTGCCCGATTCGGATTCCCTGCGCGTGCACATCCACGGCCTGCGTGCGGCGATCGACAAGCCGTTCGACAAGCCGCTGATCCACACGCGGCACGGCATCGGCTACAGGATGGTCGATCCGGATGCAGTCCAGGCGTAAGCTGCGGTTCCGCCTCATCCTGAGCTTCGCGCTGTTCGGCTTCGGCCTCAGTGCGCTGTTCGCCGTGGCGTCGCTGGACATCCGTTCGCGGGTGGAAAGCCAGCTGGTCAATTCCAGCTTGATGGACGATGCGCAATGGGCCTACGAGCAGGCCCGGCGGGGGAAGCCGGTCGCCTCGCGCCTGCTGACCGGCGCGCAGTACAGCGAGCGCACCATCTACCACGCGCCGCTGAACTGGCAGAACCTGGATGCCGGCGTCCACGACATCTATGAGCCGGGCGACGACGGCCAGAACCATCATTACAAGCTGGCGGTCTACAAGAACGACGGCATCATCACCTTCGTCCGCTACGACGTCTCGCGCGACGATTTGGGACGGCGGCAGCTGATCACCGCCGTAGTCACCGCCGTGGTGCTGTTCAGTCTGTTGTCCCTGGCTATCGGCCTGTGGCTCTCGCGCAAGGTGCTCAAGCCGCTCAGCCAGCTGGCCGCGCGCCTGCGCGAGTTCCGCAAGGCGGGCAAGGCCGAGCCCCTGGCGCCGTATTTCGCCGACGACGAGGTCGGCGAGTTGGCCCAGGCGCTGGACGACTACGCCAACCGCCTCACCGCCATGGTCGAGCGCGACCGCGAATTCAACTCCGACGTCAGCCACGAGCTGCGCACGCCGCTGGCGGTGATCGCCAGCACCACCGAGCTGGTGCTCGGCTCGCCCGACCTCACCGACAAGCTGCGCGAGCGCTTGAAGCGCATCGAGCGCTCCTCGCGCCAGGCCACCGAGCTGATCGAGGCGCTGCTGCTGCTCTCGCGCGCCGAGCGGCGCGGGCCCACGCGCGGGGAGATCACCGAGGTGGCGAAGGTGGCCGCCGACGTGATCGAGAGCCAACGCCCGCAGATGCGCGACAAGCCGCTGTCGATCGAGCTGCACGCGGGCGAGAAGCCGCTCACCGTCAACGCGCCGGCCTCGGTGCTATCGGTGGCGCTGACCAACCTGATCGGCAACGCCATCAAGTACACGCTGGAAGGCCTGGTGCGGGTCGAGGTGGGCGGCGACCGCATCGAGGTGATCGACACCGGCCCCGGCATCAAGCCGGAGGACGCCGAGCGCCTGTTCCAGCGTGGCGTGCGCGGCGAGGGCGCCGGCGGCAGCGGCGCGGGCCTGGGCCTCGCCATCGTGCGGCGGCTGTGCGAGCTGTACGGCTGGGAGGTGTCGATGCGCCCGCGCACCGACAGCAACGGGGCGATCGCCAGCATCGTGTTCGGTTGAGGCTGGCGAGCAGCCCGATGTTTCCGCCCGCCCTGTAGACACTCTGTGCCGAGTCAAGCCTCCCCGGAAACGATCCAACGCCCACCTCATCGGGGGCCAGGGGAACATACAAGGAGCGCGCCTTGCGCGCGACAAGCCCACGCAGCGGTGTCGCCGCCGCACCCCGGTCGCGCGCAAGGCGCGTTCCTACAAGGCGGGAGCGTGTGTTTCAGCCGCCCGGCCGCAGCCACAGGCAGCCGGCGCGGCGCACCACGGCGAAGCGGGTGGCCGCTTCGCCGCCGCTGCCGTCGCGCACGGCGGTGCGCACCGTGAGGCCGGTGATCGCGGGCGGCGCGTCGCCGGCCGCGGCGGCGCTGGACAGCGTGCCGCTGGTGCCGGCCTCCTGGGCGGCGTCGTAGGCGTCCACGTCCAGCAGGGGCTGGCGCACCAGCGCGGCCAGCCCGCGCAGGTCGGCCACGGTGGAACGGCCGCCGCGGCCGCCCCACAGCATCAGCCCGGCCAACTGGTTCGGATCGCGCGTGGCGAAGGCGTCGGCCACGCTTTGCTTGAGCGCTTGCGCATCGGCGGCGCAGCGCGCGGGCGCGATGCGTTCGGCGATGCGTTCGGTGGCCGGGGAGGGCGGGGCGGCCGCCGGCGCGTCCGGCGCCGGCGTGGCCTTGAGGTCGGCGCAGGCGCGGTCGGTGAAGACGAGCTGGCCGTCGGCGCCGAGGCAGCGGTGGATGTCCTGCGCCCGGCCGGCGACGGCGCCGAACAGCAGGAGGGGCAACAGCAGAAGTGCACGCATCGCGGCAGCATAGCCGGCCGCGGCGCGCGGATCAGTGAAGTTGCGCCAGCACCGCTAGGGTCGCGCGGGCGCGGTTCAAGGTATAGAAGTGCAGCGCCGGCGCGCCGCCCTCGAGCAGGCGGCGGCACAGCTGCGCCACCACCTCGGCGCCGAGCGCGCGCACCGAGTCGGCGTCGTCGCCGTAGGCCTGCATGCGCTTGACGATCCAGCGCGGGATCTCCGCGCCGCAGCCCTCGGAGAAGCGCCGGAGCTGGCCGAAATTGGCGATCGGCATGATGCCGGGCACGATCGGCACGTCCACGCCCAGCCGGTGCGCGTCCTCGACGAAGCGGAAGTAGGCGTCGGGGTTGAAGAAGTACTGCGTGATGGCGCCGTTGGCGCCGGCCTCCACCTTGGCCTTGAAGTGCTTGAGGTCGGCGAGCGCGTCCTCCGCCTGCGGGTGGGTTTCCGGGTAGGCCGCCACCTCGATGTGGAAGTGGTCGCCCGAGTGCTGGCGGATGAAGCGCACCAGCTCGGCGGCGTAGCGGAAGTCGCCGGGGCTGGCCATGCCCGAGGGCAGGTCGCCGCGCAGCGCCACGATGCGGCGGTAGCCGGCGGCGCGGTAGCCGTCCAGCAGCGCGCCGATCTCGGCGCGGGTGCCGCCCATGCAGGAGAGGTGCGGCGCCACGTTGAGCCCGTGCGCGCGGTGCAGGTGGTCCACCGTCTCGCCGGTGTAGCTCAGCGTGGAGCCGCCGGCGCCGAAGGTCACCGAGGCGTACTCGGGGCCCTGCGCCTTGAGCTGCTGCGCGGCGCGGTCGAGCTGCACGCGCTGCTCCTCGGTCTTGGGCGGAAAGAATTCGAAGCTGATCGGCGGCATCGCGCGCGGTTCCCGGAAGGCAAGTCAGAGGGGATTATATATCTCTCATTCGCGATGAAAAGATGTTTATACGGCTGGACGGCCCTTTGCAGCGGCCGCGACCGCAAGTCGAGGGCGACCCGCGCGGCCCGGCCCGCCCGACAGCGCTTTGTGTCCGTAGTAGCGTCGCCCCACGCGCACAGGCCAGGGGGATGGCCATGAAGGCGACGGTGGATCGGGGGAGTCCGGGCCCGGTTCGCGGGCTGCGTTGTGTGTGGCGTGGAAACGAAAGGCGGCGCCGCCTCGCGCGGACGATCCGGCGGGCCGGGCTCGCCGCGTCGGCGTGCCTCGCCGCCGCGTGCGGGACGCTCTATCCGCACAAGCCGTGGACGACGAACGAGGATCTGCTCAAGGCCGGCAGCGCGGTGTCCGTGCGGCCGGTCGACAGCGTGGCGACCGCCCGGCAACTGGTCGCCGGCCTGGCCGTGCTGCTCAACGAGGCGGCGAACAACCGCCGCACGGCCAGGGCGTGGCCAACGAGGTCGCTTTCTACGGCACCTTCGTCGCCGTGGCCGGCATCGCCGCGGACAACATCGCGGCCCGCAACGCGGGCGCGGGCGCGGCTTCCCTCGGCGCGATCGTGGGCGGCCACTACCGCTTCGAGGAACAGCGCGCCACCTTCGCCCGGGCAGCCGCACGCACGCAGTGCGTGCAGGAGGCCTTCGCGCCGATCGACAGCGAGGCCACGCGGCGGCTGTTCCCGGCGGACTTCGGCAACAACGACGTGCGGGACGCCTACGACGCCATCCCCGCCAGAACCGTCGGCGTGGTGGCGGCGATCGGCCGCGAGCTGGACAGCGCGCTCGACGGGATCGCGCTCACCGCGCCCACGCTGGACGACCTCAACAAGCTCGTCGCCGCCAGCAACGAGGCGGCGAACAGGACGCAGGAGGCGAACAAGAACCTCGCGCCTTCGCCCGCGACGCAGGCCAGGCTGCGGGGCAAGGAACTGGCGCTCGCCGGGGCCGAAGCCGGGATGAAGGGGAGCCAGGACAAGGCCAAGGCAGGCCGCCTGTTGCCGGCGGCGCTCCTCGCGGCGATGGCCGCGGGCCGGGCCGACAAGGAACAACTCCAGCAGGAACTGGCGAAACTCGCGGCCGACGCCGCGGCCGAGGAAGACCGCAAGCGGGTGTTCCAGGCGGCCGTCATCGGCTTCGCCAAGAACGTCGACAACTGCCTCGTGCTGATCGAGCCCTAGCGGGCCTGAGGTGCTCGCGGATCGTCCGCGGCGCACGCAAAAAAGGCCCCGCCGGAGCGGGGCCTTGGCTGTGGTGCATGGCGCGGAGGCGCCGCCGGCGCTCAGTAGCGGTAGTGCTCCGGCTTGAACGGGCCTTCCACCGGCACGCCGAGGTACTCGGCCTGGGCCGGGGTGAGCGCGGTCAGCTTCACGCCGATCTTCTCCAGGTGCAGCCGCGCCACTTCCTCGTCCAGCTTCTTGGGCAGGCGGTAGACGGTGTGCTCGTAGAAGTCCTTGTTGGCCCACAGGTCGATCTGCGCCAGCGTCTGGTTGGCGAAGGAGTTGGACATCACGAAGCTCGGGTGGCCGGTGGCGCAGCCGAGGTTCACCAGGCGGCCCTCGGCCAGCAGGAAGATCGCGCGGCCGTCGGGGAACACGTACTTGTCCACCTGCGGCTTGATGTTGATCCTGGCGATGCCGGGGAAGTTGACCAGCGCGTCGACCTGGATCTCGTTGTCGAAGTGGCCGATGTTGCACACGATGGCCTGGTCCTTCATGGCCTGCATGTGCTCGATGCGGATGATGTCCTTGTTGCCGGTGGTGGTGACGTAGATGTCGGCCTGGCCCAGGGTGCTCTCCACCGTGTTGACCTCAAAGCCCTCCATCGCCGCCTGCAGCGCGCAGATCGGGTCGATCTCGGTCACGATCACGCGGGCGCCGTAGGCGCGCAGGCTGTGCGCCGAGCCCTTGCCCACGTCGCCGTAGCCGCACACCACGGCCACCTTGCCGGCCAGCATCACGTCCATCGCGCGCTTGAGGCCGTCGGCCAGCGACTCGCGGCAGCCGTAGAGGTTGTCGAACTTGCTCTTGGTCACCGAGTCGTTGACGTTGATCGCCGGCACCAGCAGCTTGCCGGCCTCGGCCAGCTGGTAGAGGCGGTGCACGCCGGTGGTGGTTTCCTCCGAGACGCCCTTCCAGTCCTTCACCACGCGGGTCCAGTAGCCGGGGCGCTCGCGGGCCACGCGCTTGAGCAGGTTCTTGATCACCTGCTCCTCGTGCGAGGCGGCGGGTTCGTCCACCCACTTGGAGCCGTGCTCCAGCTCGTAGCCCTTGTGGATCAAGAGCGTCACGTCGCCGCCGTCGTCCACCACCAGTTCGGGGCCGAGCAGGGTGCCGTCGGCGGCGGTGAAGGTGAGCGCGGCGAGCGTGCAGTCCCAGTATTCCTCCAGCGTCTCGCCCTTCCAGGCGAACACCGGGGTGCCGGTGGCGGCGATCGCCGCGGCGGCGTGGTCCTGGGTGGAGAAGATGTTGCACGAGGCCCAGCGCACGTCGGCGCCGATGTCCTTGAGCGTCTCGATCAGCACCGCGGTCTGGATCGTCATGTGCAGCGAGCCGGTGACGCGCACGCCGGCCAGCGGTTGGCTGGCGGCGTACTTGCGGCGGATCGACATCAGGCCCGGCATCTCGTGCTCGGCGATGTCGAGCTCCTTGCGGCCCCAGTCGGCGAGCGAGATGTCGGCGACCTTGTAGTCCTGGCGGGCGGGGGTGTTGGCGACAGCGTTCATGGATAGCTCCGGTTCGGATGGCTGGACGTCCGGCCGCGGGAGACGGGACGTGCGACCGGGCGCCGTTGTTGCGCATGCGCGCCGAGCCTGGCCGTGGCGGCCCGCATCCTGCGATGCAGGCCTCGCGGAACGGATCCGCGCGACGGTCGCAGCGCCCCTCGACGTGCAAGAGGCGACATTGTAGCGGCAAGTGGCCGCGCTCGCGCGCCAGCGCAGGCGCGGCACGACGTTGTAGGCTTGGAGGATCCCCATTGGAGAGCGTTATGGAAGCAGTCCGCGACCCCGACTACCTGCCGCACGACGGCCCCCTGCGCGAGGACGTCAGCCGGCTCGGCGCGATGGTCGGGCGCATGCTGGCCGAGCAGGAGGGCGAGGCCTTCTTCCAGCGGGTGGAGTCGGTGCGCACGGCGGCCATCCGCCGCCGTCGCGAGGGCGCGCCGGTGGCGGCGCTGGCCGCGTCGCTGGCCGACCTCGCGCCGCACGACGCCGAGGCGCTGGCGCGTGCCTTCGCCACCTACTTCCAGGCGGTGAACATCGCCGAGCGCGTGCACCGCATCCGCCGTCGCCGCGACTACCAGCGCGCCGGCGACGCGCCGCAGCCGGAGTCGCTGCTCGACGCGCTGGGCCGGCTGAAGGCGCAGGGCGTGGCCGCGGAGGAGCTGCTCGGCTGGCTCGGGCGCATGCAGGTGGAGCCGGTGTTCACCGCGCACCCCACCGAGGCGATGCGCCGCTCGCTGCTGGAGAAGGAGCAGGCCATCGTGCGCGCGCTGGTGGACAACTTCGACCCCAGCCGCACGCCGCAGGAGAGCGCCGAGGACGCCGACCGCATCTTCATGGCGCTGTCCGCCGGCTGGCAGACCGCCGAGGCCTCGCCGGTGCGCCCCAGCGTGCAGGACGAGCACGACCACGTCGGCTTCTACCTCGCCAACCCGATCTACCGCATCGTGCCGGCCTTCTACGAGGAACTGGCCGAGGCGCTGCAGCAGGTCTACGGCGTGGACGCGCCGCTGCCGCGCCTGCTCGCCTTCGCCACCTGGGTGGGCGGCGACATGGACGGCAACCCCAACGTGGGCGCCGACACCATCGCCGGCAGCCTGGGCACCCAGCGCGCGCACGTGCTGGAGCGCTACATCGAGGACGTGGCCGGCCTGGCGCGCCTGCTCAGCCAGACCGACGACCGCGTGGGTGTCGCCCCGCTCCTGCTCGAACGCCTGGCCGACTACCGCGAGCGCTTCCCGCAGGCCGCCGCGCGCATCCGCCCGCGCCACGTCGACATGCCCTACCGCTGCCTGCTCACCCTGATCCAGGCGCGGCTGGAGGCCACCCACGAGGACGGCCACCCGGACGGCTACCCGTCCGCGGTCGAGCTGCTCGACGACCTCGAACTGATCGAGCGCAGCCTGCTCGGCCACCACGGCCTGCATGCCGGCGCCTATGCCGTGCGGCGCATGATCTGGCGCGTGCGCACCTTCGGCTTCCACCTGGCGCGGCTGGACGTGCGCCAGGATTCGCGCGTGCACGACGATGCGCTGGCCGCGCTGTTCGGCGACGAGGGCTGGCCGCAGCGCGACGCCGGCGAGCGCGCCGCGCGCCTGCGCGACTACGCCAGCGGCACGGCGCGCTTCGAGATCGGCCACGCCGAGGTGGTGAAGTCGCTCTACGACGTGTTCGCCACCCTGGGCGACGCGCGCCGCCGCTACGGCAGCGAGGCGCTGGGCCTGTACATCATCAGCATGGCGCGCTCGGCGGCGGACGTGCTGGCGGTGCTGGCGTTGGCCCGCTATGGCGGGCTGGTCGAGCCGGCGGCTTCCCTCGGCGAGCAAAGCCCTGGCCAGGCCGCGGCGAGCACCCGCCCCTCGCCTCAATCCTCTCCTCGATCCTCAGAGCCGGCGCCATCCATGGCGCCTCCCCGCGTGCCTCCGGGGGGAGAGGAGGCAAACGCAAAAGGCCATGTTCCCCTGGACATCGCCCCGCTGTTCGAGACAGTGGACGACCTGAAGAGCGCGCCGGCCACCCTGCGCGCGCTGCTGGAGGACCCGGTCTACCGCCAGCACCTCGCCGCACGCGGCGACCGCCAGTGGGTGATGCTCGGCTACTCGGACAGCGGCAAGGACGGCGGCACCCTGGCCTCGCGCTGGGGCCTGCAGCGCGGCCAGGTGGAACTGCTCGAAGTGGCCGAGGCCTACGGTATCCGGCTGGCCTTCTTCCACGGCCGCGGCGGCTCGGCCAGCCGCGGCGGCGCGCGCATCGCGCCGGCGCTGATGGCCTCGCCGCGCGGCTCGGTGGCCGGCGTGCTGCGCGTCACCGAGCAGGGCGAGGTGATCCACCGCAAGTACGGCATCCGCGCGCTGGCGCTGCGCAACCTGGAGCAAACCGTGGGCGCGGTGCTGCGCGCCTCGCTGCGTCCGCGCGCGGCCGACCCGCGCGCGCCGGAATGGCGCGCGCGCATGCACGCGCTGGCCGCCGACAGCCGCCGCCACTACCGCGCCTTCGTCGACCGCGAGGGCTTCATCGACTACTTCCGCAGCGCCACGCCCATCGACGTGATCGAGCGCATGGCGCTGGGCTCGCGTCCCTCGCGCCGGCGCAGCATGCGCGGCGTGGAGGACCTGCGTGCGATCCCGTGGGTGTTCGCCTGGACCCAGTGCCGCTCCATCATCACCGGCTGGTACGGCCTGGGGTTCGCGCTGGAGCAGGGCGCCGCGCGCTTCGGCGAGGCGGCCCTGCTGGAGATGGCGCGCGACTGGCCGTTCTTCGCCAACATGCTCGACGACGTGGACATGGTGCTGGCCAAGTGCGACCTCGACATCGCCGAGGCCTTCTCTCGGTTGTCCGGGCCGCTGCACGAGCCGTTCTTCGCCCTGATCCGCGAGGAGTTCGAGCGCACCCGCGCCTGGCTGCTCAAGCTCAAGGGCGCGGCCGGGCTGCTGGAGGACAACCCGCGGCTGGCGGTATCCATCCGTCTGCGCAATCCTTACGTGGACCCGATGAGCCTGCTGCAGGTGGACCTGCTGCAACGCTGGCGCGCCGCCGGCAGCCAGGACGATGCACTGCTGCACGCGCTGGTGGCCTGCGTGAACGGCGTGTCGCAGGGCCTGCAGAACACGGGTTGAGGGGAAACGCCCCGGCGGATGCCGGGGCGACAGTGGCAGGAGCGCGTTCCGGGGCGGCGGCCAGGAGCCCGGCCCGGTGTCCCATGGATGGCATTTCCGGCCTGCGGAACGTCCGCTGGGTCAAGCCAGAACATGCACTTAGGTCAACCAATTGATGCTTGACCTCTAGATTTGAGACGACTTTCACATTAAGGTCGCGCGCTAGGGTTACGCGCCAGGAGCCGAGGAACGCCCGGATGCCCATCGAATCCATCAAACCGGGCCGGCTGCTGGACCGGCTGTGCGGTGCCGCCCTGGCGGTCCTGCTGCTGTGCGCCCTGGCGGGCAAGGCCCACGCGGGCTACGCCACCATCGTGCTCGACGCCTCCAGCGGCGAGGTGCTCAACGCGGTCAACCCCGACGAGCCCAATCATCCGGCCTCGCTGACCAAGATGATGACGCTCTACCTCACCTTCCAGGCGCTGGAGAGCGGGCGGCTCAAGCTCGACCAGCAGCTGCCGGTGTCGGCCCTGGCGGCGAACAAGGCGCCGACCAAGCTCGGCCTGCGCGCCGGGCAGACCGTCTCGGTGCAGGACTGCATCCTCGGCATGATCACCAAGTCGGCCAACGACGCCGCCACCGTGGTGGCCGAGGCCCTGGGCGGCTCCGAGGCGCATTTCGTCGAGACGATGAACGCCCAGGCGCTGATGCTCGGCATGACCAACACCCGCTTCGCCAGCGCCTCGGGCCTGCCCGACCCGGACGACGCCACCACCGCGCGCGACATCGGCCGGCTGGCCATGGCGCTGTACAAGGATTTCCCGCGCGAGGCGCCGTACTTCGCCACCCGCGAGTTCAACTTCAACGGCCGCCTCGTGCAGGGCCACAACCACCTGATGGACCGCTACCCCGGCATGGACGGGCTGAAGACCGGCTTCACCAACGCCGCGGGCTTCAACCTGGCCTCGACCGCCACGCGCGACGGCCGCCGCCTGTTCGGCGTGGTGCTGGGCGGGCGCACCTCGGAGGCGCGCGACCAGCTGATGGCGCGCCTGCTGGACGACGGCTTCGGGCACCGCCAGACCCCGGAAACCCTGGTGGCCGCCTCGGGCATGCGCGAGCGCGGCGTGGCGCGGCGCATGCTGGCGGCGCTCTCGCCGATCAGCACCGCCGAGGCCGAGCCGGCCCCGGCCCACAAGGCGAGGCCCGTGCGCCGTACCGTGTCGGGCAAGGCGTCGGCGCGCAGCGTGCGCCTCGCCGCTTGCAGCGTGCGCGGGAAGACCCGCGCCAACGGCTGCGTGCATGGCGCGCACACGCCGCATCCGGAGCGCGCGACCAAGCTCGCGCGCCGCGGTGGTGCCAAGAAGCCGACCCCGCCGGTTGTGCGGCAGAAGCACGACGACTGACGCGCCTAGTTGCTGCCTGCAGGGTGGTCTGCGTGGGAGTGACCGCGTAGTGGTGCGGCCGTGATCTTGGAACCTGTTCACGATCTCCCTGCGGGTGTCCGCCAGGGAGGGTTCGCTGTGTTCTTGAAGCGTTATTGCATACTGGCCGGCCTTCGGCCGGGGTTTCGCTC
>NZ_LFQR01000159.1 GCF_001182895.1 Frateuria defendens | reverse complement strand
AACTCCGCACTGCGGTGGCGGCGCTTGAGCTGGCCGATGACCTTGCCGGTGGCGACGTCCAGCGCGGCAAACAGGGAGGTGGTGCCGTGGCGCTTATAGTCGTGCGTGCGGGTCGCCGGTTGGCCGAAGGTCAACGGTAATCCGGGTTGCGTGCGATCGAGGGCCTGGATCTGGCTCTTCTCGTCCACGCACAGCACCAAGGCGCGATCGGGTGGGGCCAGGTAGAGCCCGACCACGTCACGCACCTTGTCCACGAAGTACGGATCGGTGGACAGCTTGAACGTCTCATGCAAGTGCGGCTTGAGGCCGAAGGCATGCCAGATGCGCTGGACGGTCGCCGGGGAGACCCCGGTTTCCCGGCTCATCTGGCGCACACTCCAGTGCGTGGCATTCGCCGGGGTACTCCGGCGCACCTTGTCCACGATCGCCTGGACCTGCGCATCGTCCACCGTGCGCGGGCGTCCGGCGCGCGGCGCATCGGTCAGCCCCGCCATCCGGTACGCCGCGTAGCGGCGTCGCCACTTGGACACGGTCTGGATCGTCGTCTGCAAGCGCTCGGCGATCACCGTTCCCGATTGGCCTTCAGCGCAGCCCAGCACGATCCGGATGCGCAGCTTCTCGTCTTCGGGCGCTTTGCGAATGCGTAGGCGCGCCCTCAGTTCGGTGCGCTCGGCATCGGTGATCTGCAGCTTCGTAACGGGGCGTCCTGTGCGAGCCATCGAGATAGTCTCCTATACGGAAAACACTTCGACAGCCAAGTCGCTACATAGTTCATGTTATTTCTGAGACACCACACTAGT
>NZ_LFQR01000158.1 GCF_001182895.1 Frateuria defendens | reverse complement strand
AAAGGGCAAAGGGCAAAGGGGCTTGTGGCATCATTGCCGGCCGTTGCCCGCCGCCGGCCGAGGATGCCCCACCATGTCGATGTTCGCGCCCCAGCGGCCCGCCTGTTTCCTCGACCGCTGCCCGGCCGCCCCGCTGCCGGCCGGCGTGCGCTCCGGCGAGGATTGACGCCATGCCGTCGAACGGATTCCGCGGCCATCCGCGCCAGCTCTGGAACGCCTTCCGCTGGTCGATGAAGGGCATGAGCGCCGGCTGGCGCCACGAGGCCTCGTTCCGGCTCGAGGCCGGGCTGGCCGTGGTGCTGGTGCCGCTGGGCCTGTGGCTGGGCCACGGCGCGCTGGAGAAGCTCGCCCTGGTGGTGCCGGTGCTGCTGGTGCTCTCCGCCGAGCTGCTCAACTCGGCGGTGGAGGCGGTGGTGGACAAGGTCAGCCCGGAGTTCAACGAACTGGCCGGCCGCGCCAAGGACATGGGCTCGGCGGCGGTGTTCCTGCTGCTGCTGGCCACGGGCCTGAGCTGGGTGCTGATCCTCGGGCCGCGCCTGCTCGGCTGAACCTCCGCGCCCCGGCGCGATTGCACAAGAGCGTGCGGGGATGCTGCAATGGCGCTCCTAACGGAGGGAGCGATTCCATGAAACCTGTTCGCGCACTGGTCTTGCTGCTGGTGGTGCTCGGCCTGTCCGGCTGCGGCTACAACGCCATCCAGCGCGAGGACGAGGCCGTCAAGGCCCAGTGGTCCGAAGTGCTCAACCAATACCAGCGCCGCGCCGACCTGGTGCCCAACCTGGTCAACACGGTGAAGGGCTACGCCGCGCACGAGGAGCGCGTGCTGACCGAGGTCACCAATGCGCGCGCCAAGGTGGGCACCGTCCAGGTCAGCGCCGACACCGTCAACGACGCGCAGAAGCTGGCCCAGTTCCAGCAGGCGCAGGGCGAGCTGTCCAGCGCGCTGTCGCGGTTGATGGCGGTGAGCGAGAGCTACCCCGACCTCAAGGCCAACGGTCTGTTCCAGAACCTGCAGGCGCAGCTGGAAGGCACCGAGAACCGCATCACCGTGGCGCGCAACCGCTACGTGAAGGCGGTGCAGGACTACAACGTGCTGATCCGCAGCTTCCCCAACAACCTCACCGCCAAGGTGTTCGGCTACCAGGTGAAGCCGAACTTCAGCGTGGAGAACGAGAAGGCCATTTCCACCGCGCCGACGGTGGACTTCGGCAGCAGCACGCCGGCGCCGGCCGCCTCGGCGCACTGATGATCCGCCGGCGCGCGATGCGCCTGCTGTGGCTGCTGGCGGCGGCGCTGCTGTCGCCGGCGCTGCTGCACGCGGCCGACGTGCCCAAGCTGGCGCGCCATGCCACCGACCTCACCGGCACGCTCACGCCGGCGCAGGTCGACCAGCTCGACGCCAAACTGGTCCAGCTCGAGAAGGCCAAGGGCGCGCAGCTGGTGGTGCTGATGGTGGGCACCACCCAGCCGGACGACATCGAGACCTATTCGCTGGCGGTGGCCGAGGCCAACAAGGTCGGCCGCCAGGGCACCGACGACGGCGTGCTGCTGCTGGTCGCCAAGAACGACCGCCGCGTGCGCGTGGAGGTGGGCTACGGGCTGGAGGGCGCGATCCCCGACGCCGCGGTGGCGCGCATCATCCGCGAGTACATCGCGCCGAAATTCCGCGTCAACGACTACTACGGCGGCATCGACGACGCCGTGGGCGCGCTCACCCAGCTGATCAACGGCGAGGCGCTGCCGCCGCCGGTGGACGCCGGGCGGCACGAGCGGCACGGCCCCAACTTCGGGCATGCCTTGTTGATCGGCGTGTTCGTGGCCCTCGTCCTGCGCGGCGTGTTCGGCCGCGCCGCGGTATGGCTGCGCACGCCGCTCGGCGCGGCGATCACCGGCGGCCTGCTGTGGCTGCTGCTCGCCAGCCTTGGCGGCGCCGTGCTTGGCGCCCTGATCGGCGGCGTGCTGATGCTGCTGCCGGCCGGTGCCGGCCGTTCCATTGGCGGCGGCGGCTGGGGCGGCTGGGGCGGCTGGGGCGGTTTCGGCGGTGGCGGTTTCGGCGGGGGAGGCGGCTTCGGCGGCGGTTCCGGTGGCGGGTTCAGCGGTGGCGGCGGCAGCTTCGGCGGCGGCGGCTCGTCGGGGAGCTGGTGATGGCGAGGATGCAACGGCTACTGCGCAATCTTTTCGCCGGCTGGTTCCAGCTGCGCGCGCATTTCTCCGAGGCGCTGCTGGAGGAGATCGCGCAGGCGATCGCCGCCGGCGAGCGCACCCACCGGGGCGAGGTGCGCCTGGCGGTGGAGTCGCGCCTCGCGCCCGGCGCGGTGCTGGGCGGGCTCACCGCGCACGCGCGCGCCGAGCAGGTGTTCGCCCAGCTCGGCGTGTGGGACACCGAGCACAACAGCGGCGTGCTGATCTACCTGCTGCTGGCCGAGCACCGCATCGAAATCGTGGCCGACCGCGGCATCGCCCGCCGCGTGGCGCAGGGCGAATGGGATGCGATCGGGGCGCGCATGCGCGAGCACTTCGGGCAGGGGCGCTGGCGCGAGGGGTGCCTCGAGGGCATCGCCGCGGTGCATGGGTTGCTGGCGCGGCATTTTCCTTCCGATGGGGAGGGGAGGTTGGATGAGTTGCCGGATAGGCCGGTGTTGCTTTGAGGCGGTGGCGAGCGGCTTATCCAGGGCCGTTCGGTCGCCCCCTAGCGCACCGCCGTCGCCGGCACCAGCGTCGGCGCACGGCGCGACAGCACCAGCAGCACCACACCCACCAGGATCATCGGCAGCGACTGCGCCTGCCCCATGGTGAGCCAGCCGAAGGCCAGATAGCCCAGCTGCGGGTCGGGCAGCCGCACGAACTCCACGCCGAAGCGGAAGCCGCCGTACAGCAGCGCGAACAGGCCCGAGACGAGATAGCGCGGCCGCGGCTTCAGCGACACCAGCCACAGCACGGTGAACATCACCACGCCCTCCAGCAGCATCTCGTACAGCTGCGAAGGCTGGCGCGGCACGCCGCCGAACTGCTGCAGCGACGGCAGCCAGGACGGATGCGCCGCCGCCCACGCCACGTCGTCGTCGTGGGCATGCGGGAAGATCATCGCCCACGGCAGAGCGCTCGGCTTGCCCCACAGTTCGCCGTTGATGAAGTTGCCCAGGCGCCCCAGCCCCAGGCCCACCGGCACCAGCGGGGCCAGAAAATCCACCGTGTCGAAGAAATGCAGCCGGTGCCGGTGCGACCACCACCAGCTCGCCGCCAGCACGCCGAGCAGGCCGCCGTGGAAGCTCATGCCGCCGTCCCACACCTTGAACAGCGCCAGCGGGTCGGTCCAGATCCAGCGGGGGCCGCCGGCGTAGTAGAACAGCATGTACCACACGCGCCCGCCGACGATCACGCCCATCATCGCGTAGAAGGCCAGGTCGCTGAGCGCGTCGCGGCTCACCGGCAGCCGGCCCGCGTGGCGGCGGCGTTCGGCCAGCAGGCCCACGCCGAGGAAACTGAGCAGGTACATCAGGCCGTACCAGTGCACCTGCACCGGGCCGAGATGGAAGGCGACCGGGTTGATGTCGACGATGTAGGGCGACGTCATGGGCATCATCGTGGGGAACCGGCAGCTAGTGTAGCCGCACGTCCGCGCATGCCGCAGGCCACCTTTCGATCAGCCGAACGCTGCCGCTAGAATCTAAGGCCTGCAGCCGTCGCCGAGGGAGCGCCGGCGATGGGTAAGGATCGCGGAATACCGCCCGGCCACCCTGGCTCCAGGCCCCGGGACGACACACGGAGCGTACAAAGGGGAAAACCATATGCTGCACCGTTTCATGCGGGTCGCCTTGTGCGCGACCGGCCTGTCGCTGCCCGCCGCCGCCGCGGCCGCCGACCTCATCCCGGTCGAGGACTTCGCCCGCCACGCCACGCTCTCCATGCCCCGCCTCTCGCCGGACGGCCACTACCTCGCCGTGCGCATGGACGACAACGGCAGCGACGCGCACGCCCTGGCGATCTACAAGGTGGAGGACATGGACAAGCCGGTGAGCCTGCTGCGCATGCCACGCTACGAGCTACCGGCCAACATCGTGTGGACCAGCGCCACTCGGCTGATCGTGGAGAAGGGTCGCCAGTTCGGTTCGCTCGACATCCCGCTGCTGACCGGCGAGATCCTCGCCACCGACCTCGACGGCAAGCACCAGGACTACCTGTTCGGCTACGAGACCCAGCAGAGCAGCCGCGCCGGCACCCGCGGCACCGACCGCGGCTGGGGCTTCTACGACGGCCAGCCGGCGCCGGCCAACGGCCATTTCTACATGGCCGCCCACATCTGGCAGGTGGACGACCACAGCTACCTCTACGACGTCGACGCCGCCCACAACACCCGCCACCTGATCGGCGACCTCGGCGTCGGCGGCATGAGCTTCACCGTCGGCCCCGACGGCCAGGCCCGCTACGCCTACGGCCGCAACGACGACTACGAATACGTGGTCTACCACCGGCAGAACGGCGGCTGGGCCAGGCTGGGCGCGGCGCAGATCGGCGGCAGCTTCACGCCCATCGACTATGCCCCCGGCGGCCAGCGCCTGTATGCCCGGTACAACGCCGACGGCGGCCCGATGGCCCTGGTCGAGCAGGACGAGGACGGCAGCCAGCGCAAGGTGCTGGCGCAGGACGGCTTCGCCAGCATCGGCGACATCCAGTGGACGCCGCTGCCGTACCAGCCGTTCGCGGTGATCCCGGCCACCGGCCTGCCCAAGGTGCGCTACCTCGCCCCCGACCTGCCGAGCGCCAAGCTGCACATGGCGATCAGCCTCAAGTTCCCCGGCGACTACGTCCACTTCATCGACTTCAGCGAGGACGGCGGCCAGTTGCTGTTCGCCACCAGCAGCGACCGCAACCCCGGCAACTACTTCCTGATCGACACGCACACGTACAAGGTGCGCAAGCTGTTCGCCGCCGCCCCGTGGGTCGACCCGTTGCGGATGGCCGAGCGCCGCCCGGTGCGCTTCAAGGCCAGCGACGGCATGGAACTGGAGGCCATCCTCACCCTGCCGCCAGGGCGCGACCAGGCCAACCTGCCGATGGTGCTGCTGCCGCACGGCGGCCCGATCGGCATACAGGACGACTGGTTCTACGACGGCGACGCGCAGTTCCTCGCCAGCCGCGGCTACCTGGTGCTGCAGGTGAACTACCGCGGCTCCGGCGGCCGCGGCGCGGATTTCCGCGACGCCGGCAACCTCAAGTGGGGCACGCGCATCCAGCAGGACCTGATCGACGGCGTGAAGTGGGCCATCGACGAGCACTATGCCGACGCCAAGCGCGTCTGCGTGTATGGCGGCAGCTTCGGCGGCTACTCCGCGCTGATGGCGCCCATCCGCGCGCCGGGCCTGTTCAAGTGCGCCGTCGGCTACGCCGGCATCTACGACCTCGGCATGATGTACGCCAAGGGCGACATCCAGGAGCGCAAGAGCGGCCGCAGTTACCTCACCACCGTGATCGGCCGCGACCAGGCCGAGCTAGACGCCAACTCGCCGGACAAGCTCGCCGGCAAGCTCGAGGTGCCCGTGCTGCTGATCCACGGCGAGGACGACCAGCGCGCGCCCTTCGCCCAGGCCAAGGCCATGCGCGCCGCGCTGGACGCCGCGCACAAGCCCTACGAGTGGTGGAGCGTGTCCGGGGAGGGGCATGGCTTCTACGACGAGAAGCACAATGTGGAGCGGTTGACGCGGTTGCAGGCGTTCTTGGAGAAGTACATCGGCAAGGGGGCGTGAGGCGTAATGCCTTGCTCTTGGCCTTGCCCTGCGCTGGCCGGCCCTTGGCCGGCCGGCATGCGATGAGGCTTCGTCCGGCTGGCGGGCGCGCTTCTCTTCTCCAGGCGGGCAAGCGCGTCAGCGCGCGCGGTGCGCCGCGTAGAGGGCCAGCTCCCGCAGCAGCTCCGCCTGGGCGCCGAAGGGGGCGATTGCCGCCAGCGCTTCGTCGGTCAGGTCGGCCAGGCGTGTGCGCGAGGCGTCGAGGCCGATGATGGAGGAGAAGGTGGGTTTGTCGGCGGCGGCGTCCTTGCCGGCGGTCTTGCCGAGCACGGCCGAGTCGCCTTCCACGTCGAGGATGTCGTCGCGCACCTGGAAGGCCAGGCCCACGGCGGCGGCGTAGCGGTCCAGCGCCGCCAGCGCCGCCTCGCCGGCGCCGGCGGCGAGCGCGCCCAGGCGCACCGAGGCGCGGATCAGCGCACCGGTCTTGAGCGTGTGCATGCGTTCGAGTTCGGCCAGCGTCAGCCGCTGTCCCACCGCGGCGAGATCCAAGGCCTGGCCGCCGGCCATGCCGTCGGCGCCGCAGGCGCGGCCGAGCGCGAGCAGCATCGCCGCGCGGCGGGCCGGGTCGATGCTGTCGCCGTCGTCGCGGGCGAGCACTTCGAAGGCCAGCGCCTGCAGGGCGTCGCCGGCCAGGATCGCCATCGCCTCGCCGAACACGATGTGGCAGGTGGGGCGGCCGCGGCGCATGGCGTCGTCGTCCATCGCCGGCAGGTCGTCGTGGACCAGCGAGTAGGCGTGGATCAGCTCCACCGCGCAGGCCGAGGCGTCGAGCGCAGGGCCGTCGTGGCCGAGTGCGCGGGCGGCGGCGTAGACGAGCAGCGGGCGCAGCCGCTTGCCGCCGCCGAGCACGGCGTAGCGCATCGCGCGGTGCAGGGCTTGCGGAGGCTGGTCCTCGCCGGGCAGCACCGCGTCGAGCGCCGAGTCGGCGCGGGCGATCAGGGCTTGCAGGGCGGGGCCGAGTTCAGGACTCGGGATCGAAGGGTTCGGCGGTGTCGGGGGCATCGGGGTCGAGCAGCAGGCGCACGCGCAGCTCGGCCTGGTCGAGGGCCTGCTGGCAGTGGCGGAACAGGCCGATGCCGCGCTCGAACGAGCTGAGCGATTCGTCCAGGCTCAGCTCGCCGCCTTCCATGCGCGCCACCAGTTGCTCGAGCTCGTCCAGCGAGTGCTCGAAATCGGCGATGGAGACGGGCTCGGAGGGAGCTGAAGCGGGGTTGGCCATGACCCGCAACGCTAACGCAGGCGGGGTGCGGAATCAATCCGTGGCGCGCTTCGCAGTCGCCTGTTCATCGCTGTGCAAGGCGGGAAAAACCTCGGCGGCGGGGCTTGCGGCGACGTCGGGCAGCCGCGTGCCGCGTGCGGAAAACGCCGTGTCCTGCATCAAGCGCGGCGGGTGCCGCGGCCGGGCCGCCAGTGCAGCGTGCCGCCGCTCGGGGCGAGCAGCGCCGCGCCGCGCTCGCTGAGCCAGCGGTCGGCCACCGCGACGAGTTCGTCGCCGGCGTAGAGCAGCGGGCAGGCGAGGCGCTGCCAAGGCGGCAGGACGGCCTGCTGGAACAGGTCGCGCAACTCGCGTGTGTGGGCGTGGCCGAGGGGGCGGATGTGTTCGCCGCCGCGGCGCAGGCGCACGTCGAGCGGTGTGCCCAGCGTCGCGCCGCCGGCAAGTTCGAGCAGGCCGCCATCCGGCAGCGGCAGCGGGGCGCCGCGCCAGCCGTCGTGGTGCCAGTCCGGCGCGACGGTGGGGGCGGGCGGCAGGGCCCACAGGCGGCCTTTCCAGATCTGCAGCTCGGCGCTGGGCCAGCGGATGCAGGGGCGCTGGCCGGGGCGCGCGCCGCATTGCCGTTCGATCTGGCGGCGCTGGGCGGTGGTCGGCGCGGGCAGGCCCTGGTCGTGCAGCCAGTGGTCGAGCAGCGGTTCGCGCAGGGCCGGGGCGAGCGCCAGCCAGCCGGCGGCGTCGAGGCTGCCGTCGCGCGGGTCGCGCAGCGTTGCCAGCGCGTCCTGCCATGAGGCGCGCAAGGCGTCGGCGGCCGCGCGGCAGAGCGTGGCGCTGTGCGCGATGGAATCCGCAGCCTGCGGCCAGTGCCGGGCGAGGCGCGGCAGGATCTCGTGGCGCAGGTGGTTGCGGGCCAGGCCGGTGTCGGCATTGGAAGGGTCGTCGAGGCTGGGCAGCCGATGCGCGGCGAGGTAGTCGAGCAGGGCCTGCCGCGGCAAGCCGAGCAGCGGCCGCCACAGTTCGCCGCGGGCGAAGGCACGGCGCTCGCGCATGCCGCCCAGGCCTTCCGGCCCGGCGCCGCGCAGCAGCTTGAGCAGCACCGTCTCGACCTGGTCGTCGCGGTGGTGCGCGAGCAGCAGGCGCTCGCCTTCGCGCAAGGTTTCGGCGAAGACGCGGTAGCGGGCTTCCCGCGCGGCGGCTTCGAGGCCCTGGCCGGCGCCGAGGTCCACCGTGGCCGGGCGCACGTCGCAGGGGATGCCGAGCGCGGCGCAGAAACGCCGGCAGTGGTCGGCCCAGGCGGCGCTGTCGGCGTGCAGGCCGTGGTCGACGTGCAGCGCGCGCAGCCCGCGCCCGCGCGCCTGCGGCTGTTGCGCCAGCGCGTGCAGCAGGGCGGTGGAGTCGGGGCCGCCGCTGAAGGCCACGCACAGCGGCGCGGCGGCGTCGTCGCCGGCCAGGCAGTGGCGGAGGTGGTCGGTCAGCACGGCAGGCATGGAAGGCGTGGCAGCGGCGGGCGATGGCCGCGACGGGAGCATTCTAGCGGCGGACGGCGGAGGCGCGGTCCGCCGTGGTCCTTAGATGCCGTTGTGCGTGCGAGGGCGACGGTGCGATGGAGGCCGCCTCTTTATGCTGCCGAAACGATTAGGGCCTTGGGAGCGTCGCCTTCTCCCTCCCCTGCGGGCAAGGGGGTAAACACCGGCTTCGAGGCAAGGGTTCACCCCTCCCGGCCTCCCTCTGCACGCAGGGGGAGGAGTCATGCGCCTTCAGCACGGGATGGCATGGGCGGCATCCGGTGCCGGCCGGCGCCGGCTCTGCTGCGGGTGAGGGGTGTCCGCGCTCAGTGTGCCGCCTCGAACACGCGGAAGCGGCGCTCCTGCTCCCACTGCGCGGCGGCCTTCTCGCTGCCGGCGAGGAAGTCGCCGCACGCGGCCGAGGGCTTCGCCGCGCCGGGCGACTGGCCGGCGCAGGCCGGGGCCAGCTTGCCGGCGGCGTTCCACAGCGCCTCGCCGGGCAGGAAGCTGTAGGCGAGGCTGTTGCGCGCCATCTGCTTGAGCGTGGCGTAGTCGAGGCCGAAGTCCTGCGCGGCGCGCACGTACTCGTGGGTGAGGTCGATGCGCGAGACGCCCTCGTCGTCGGTGGACAGCGCCACCGGCACGCCGTGGCGCAGGTAGAAGGGCAACGGGTGGTTGGCGCCCTTCACGCCCAGGATCACGTCGTTGCTGGTGAGGTTGATCTCCACCATCACGCGGCGCGCGGCCATCTCGTCGAGCAGCTGGCCCGGATTGTTCTCGTACATCGCGTCCACGCCGTGGCCGATGCGCTCGGCATGGCCCAGCTCCACCGCCTGGCGGATGTGGAAGCGCAGGCCCTCGGGCGGCACCAGGCCGGGCGCGAGCTCGCCGGCGTGCAGGCTGAGGCGCACCTTGGGGTACTGGCGATGCAGGTAGTCGAGCATGTGCATCTGCAGCGTGTAGTCGCGCATCGACAGGTAGCCGTCTTCCGCCATCACGAAATTCATGCCGACCCAGCGCGGGTCGGCCGAGGCGGCCTCGAAGCCGAGCAGGGTCTGGGCGAACACGCGCTCGGGCGCGTTGCCGCGCAGGATCTGGTAGAGGAAGTGCACCTGCACCGCGCAGCCGGGCGTGGCCTGGGCGGTGCCGCAATGCTGCAGGCGGTTGCGTTCGGCCAGGGCGTCGTCGAGCGAGCGCCGGTCGGCGGCGATCTCGTCCTTGAGGCCGTGCGCCAGCAGCTGCTCGCGCATGGCGGCGAAGTCGCCGTTCCAGCCCAGTTCCTTCGCCAGCGCCACGGCGCGCGCGTGCGGCGGGGTGTGCATGATCTCCAGGTACTGCTCGTTCTGCGCCGCCGCGCGGTCGGTGAGCTCGGCCAGCCATTCGCCGGCGTGCTTGGCGGTACTAAGGGCGCCGAAACGGCCGAAGGTGTCGAAGAACTGGTCGTGGCCGGTGCGGCCGGGCGTGGGCACGAAGCCGCGCATGGACATCGAATCGACCATGGCGTCGTAGAGGTGCTGGTCGGCGGTCAGCTTGGCCGCCGGCAGCTGGCCGTCGGCGCAATGCGCGCCGTCGGCGCTGGCGTCCGCCGCGGGCTTGGCCAGGCTGAGGCTGGCGCTGTCCACACAAAGGCCGTCGGCGCCGGCCTGGGCGAGCATGGATTCGGCATACACCGCGCCGGAGAGGTGCATGTGCAGGTCGCCGCCCTTGGGCATGGCGATGAAGAAGGCGTGCAGCGCCAGCGGGCCTTGCTGGCGCGCCGTCTCCAGCGCCTTGGCGGTGCGCGCCTGCGCGCTGTCCGCCACGCGCGCCGCGCCCTGGGCGACGGCGAACGTGCTGGCGCCGAACAGCATGGCGGCGAGCAGGCCGAGGCGAAGGCGCGAAGCCCGGCGGGACGGCCTGCGGAAAGGGGAGGGCGGGGTGCAGGCAGTCGATACGGGCATGGGCGCTCGCTTGGGCATCAGCAAAAGGGATGGCCCGATTGTTCAGCAAAAAACGCGGGGCGGCCAGCGGCGCGATGCCGCCTCCGGCAAGCCGTGAACGCGAGGTGGGCGGGCCTACGCCGGCTCCCGCCGCGCGCGCCGGTTGCGCACGTAGATGGCCTTGGGCCGGCCCTCGCCGGGGCTGCGCCGGTCCAGTTCGAACAGGTCGATGGCGGCCACCAGTTCGCTCAGCTTGGCGTAGCCGTAGCTGCGCGGGTCGAAGTTGGGGCGCTGCTTGGTGATGATGGAGCCCACGCCGCCCAGCCCCGCCCAGCCCTCGTCGTCGGAGGCCGCCTCGATGGCGTTGCGCAGTAGGTTGAGCAGGCCGCTGTCCTGCTTGAGCTGGGCCGCGGTGCGCGGCTTGAGCGGGGCTTCCTCGTCGGGCTTGGGGGCGAGGATCTCGGTGTAGATGAACTTGTCGCAGGCGGCCACGAAGGGCCCGGGCGTCTTCTTCTCGCCGAAGCCGTAGACGATCAGGCCCGACTCGCGTATGCGCGCGGCGAGGCGCGTGAAGTCGCTGTCGCTGGAGACGATGCAGAAGCCGTCGAAGCGCCCGGAGTAGAGCAGGTCCATGGCGTCGATGATCATCGCCGAGTCGGTGGCGTTCTTGCCGCTGGTGTAGCTGAACTGCTGGATCGGCTGGATCGACTGGGTGAGCAGTTGCTCCTTCCAGCTCTTCAGGTGCGAGCCGGTCCAGTCGCCGTAGGCGCGCTTGACGTGGGCGGTGCCGTACTTGGCCACCTCGGCCAGCAGGCCCTCGGCGATCGCCGGCTGCGCGTTGTCGGCGTCGATCAGCACGGCGAGCTTGGTGGAGGGCTCGTTGGCCATGGCGGGCTCCGCTCGATGGGAGGCCCGATGGTAGCGCAGGGGCCGGCGCAGGCGTCGGCCGGGCGGTTATTCCTGGTAGGCGCCGTAGCGGCGCAGGCGCTGGTAGCGCTGTTCGAGCAGGTCCTTCTCCGGCAGCGCGCCCAGTTCGTCGAGCTGGTTGAGCAGCACGGCCTTCAGGCGCACCGCCATCGAGCGCGGGTTGCGGTGGGCGCCGCCGAGTGGCTCGCGGACCACCTTGTCGACCAGGCCCAGTTCCAGCAGTCGCGGCGCGGTGAGGCCCAGCGCCTCGGCGGCGTCCTTGGCCCGCTCGGCGCTCTTCCACAGGATCGAGGCGCAGCCCTCGGGCGAGATCACCGAGTAGGTGGAGTACTGCAGCATGTTGGTGCGGTCGCCCACGCCGATCGCCAGCGCGCCGCCGGAGCCACCCTCGCCGATCACGGTGCAGATCACCGGCACCTTGAGCTCGGCCATCTCCAGCAGGTTGCGGGCGATGGCCTCGCTCTGGCCGCGCTCCTCCGCGCCGATGCCGGGGTAGGCACCGGGCGTGTCGATCAGGGTCAGCAGCGGGATGCCGAAGCGCTCGGCCAGCTTCATCAGGCGCAGCGCCTTGCGGTAGCCCTCCGGGCGCGGCATGCCGAAGTTGCGGCGCACCTTGCCGCGGGTGTCGCGCGCTTTCTGGTGGCCGATGATCACCACCGGCCGGCCGTTGATGCGGCCCAGGCCGCCCACGATGGCGGCGTCGTCGGCGTAGGCGCGGTCGCCGGCCAGCTCGTGGAACTCCTCGCAGATCACGCCGATGTAGTCGAGCGTGTACGGACGCGCCGGGTGGCGCGAGAGCTGGGTGACCTGCCAGGCGCTCAGGTTGCGGAAGATCTCGTTGGTCTTCAGCTTGAGCTTCTCGCGCAGGCGATTCACTTCCTCGTCGATGTTGAACGCCTGGTCGTGGCTGGCGTTGCGAAGCTCTTCGATCTTGGCTTCCAGCTCGGCGATTGGCTGTTCGAAATCGAGGAAATTAGGGTTCATTCGCGGCAGTTCGTGGCGCACAAGGCGCGAAGTATAGCGGGCGGGGGGAGGCCGGGGGGAACGGGGGCGTATGGGTTTGCGGCCGGGAGCCGGGAATCGGGATTAGGGCATAGCCGAGCAGGAAACCGGGCGGCCGCGCTCTTCCTATTCCCGATTCCCCATGCCCTGCTCCCGAACAATCCGCAGCCGCGCCGCCTCGATGCCGGGCAGGGCGCGCACGGCGCGCAGCAGCTCGGGGATGGGCTCCACCCGCCAGTCCTCGCCCAGCTCCAGGTCGGCCTGGGCGGTGCGGTTGTGGTAGCCGTGCAGGGTCACGCCGGCCCGGCCGCCGCGGTGGGCGGCCAGCACTTGCTGCAGCTGCCGCACGAAGTCGGGTTGCACACCGTTGAGCTTGAGCTGCAGCAGGCGGGCGTAGCGGCGGCAGGCGTCGGCCAGGGTGTAGGCGGAGCGGGCGCGCAGGGCGAAGCCGCCGCCGGAGAATTCGTCGATGCGCAGGCCGCCCTCGACCACCAGCAGCTCGTCGCGCACCAGCAGCGGCGCCACCTGCTGGTACAGCTCGCCGAAGAAGCTCACCTCGATGAAGCCGGTGGCGTCCTCGATGCGCACGAAGGCGTCGCTGTCGCCGCGCTTGCGCACGCCGGCGACCATGCCGGCCACGGTCCATGGCGTGTCCGGGCCGCGGCGGAAGCGGTTGCCCTCGTCGTCGCCCTTGCGCGGGCGCGGCGGCTGGTAGCGCTCGGCGATCTCGCCCAGCGGGCAGGTGGAGAGCTGCGCCAGCTCGTCGCGCCACGGGTCGGTGGGGTGGCCGGAAAGATAGTGGCCGAGCGTGTCGCGCTCGCCCTGCAGCCGCTGCTCCAGCGGCCATTCGGGCACGGTGGGGAGTTCCACCTGCACCACCGGGGCGGTCGAGCCCCCGCTCCGATCAGACATCATGGCGCCGAACATGTCGTTCTGGCCGCTCTGCTTGTCGCGCAGGTGCTGCTCGGCGGCCTTCATGGCGTCGGGCAGCTGGGCCATCAGGCTGGCGCGGTTGGGCGCCAGCGCGTCCAGGCTGCCGGAGAGGATCAGCGCCTCGAGCACGCGGCGGTTGAGCTTGGTGGGGTCCACGCGGCGGCAGAAGTCGGCGAGGTCCTTGTAGTCGCCGCCGCGCTTGCGCTCCTCGGCGATGGCCTCGCAGGCGCCCTGGCCCACGCCCTTGATGGCGCCCAGGCCGTAGCGGATCACCTTGGGCTCCACGGCCACGAACATGAACACCGAGGCGTTCACGTCGGGCGGCAGCACGGTGAGCCCGATCGCCTTGGATTCCTCGATGAACGTCACCGCCTTGTCGGTGTTGTCCATGTCCGAGGAGATCGTCGCGGCCATGAACTCGGCCGGGTAGTGCGCCTTCAGCCACGCGGTCTGGTAGGAGACCAGCGCGTAGGCGGCCGCGTGCGACTTGTTGAAGCCGTAGCCGGCGAACTTCTCCATCAGGTCGAAGATGGCGTCGGCCTTGTCGCTGGTGAGCCCGTCCTGGGCCGCACCCTCGCGGAACATCGCGCGGTGCTTGGCCATCTCCTCGGGCTTCTTCTTGCCCATCGCGCGGCGCAGCAGGTCGGCGCCGCCGAGCGAGTAGCCGCCCACGATCTGCGCCATCTGCATCACCTGCTCCTGGTAGACCATGATGCCGTAGGTCTCTTTCAGGATCGGCTCGACGCGCGGGTCGGGGTATTCCACCTCCTCCTTGCCGTGCTTGCGCGCGACGAAGCTGGGGATGAGGTCCATCGGGCCCGGGCGATACAGCGCCACCAGCGCCACGATGTCGCCGAAGCGGTCGGGCTTGGCGTCTTTCAGCATGCGCTGCATGCCGGAGGATTCGAGCTGGAACACCGCCACCGTCTGCGCGCGCTTGAGCAGCTCGTAGGTGGGCTTGTCGTCGATGGGGATCTTGGCGATGTCCAGCGGCGCCTCGTCCGCGGCTTCGCGGCGCGCGTTGATGGCCTTCACCGCCCAGTCGATGATGGTGAGCGTGCGCAGGCCCAGGAAGTCGAACTTCACCAGGCCGACCGCTTCCACGTCGTCCTTGTCGTACTGGGTCACCACGCCGGCGCCGCCCGGTTCGCAGTACAGCGGGGCGAACTCGGTGAGCGGCCTGGGCCCGATCACCACGCCGCCGGCGTGCTTGCCCACGCCGCGGGTGAGGTTCTCCAGCTTGAGCGCGAGGTCGATCAGCGGCCGCGCCTCGTCCTCGTCCTGCTGGTAGAGGTCGCAGAACTCCTTGACGACGCGGTCGGTCTCCTTCTTCGACTTCTCGCTGCGGCCGAGCGCGTCGGAGAGGGTGAGGTCCAGCGGGCGCGCGGGGATCAGCTTGGCGATCTTGTCGACCGCGTTGTAGCCCATGCCGAGCACGCGGCCGGAGTCGCGCAGCACCGCCTTGGCCGCCATCGAGCCGTAGGTGATGATCTGGCTGACGTGGTCGCGGCCGTACTTGCGCGCCACGTAGTCGATCACCTCGTCGCGGCGGTCCATGCAGAAGTCGATGTCGAAGTCCGGCATCGACACGCGCTCGGGGTTCAGGAAGCGCTCGAACAGCAGGTCGAACTGCAGCGGGTCGAGGTCGGTGATCTTAAGCGCCCACGCCACCAGCGAGCCCGCGCCCGAGCCGCGGCCGGGGCCGACCGGGATGCCGTTGTCCTTGCCCCACTTGATGAAGTCCGACACGATCAGGAAGTAGCCGGGGAAGCCCATCTCCACGATCACGTCGAGCTCGCGCTCCAGCCGCGCCTCGTAGTCGGCCAGCGTGTAGCCGGGCGCGAGCGGGTTGTGCGAGAGGTGTTCCTTCAGGCCCGCGCGGGCGCTTTCGCGGATGTAGCTGTCGAGGTCGTGGCCCGCGGGCACCGGGAAGTCCGGCAGGTAGTAGGTGCCGAAGGACAGTTCCAGGTTGCAGCGCTTGGCCAGCTCGAGCGTGTTCTCCAGCGCCTCGGGCACGTCGGCGAACAGCGCCGCCATCTCCTCGGGGGATTTGAGGTACTGCTGCGGGCTGTAGTCGCGCGGGCGCTTGGGGTCGGCCAGCACGCGGCCCTGGTTGATGCACACGCGGGCCTCGTGCGCGTCGAAGTCTTCCTGCTTGAGGAAGCGCACGTCGTTGCTGGCGATCACCGGCAGGTCCAGTTCCACCGCCAGCGCCAGCGCGGCGGTGTTCCAGGCTTCCTCGCCTTCGCGGCCGCAGCGGGTCAGTTCCAGGTACAGGCGGTCGGGGAACAGCTTCGCCAGCGTGCGCAGCCGGGGCAGCACGGCCTCGGTGCCCTGGTTGACCGCGACGCGGCCGATCTCGCTCTCGCGGCCGATGAGGGCGATCAGGCCGTCGGTGGTCGCGGCGGTGAGCCAGCCGGCCTCGGCCAGCGCGCGGCCGCCGTGCTGGCCGTCGCGCCAGGTGCGCGAGACCAGCCGCGAGAGGTTCAAGTAGCCCTCGCGGTGCTGGCACACCAGGGTGAGGCGCCACGGGCGCGGGTCGTCCGGGGCGCTGATCCACAGGTCGCAGCCGCCGATCGGCTTGATGCCGGCGGCGCTGCAGGCCTTGTAGAACTTCACCAGCGCGAACATGTTGCTGTCGTCGGTGAGCGCCGCCGCGGGCGCGCCGTGGCGCACGCTGGCCTCGACCAGCGCCTTGATGCGGATGGTCGAATCGACCAGCGAGTATTCGCTGTGCAGGTGGAAATGGACGAAACGTGCGGACATGCGGACTCACGCGGTGAGCCTGGGAAGGCTAACCGTGGTGCCCGCTCCCCACAAGCTTGACTTGCCCGCGCGCGGGCCTACGCCAGGCCCGGCGCGCCCTGCGGGCGGGCAGGTGTACACGCCGGCAAGGCGGCGCGTGCCGGAAACGCGCGGCGAACGCCTGCCGCGCATCCGTGCGGCAGGCGCAGAGGGCGCCCGGTGACGGCATCAGCGCACTTTGAAGAGCGGGTTGCCGGGCGCGGCGTCGATGTAATGGTCCAGCTGGCGCACCGCCAGCGGCTGGCGGTCGTAGTCGACGTGCGATGCGTCGGCGGCGGAGGCCGGCCTCCGGATGTCGCATGCGGCCGGCAGCGCCTGCGGTGCGGTCTCGGCCGGCGGAAGGGTGGGCGGGCGGCGGATGAGGCGGATGAGGGGCGTCATGGCACGGCTCCAGCGGACGGTGGGCGCGTTCTGCGCGGTCGCCGCGGCGGGAAGGCGAGGCGTGCCGTCGGGCAGGACGGCGGCACGCGGCATGCACGCCGCGGCACTACCCGGAAGGATGCGCCGGCCGGAGGGAGGGTTGCGACGCCGCCTTGCGGGCGCCAGCGGCACGCAAGGCGGGATGCTCGCCCCGCCTGCCGTTGACGGCTTTTATTTTAGCTCCGCGCATGGCGGAAGGCGTGGGCCGAAGGGCATGCCCGCGCCGGCGCGATCCATGCGTGGCGCCGCGCCGTCAGGGCAGCATGCCCGCCAGCAGATAGCCGTCCAAACCGGTCACCAGCACGGCGGCGCCGAGGCCCGCGGCCAGCGTGCCGCGGCCGAAGGCCAGTGCGCCCATCAGGCCGCGGCGGTGCGCGAGCAGCAGCATCGGCAGCAGGGCGAACGGCAGCGCCAGGCCCAGCACGCACTGGCTGAGGATCAAGAGGCTGTCGGCGCCGGCGCCCGGGCGCGAGGCCAGCAGGGCGAAGCCCGCGCACAGCGCCAGCAGGCGGGTGGCGATGCCGCGCAGCCAGGAGGAACTCTCACGGCCGCGGAAGCCGCGGGTGAGCAGGCGTCCGGCCATCACCCCGGTGATCGCCGAACTCTGGCCGGCCGCGTACAGGGCCAGCGCGAACACCAGCGCGGCGCCGCCGCCCAGGCCGAGCGCGATGGCCTGGTGCGCCTCGGCCAGGCTGCCCACCGGCTGGCCGCCGCGCAGGGAGGCCGCGGCCACCACCAGCATGGCGGCGTTGACCAGCATCGCCAGCCCCAGCGCGAAGCGCGTGTCCTTGGCGCTGAGGCGCAGCGCCTGCGGCCGGGCGGAGGGCGGCAGCCCGGCGCTGCGCTCGGCGACCAGGCCCGAATGCAGGTAGAGGTTGTGCGGCATCACGGTGGCGCCGAGGATGCCGAGCGCCATCGCCAGCATGCCGTGGTCGCCGAACACGGCCAGGCCCTGGCCGAGGCCGCCGGCCACCGCGGCGGGGTCGGGCCGCGCCTGCAGCAGCAGGTAGAGGAAGCTCAGCGCCACCGTGGCGAGCAGGATGCCCACCACGTTCTCGTGCAGGCGCTGGCGCCGCTGCGACAGCGCCAGGATCGCCAGCGTGCCGGCCGCGCTCGCCACCAGGCCCAGCTCCAGCCGCAGCCCGAACAGCAACTGCAACGCCACCGCGCCGCCGACCAGCTCGGCCAGCGCGGTGGCCACGATCGCCAGTTCGCCGGCGCCCCAGGCGAGCAGCGCCAGCGGCCGGGGCAGCAGGCGCCGGCTCAGGCTGGCGAGGTCCTCGCCGGTCGCCACCGCGAGCCGCGCCGCCATGCTCTGGAACAGCAGGCCGAGCAGGCTGGCGAACACCACGGTGCCGAGCAGCGCGTAGGCATAGCGTGAGCCGGCCGCGATGTCGGTGGCCCAGTTGCCCGGGTCGATATAGCCCACCGCCACCAGCAGGCCCGGCCCGATCAGGCGCCGCCCCGGCGGCGCCCCGTCGCGCGCGGCGGGGGCGTAGGGCAGGCGGTGGAGCAGGGCTTGGACGAGCGCGGTCATGGGGCCATTGACGCGCAGGACGGGGTTATCGGTCCAAGCGATTGTCTGGATGGGGCCTATAGGCAGGGATTATGGGAATTGGGAATGGGGAGTCGGAAAAGCAGGCCGCATCGGCCTGCCGCGCATCCTATTCGCTATTTCCTATTCCCGGCTCAAAACAACTCGTATTGCTGCAGCCACTCGCGCACCGGCGCGAAGCTGCGGCGGTGCTGCGGGCAGGGGCCGAGCCGCTTGAGCGCGTCGAGGTGGGCGGGCGTGCTGTAGCCCTTGTGGCTGGCGAAGCCGTAGCCGGGATGCTTGAGGTCCAGTTCGCACATGAAGCGGTCGCGGGTGACCTTGGCGAGGATCGAGGCGGCGCTGATCGCCGGCTCCAGCGCGTCGCCGCCGACGATGGCGCGGCCGGGGCAGGGCAGCGTGCGGGGCACGTAGTTGCCGTCGATCAGCGCGCTGTGCGGGCGGTGGGCGAGGCCGTCCAGGGCGCGGCCCATGCCCACCATGGTGGCCTGGAAGATGTTGATGAGGTCGATCTCCTCCACCTCCACCAGCACCACGTGCCAGGCCAGCGCGTGCGTCACGATCAGCTCGTACAGCGCCTCGCGGCGGGCCTCGGTGAGTTTCTTGGAGTCGTCCAGCCCGTCGATCGGCCGCGCGGGGTCGAGGATCACCGCCGCCACCGCCACCGGGCCGGCGAGCGGGCCCCGGCCGGCTTCGTCGACGCCGGCCACCAGCCACCCGGCCTCGATCGGGAACGGTACGGAACCGGCGGCGACGCCGTTGTTTTCCGCGCACCCGCCTGGCACGTTCGCCTCTCGAGAGGGGCGGATGCCCGCGGGATCGTCGATCAAAAGCGCAGGCTTCGTGGCCGGCTCGCTGCCCGCGTGCCACCGCTCCCCAGGAGAAGGAGAGGGCGCATCGGCGAGAAGGCGGAGGCTCGCGGCCTCATCGGTCGACGGCGAGTTCAGGCTCTCGACCTCATCCATTTCAGGCATACCGGTCATGCCGCCCGACGCTTTGCCGGCCCGGTTCACCTTACGCCCCACGCGGCGCCTCCACCAGCTCGACGATCGCCGCCGCGGCCGCTTCGGCCGCGCTGCCGGCGAGATCCGCCTGCAGGGCGTGGTGCAACTGCTCGAACGCGGCGACCACGGCGGCGCGGCGCTCGCTGTCGCGCAGCAGCGCCAGCGTGGCTTCGGCCAGCTTGGGCGCGGTGAAGTGCTCCTGCATCAGCTCCGGCACCAGCGCCCGCTCGCTCACGCCGCAGGCGCGGGCGAGGATGTTGGGCAGGGCGTAGACGTCGGTCTTGAGCAGCCTGAAGAGCTTGGCGATGCGGTAGCTGAGCGGGGAGACGCGGTAGCCCACCACCATCGGCCGCTTGGCCAGCATCGCCTCCAGCGTGGCGGTGCCGGAGGCCAGCAGCACCACGTCGGCGGCGAGCATGGCCTCGTGGGCGCGCCCGTCCAGCAACAGCGGCGCGCCGTCCCGGCCGGCTTCCGGCTTGAGCAGCTCGGCCAGCTTCGCGTGCACGCGCGGGTTGGCGGCGGGGATCACGATGCGCAGCCCGGGCAGGGCCGCGGCCACGCGCCAGGCGGCGTCGAGGAACACCGTGCCCAGCCGTTCCAGTTCCGAGCCGCGGCTGCCGGGCAGCACGGCCAGCACTGGCACGTCGTGCGGCAGGCCGAGCGCCTCGCGCGCGCCGGCGCGGTCGGCCACCAGCGGGAAGCGGTCGGCCAGCGGGTGGCCGACGAAGCGCGCGTCCACGCCGTGGCGGGCGTAGATCGGCGGCTCCATCGGGAACAGGCACAGCACGCGCGAGGCCGAGCGGCCGATCTTGGCCGCGCGGTGTTCGCGCCATGCCCACACCGAGGGGCTCACGTAGTGCACGGTGCGCAGGCCGGCCCGCTTGAGCCGCTCCTCCACGCCGAGGTTGAAGTCGGGCGCGTCGATGCCGACCACCACGTCGGGCTTCGCCTTGATCAGCCTCGCGACCAGTTCGCGGCGCAGCTTGAGCAGGCGCGGCAGGTGGCCCAGCACCTCGGCCAGGCCGAACAGCGACAGCTCGCGGATGTCGTACCAGGACTCGAAGCCCTCGCCCTGCATGCGCCGCCCGCCGATGCCGACGAAGCGCGCCCCGGGCCAGCGCGCGCGCAGCGCGGCGATCAGGTCGGCGCCGAGCTGGTCGCCGGAGTCTTCGCCGGCGAGGAGGGCGATCAGTGGGGGGCGCGGCTTGGTTTCGTCGGTTTGCATGATTCTCAACGACTAGGACAAGAGCCAGGGCGCGTGCCCGATTTGCCGATAGGCGCTTCGCGCCTATCGGCGCGCATATCAACGGGCCAACGACCGCTCGCTGCGCTCGAGAAAGTCGAGCATGGCGCGCACGTCTTCGCTGTCCCCGGCCTGGCCGACGAGCTGCTCGCGGGCCTCCGGCAGCGGCAGGCCGGCCACGTAGAGCGTGCGGTAGGCGCGCTTGATCGAGGCGATGCGCTCGGCGTCGAAGCCGCGGCGCTTCAGGCCCTCGCTGTTGATGCCGCGTGGGCGGCCGCGCTGCTCGTTGGCCATCATCACGAACGGCGGCACGTCCGCGCCCACCAGGCAGCCCATGCCGATGAAGGCGTGCGCGCCCACCTTGCAGAACTGGTGCACGCCGGAGAAGCCGGAGAGGATCACCCAGTCGCCGATCTCCACGTGCCCGGCCAGCGCCGAGTAGTTGGAGAACACCGTGTGGTTGCCGATCTGGCAGTCGTGCGCCACGTGCACGTAGGCCAGCAGCCAGTTGTCGCTGCCGATGCGGGTGACGCCGCCGCCGTCGCCGGTGCCGCGGTTGATGGTGACGAACTCGCGGATCAGGTTGCGGTCGCCGATCACCAGCTCGGTGTGCTCGCCCTGCCATTTCTTGTCCTGCGGCGCGCCGCCGAGCGAGGCGAACTGGCAGATGCGGTTGTCGCGGCCGATGCGGGTGGGGCCCTCGATCACCACGTGCGGACCGATGACGGTCCCCGCGCCGACCACCACGCCGGCGCCGATCACGCTGTAGGCGCCCACGCTGACGTTGGCGCCGATCTCGGCGGACGGGTCGATCTGCGCGGTGGGGTGGATCATTTGTCGTTCCTCGCCGCGCACATGATCTCGCAGCTCGCCACTTCCTTGCCGTCCACCAGCGCGCGGGCGGTGAACAGGCCCATGCTGCGCACCAGGCGCTTGAGCGACACCTCCATGCGCAGCTGGTCGCCCGGCGACACCACCGCGCTGAAGCGCGCGTTGTCCACCTTCACCAGGTAGAACAGCGGGCTGCCGGTGCCACCCTTGAGGCGGTGGCTGATTTGGGTGAGCAGGCCGGCGGTCTGCGCCATGGCCTCCACGATCAGCACGCCCGGCATCACCGGGTGGCCGGGGAAATGGCCCTGGAAGAACGGCTCGTTGATGGTCACGTTCTTCAGCGCCACCACGCTCTGGTCCGGCACGATCTCGATCACGCGATCGACCAGCAGGAACGGGTAGCGGTGCGGCAGCAGTTCCTGGATCTGTTCCACATTGACCGGCAGGCGCAAGGTCGCGGTCTTCTCACTCATTGTTGCTGTCCTTCTCCAGCGCAGCCAGGCGGCGCGCGTACTCGTCGAGATGCTTGAAACGGGCGGCGTTCCGGCGCCACTGGCGGTTGTCCTGCAAGGGAACGCCCGAGGAATATTCGCCTGGCTCGCGGATCGAGCTGGTGACCAGGCTTTTGGCGGTAATGGTAACCCGATCGGCCACTTCCAGATGACCGAGCACGCCGGCGTTGCCGCCGATCAGGCAGTAGCGCCCGATGCGGGCGCTGCCGGCCACCGCGGCGCAGCCGGCCATGGCGGTGTGGGCGCCGACGTGGACGTTGTGGGCGATCTGGATCTGGTTGTCCAGCCGCACGTCCTCCTCCAGCACGGTGTCTTCCAGCGCGCCGCGGTCGATGGTGGTGTTGGCGCCGATCTCGCAGTCGTCGCCGATGCGCACGCCGCCGAGCTGGGGCACCTTGATCCAATGGTCGCGGTCGAAGGCGAGGCCGAAGCCGTCCGAGCCGATCACCGCGCCCGGGTGCACCAGCACGCGCCGGCCCAGCGTCACGCGGATCACCAGGGTCACTCGCGCCACCAGCTGCGACTGCGCGCCGACCGTGCAGTCCGGGCCCACGATGCAGTGCGGGCCGAGCACGGCGCCGTCCTCGATCACCGCGCCGTCTTCGATCACGCAGCCGGGGCCGACGCTGGCGCCGGGCGCGACGCGGGCGCCCGGCGCCACCACGGCGCTGGGGTGGATGCCGGGCGCGGCGCCCGCGCGGTGCTCGAACAGCGCGGCGATCTGCGCGTAGGCCACGTACGGGTCGCGCGCGACCAGCGCGTTGACGGGGCAGCTGGCGAGGTCCTGCTCGCGCAGCACCACCACGCCGGCGCGGGTGGCGGCCAGCTGGGCGCCGTATTTGCTGTTGGACAGGAAGCTCAGCTGGCTCGGCCCGGCGCCGGCCAGCGTGCCGACGCCGTCGATGGCGTGCGCGCCCTCGCCATGGAAGGCGAGGCCGAAGCGCTCGGCGAGCTCGGCGACCGTGTAGTGGTTTGCGCTCATGCGGACTCCCGGTGGGCCGGCCATTGTACGGGCGCCGGCGGGCCGCTGTCCGGCCGCTGCCGGCGCCCCAAAAAAACGGAGCGCGGGGTTGCCGCGCTCCGGGTCTTGCGCGTAGCCGTCGAACCTGCGGTCAGAACTGGCTGCCGAAGGTGAACTGGATACGCTCCTGGTAGTGCTTGTCCTCGTCCTTGGAGCGGATCGGCACGGCGAAGTTGATGATCAGCGGGCCGATCGGCGCCTGCCACTGCAGCGACAGGCCGGTGGAGGCGCGCAGGTCGCTGGCGTTGAAGCTCTGGTAGTCCTTGTAGGCGTTGCCGACGTCCACGAACCAGGACACGCGGGCGGTGTTGACGTCCTTGAGGAAGGGCAGCGGCAGGAACACCTGCGCGGTACCCAGCACCTTGAAGGCGCCGCCGACCGGCTGGGCGTAGGTGTAGTAGCCGCCCGAGCAGCGGCCGCTCTTGTCCGGCTGGATCGGCCGGCCGTTGGCGTCGGTGCCCACGCAGAGCTTCGGGCCCAGGGTGTTGTCCTGGAAGCCGCGCACGTCGCGCACGCCGCCGGAGTAGTAGTTCTCCCAGAACGGGAAGTCGATCTTCTGGCCCTTCTGGTACAGCCCGTCCGCCGTGCTGTTCTCGTAGGTCTGGTTGCCGTAGGTCTTGCCGTAGCCGACCTGGCCGTCCAGGTACAGCACGAAGCCGCCGCCCACCGGCCAGTAGTGGCCGGCCTCGGTGTAGAGCTTCCAGTACTGCACGGTGGAGCCGGGCAGGGCCACGTCCAGGTTGGCCGAGAGCAGGCCGCCGCGGGTCGGCGCCCAGTAGCTGTTGCGGGTGTTGTGGGTCCAGCCGAGCTGGCCGGTCCAGGAGTGGATGGTCTCGTGGCCGAGCGCGTTCTGGTAGTCCACCAGCTGCTGCGGCGAGTAGGAGGTGGACTGCACCACTCCGTTCTGGTCCAGGTAGCGGTAGCTCAGGTTGATCTTGTTGCTCTCCAGGCCCAGGCCCACGCGCACCGTGTCGAAGTCGGAGATCGGGATGCCGAGGTAGCTGGAGAAGCTCTTCGCGCTGTTGGTGTAGTTGACGAAGTTGTAGTTGCTGTCGCCGAAGTCGGTCTTGCTGTAGGTGGCGGTGTAGCCGATGCCGATGTTGTTGTCGGTCAGGTACGGGTTGTAGTAGCTGGCCGTGATGCGGGTGTAGTAGCTGCTGCGCTCGGCGCTCACGCTGAAGCTGTCGCCGGTGCCGAGGAAGTTGTTCTGCGACACCGAGGCGGACAGGATCATGCCCGCGTACTGCGAGTAGCCGATGCCGAACATCAGGCTGCCGGCGGACTGCTCCTCCACCTTCACGCTGACGTCCACCTGGTCGTCGCTGCCGGGCACCAGCGCCTTGTCGATGTCCACCTTCTTGAAGTAGCCGAGCTGCTGCAGGCGGATCTTGGAGCGGTCCAGCGCGGCCTGGTTGTACCAGGAGCCTTCCAGCTGGCGCATCTCACGGCGCAGCACGTCGTCCTCGGTGCGGGTGTTGCCCTGGAACACCACGCGGCGCACGTACACGCGCTTGCCCGGCTCGATGAACAGGGTGAGGTCCACGGTGCGCTTGGCCTTGTCGAGCTTGGGCACCGGCGTGACCTTGGCGTAGGCGTAGCCGATGTTGGCCAGGATCGCCTTGATCGCGTCGGAGCTGTTCTCGATCGCCTTGCGGTTGAACACGTCGCCCTGGTGCACGAACACCAGCCTGCGCAGCATGTCCTCCGGCAGGATCAGTTCGCCGAGCAGGTGCACGTCCGAGACGGTGTAGATCTCGCCTTCCTTCACGCTGGCGGCGATGTACATCGAGCGCTTGTCCGGCGCGATGGTCACCTGGCTCGAATCCACCGCGAAGTCGGCGTAGCCGCGGTCCATGTAGTAGGACTGCAGCTTCTCCAGGTCGCCGGAGAGCTTCTCGCGCGAGTACTGGTCGTCCTTGGAGTACCAGGACATCCAGTTGGTGGTGTCCGACTCGAAGTCGCTGCGGATCGCCTTGTCGGTGAAGGCCTTGTTGCCGACGATGTTGAGCTGCTTGATCTTGGCGACCTTGCCCTCGCGGATCTCGATGTCCACCGCCACGCGGTTGCGGTCGAGGTTGGTCACGTGCGGGCTCACCGACACGTTGTACTTGCCGCGGTTGTAGTACTGGCGGATCAGCTCCTGCTGCACGCGGTCCAGCGACAGGCGGTCGAAGGTCTCGCCCTCGGACAGGCCGATCTCCTTGAGGCCCTTGCGCAGGTCGTCTTCCTTGATGTCCTTGTTGCCGCGCAGGGTGAGCTTGGCGATCGAGGGGCGCTCGGTGACGCGGATCACCATGATGTCGCCGTCGCGGTCGACCTCCACGTTGCTGAAGAACTTGGTCTGGTACAGCGCGCGGATCGCCCGCTGGGCGCCATCGTCGTCCAGACGGTCGCCCTTGTTGACCGGCAGGTAGTTGTAGACCGTGCCCGCCGAGATGCGGCTCAGGCCCTCGATGCGGATGTCGGAGACCACGAACGGCTCGAACGCCAGCGCGTTCGCGGAGAGGGAGGCAAGCAGGATCAAGGCGGCGATACGCTTCATCGTCGATTCCGTTGGGTTATTCCGACGGGGCGGCCGACGAGGCCGCCCCGATCAATGGCTTGGGGCCGGGCAGGGGTTCCACGGGGGGAAGGTATCGATCGCCGTGCCGCGTCACGACAGCAGCATGCGATGGATGTCGTTGTAGAACTCCAGCCCCATCAACGTGAACAGCAGCGCCAGGCCGATATATTGTCCGATCACCATGGCCCGCTCGCTGACCGGGCTGCCCTTGACCAGCTCGATAAGGTAGTACAGCAGGTGCCCGCCGTCCAAAACCGGGATCGGCAGCAGGTTGAGGATCGCCAGGCTCAGCGAGACCAGGGCCAGGAACTCCAGGAACCAGGCCGGCCCCATGCTGGCCGAGGCGTTGGCCACCTGGGCGATGCCGATCACGCCGGAGAGGTTGCGCGGCGAGGCCTGCCCGCTCAGCATCTTGCCGATCATGTTGAAGGTGGAGAGGGTGCGCTCCCAGGTGGTGTGCAGCGCGGCGGCGAAGGCGCCGGCCGGGCCGTAGCGCAGCACCGCCTGCTCGCCCGGCGGCGGACGCACGCCGATCACCCAGCGCGGGCTCTGGCCTTCCAGCGAGGCCCACTTGGCGGTGACCTCCACGGTCTGCGCGCGGCCGTCGCGCGCGATGCCGACGGCGAGCCTGGGCGACTTGGCCGCCTGCTCGCGCACCTGCCGGGCGAACTGCGCGAAATCGCCGACCGGCTGGCCGTTCACGCTGACCAGGCGGTCGCCGCCGCGGATGCCGGCCAGGGCGGCGGGCTCGCCGTTGTCCACGGTGGCGGCGATGGCCGGCGGCGGCGCCAGCTTGAGGCCGAGTCTGTCGAAGTACTGGCCCACGTCCTGGCCGGCCGGCAGCTGCTCGAGCGGCAGCACCAGCGGGCGCTCGGCGCCGTCCTGGCCGCGCACGCGCAGCGGCAGGGGCTCGCGGCCGAGCATGGCGTCGGCCACCGTGTCCATGGTGTCGCTCCAGGTGGCGACGGGCGTGCCGCCGACGCTGAGCAGGCGGTCGCCCGGGCGGATGCCGGCGGTGGCGGCCAGGCTCTGCGGGGCGGCGGTGACGATCGGCGCCGCGTCCGGCTTGCCGAGCATGAACATCAGCCACAGCGCGACGATGGTGAAGATGAGGTTGAAGCCGGGGCCGGCCGCCACGATGGCGATGCGCTGCCACACCGGCTTGCCGGTGAACTCCTGCCCGGCCAGCGCGGGATCGACCTCGCCCTCGCGGGCGTCGAGCATCTTCACGTAGCCGCCGAGCGGGATCGCGGCGACCTGGTACTCGGTGCCGTCGTGGCCGGTGCGCTTCCAGATCGCCCGGCCGAAGCCCACCGAGAAGCGCAGCACCTTGACGCCGCAGCGGCGCGCGACCCAGTAGTGGCCGAATTCGTGGAAGGTCACCAGCACGCCGAGCGTGACCAGCAGCCAGAACACCGAGCCGAAGAAAGGATTCATCTAGTCGAACGTATCCGTCGGGATCCAGAGCTTATCAGCATGCGCCGCACAGCACCCGGCGCGCCGCGGCGCGGGCGGCGCGGTCGCGCGCGATGAGTGTCTGGACATCGACCACGGGTTCGGCCGGCAGTTCCGCGAGTACGCGCTCGACCACGTCGGCGATCGACAGGAACGGTAGCGCCCCGGCCAGGAACGCCTCCACCGCCACCTCGTTGGCGGCGTTGAGGACGGCCGGCGCGTCGCCGCCCTCGCGCAGCGCCTGGAAGGCCAGGGCGAGGCAGCGGAAGGTGGCGAGGTCGGGCGGCTCGAAGGCCAGCGCGGGGCCGGCGGCGAGGTCGAGCGGGGCCACGCCGGCCTCGATGCGCTCGGGCCATGCGAGCGCGTGGGCGATGGCGGTGCGCATGTCGGGGTTGCCGAGCTGGGCCAGGGTGGAGCCGTCGGCGTATTCCACCAGCGAGTGCACCAGGCTCTGCGGGTGCACCAGCACCTCGATCTTCTCCGGCGGGGCGCCGAACAGGTGGTGCGCCTCGATCACCTCCAGGCCCTTGTTCATCAGGGTGGCGGAGTCGACCGAGATCTTGCGGCCCATGGTCCAGTTGGGGTGCTTGCAGGCTTCCGCCGGCGTCACCGCGGCCAGCTCCGCGCGCGAGCGGCCGCGGAACGGGCCGCCGGAGGCGGTGAGGATCAGCCGGCGCACGCCGCTGGCGGCCAGGTCCGGGCGGCCGCCCGGCAGGCACTGGAAGATCGCGTTGTGCTCCGAATCCACCGGCACCAGCGCGCCGCCGCCCTCGCGCAGGGCTTCCAGCAGCAGCGGGCCGGCCATCACGATGGATTCCTTGTTGGCCAGCAGCAGGCGCTTGCCGGCGCGGGCCGCGGCCAGGGTGGAATCGAGCCCGGCGGCGCCGACGATGGCGGCCACCACGGTGTCGCACAGCGGGCCGGCCGCGGCGGCGGCGATCGCCGCCG
>NZ_LFQR01000157.1 GCF_001182895.1 Frateuria defendens | reverse complement strand
CTTAAGTTGAGAGCATTGGGGTGCCAGTGGGGTGAGATCGTTAGCCATCGTCCTTTGCTCCTGTCCTTATTTATCAATACTGAAGCTGCAGTGGGTGCCACCCGTTATCGCAGCATCAAGCTTTCTTTCCTCTGGGTGCCACCAGAGATTCTCTAAATCCACAACAATTCCGGGCGGCCTAGAGCCTATCGTTACCCAGTGATAAGAAACGTTTATTCGGACAAGTCTATTTCCTCTCCACCAAGCCATCTGATCACCACTCATTATGGAATCTGTCGGTACCGGATTTTTCAAATCGGTCCCCGCAAAGGCTGCATAAAATGGAAAAGCTATAAGGTCTTTGTAAGGAAGTTTCGAGCAATGTCTTATATCCATTGACACGAAGGTCAGGTCTCGCTTACTTACCGTAGTTACTGACGACGTCTTATAGTCAAACTTGAACTCACTCACTGGAAGTATTGTTTTGTAGAAAGCCAAATTGTGCTCATGCATCGCTTGATTCACCGCTTCACGTCGCGAGGAGAGATCAGGAAGACCGTAAGGCGCATGAGGTGCTCTGTTCGCCGTAATCATTTGCACGTACATCCCAGGTGCATCAGCCACGGCCAATTCCTTCCACTGCGGAAAGGTGAATCCCTCAGTCATCGAGGGTGGCAGCCTCGCAAACCGGAAGTCGCACAACTGCTCATCGGTCATCTGCGGGACGCCGGCGACCTCGACCATCTTGAGCAGCTGCCCGCACATGGAAGAATCGGCATTGACGACCGTTTTGATGGTGACCGCGCCGGCAGATGCCGTGCACAACCATGCAGCGACGGCCACTCCGAGATGAGTGCGCACTTTGAAAAACATGCCCAGAGAGGACGCAATTGATCGCCCCCAGCGGTACGGCATACATGACCACACCTCGGCCGCCGCTGTCCCCGCTTCGAACATTACCTTCTTTGGCGCCATAACCCCCCGCCCCACTCCATGTTGATTCCCGGCTTGCCCGGAACCTGATCCTTCACCCCTGCGACCGACCCTACGCTCCATACGAATGCCGTCAATAGCCAAATTCCACTTGGCATATGATCTTGCCCCTGATTCGCGGACACCCGCCTAAG
>NZ_LFQR01000156.1 GCF_001182895.1 Frateuria defendens | reverse complement strand
AAGCGGCAGCGCTTCAGCGAGGAGTTCAAGCGGCAAGCGTTGCTGCGTGCGGTGAAGGACGGCGTGCCCGCGGCAGCGCGTGACCTGGGGCTGCAGCCGGCGCAGTTGTACGCATGGCGCGGGAGAGCGCAGCAGCAAGGCCAGGACGCCGAGACGCAGCGGCTGGCGCAGTCGGAGCTGGCGAAGCTCAAGCGTGAGCTGGCGCGGCTGGAGGAGGAAAACGCCTTTCTAAAAAAGGCGGCGGCGTACTTCGCGAAGCAGCCGAAGTGAAGTACGCGACGATGAAGGCGCACGAAGGCGAGTTCACGGTGCGGTGGATGTGTCGGGTGCTGTCGGTGT
>NZ_LFQR01000155.1 GCF_001182895.1 Frateuria defendens | reverse complement strand
TGGGCAAACAAAGAGAAGTAACTCGCTCATCGGCAGATGAGCGAAACCCCCGGCCAACGGCCGGCCCGATCGCGATAAGCCCTCGATTCAACCCAGCCACGCGGCGCTGGGCGACCTCGCGGTCGTGAAGCACCTCCGGCCTGCGCCGGAACGACGAGCAAGAGCGACGAGCAAGAGCGGAGTCGCTGCATTCCAGCGCACAGGTGCCTGCCGCGAGCCCCGCTCCACGGCCCCAGCCGCGCCGGCGACAAGACCGTGGACAGCTTCCGAGGCCCGCTGCGTGGCCTGCCCGGTGCGGACCGCGAGTCCACGCGATCCATCAGCCCGGCGCGCGGGCATAATGCGTGGAGTGCCGAGCGCGTGTGAGGAAACGTCCGTGTTTTTCGACAAGTCGTGGATGGGCTACGGCATGGTCGGCGCGCTGCAGGCGGGCGCGATCGTGGCCGTGCTCGGTTTCGCGCTGTTCGGCCTGCTCCACCGGCTGGGGCGCGACAGCGGACGCAAGCACGTGGCGGTGGAGATCAGCTGGGCCTTCCTGCTGGCGGTGCTGCTGGGCGGCGGCGGCGACGTGTGGGACCTGTGCTACCTCAACTTCGTGCCGGTGGAGTCGATCCAGACCCTGCAACTGCGGCTGGCCTCGGTGCACGACCCGGACAGCCTCGGTACGCGCGTGATGTTCGCGCTGATCGGCGCGGTGGTGGGCGTGTACCTGGGCTGGGAGCTGTTTACCGGGCATTGGCGCGCGCGGCTGGCGAGTCTGCGAAAATAGCGGGCGCCTCCGGCGTTCCCCCTCCGCTATTCCCCCGTAGTCCGCATGAACAGCCTAGCCATGGACGAGCCGCGCGGCGCGCCGCTGACCCTGCGCATCGTGCGGGTGGTCTGTTTCAATTTCCTCACCTACCTGGTGATCGGCCTGCAGATGGCCGTGCTGCCCGCCTTCGTGCACGATGGCCTGCACTACGGGCCGGTGCTGGCGGGGCTGGCGATCAGCACGCAGTACGTGGCCACGCTGTTCAGCCGCGGCCTGGCCGGGCGCATGTCGGACGTGGAGGGGCCGAAGCGGGCGGTGCTGGTCGGTCTCACCGCCACCGGCGCCAGCGCGCTGCTGCTGTTCCTCGCCGCGTGGTTGCGCGCGTGGCCGGCGGCTTCGCTCGCTACCGTGCTGCTGGGGCGGCTGGTACTGGGCGTGGGCGAGAGCTGCGTGGGCACCGGCTGCATCATCTGGGGCATTGGCCAGGTCGGCGCGCTCAACACGGCGAAGGTGATCTCCTGGAGCGGCGTGGCCACCTACAGCGCGCTGGCGATCGGCGCGCCGCTGGGCGTGCTGCTGGCCGGACGGCTGGGCTTCGCCGCGATCGGCGGCGCCGGCGTGCTGCTGATGCTGGGCGCGCTGGCCCTGGCCTGGCGGCGTGCCGACGTGAAAGTGGAGGTGGGCGAGCGGCTGCCGATGCGGCACGTGTTCGGCCGCGTCACGCCGCAGGGGCTGGGCCTCGCGCTGGGCGGAATCGGCTTCGGCGTGATCGCCACCTTCATCACCCTGTACTACGCCAGCGTGGGCTGGAGCCACGCGGCCTTCGCGCTCAGCGTGTTCGGCCTGTGCTTCGTGGGTATGCGCTTGCTGTTCGCCGGCGCCATCGGCCGCTACGGCGGCTACCGCGTGGCGCTGGCTTCGCTGCTGATCGAGAGCGGCGGGTTGGTGCTGCTGGCCAGCGCCCGTGGCCTCGGCATCGCCACGCTCGGCGCGGCGATGACCGGGCTGGGCTTCTCGCTGATCTTCCCCGCGCTCGGCGTGGAGGCGGTGAACCGGGTGAGCGTGAGCAACCGCGGCGCCGCGCTGGCCGCCTACTCGGTGTTCATCGACGTGGCGCTGGCGGCGATCGGTCCGCTCGGCGGCTGGATCGCCGGCGGCGGCCGCTACGCCTCGCTGTTCGGCGTGGCGGCGGGGCTGGCGCTGCTGGCGGCGCTGCTCACCGTGGCGCTGTACGCGCGGCAGGGGCGCGCCGCCGTCGCGGCCTGACTCTCAGAGCCTGTTCAAGTCTCTCCTACCTGCACCCTCCCCTGCGTGCAGGGGAGGGTTGGGGAGGGGGCAACCCTTGCCTCGAGGCCAGAGTTCACCCCCTCCCAGCCTCCCCCTGCAAGCAGCTGCAAGCAGGGGGAGGCGTCAGGCCGCGTCAACGGCAAGACTTTGAACAGGCTCTGAGAGTCAGGGCAGGGCGGCCGGCGTGGGCAGCGCGTGCGCGAACATTCACGGCCAGAGTTCCGGCGTGGCGTAGGCGGGCACCCACGAGCCGTGGTTGACGCCCGGGTAGGCGGTGTAGCGGACCTCGCGGCCCAGCGCCCGCAGCACATCGGCCACGCGCCGGGCCTCGGCGGGCGGCACCACAGTGTCGTCCTCGCCGTGGAAGATCCACACCGGCAGCGTGCCGACGTGGCGCGCCACCCAGGCGCAGGGATCGGCTTCGCCGGGGGGAATGCCCTCGACCCGCAGCGCGGGCTCGTCGCTCACCGTGGTGACGGCGCTGGCGATGATCGCGGCGGCGGCGAACAGGCCGGGGTGGTCGACCGCGAGCTGCCAGCCGCCGTAGCCGCCCATCGACAGCCCGGTGAGGTAGAGCCGGCGGCGGTCGCCGTGGAATTCGCGCACGCTCTGCCCGAGCGCGGCACGCTCGGCGGCGCGGGTCCAGTAGGCGCCTTCCGGCGCCTGTGGCATCACCACCACGGCGGGGAAGCCCTGGCCGTGCTCGCGCAGCCACGGCGGCAGGCCCTGGCCGAGCTGCTTGCGGTTGTCCGTGCCGCGCTCGCCGCTGCCGTGCAGGAACAGTGCCGTAGGCCACTCGCGTTTGGCCGTCCAGCCGTCCGGAACGAAAACCTGGTAGCGGTAGGTCTTGCCGTCCACCACGGCCTGGCGCTCGACGAAGCGCGGGGCGGCGTGGCCGGCGAGGGCGGCGGTCATCAGCAGGAGCGAAAACAGGAGACGGGACATGGGCGGCGCCGGTCGTGGGACATCCGCCCGGTTGACGTCGCCGGCGCGCTATTGGCAAGCGGCGGCGGGCAGCGTGCGCGCCAGCAGGTCGCGCCGCTCGTCGGCATAGCCCGCCTGCAGGTAGAGCGCCTTGGCGTGGGCATTGTGGTGGGTGACCTCCAGGCGCAGCCGCGTCGCGCCCAATTGCTCGGCGCGCCGCTCGAGCAGCGCCAGCGCCTGCCTGCCCCAGCCGCGGCCGCGTGTCGCCGGCTCCAGGTACAACTCGTCCAGCAGCAGGAAGCGCCCGTCCTGTTCGAGGCTGAAGCCCCAGGTCAGCACGGCGTAGCCGGCCACCGCCTCGCCGGCGTCGAGCCACAGCAGTACCTCGCCCTGGGACGGATCGGCCAGCAGTGCGCCGAGGCCGCGGCGCAGGCGCGTTTCGTCGAAGGCGAGGCGGTCCTCGGCGTGGAAGCGGCGCACCATGTCGACCAGCAGGTCGATGTCGGCGCGGGCGGCGAAGCGGAAGCTCAATGTCGTCGTGGACATGCGCAGGTCTCCTCGGGGGATCCTCACGCCGCCGGGCGTTGGCCCGGCCGGCGGCGGGGCGCCCGTCAGAGGATCGGCCCGAACAGTCTCGCCACGTGCATGGCCAGGCGCTTGAGGTAGGGCGCGCCGCGGTATTCGTCGCGGCCGACGGGGTCGGCGAGGGCGAAGTCCGCCTCGAGCATAGCCGCCACCTCGGCGGCGAAGGCGCGTTCCACGCTGAACGCGGCGATCTCGAAGTTGAGGCGGAAGGAGCGGTTGTCGAGGTTCATGCTGCCGACCATGGCGGTGTCGTGGTCCGCCAGCAGCACCTTCTGGTGCAGGAAGCCGGGCCGGTAGCGGAACACGCGGATGCCGGCGCGCACCGCGTCGTAGGCGTGCAGGGTGGAGGCGAGGAACACGGTGCGGTGGTCGGGCCGCGCGGGCAGCAGCACGCGCACGTCCACGCCGCGCAGCACCGCCAGTTGCAGCGCGGCCATCACCGCCTGGTCGGGCACGAAGTAGGGCGTGGTCAGCCACAGCCGCTCGCGCGCGGCGTGGATGGCGGTGACGAACAGCAGCGAGGCGCTCTCCTGCAGGTCGGCCGGGCCGGTGGCGGCGATCAGCGTGCTGGCCTCGCCCGCGCCCTCGCGCGGGGGGCGGAACGGCGGGCGCTCGCCGGTGACCCAGTACCAGTCCACTGCGAAGCTCTGCTGCAGGTCGGCCACGCCCGGGCCCTGCAGTTCCAGGTGGGTGTCGCGCCACGGCGACAGCGGCGGCCGGCTGCCGAGGTATTCGTCGCCCACGTTGAGGCCGCCCACGAAGCCGCGCCAGCCGTCCACCACCACGACCTTGCGGTGGTTGCGGAAGTTGAGCTGGAAGCGGTTGCGCCAGCGCCGCGTGGCGAACGGATGGATGCGCACGCCGCCCGCGCGCAGCGCCTCGACGTAATGGCGGGGCAGGTCATGGCTGCCGATGCCGTCGTAGAGCACGCATACCGCCACGCCGGCGGCGGCGCGCTCGAGCAGCGCCTGCTGCACGCGCCGGCCGAGCGCGTCGTCGTGGAAGATGAAGAACTGCACCAGCACGTAGTGTTCGGCGCCGGCGATGGCGCCGAGGATGGCCTCGAAGGTGGCCGCGCCGTCCACCAGCAGGCGCAGCCGGTGGCCGCCGTGGAAGTGCGCGCCCAGCATGTTGCCGATCGCCGCGTAGCGCGAGCAGCTCGGCAGCGGCGCGTGCCGTTGCAGGTAGGTGCCGCGCTCGGGCCAGTCGTGCGCGGCGGCCTGCCGCTCGCGCGTGCGGTGGCGCAGCCGCTTGAGGTGCACGTAGCCGTGGAAGCGGCTGGCGCCGAGGAACAGGTACGGCACCAGGGTGAAGTAGGGCACCAGCACCAGGCCCAGCGCCCAGGCCAGGGCGCCCTGCGGGGTGCGCGTGTGCATCACCGCGTGCATCGCCGCGAACAGGCCGGCGGCGTGCAGCGACAGGGCGGCCAGAGCGATCAGGCTGGTGAGCATGCGCGGGTCCGTGGTGGTCGGGCCCGCGGTATCTTGCCTGATCCGGCGCGCGGGCTCAGCCGGCCAGCAGCCGCTCGGCGACGCCGCGCGCCTGCTGGCGGATCTCCGGCATCGCGGTCGATTCCCACAGCGCGCCGCGCAGCAGGCTGCCGATGGCGTACACGTGGGGCCACACGCCGCCGCCGTGATGCAGGCGGCCGTCGTCCTCGGCGGCCAGGCCCTGGCCCAGCGGCTCGGGCAGCACGTGGCCGTTGGTGACCAGCTGGCGCACCAGCGGATGGTGGGTGCGGCGCGCGTCGGTGTCCAGGCCGATGGCCTGGATCGCCAGGTCCGCCTCCAGCGCGCGCGCGGACGACCCGTGCGGCAGTTCGAGGTCCAGCTGCACGCCGTCGCCGGCGCGCCGCACCGCGCGCATGCGGCCGCGCAGGCGTTGCAGGCGGCCGCTGTGTTCGAGCTCCGCCATCGCCTCGGCCACCGCCGGGGGCAGCCGGTGGCGCACGCGCTCCCATGCCCAGCGCGCGTGGCGTAGGAAGCGGGCGCGCTCCTCGGGCACCAGGCCGGCCCACAGGCCGGGCGTGTGCGGGCGCAGGCTGTCGATCACCGTGCGCCAGTCGCGGCTGGCCGCGCAGGCGTCGCGCAGCAGGTGCGTCCAGTGGCGCACCTCGGCCTTGTCGCGCATCGCCTCGACCAGCGCACCGCCGTCGTCGGCGGGCGCGGAGGCGGCCGGCAGGTGCGGCTCGGGCAGCCGGCCGTGGCGCGACAGGGCCACGAAGCGGGTCTGCGGCCAGCGCGCCGCCAGTTCGAGCAGCACGTCCACGGCGGTGAGGCCCAGGCCGATCAGCGCCACCTGGCGCGGCGGCGTGGCGTCGTCGCCGCGGGCCAGCAGCGCCCACGGGTCGATCACGTAGCGATCCTCCAGCAGCGCCGGCTCGACGCCGGCCAGCGGCTGGTTCGGCAGCGTGCCGAGTGCGAGCACCGCGGCGTCGGCGCGGCGGCTTTCCTCGCCCTGCAGCACGGTGACGCCGCCCGGCTCGGGCACCAGCGCGTCGGCGGCGAACGGCAGCACGCGCACGTCGTGGTCGCGTGCCTGCGCCTGCGCCAGCGCGCGCCGCACTTCGGACTCGAGGTAGTCGCCGTAGAGGCGGCGCGGCAGGAAGTCGGTGCCGGCGACGTCGGGGTTCTGCCGCTGTGCGTAGTCGAGGAAGCCGAGCGGCTTGCCGGTGAACATGCCCATCGAGGCGGCGCGCACGTTGAGCAGGTGCCGCGGCGAATCGGTGCCGTAGGCCACGCCGCGGCCGGGGCGGCCACCGCCGGTGTACCAGTCCACGTGCAACGGCGTGGTGGCCGGCGCGCGATCGATCAATTCGCTGAGCAACGCCGCGGCCGCGGCGCCGCCGCCGATGATGGCGACTCGTCGGAACATGGGATTCCCGCTGAAATGAAACCGCCGGGCAGGTTAACTCAACCCGGCAGCCGGCCCGCAATCGCGGCGCGCTGCGGCAGCATCTGCCAGCGCTCGCCCTGCGCTTCCTGTTCGTAGGCGAAGTACTCCGACAGGTCGCCGCCGTAGACGTGCAGGGTCAGCGCGGTTTCCTGGCGCGAGAGATTGCGGCAGCGGTGCAGGCCCGGGTCGCCGGTGTCGAACCAGGTGGCGTCGCCGGGGCCGAGCCAGTCGCGGCCCAGCTGGCGCAGCGAGCCGGTGTGCGGGTCGCGCGCCCAGGACTCCACTTCGAGCGCGCCGAGCAGGGCCAGCTCCAGGCCCCACAGGCCGGCGTGGTCGTGGATCGGCGTGGCGTGGTTGGCCGGCCAGGCCATCACCAGCAGGCTGGCGCCCGAGGCCAGGCGCGGGCCGAGCTGCCAGCGTTCGAAGCGGTTGGTACGGCGCAGCGGTTCCAGCTCGGTGGCGAGCCGCCCGCGGTCGCGGTGGGCGATGGCGCCGAGCTCGCGGGCCAGCGTGGCCAGATCCGGATGCTCGTCGAAGTCGTGCGCGAGCACGATCTCACGTAGCGCCTTCAAGCAATGCCTGGATGATCGCATGCGTGACCTTGTGGAGCCCTGAAACGGCGGCCAGTGGACCATGCCCGTCGTTAAAGAGGCGTAACCCGGAAGCATGACTTCCGTGCCATGGCCGCCACGGCGGCGGGGCGCAGAATGGACCTGCGCCGCCGGCCAAACCTTCGATGGCGCGGGCGGCATCCAAGGCAGGTTCCCGCGCTGGCGGGGCGGCGCGTCGAGGAGGCGGCGATGATCGAGCTGATGGTGGGAATCGCGTTGCTGGTGGGCGGCCTGTGGCTGGCCGCCGCGGTGGTCGGGCTGGCGTTCAAGCTGGCGTTCGCCCTGATCGGCGGGCTGTTCGGGCTGGTGAGCGGGCTGTTCGGGCTGGTGCTCGGCGGCGTGGCGCTGCTGATCGCCGCGCCGCTGGTGCTGCTCGTGCTGCTGCCGCTGTGGCTGCCGGTGCTGTTGCTGGCGGCGCTGGTGTGGGCGATCGCGCGCGCGGCGCGCGGCCCGGCGCACGCCGCCGCGGCACACTGAAGCATTCGTCCAAGAACGTTCGTCGAAAGAAACCCGGCGCGGCCGCTGCCGCGCCGGGACGCCAGGCTTTATTGCTCGCGCAACGCGAAGCTCACCGGCACGCGCGCCCAGGCGCGGGCCGGGCGGCCCTGCACAGTGGCCGGCTCGAACCGCCACGAGGCCAGCACCTGCTCGCGCGCGCTGCGATCGAGCACGGCGTAGCCGCTGCTCTGCTCGATCACCACCTCGACCGGCTTGCCTTCCTCGTCCACCAGTACGCGCAGCAGCACGGTGCCGTGCATGTGCTGGCGCACCGCGATCGAGGGAAAGCTCAGCGGCGCCGAGCGGTAGGCGAGGCTGGCTTGTGCCGGTGGCTCAGGCGGGGCGACAGCGGTCGGCGCAACGGCAGGCGGCGTGGGCGTGGGGACTGCGGCCGGCGGCGTGGCGAGACGGCCCTCCTCGGTTGGCACGCTGGGCGGCGCCACCGGCGGAGGCGTCCGCACCTGCACGGGCCGGGGCGCGGCGTGCGGCAGCGGCTTCACCACGGGCACCGGCGGTGCGGGCGGTGGCGGCGCGACCGGGGCGATGAAGCGGACCGGCAGCGCCGGATCGGGGCGGGACGCATCGAGCGCGGGCCATGCCATCGGCCGCAGGGCGGCCAGCAGGACGGCGAGGTTGAGGGCGAGCGCCGCGCTGAAGGCGGCGATGCGCACCGCATCGGGATGCGCGCGGGAAACGGCCAGGCTTGTGGACGACATGGGCGACCTCCTGACTGCGACGTGGCGGGTTGTGGCGCCGCCGGCGGGGGCGGGGAATGCTGCGGCGCGCCACCAGCCTATGTCGCCGGCCGTCGCCGGCGCAAGCGGCCGTCCAGTCGTCCAAACGGGGGCACAAAAAAGCCCCGCGGAGAGGCGGGGCGGGAGAGCGGATGCGAGGGGGATGAGGGGCATCCGCGTTCGCACTGTCGGGGCTGGGCCGTTAGGGCATCGTGCAATGGTGGTGAGCGAGTCGTTGTTTTTGCCGTGCTCCGCGGCCGGGTGGATGCCGGAACTCCGCCGCCGTCTCTCGTTGGCCTGCGGCGGTCGGGCGCCGCCGCAACGTGAGGGCCCCGCCGCCATACCGGATATGGTGCACCGCGGCATGATCCATACGCGAGCGTAGGCAAATCGATGCCTGCCGGGTAAGGTTAGGCAAAACGTCTTGTATCCGACTTGATTCCGGGAGTCGCCGATGTCCGTCCAGTCCGGTGCGCTGGTGCCGCGCTATGCCTTTGCCGACGAGTTGGCCAGCACGCTGATCCACGGCGTCGGCATCGTGCTCAGCATCGCCGGGCTGGCCACGCTGGTGGCGTTCGCCTCGCTCTACGGCGACGCGCGGGCGGTGGTGGCGAGCGCGGTGTTCGGCACCACGCTGATCCTGCTCTACACGGCCTCCACGCTCTACCACGCCATCCCCGGCGAGCTGCCGCGGCGGGTGCTGCGCAAGCTCGACCATATCGCGATCTTCCTGCTGATCGCCGGCACCTATACGCCTTTCACCCTGATCGCGCTGCCGGGCGCCTGGGGCTGGGGCCTGTTCGGCACCATCTGGGCGCTGGCGGTGGCCGGCAGCGCGCTGGAGCTGGGCCTGCTGCACCGTATCCGCAGCCGCACGCTGGCGGTGGTGCTCTACGTGGCGATGGGCTGGGTCGCGCTGGTGGCGTTCAAGCCGCTCAGCGCGCACCTCGACAGCGGCGGCCTCGCGCTGCTGATCGCCGGCGGCGTCACCTACACGCTGGGGGTGCCGTTCTACCTGTGCCGGCGGCTGCCGTTCCACCACGCCGTGTGGCACGGTTTCGTGCTGGCCGGCAGCGTGCTGCACTACCTCGCGGTGCTGCTGTACGTGCTGCCCGATCCGGCCTGAGAGCCCGTTCACGCGCTCCCCCGAGGTTGCTGGAGCGCGCTTGCGCGCGACCATGACGTCATGGCGTTAACCGCTGCGCAGACTGGTCGCGCGCAGGCGCGCTCCTGCGGCAGATCGTGTTGGCGGACGAGTTCGTGAGCAGGCTCCGAGGCAATCGCCGCGGCGCTCAGCCGACCAGCAGCGCCAGCCCGAACAGGCCCACCATCACGCAGGAGATCACCAGCTTGAGCAGGGTGCCGCAGAGCAGCCCCAGCCAGGTACCCACGCCCACGTGGGTGGAGCGCAGCACGCTGGTGCCGGAGGCCAGCTCGCCGACCAGCGCCCCCGCGAACGGGCCGAACACCAGGCCCGGCAGGCCGAAGAACATGCCTACCAGGGTGCCCAGGCTGGCGCCCCACAGCGCCATCCGGCTGGCGCCGATGCGCCGTGCGCCCAGCGTGGCGGCCACGAAATCCACGATCACCCCGAGCGCGCCCAGCGCGCCGATCGCCAGCAGCCAGCCGAGGCCGAGGTGGCGGTAGTCGTCCACCGCCGCGGCCAGCCAGATGCCGCCGAAGATCATCGGGATGCCGGGCAGCACGGGCAGGATCGCCCCGGCCAGACCGGTGACGATCAGGATGGCGGCGAGCAGGTAGAGCGCGATGTCCATGGTCGCATCGTTGTCCGTTCGGTGGGCCGGGGTGCCGCGCATGGCCGCGGTCGGTCACAATGGGGCCCGGCCGCGGGCCGGGCGAGTGTAACCCTGCCGCGTGCCTCGCCGATGTGATCGACGGGTGGACGAATGCTGCTCAAGGCCGACGAACTGGGCCGGATCGAACTTGCCGAACGTGACGGCGTGCGCGTCGTGCGCCGCGACGTGGGCGCCGCGCGCTGGTGGGCGCGCGCCTTCGCGCGCCGCGCCGCCGCCCGCGAGGCGCGCGCGCTGGCGAAGCTCGACGGCCTCGACGGCGTGCCGGCGCTGCTCGGCTGGAACGGCCGCGAACTGCTGCGCGGCTACATCGCCGGCCTGCCGATGCAGCAGGCGCAGCCGCGAGGGCGCGCCTACTACCGCGACGCCCTGCGCCTGCTGGCCGCGCTGCACCGGCGCGGCATCGTGCACAACGACCTGGCGAAGGAGCCGAACTGGCTGGTGCGCGAGGACGGCCGTCCCGCCCTGGTGGATTTCCAGATCGCCTGGACCCGCGGCCGCCGCGGCGCACTGTTCCGCCTGCTCGCCCGCGAAGACCTGCGCCACCTGCTCAAGCACAAGCGCACCTACTGCCCCGAGGCGCTGAGCGCCCGCCAGCGCGCGATCCTCTCCACCCCGGCACCGCATGCGCGCCTGTGGCGCGCCACCTTCAAGCGGCTGTACAAGCTGGTCGCGCGGCGGATCTTCGGCTACTGGGACAACGAGGGGCAGGGCAGGGTGAGGAACTAACCCTCGCCCGATTCCCCGCTTGGCACGCCTCTCTGCACCCCTGTGGTGCCTTGTGTCGCGACAAGCCTGCGCCGCGGCAACGCCGTAGCACCCCGGCCGCGCGCAAGGCGCGCTCCCACCCGGGCGGCAAATCTTGCAGGGAAATCGCAGAGGCCCTCAGTCCCCGGCCTGCCCGGCCCCGAACCGTTCCAGCAGGAAGTCGATCACGCTGCGCAGCTTGGCGGTGGGCCGGCGGTCCGGCGCGTACAGCAGGTGCATCGGCGTGGCCGGCGGCGCCCATTCGGGCAGCACCTGGACCAGCCGGCCGGCGGCGAGGTCGTCGGCGAGCAGCACCTCCGGCTGCAGCACGATGCCGGCGTCCGCCAGGGCGGCGACACGCAGCGCGTCGCCGTTGTCCACCGACAGCCGCCCGTGCACGGCCACCTCGCGCTCGCCGTCGGGCCCGAGCAAGCGCCAGCGGTCGCGGCGGCGCCAGTTCGACAGGCCCAGGCAGGCGTGGCCGGCCAGGTCCTCCGGCCGGCGCGGCGTAGCGTGCCGGGCCAGGTAGGCGGGCGAGGCGGCCAGCAGCATGCGGTAGGGTCGCAGCGGGCGCGCCACCAGCGCGGGGTCGTCGAGCGGGCCGATGCGGATCGCCAGCTCGAAGCCCTCGTCCACCAAGTCGTAGACGCGGTTGTCCAGGCGCAGGTCGATGCTCACCTGCGGGTGCCGCGCCAGGTATTCGGTCAGCGCCGGCACCAGCCGCCGGCTGCCGAAGCTGAGCGGCGCGGTGAGGCGCAGCAGGCCGCGCGGCATCGCCTGCAGTTCGTGGGCGCTGGCCTCGGCCAGCTCGATGTCGGCCAGCACCTGCTTGCAGCGCTCGTAGTAGAGGCGGCCGACCTCGGTGAGCTGCTGGCGGCGGGTGGTCCGGTGCAGCAGGCGCGCGCCCAGCCGTTCCTCGAGCCCGCGCACGTGCTTGCCGGCCATGGTGGCGGACACCCCGGCGGCCTCGGCCGCGGCGCTGAAACTGCCGCGCTCCACCACCCGCACGAACATCGCCATGCCGGCGAGCTTGTCCATGGATTGCGAACCATTGGGTTGCCAATGGATCAAATCATTGCATGTTTATCAGCCAATGGTTCGGGATGAGACTCCACGCACACGGCCCATCCGGGCCGGCCCACTGGAGGATCGACCATGCCTACCCTGTACCTGGACATGCATCCCGGCCGCACGCTCGACCAGAAGCGCGCCTTCGTCCGCGAGACCACCCGCGTCACCGCCGAAACGCTGGCCTGCCCGCCGGAAAGCGTGGAGATCGTGATCCGCGAAGTGCCCAAGGACGCCTGGGCCAGCGGCGGCACGCTGCGTTCGGACGGCTGAGGGGGCGACGATGGGCACGAACTCGTCCGCGCGGGGCGCAGCGGCGACGACGTCACGGTGGACCTCACCGACATGGACAGCGTCGAGCGCATGTACCGGGCGGCCGGAGAGGCGCTGCCGCCGGGCCGCATGGGGCGGTCCGGCGGGGGTCGTCACTTATCGACGAAGGCCCGCTCGATCACGTAGTCGCCCGGCTCGCGCGTGCGCGGGGAGGCCTGGAAGCCGCGGCCGTCGAGCAGCACGCACAGGTCGTCCAGCATCGCCGGGCTGCCGCACAGCATCACGCGGTCGGTCTCCGGGTTGAGCGGCGGCAGGCCGGTGGCCTCGCTCATCAGGCCGTCGGCGATGGCGTCGGTGATGCGGCCGCGGTGGCGGAACGGCTCGCGGGTCACGGTGGGGTAGTAGATCAGCTTCTCGCGCACCAGCTCGCCCAGGTACTCGTGCTGCGGCAGCTCGTTCTGCAAGTAGTCGGCGTAGGCGAGGTCGTCGACGTGGCGCACGCCGTGGGCCAGCACGATCTTGTCGAAGCGCTCGTACACGTCCGGATCGCGGATGATGCTGAGGAAGGGCGCGAGGCCCGTGCCGGTGCCCAGCAGGTAGAGGTGCCTGCCGGGCTTGAGATCCGTGAGCACCAGCGTGCCGGTGGGCTTGCGGCTCACGGTGAGCGCGTCGCCGGGCTTTAAGTGCTGCAGGCGCGAGGTGAGCGGGCCGTCGGGCACCTTGATCGAGAAGAACTCCAGGTGCTCCTCCCAGCTCGCGCTGGCGATGGAGTAGGCGCGCATCAGCGGGCGGCCGTTGACGGTGAGGCCGATCATCACGAACTGGCCGCTGTCGAAGCGGAAGCCCGGGTCGCGCGTGGTGCGGAAGGAGAACAGGCTGTCGTTCCAGTGCTGCACGTCGATCACGTGCTCGGTCGCCAATGCCACCATGGTCGTTTCGTCTCGAAGAATGCCGCGGAGTTCGCATGCCGGTCGCGCACCGGCGCTACGGGAGGAAGCCGGTGGCGGGTCTCGCTGGGGGAGGGCGGCGTGCCTCTGCGCCTTGCGAGCGCCGCGTCGGGCGCGGCGGCAGGCGCATAGGGTACGCGATCCGGCCGGCGGCTGCTCGGGCGGCGCGATGCATGCCACCTTAGCTCTTCCTTGGCCGGCGCGGAATTCGGGCAAGATAGAAGGCCTGCGGCAATCCGCCGCGGATGCCGTTGGCATCAACCGCGCAGGGGGGGGACGCATGGGCGAGCGGGGGCGGGATCCGGTCGAGAGCCGGGAAGTGGGGCGGCGGCATCTGGAGCGGCTGGTGATGCTGTCGGACGGCATCTTCGCCATCGCCATCACGCTGTCGGCGATCGAGATCAAGCCCGAGCCGCAGCCGGGGCAGACGCTGTGGCAAGCGTGGTCGACGCCGCTGCTGGTGTATTTCCTGAGCTTCGTGCTGATCGGCGCGATCTGGGCCAGCCATCGCCGCATCGTGGCGCACCTGCGCGACATCGACGGCCCCGGCACGGCGATCAACCTGCTGCTGCTCAGCCTGGTGGCGCTGATGCCGGTGGTGATTCGCTTCGTGCTGACCGAGACCGAGTCGGCCTCGGCGTTCCCGATCTACGCCGCCGCCGTCGCGGCGACCTTCGGCTGCCTGGCGGTGCTGTGGGCCTACGCCGCCTTCTTCGCCCGGCTCGCCCCCGACGTGCCGCCGCGCCAGGCCCTGGCCTGGTTGCTGGAAACGGTGGCCGCGCCGCTGATCGTGGCGGCCGGCGCGTGCTACGAGGCGAAGGGCAAGGCCGTGGCGCTGCTGATCACCGTGTTCGCCGTGCTGCTGCTGGTGGCGAAGTGGCGGCTCGAGCGCTCCATGAAGCCGGTTGCCCGGAGCGACTGAGGCACCCCTCGCGCGCGGCGTGGGCCGGTCTCGATCGAGTGGGGCGCTGGCCCGCGTGCGCCCCGTCGGCGATTCTCTCGGCCCCCGGCCTCCGGCCCGCGCGCGGGCGCCGCACGAACGCGGCGCCGCCAACTGAAACTGATGGCCGGATGAGTCGTCGCCATCGAGGCGCTGAAATCCGGCGTGGATCGTTTTAACCTGTGCGCCACGGGCTGGCGCGGCCCTGGTCCCAGTAATCCTCATACCTCGATGTGGTCCGGCATGTTTCCCATGGCGGACCTTTGGCGATTTCGCATGTCCAAGACTTCCATGTACCTGCCGCTGTTCGCCCTGGCCGCGGCCGCGTTCGGCATCGGCACCACCGAGTTCGTGATCATGGGCCTGCTGCCGGAGGTGGCGGCCGATCTGCACGTGACGGCACAGGCCGCCGGCATGCTGGTGTCCGGCTACGCGCTTGGCGTGGCGGCCGGCGCGCCGGTGCTGGCCGTGCTGACCGCGCGCTGGCCGCGGCGGCGCGCGCTGCTCAGCCTGGTGGGCATGTTCATCGCCGGCAACGTGTTGTGCGCGCTGGCGCCCAGCTACGCGCTGCTGATGGGCGCGCGGGTGGTCACGGCGTTCTGCCACGCGGCCTTCTTCGGCATCGGCGCGGTGGTGGCGGCCGACCTGGTGCCGCGCGAGAAGCGCGCGCAGGCGGTGGCGGTGATGTTCACCGGGCTCACCCTGGCCAACGTGCTCGGCGTGCCCTTCGGTACCGCCCTGGGGCAATGGGCCGGCTGGCGCACCACGTTCTGGGCGGTGGCGGCGATCGGTCTGCTGGCCCTGCTGGCGCTGCAGCTGTGGTTGCCTCGCCGGCTGCCCCTGCCGGCTGCCGGCAAGCTGTTGCGCGAGTTCCGCTCGCTGCTCGGGCTGCGGGTGCAGATGGCGTTGCTGATCAGCACGCTGGCCTCGGTGAGTATGTTCGCCGTATTCACCTACATCGCCTACATTCTGCGCGAGGTCACCGGCTTCGCCGCCTCGGCGGAGAGCTGGGTGCTGCTGCTGTTCGGCGGCGGCATCACGGTGGGCGGGCTGCTCGGCGGGCGGCTCGCCGACTGGCGGCTGATGCGGGCGATGGCCGGCCTGTTCGCGGCGATCGCGCTGGTGATGCTGCTGTTCGCCTACACCAGCCATTTCCAGGCCGCCACGCTGGTCACGCTGTTCGTCTGGGGCGTGGTTTCTTTCGCGGTGGTGCCGGCCGCGCAGGTGTACGTGCTGGACCAGGCCAGCGAGGCGCCCAACCTCGCCTCCACCCTCAACCAGGGCGCCTTCAACCTCGGCAACGCCACTGGCGCGTGGCTTGGCGGCCTGGTGATCGGCAACGGCCTGCCGCTGACCGACCTGCCGCTGCTCGGCGCCGGCGTCTCGGTGCTGGCGCTGGCGGTGGTGCTGTACTCGGCGCTGCTGGGGCGGCGCGTGCAGGTGGCCGGCTACGCCGGTTGATCCGGATCCGCCGCTGCGCCGCGCAGGTCGGCGGCAAACGAGGCGAGGGGGCGCTGTTGACCCGCCTTTGATGTCGGAACACCTTGGGCCAAGTCGTTGGTGGACTAGCAAGGAAGCGTCATCATGAAAAACTCGGATCCTTTCAATTTGTTGAGGAACTGCCTTGGCCATCACCGCCAGCAGTTCCGGTCGGTAGTCGACATCTGCGTACGCATCCGCTGCAGGAAGGGCCTCACGACTTTGCTCTTGGGGATGTCGCTGGTCGTTGGAGTAGGAGCGTGCGCGACCCCGCCTGATGCTGATGGTCTTGATCGGCGCACGAAGACGGCCACGCCTATCCGGCCCAATAGCAATTGGCCGGCGACGACCGTCGCAGAACGTGAATTCCCGACGGCAGAAGTCATCTTTGAACACCGTAGCAAGCCGTGGAAGCTCTGGCTGGTGTCATCGCCTGTAAACGGCACGGCGCATGCCCTGGAATTCTTTTCGGGCGAGCGTGTGGCAGATGTTCAGGCTGATTTGACTGAGCCGGGCAATTTGACTGAGCCGGGCAAATGGTTGGTCTACAGCTTCACGGACCGTGGCGGGAATCGATATGCATCCACCCCGGGAGTGTCTTACGGAGTAGGTACCGACCAGTCTGCGGTTTATGGCGGTTGGTGGGATCGGGAAGGCAGGGGCCATGAGGTCGTGCTGGGTGACCTCCTGTTCAAGCAGGAGACCGTAATGGCCGGCGGCGTACCCACCAACACGCCCGTAGACGTGCGCCATCTGTTCGGTGGGCAGTCCATCTGCGAGGAAGCCGCCTACGTTGCTCGAACACGCGCGTCCTTGCGGCAGGACACTGAGCCGGGGTTCAAGCCGGTCACGAAAATCATTGCGGACTACGACGGTCAAAGGAACTGCTGGGTTACCCTCCCGACACAGGCGGTAGACCTTGAGGATAATACGACTCTCATTGTTACAGGCAGCAAGGCAATCCGGTTGAACAGCAAGGACTTGTCGCCGGCTGGAACCGTGCGAAGCATTCGGATCATCGACATTAAGGAACAGCAATAACGCAACGCGCGCCAGGAGGCACCACCGTGAATGCACAACTGCGACCCGCAACACTGACCGAAAACGAACTCAGGGCAACGATCTACTTCGCAGTGGGCGTGGCCTCCGAAGGTAGCCTACGCGGGCGCAACGTCGCTTATGACCTTTCGTTTGCAGGCTATGTTCACCGAGACGGCGAAACATCGATGCGTCCGCCCATCGAAGCGGGGACATTCCGCAATGCTCTCAACTTAAGC
>NZ_LFQR01000154.1 GCF_001182895.1 Frateuria defendens | reverse complement strand
ACGATCTCCGTCGTGGCCTGCCGTAGCACGTTCGCCACGTAGGACTTGCTGACCGAGATGCCGCGCTCTGCATGCCGTCGGTTGAACACCTCCGCCAGCACGCGGCAGCCGAGATCGGGTGACCACGCGCGCAAGCGGATCAGCTCGCGGCGCACCCAGGGTGGTTTGGGCCGGCAGCGTTGGCGTGAGGGTGACGGTACGAAAGCGAGCGTGCATGCGTGCTGGCCATATCGCCATGACCATCGCCTTGTCAGCAGCCATCGCCACAGCGCGGCCAGCCACGCGATCCATCCTTGCATCGTTGCCCATGCCACGCCTTTTGCGGTCATCAGTGTAGGTGACCACGGCACCATCGCGGC
>NZ_LFQR01000153.1 GCF_001182895.1 Frateuria defendens | reverse complement strand
TTCGATTGTAGTCAACCTCGATGTACTCGAACACGTGCGCCTTGGCCTGTTCGCGCGTGGCAAAGCGTTCGCCGTGGATCGCTTCGACCTTCAGGCTGTGGTTCCAGCTCTCCATCGCCGCATTGTCGTAGCAGTTGCCCTTGGCGCTCATGCTCGCGATCAGTCCGTGGACTTCCAGCAAGGCGCGATGCTCGCGCGAGCAGTACTGGCTGCCGCGGTCGCTGTGCACGATCACGCCACGTGGCCGCCTGCGATTGAACAACGCCATGCGCAGCGCATCGCAGACCAGCGTGGCCGTCATCCGCTCGGACATCGACCAGCCCACGACCTTGCGCGAGTGCAGGTCCA
>NZ_LFQR01000152.1 GCF_001182895.1 Frateuria defendens | reverse complement strand
CCAACTCCTGCTGCTGCCGCTCTCGCTGAAGGAGTGGCTGCCGGAGGGCCACTTGGTGTGGTTCGTCAGCGATGCGGTGGATGCGCTGGATCTGGCGGCCTTCCATGCGCGCCATGCGGGCGATGGACGACGGCGTCAGCCGTTCGATCCGGCGATGATGGTCAAGGTGCTGGTGTACGCCTATGCCAGTGGGGTGTTTTCCTCGCGCAAGATCGCCCGGTCGCTGGAGCAGGACGTGGCCTTCCGGGTGCTGGGCGCGGACAACTTCCCGGCCCATCGCACGCTCCGGGAGTTTCGCCAGGTTCACTTGGCCGAGTTCTCGGCGCTGTTTCGTGCAAGTGGTGCAGTTGGGGCGTGATCTTGCCCCCGTTCCACGGACACCCGGATAAGCGATTCACTATCGCCATCTGGAGTGAGCAAGATGACCAAGATCGCAGTTGGCGGCAGGGAGCCACCGCCGCCGCTCATCACGTACGGAGGCTCATCCTTTGCTGCTTTGGACCCTCCGCATGAATTCCCTGGCGGGCATCCAAAGTTATCGCAGGCAGGATTCCGGCAGAAGTTGACTTGCAACATACCGACGGGCGGCGGCACACGCTGTGGCCGCCTCGCTTCGTAGCCTTCGGCACGAAAAAGCCCCTGATGCTCGATCAGGGGCTAGGGTAACAACCTCGAAAACCAACAGCTAGTCGGAACGGCTAGCGCCATGCCGGGGCTTTTTTTTGCGCTGCCGCGGGGTGGGCCGCGCGATGCCGTTCACCCTGCCGCGCGGCGGCGGCGTTCAGGCCAGCCGGGCGAGCTTGACGACCTCCAGGGCGGCGCGGCCTTCGAGCGCCGCGGCCAGGGCGAGGAAGGCCGGCGCCCGCTCGTGCGCGGCCAGCGCGGCCTCGTCGCACCAGCGCTCCACCATCACCAGGCGATGCGGATCGGCCAGGTCGCGGTGCAGGTCGTACTGCTCGCAGCCGGACTCGGTACGCACCGCAAGCACGGCGGCGGCCAGGGCCTGTTCGACGGCTTCGAGGAACGGCGGCGCGGCCACGATGGTGGCGACGACGATAAGGGGCGCGGTCATGGCAGATCTCCGTGGGATGCCGCGACATGTTCGATCCCCCGGCGGCGGCGAAAAACGGGGCCAGCGGACAAACACTTTTCGTACGGCCGCGAAAATGGCCCGGAACGCCCGGCCGTCGCGGCGGCCGGGCGTTCGCCGCTATCGAACGTCAGCGCAGCCCCGTCTCCGCCCGCGCGATCACCAGCCGCTGGATCTCCGAGGTGCCCTCGTAGATCTCGGTGATCTTGGCGTCGCGGAAGTAGCGCTCCAACGGCATCTCCTTCGAATACCCCATGCCGCCGTGGATCTGCACCGCCTGGTGGGTGATCCACATCGCTGCCTCCGAGGCGGTGAGCTTGGCGATCGAGGCCTCGGTGCCGAAGCGCCCGCTGCCGCTGCGCTCCGCCTCGCCCTTGGCCCAGGCCGCGCGCAGGGTGAGCAGCCAGGCCGCGTCGAGCTTGCACTTCATGTCGGCGATCTTGGCCTGGGTCATCTGGAAGCTGCCGATCGGCTGGCCGAAGGCCTTGCGGTCGCGCGACCACTGCAAGCTGGCCTCGTACGCGGCGCGCGCGATGCCCACCGCCTGCGAGGCGATGCCGATGCGCCCCGCATCGAGCACGCCCATGGCGATGGCGAAGCCCTTGCCCTCCTCGCCCAGCAGGTTCTCCTTCGGGCACACGTAGTCGCTGAGCTCGATCTCGCAGGTGGCCGAGGCGCGGATGCCGAGCTTGGGCTCGGTCTTGCCGGCGTGGAAGCCCGGCTTCTGGGTGTCGATGATGAAGGCCGACACCCCCCGGGCGCCGACGCCGGGCGTGGTGAGGGCGAACAGCACGAGGTAGCGCGCCACGGGGCCGGAGGTGATCCAGCTCTTCTTGCCGTTGATCACCCAGTCGCCGTCATCGTTGCGGCTGGCGCGGGTGTGCATGGCCGAGGCGTCGGAGCCGGACTGCGGCTCGGTCAGCGCGTAGGCGCCGATGGCCTCGCCGGTGGCGATGGCGCGCACGTAGGTCTGCTTCTGCGCCTCCGTGCCGTGCTTGAGGATGCCGTTGCAGAACAGCGAATTGTTCACCGACATGATGGTGGAGGTGGCGGCATCCGCCGCGGCGATCTCGATCATCGCCAGCACGTAGGCGATCGGGTCCATGCCGGCGCCGCCGTAGGCCTCCGGCACCTCGATGCCCATCAGGCCCAGCTGGCCCATCTCGCGGATGTTGTCGAGCGGGAACTCGCCCTTGGCGTCCAGCTCCGCCGCCACCGGTGCGATGCGCCGCTGCGCGAAGTCGCGCGCGATGGCCTGGATCGACAGCTGCTCTTCGGTGAAGCGGAAATCCATGCGTGGCTCCGGGGGAAGGGAGGGAATCGGGCGGCAAGTCTAGTCGTGGGCGGCGCGAAAGCTTTTGTGCGCAGCGGAAAAGGCGCGCACGACGCCGCCGGCCGCGCCCGTTCCTTCTCCGTGCCAGCCCGCCCATCACCCACGCCTTGACGCCTTGCAACGCAAGGCCTAGCCTTTATCATCTTTTTATCGCGATAAACGGATACTCGATGGATCTGGCGACCGCCTCCAGCGTGCTGCGCCTGCTGGCCGATCCCACCCGCGTGCGCCTGCTGGCCCTGCTCGAACGCGAGGAGCTGACCGTGGCCGAGTTGGCCGCGGTGCTGCACCTGGCGCAGCCGCGCGTGTCCACCCACCTGGCCAAACTGAAGGAGTCCGGGCTGGTACGCGACCGCCGCGCCGGCGTCTCCGCCTACTACCGCGCCAACAACGAGTCCGACGCGCACCAGCACGCCCTGCTCGGCTCGCTGCGCGAGAGCATCGACGACGCCCTGCTGCGCGAAGACGCCGCGCGCCTGCCCGGCGTGCTCGCCCAGCGCGCCAGCGAGGAAGGCTGGGCCGACACCGTGGCCGGCGACATGGAGCGCCACTACTCGCCCGGCCGCACCTGGGAGACCCTGGCCCGCTCGCTGCTGCAGCTGCTGGAAACCGGCGACGTGCTCGACATCGCCTCCGGCGACGGCGTCACCGCCGAGTTGCTGGCGCCGCACGCGCGCTCGATCGTCTGCGTGGATTCGAGCGAGCGCGTGGTGGAGGCGGCCACGCGCCGGCTGGCCCCGTTCGCCAACGTGGAGGTGCTGCACGGCGACATGCAGGCGCTGGAGCTCGGCAAGCGCCGCTTCGACCTGGTGCTGATGCTGCATGCGCTGACCTACGCCGAGCATCCCGCCAAGGCGGTGGCCGAGGCTGCGCGCCTCTTGCGGCGCGGCGGCCGCCTGCTCGCCGTGACCCTCGGCAAGCATGCGCACCGCGCAGTGGTGGAGCCGTTCGACCACCGCAACCTCGGCTTCTCGCACGAGGAACTCGGCGACCTGGCCCGCCGCGCCGGCCTCGACGTGATGAGCTGCACGCGCCTGAGCCGCGAGCGCAAGGCGCCGTATTTCGAAGTGATCAGCCTGCTGGCCCGCAAACCCTAAAGTGCCGCCATGAACAACACCCTGCCCTGGCTCCACCCCGACCGCGTCGCCCGCCTCGAAGACACGCTGCGCGAACGCATCCTCGTCCTCGACGGCGGCATGGGCACCATGCTGCAAGGCCACCGGCTGGAGGAAGTCGACTTCCGCGGCGAGCGCTTCGCCGACGGCCACGACCATGCGCACGGCCACGCCCACGACCACCCCGGCTGCGAGCTGAAAGGCAACAACGACCTGCTCTCGCTGACCCGCCCCGAGATCATCCGCGGCGTGCACGAGGCCTACCTGGAGGCGGGCGCCGACCTGGTCGAGACCAACACCTTCAACTCCACTCGCATCAGCCAGGCCGACTACGGCCTCGAGCACCTTGCCTACGAGCTCAACCGCGAAGGCGCCCGGCTGGCCCGCGCCGCCTGCGACACCTACACCGCGCGCACGCCGCAGCAGCCGCGCTACGCCATCGGCGTGCTCGGCCCGACCAGCCGCACCGCTTCGCTCTCGCCCGATGTCAACGACCCGGGCTTCCGCAACGTGAGCTTCGGGGAACTGGTGGCCAACTACGTCGAGGCCGCGCGTGGCTTGCTCGACGGCGGCGCCGACCTCGTCATGGTCGAGACCATCTTCGACACGCTCAATGCCAAGGCCGCGCTGTACTCGCTGGCCGAGCTGTTCCGCGAGCGCGGCGCGCGCGTGCCGCTGATGATCTCCGGCACCATCACCGACCGCTCCGGCCGCACGCTTTCCGGCCAGACCGCCGAGGCGTTCTGGTACTCGGTGCGCCACGCGCGCCCGCTCTCGGTGGGCCTCAACTGCGCGCTCGGCGCCGAGGACCTGCGCCCGCACGTGCAGACCCTGGCCGAGCAGGCCGAGTGCCACGTCAGCACCCACCCCAACGCCGGCCTGCCCAACGCCTTCGGCGAGTACGACGAGACGCCCGCGCACATGGCCGCCGTGATCGCCGGCTTCGCCCGCGAGGGCCTGCTCAACCTGGTCGGCGGCTGCTGCGGCACCACCCCCGCGCACATCCGCGCCATCGCCGAGGCGGTGCGCGGCGTGGCGCCGCGCGCGCTGCCGGGTGCGCTGCGGGAGGCCGCGTAATGCCGCGCCCCTGCCGCCATCCGCGCCCTCTCCCCGGCGGGGAGAAGGCGCCAGCACAGCTGGCCTACCGTCCCCTTATCGCGATCCCCTCCCGGCAAGGGCGGGGGGAAAACGCATGAGCACACCCCGCTACACCCGCCTCGCCGGTCTCGAACCGCTCGTCCTCACGCCCGACCTCAACTTCGTCAACGTCGGCGAGCGCACCAACGTCACCGGCTCGGCGCAGTTCAAGAAACTGGTCAAGGAAGAGCGCTACGAGGAAGCCGTGGAGGTGGCGCGCCAACAGGTCGCCAACGGCGCGCAGATCATCGACGTCAACATGGACGAGGGCCTGATCGACTCGGAGGCCGCGATGGCGCGCTTCCTCAACCTGATCGCCGCCGAGCCCGACATCGCCCGCGTGCCGGTGATGGTGGATTCCTCCAAGTGGAGCGTGATCGAGGCCGGCCTGCGCTGCCTGCAGGGCAAGGGCATCGTCAACTCGATCTCGCTGAAGGAAGGCGAGGAGGCCTTCCTCGAACACGCGCGGCTGGTGCAGCAGTACGGCGCCGCCGCGGTGGTGATGGCCTTCGACGAGCAGGGCCAGGCCGACACCGGCGCGCGCAAGGTGGAGATCTGCTCGCGCGCCTACGCGCTGCTCACCGAGCGGCTCGGCTTCCCGCCCGAAGACATCATCTTCGACCCCAACATCTTCGCCATCGCCACCGGCATCGAGGAACACGACAACTACGCGGTGGATTTCATCGAGGCCACCCGTGAACTGAAGCGCCGCTTCCCGTGGAGCCACGTCTCCGGTGGCGTCTCCAACGTGTCGTTCTCCTTCCGCGGCAACAACCCGGTGCGCGAGGCGATCCACTCGGTGTTCCTCTACCACGCCATCGCGGCGGGCATGGATATGGGCATCGTCAACGCCGGCGCGCTGGCGATCTACGACGACCTCGACGCCGAACTGCGCGAGCGCGTGGAAGACGTGGTGCTCAACCGCCGCGCCGACGCCACCGAGCGCCTGCTGGCGATCGCCGACCGCTACAAGGGCAAGAAGGGCGAGGCCCAGGTGGAGAACCTGGCCTGGCGCGAGAAGCCGGTGCGCGAGCGCCTGGCCCACGCGCTGGTGCACGGCATCGACCAGTACGTGGTGGAGGACACCGAGGAAGCCCGCCAGCAAAGCCGCCGCCCGCTCGACGTGATCGAGGGCCCGCTGATGAGCGGCATGAACGTGGTCGGCGACCTGTTCGGCGCCGGCAAGATGTTCCTGCCGCAGGTGGTCAAATCCGCCCGCGTGATGAAGAAGGCCGTGGCCCACCTGATCCCCTACATCGAGGAGGAGAAGGCGCGCAGCGGCGACGCCGGCAAGAACAACGGCACCATCGTGATGGCCACGGTCAAGGGCGACGTGCACGACATCGGCAAGAACATCGTCGGCGTGGTGCTCCGCTGCAACAACTTCGAGGTGATCGATCTCGGCGTGATGGTGCCGGCGCAGAAGATCCTCGACGCCGCGCGCGAGGCGAACGCCGACATCATCGGTCTCTCCGGCCTCATCACGCCCTCGCTGGAGGAAATGAGCCACGTCGCCAAGGAAATGCAGCGGCAGGATTTCCACCTGCCGCTGATGATCGGCGGCGCCACCACCTCGCGCGCGCACACCGCGCTCAAGATCGAGCCGCACTACAAGGCGCCCACCGTGTGGGTGAAGGACGCCTCGCGCGCGGTGGGCGTGGCGCAGTCGTTGGTGAGCCGCGAGTTGGTGGACGCCTTCATGGCGAAGATCCGCGCCGAGTACGCCGACATCCGCGAGCGCCACCGCCACCGCGGCCCCGGCAAGACCCTGGTGCCGCTGGAGAAGGCCCGCGCCCAGCGCTGGACCTGCGACTGGGCGGACTACGCGCCGCCGCAACCGCGCACGAGCGGCCTCACCGTGTTCGACGACTACGACCTCGCCGAGCTGCGCGGCTACATCGACTGGACGCCGTTCTTCAACGCCTGGGAACTGGCCGGGCGCTTCCCCGCCATCCTCGACGACGACGTGGTCGGCCGACAGGCCAGCGAGCTGTACCGCGATGCGCAGGCCATGCTCGACCGCCTCATCGCGGAGAAATGGCTGCACGCCCGCGGCGTGATCGGTTTCTGGCCCGCATCGGGCGTGGGCGACGACATCGTGGTCCGCGGCGCCGACGGCAGAGCGCTCGCCACCCTGCACCATCTGCGCCAGCAAGTCGACAAGCCCGTCGAGCGCCCCGACTTCTGCCTGGCCGACTTCGTGGCACCCAAGGACAGCGGCAAGGCAGACTGGATCGGCGGCTTCGCCGTCACCGCCGGCATCGGCATCGACGAGCACGTGGCGCGCTTCGAGGCGGCGCACGACGACTACTCCGCCATCCTACTCAAGGCACTGGCCGACCGCCTCGCCGAGGCCTTCGCCGAGCGCCTGCACGAGCGCGTGCGGCGCGAGTTCTGGGGCTACGCGGCGGACGAGGCGCTGGACAACGACGCCCTGATCGCCGAGCGCTACCGCGGCATCCGCCCCGCCCCCGGCTACCCCGCCTGCCCCGACCACACCGAGAAGGCCACCCTGTTCCGCCTGCTCGACGCCACCGCCAGCACCGGCATCGCGCTCACCGACAGCTACGCCATGTTCCCCACCGCGGCCGTCTCCGGCTGGTACTTCTCTCACCCGGACAGCCAGTACTTCGTGGTCGGCCGCCTCACCCGCGAACAGGTCGAGGACTACGCCCGCCGCAAGGGCTGGAGCCTGGAGGAAGCCGAGCGCTGGCTGGCGCCGAACCTGGACTACGACCCGGAGTAGCTACCTCGAACCTGCCTCGCCCGATGGAAGCCCATCGGGCCGGCCGCAAACGCCTACCGTAGCTCGTCCGCCCAGCTCGGTGGTCGCTCGGCCTCAACTCTCTTCCGGACCACCCGGCCGCACCGTTTCCGGCTTGTGTCGCCGCAGGTGCGCGAACACGTTGTAGATCGACACGATCATCGGGAAGGCGGTCTGAATGATGCCCACCGAGTCGTTCTTGCCCCAGATGAAGTACACCAACGTGAGCAAGCTTCCCGAGACCGACAGGTACCAAAACATCATCGGTACCACCACTTTCTTCTGCTTCTTGGTAGCGTAGAACTGCACGAACCATCGTGCCGTGAACAGGAAGGTGCCCAGGTAACCGACCAGCTTCCACGGCGTGATCGTGATCATGTGCAACTGGGCCAAAACTTCGTGCATGGCAGAAACCATCCAAAAAAGAGAGCACGATTGTATCAATCCCCTCCTTTCGTCCCCGCCGTCTCTGCAAGCTTCAGGGAGAGCTTGACCCGCCGCACCAACCCCCGTATAGTTTCGCGCTCCCGGCGGGCGGTTAGCTCAGCGGTAGAGCACTGCCTTCACACGGCAGGTGTCACAAGTTCGATCCTTGTACCGCCCACCACCGAATCGACGAAGAAGGGCCCGGCATCGCCGGGCCCTTCTTCGTTTCCGGTGCCATCGTCCCCCAGACCGCAAGCCGGGCGAGCGCGCCGTTTTTTTCGCAGCCGTTATTTCGCGGCGCTCACATTCATGAACATGATGCGCCGACTAAAGGCCATAGGCTCAATTAAACAGCCATCGGCCCAACCATAGGCCGGACGACAGCCTGAATATTTTTCAAGAAAAGACGACCGATTCTATCGACGTAAATCGATGTTGGATCGAGTAAGCGCCCGCGGATCGCCGCAAGGCGCATGCCATGGTTAATCCACACACTTCAATTGTCATCGCCAGCTTTTTCTCGCCCATTCCAAATGCAATTCAAGCAAGCCGGCATAATAGGCGCGCCATTATGCTGCGAATGATGTCGCCGCATCTTTCCGGATCATGCCCTCGCTGGCTCTCCGCGGATTCATTCGCCCCACAACCTGCGGCTCGCGGATCGCCCAGGATCGGCGCCACAACACGGTCTACGGGGCTCCACCGGCAACGGAGCCGCCCTCGCCCCGCACCTGACTCTAAGGCCTCGCGCGCACCGCATTGCAATATCTCCATCAGGGAAGGCTATTGCCGCCCCGCCCCTCATCAACGCCCGCCATTAATCCTCCGGTCGACATCGTGAAACGGCATCGCACCACTACGGAAAAAATTACAACCCAAAACAGACCCCCAAACAGCCAAGACAAACTGATCCATAAGCCATAATTCAGGCGGCCGAAAAGCCTATCGGAATCCATCGCTGCATTGACGGCAAATGCACTGGCCCTTATCTAATCTCACGCAATGCGCCATCCGATCGCGGCGCTAGGGAGCGGGGGATATCCGAATTTCGCTACATGCGTGTCATAGCGCGTGCAGCGGAGGTCGTGCCGGCGCGACGAAAGCCGCTGTTTCGCGCCAATGCAGGCCAGGACGATAGGGATGGGCGCACATGCAATATTCCCGGGTGGCTCTCGCTTGCTTGGCAGCGGCCTGCGCCTCGGCGCTGGCGATCGCGATCCTCTACCGTTTCGCCCGCGCCTGGGGGCTGGTCGACCACCCCGACGCCCGCAAGCAGCACGTGGGCGACATTCCGCTGGTCGGCGGCCTGGCTGCGCTGGTCGGCGTGATGGCCGGGGTGCTGCTGGACGGCGATGCGCAGCTGTTCGTCCGCACCCTGCTCGGCACCGCCGCGGTGCTGGCCCTGGTCGGCGCGCTGGACGACCGCTACAACGTGAGCGTGCGCACCCGCCTGCTGGTGGAGGCGGCCGCGGTGCTCACCATGATCGCGGTCACTGGCGTGCACATCCACACGCTGGGGCACCTGTTCGGCTACGAGTTCGAGTTGGGCGTGTTCGGCATTCCGCTGACCGTGGTGGCGGTGATCGGGCTGCTCAACGCCTTCAACATGATGGATGGCATCGACGGGCTGGCCGGCTCGCTGGCCCTGGTGAGCATCGGCGCGATGCTGGTGTACCAGGACGCGCTGCAATGGCCGCGGGTGATCGTGCTGGTGCTGCTGGCGGCCGCCCTGCTGCCCTACCTGGTGGCCAACCTGGGCCTGGTCGGGCGCAAGGTGTTCCTCGGCGACGCCGGCAGCATGCTGGTGGGCTACATGCTGGCGTGGTCGTTGATCCGGTTGAGCCAGGAGCCCTCGCACGAGCTGTCGGCCATCGACACGCTGTGGTGCGTGGCGCTGCCGGTGCTCGACACCCTGGCTGTCATGGTGCGGCGCCTGCGCGAGGGCAAGTCGCCGTTCAAGCCGGACCGCGGCCACATCCACCACATCATGCTGCGCGCTGGCCTGGGCCCGCGCGCCACGCTGGCCGCGCTGGTGGCGCTGGCGGTCGCGCTGGCGCTCACCGGCATGCTGACGCACTCGCTGGCGCCGGGCAGCAACCTGCTGGCCTTCGCCGCGCTCGCCGACATCTACATCACCCTGATGTGGCGCATCTGGCGCAAGCAGCAGCAGGCCAGCCCGGCCGAAGCGGCCCCCGCCGCCTTGCCTTCGCCCGCGCCTACCAGCGAACTGCTCGGCGCCGGCATCGCCCCCTTCCCCACCCCGCTGAGCGAGCGCATGGGCACGGGCTACGAGCGCAAGAAGAAACCGCCGGGCGGCGCCGCGAGGTCCTCGAAGTAGGCATCGCCGCCCTGCGGGGCATCGATGGAAAAAAGCCGGCCGCCTCCTGGCGGCCGGCTTCACGCATGGCTGCGGCAAGCGCCCGGCCCCGGACATCCGGATCCGGCACGACAGATCGCGACCGCCCATGCCCCGCGCGCAGGCCGGCAGGCCGGACCGCACGCGGCGCCCGTCGTTTTACGGCGTGTACTTGTTCCCCGAAACGGAGATGTTATAGGCAGAGCTGGCCACCTGCAGGTCGCGGGTGGAGCCGTTGGCGCCCTGCGTGTAGACCGACAGGCCACGGCTCAGGAAGTAGTTGGCGCTGTTGTAGGTCATGGTGTTGCCGGTGATCTGGAAATCGTGCGAGGTGCGGGTGATGCCCACGCCGTCCAGGCCGTTCACGGTGATGGTGTTCGCCGAGATGGTGCCTTTGCTCGGGCTGCCGGTGTAGATGCCGAAGCCCTTGTTGGACTTGATCGTGCTGCCCTTCACCACCAGCCCGCTGACGTGGTCGTGCACTTCCAGGCCGTTGCCCTGGTTGCCGGCGAGGGTGGTGTTCTCGATGCGGATGTTGGTGCTGTTGCCCTGCGTCTGCGGCTCGATGTCGATGCCCGCCTCCGGCTTGGTGCCGTTGGTGTTGCTGAAGGTGCTGTTGACCACGTAGACGCGGTCGGCCGGGGTGATCGAAAGGCCCTGGCGGCGGTTGCCGGTGGACACTACGCGGTTGATCGTCACGTCGGCGGAGGCGATCGCGCTGCCGGCGCTGCCGATGGCGCCGACGTAGAGGCCGTCGCCCCAGAACTCCGATGCCTCGATGTCGTGCACGTAGACCTTGCTCGACGCGAGGATGTTGATGCCATAGCCCCACTCGCCGGTGCTGCCGCGGTGCTTGGCGCGGTCGCCGACGATGCGCCCGCCGGTGATCTCCACGTTGTTCACCTTCCACGCCTTGATCAGGTAGTAGCGCTCGCTGCCGTTGGGAATGACGTTGAGCTGGGCGGTGGAAGCCAGCTGCAGGCGCACGTGGGAACGCAGGCTGATCGAACTCTGCGCGTTGATCATGTAGATGCCGGAGGGGATCACCACGGTGCCGCCGCTGCTCGGCAGCGCGTTGATGGCGGCCTGGATGGCGGCTGTGTCGTCGTGCTGGCCGTCGCCGCGGGCGCCCTTGTCGCGGACATTGATGGTGGTGGAGCCGATCGACAGCGAAGGCGTCGTTCGCCACCAGTCGGCGGCGGCGGCCGGCAGTGCGGTGGCGGACAAGCTGAGGGCGGCTAGAGCGAAAAGGAGCGGCTTGCGGAAGGTCTTGATTCGGGCCGCGGGGAGACTGGCGGACCTGGCATGGTTCGTCTTCTGTTCGATCATCGAAAAAAAGCCTTATGTGGTCATGGAGTTAGCATCCTTGTCGAAAAAGGGTGAATAACTTCGTCACCTGAAGTTCACGCGGAAGATGCACGGCCTTCACAAAGCCAAGCAAGCTCGACCATACGGATTCGTTCAGCAAACTCGGCCGGAAGGCGCCGTCTGCGAAACCCCTGCCGCCAAATGTCATTTGGACGTACAGACGGCCAATGGCGCCGCTCATGCGGCGCTCACGAACCACCATGCAAGGCATGGCCCGGGGATGCCAGATGGCGTCCTGTCGCAGGGCGGGTGGGACAAAAAATCCGGGATGGTTCACGCGCCTTCACGGCTGGGCGTGTGCGGAAGGCATGGCTTGCGTGGTGCTTGGTCTTCAAGCTACGGCGGGCCAGATTGGCGAGCATGCTCTTTTTTCCGCAAACTGGCGGCGTTTCAGCATGCTTCTGTGCGGCTTCGTCGTACTTTGGTCGGCCGTTGGGCGGGAGTGAAGCTCCTCCGCAGGCTGGCCGGCCTTTG
>NZ_LFQR01000151.1 GCF_001182895.1 Frateuria defendens | reverse complement strand
CCTCGTCGTAGTCGATGGCGGCGATGATCTCGATGCCTTCCTCCAACCGACGGGTGGAGAGGATCACCGCATCCGGCCCCTGCTCCTCGCGCACCTCGCGCATGGCCTGGCGCATGTCGGGGGCGAGGAAACGCTTGATTTTCATGTGCTCGCTCTGCTCGCGGGAATCGGGAATAGGGAATGGGAAATGGGAACAGCGGAGGCGGCGCAAGCTGGCAGGCATCCGCTCTTGCCATGCCCTATTCCGGGCTCGCTCCGCTCGCGGGGAATAGGAAATCGGGAATGGGGAATCGGAACGGCGCGCATCGTCAAACCTTGTGGAAGCCTGCTTTTTCTATTCTCCATTCCCGACTCCCTATTCCCGGCTCTCAATTACCGCCCCAATGCCTGCACCAGCCGCACGCGGCGGTTGTCGGGCACTTCGTTGTAGGCGAGCACGTGCAGGTTCTGTGCCACGTGGCGGGTGAAGCGGGCCAGCCAGGGGCGCAGCGGCGGGGCGACCAGCAGCACGGCCGGTTCGCCGTTCATTTCCTGCTTGCGCGCGGCGTCGGCCACGCCCTGCTGCAGGCGGTCGGCCAGGCCCGGCTCCACCGCCGCGCCGGCCACGCCGCCGCCGGCAAGCGAGCCGAGCAGGATCTGCTCCAGCTCCGGCGCCAGCGTGATCACCGGGATCTCGGTACCCAGCCCCGCGATCTCCTGCACGATCTGCCGGCCCAGCGCCACACGCACCTGGGCGGTGAGCGCGCCGGGATCCTGACTCTGCGCGGCATGCTCCGCCAAGGATTCGACGATGCCGCGCATGTTGCGCACCGGCACCCGCTCGGCCAGCAGGTTCTGCAGCACCTTCACCACCACGCCCAGCGGCAGGCGCTTGGGCACCAGGTCCTCCACCAGCTTGGGCGCAGTCTGCGCCAGGCGGTCGAGCAGCTGCTGCACGTCCTGGTGGCTGAGCAGCTCGTGCGCGTGGTTCTGCAGGATGTGCGAGAGGTGGGTGGCGATCACCGTGGCCGGGTCCACCACGGTGTAGCCCAGGCTCTGCGCCAGCTCGCGCTGGCCCTGCTCGACCCACACCGCCTCCAGCCCGAAGGCCGGGTCCTGCGTGGCGATGCCCTGCAGCGGGCCGTGCACGTGACCGGGGTTGATCGCCAGCAATCGCTCCACGTGCACTTCGGCCTCGCCCATCGGCACGCCCATCAGGGTGATGCGGTAGGTGTTGGGGCCGAGGTCGAGGTTGTCGCGGATGTGCACCGCCGGCACCAGGAAGCCGAACTCTTGCGAGAGCTTGCGGCGCACCGACTTGATCCGGCCCATCAGCTCGCCGCCCTGGTGCACGTCCACCAGCGGGATCAGCCGGTAGCCCACCTCCAGCCCCAGCGGATCGACGCTGGCCACGTCCTCCCAGCCCAGCTCCAGCCGCTCGGGCGGCGGCGCGGCGGCGGCCTCGGCGGCGGCCGGTTCGGCCAGCCGGGCGCGCGTCTCGCGCTCGCGCTTGATCAGCAGCCAGGCCCCGCCGCCCAGCGCGCCGCCGAGCAGCAGGAAGGCCAGGTTCGGCATGCCCGGGACCAGGCCCATCACGCCCAGCACCACGCCGGCCACCGCCAGCGCGCGCGGCTGGCCGAACACCTGGCCGAAGAGCTGCTTGCCCATGTCCTGCGCCTTGGACACGCGGGTGACGATCACCGCGGTGGCGACCGAGAGCATCAGCGCCGGCACCTGCGCCACCAGGCCGTCGCCGATGGTGAGCAGGGTGTAGGTGCGCGCCGCCTCGCCGGCGGAGAGGCCGTGCTGCAGCACGCCCACGAAGAAGCCGCCGACGATGTTGATGATGAGGATAAGGATGCCCGCGGTGGCGTCGCCGCGCACGAACTTGGAGGCGCCGTCCATGGAGCCGTAGAAATCCGCCTCCTCGCGCACTTCCTGGCGCCGCTCGCGCGCCTGCTCCTGGGTCAGCAGGCCGGCGTTCAAATCCGCGTCGATCGCCATCTGCTTGCCGGGCATGGCGTCCAGGGTGAAGCGCGCGGTCACTTCCGACACGCGGGTGGCGCCCTTGGTCACCACCACGAAGTTGATGATGGTGAGGATGGCGAACACCACCAGGCCCACGGCGAAGTTGCCGCCGATCACGAACTCGCCGAAGGCCTCGATCACTTTGCCCGCCGCGCTGGGGCCGTCGTGGCCATGCAGCAGCACCACGCGGGTGGAGGCGATGTTGAGCGCGAGGCGCAGCAAGGTGGCACCCAGCACCACCGTGGGGAAGGCGGCGAACTCCAGCGGCCGCATCACGTAGATCACCGCCAGCACGATCACCAGCGACAGCGCGATGTTGAAGCTGAAGAGCATGTCCAGCATGAAGGGCGGCAGCGGCAGCATCACCATCGCCAGCACCGCCAGCATGGCGATGGGCGCGCCGGCGCCGCGGCGGCCGAGCAGCTTCAGTTGGTTGAGGGTGGTGCTAACGGCCATGCGGCTTCCTTCAAGGCTGGTACGGACCCATCAGCTCGGGGTCGATGTCCGGTTGCGGCGCGGGCGGCGGCGCGTGGCCCTGCGCCACGGCCTGCCGCAGCTGGAACACATAGGCCAGCACCTGGGCCACCGCGACGTAGAGCGCCACCGGGATCTCGCGCCCCAGGGCAGTGGTGGCATACAAGGCGCGTGCCAGCGGCGGCGCCTCCACCAGCGGAATGCGGTGATCGGCCGCGGCCGCGCGGATCTGCTGCGCCACCAGGTCCACGCCCTTGGCGATCACCCGCGGCGCGCCGCTGCGCCCCTCGTCGTAGCGCAGAGCCACCGCGAAGTGCGTGGGGTTGGTCACCACCACGTCGGCCTTGGGCAGCTCCTGCATCATCCGGCGGCGCGCCAGCTCGTGCTGCACGCGGCGGATACGGCCCTTGAGTTCGGGGTTGCCCTCGGTCTCCTTGGCCTCGTCGCGCAGTTCCTGGCGGGTCATGCGCAGGCGCTTGCCGTGGTCGAACTTCTGGTACAGCGCGTCGAGGCCGCCGATCAGCGCCAGGATGGCGCCGAACAGCAGCGCGGCGCGGCCGAGCAGGCCGAGCGAGAGCGCGATGCCCGCGGCCACCGCGCCACGGCCGGTGGCCATCATCTCGCGCTCCCAATGCAGCATCACCATCACCAGCACCGCGCCGATCAGCAGCAGCTTGAGCAGCGACTTGCCCAGCTCCACCAGCCCGCGCAGGGCGAAGATGCGGCCCAGGCCGGCGATGGGGTCGAGCCGTTCGAGCTTGGGCTGCAAGGCCTGCCCGCTGAGGTTGAGCCCGCCGATCAGCATCGGCGCGGCGAAGGTCGCCAGCACCGTCGCCAGCGCCACCGGCGCGAACAGCGCCGTCGCCTCGCGCAGCGCCAGCCCCAGCGCGCGCGCCGGCAGCGCGTCGGAGAACAAGGCCTCGCGGCCGTAGTCCAGGCCCAGCCCGTAGATGCGCCGCGCATGCGCGAACGCCTCCGGCCCGGTGGCGAGCAGCGCCGCCACGCCGGCCAGCACCACCAGCGCGCCGGAGAGGTCGCGCGAGCGCGGGACGTCGCCCTTCTCGCGCGCCTCGCGGAGGCGTTTCTCGGAAGGTTGTTCGGTGCGTTCCTGGTCGTCGTCGTGCTCGGCCATGGCGTCACCCGCCAACCAGCGAACGCATCAACGACCACGCGCCGGCCTCCAGCGCGCCGAAGGCGCCGGGCAGGCTGCGCAGCGCCATCCACAGCACCACCATGCCCAGCGTCACGGTGATGGGGAAGCCCACCGCGAACAGGTTCATCGCCGGCGCCGCGCGGCTGATCGCGGCAAAGCCGATGTTCACCACCAGCAGCGAGGTCATCGCCGGCAGCGCCACCCGCACCGCGCCGGCGAACAGCTGGGCGGCGGACAGCACCAGCGCGTGCAGGCCGGCCGGGCCGATCGGCGTAGCACCCGGCGGCAGCGTCTGGAAACTGTCGGCGAGCAGCGCGACCAGCCGCAGGTGGCCGTCCATCGCCAGGAACAGCAAGGTCACCAGCGCCGTGTAGAACTGCCCCAGCACCGGCGTGCTGCCGCCCTCGGTCGGGTTCACCGATTCGGCGAAGCCTAAGTTCATGCTCTGCGACACCAGCTGGCCGCCGGCCGCCACCGCCTCGAACATCAGCTTGAGCACGAAGCCCAGCACCGCACCGAGCAGCAGCTGCCCGACCAGCGCGGACAGGCCCTCGGCCGTCAGTGGGTCGATCCGCGTGGCTGGCGCCAGCGGCAGCAGCACCAGGGTCAGCATCACCACCAGCCCCACGCGGATGCGCGCCGGGATCGTGGTGGCGCCCAGCACCGGCGCGGTCAGGCACAGCCCGCCCACCCGCGCCATCACCCACAGCAGCGAGCCGACCCAGGCCTGCAGGGCGGCCAGCGAGAAGCTGTTCACCGGATCGCCCCGGGCAGCCCTTCGATCAGCTGGCGGGTGAACTGCACCAGGGTGCGCAGCATCCACGGCCCGGTGACCAGCGCCACCAGCGCCATCGCGATCAGCTTGGGGATGAAGCTCAGCGTCATCTCGTTGATCTGCGTGGCGGCCTGGATCACGCCGATCAGCAGGCCCACCACCAGCGCGGTGAGCAGCAGGGGGGCGGCCACCAACATGGCGACGTAGAGGGCGTGTTGGCCGAAGGCGATGATGGATTCGGGGGTCATGGGTTGAATGCCTCGCGGCATTGCAGCCGTCGCGATACCTGGCTCCCTCTCCCCTGTGGGGAGAGGGTTGGGGTGAGGGGCGGGTGCTCGCGGGAACGTGGCTCGCGCCGTGGCTTTTGCTCGTCGCTCCGGCGCAGGCTGGACAAGCGCGCAGCGCGCAGAATGTCCGAAGGACGGCTCCGCAGGGGCGAGCGGAGCGAGTCATTCCGTGCCTCGCGCCTTGATTGAAGCGAAGCGTTATCGCGATCTGGCCGGCCTTTGGCCGGGGGTTTCGCTCCCCTGCCGGGGAGCGAGTTACTTTTCTTTGCTTGCCCA
>NZ_LFQR01000150.1 GCF_001182895.1 Frateuria defendens | reverse complement strand
GAACCCTGCGGACAGGAGTCCGCAGGGCGCGCCCTCGGGGTGTCCTTCTCTTTGGTTACTTTCTCTTGGACAAGCAAGAGAAAGTAACTCGCTCCCCGGCAGGGGAGCGAAACCCCGGCCAAAGGCCGGCCACAACTCGACAGCGCTTCGCTTTCAATCCCCGCTCACAGCTCGCTGCGCACTGCGCTTGCCCGACCTACGCGGGAACGACGAACGGGAGCCACGAGCGAGATAGATGCGTTCCCGCGAGCACCCGCCCCTCACCCCAACCCTCTCCTCGCTCCTCAAAGCCGGCGCCATCCATGGCGCCTCCCCGCGTGCCCCGATGAGGAGAGGGAGCAAGGCATCGCGCTCCACCGAGGGGAGCGGGAGCAAGGCGGTGGGACCGCTATTTCAGGTAATCGAACAGGCTCATCCCCTGCACCTTCGCAAACACCTGCTGCGAAGCCTGCAACACCGTCGACTGCAGCGACAGCTTGCCGATCGCCGAAGCCATGTCCACGTCCCGCACGTTCGACAGCGCGCTCTGGTAAGTCACGTTGAGGTCCGCATACGTGGACTGCTGTTGCTGCAGCATGTTCAGGCGGCTGCCCACCTGCACCTGCGTGTTGCTGACGCCTTCCAGCGCCTGGTCCAGCGACTCGATCTGGCGGTTGAAGACGTTGCCGAGGCCGGTCTGGTCGCCGGTGTGCAGCGCGTCGATCATCTTGCCCAGTGTGGTGAACACGTCCTGCTGCGTGCCGGACTTCACGCTCACCGTGTCGCCCGCCGCCGGCGTGCCGCTCAATGCCAGCGTCATGCCGTTGAAGCTGATGCTGCCGCCCTCCTGGTAAGTGCCGGCGACCGGGTTGCCGCTGGCGTCCAGCAGCGGATTGCCGCTGCCGTCGGTGGCCGTCCAGTTGCCGTTGGCGGCGAAGGTGATGGTGTAGTCGGCCGGGCCGCCGGCGGTGGCCACGTTCCATGCGGCCGGGTCGCTGACGCTGTTGCCGCCCACCACCAGGCTGCCGCCGTTGCCGCCGCCCGCGCTGGCGACGAAGTCGCCGTTGCCGGCGGGCAGGTTCAGGAACAGCGCGCTGCCCGGGTCGCCGTTGGGCACCGACAGGCCGCTGCCGATGGCCGCCCGCTGCTGGCCGTCGTCGCCGGCGTAGCTCACCGAGCTGTCGGCGTTGAGCGTGAACGGCGTGGTGGTGGTGGCGGTGCCGGCGAACAGCGCGTTGCCGTTGGCGTCGGTGGTGTTGGCCAGCTGCACCAGCTGGCTGCGGATCTGGCCGAGCTGGGTCGCCATGTCGTCGCGGTCGGCCTGGGAGAGGGTGCCGTTGATGCCCTGCACGGCGAGCGTACGCGCCTGGTCCAGCAGCGAGGTGACCGAGTTCAGCGTGCTGGTCTCGGTGGACAGGCGCGTATTGGCGCCGTCGATGTTGCTGCTGTACTGCGCGGTGGCGGCCAGCACGTGGTCGAGGTTCACCACCTGCGCGGCGCCGGCCGGGTCGTCGGAGGCCACGCCGATGCGCTTGCCGCTGCTCACCTGCCCCTGCGTGGCGCTCAGCGCGCCCTGCTGGGCGAGCATGGTGCTCAGCGATTGCTGGTACATCCAGCTGGTCGAGAGTCGGATCATGGCAAATAGTCCTTATGCCTGGAGAGCGCCGATCAGGCTGCTGAAGAGGGTCTGCGCGGTGGCGATCACCTGGGCGGAGGCCTGGTAGGCCTGCTGGAACTTGACCAGGTTGGCCGCCTCCTCGTCCAGGTTCACGCCCGCCCCGCTCTGCTGCGCGCTCACGGCCTGGTTGTACAGGCTGGTACGGGTGTCCAGCTCCGCCGCGGCCTGGCTTCCCACCGAGCCGATGGTGCTGGTGAGGCTGGCGTAGGCGCCCATCACCGAGGTCTTGCCGCCGTCGAGCATGCCGGTGTCGGCCAGGGCCGCCAGGCTCAGCGCGTTGCTGTTGTCGTTGAGGCCCTTGTTCTTGCCCACGGCGAAGCTGTCGCCCGCCGCCGGCGCACCGCTCAGGGTGAGGCTCCAGCCGTTGAAGCGGATCGGCTGGCCGGCGGTGTAGGTGCCGCTGATGCTGTTGCCGGCGCTGTCGGTGACGGTGTACGCGCTGGCCGAGGTGAAGCTGACGGTGGCGCCGTTGAAGAGCTTCGCGTCGGCGGCGTCCTGCACCGCGACCGCGGCGACCTTGCCGCTGCCGGCGTTGCCGCTGCCCGCGCTCGCCGCCAGCGCCGCGGCCGCCGCGATCTTGGACGGGCTGGTGGTGGCGACGGCGAGGCCGACCGCCGCCTGGCGCGTGGGCTGGATCTGGTAGCTGTCGCCGACCTGGGCGGTGCCGGCGACGGCGAAGCTGAGCCCGTCGGCCGACAGCGTGCCGTCGGCGTTGGCGGTCAGTGCCACGCCCTGCCCGGCGGTGGTGCTCAGCGTCCAGCCGTTGGCCGAGGGCGCGGTGGTGTTGCCGGTGTACTTGAGCACGTAGTCCGAGGTGGTGAGCCGGGACGCATCGGTGACCGACGCGCTCACCACCGGCGCCGCGGCGCTGTTGTTCTTCGAGGCCAGCACGGCCGGCCCCGGCGTGGCGAAGAGCGCCCCGCCCTGCGCGCCGTCGAGGTCCAGCCCCTTGGCCTGCTGCGCGTTGACGCTGGCCGCCAGCGCCGTCGCCGCCTGGCCGAGCCGGTTCTGCACCGGGTCGAGCACCTGGCTGCGGTAGTTCAGCAGGGCGCCGAGCGTGCCGCCGCCGAGCTGCCCGCCGATGTCGTTGCCGGTGGCGTCCACCACCACGTTGCGGGTGGCGTCGTAAGGGTCGCTGCCCAGGGTCAGCCCATAGGCGTTGCTGCCGCTGACCAGCGGCTGGCCGGAGCTGGCGAACACGCTGACGGTACCGTCGCCCTGCGCGCTGGTGGCGATGCCGGTGTAGCCGGCGAGCTGCTTGATCAGCTGGTCGCGCTGGTCGAGCAGATCGTTCGGCGGCCCGCCCGTGCCGGCCTGGCGGATGCGGTCGTTGAGGGCGGCGATCTGCTTGGCGGTGGTGTTGATGCTGTCCACGGTGCTGCCGATCTGGCTGTTCACCTGGCCCTGCTGCTGCGCGAGCTGGCTGCCCAGGGTGTTGAACACCGCGGTCAGCGACGAGGCCTTGCCGAGCAGGGCCGTGCGCGCCGAGCTGTCGTTGGGCGTGTTGGCCACGGTGGCGAAGGCGCCGTAGAAGGTGTCGAGCGCGCCCTGCAGGTCGCCGCCGTTGGCGAGCAGGCCGTTCAACGCGCCGGCGAGGTCGTTGGCGGCGGTGGCGCCTTGCAGCGCGCTGTTGCCGCTCCACACCGCCTGGGACAGGTACTGGCTGTAGGCGCGCTGCACCGACACCACGTCCACGCCGCTGCCCACGGTGTAGCGGCCGTTGCTTTGCGCGATGCGCTCCACCTGCGCCACGCTCTGGCGGCTGTAGCCGTCGGTGCCGGCGTTGGCGATGTTGTTGCTGACGGTGTTGAGCGCCGTCTGCGCGGCGCCGAGCCCGGAGACGCCAATGCTGAGCATGTTGGACATGGGGAAAGGTTCCGGTGGTTCGTTTACTCAGTCGGCGCGGCGGCGCCTTTCTTGAGCGCCGCGAGGGCCTGGCGCATGGCCGGGCTGTTGGCGATGGCCGCGATCTTGGCCGCGTAGCCGGGGTCGGTGGCGTAGCCGCCGTCCACCAGCGCGCGGGCGAAGCCGAGCACGTCGTCGCCGTGGCCGCGCACCGGCGCGTAGCGCGGGCTGCCGGCGATCAGCTCGGCGTAGTCGGCGAAGGAGTCGGCGGGCGACTCGTAGGCGCGGAACTGCGCCTGCCGGCGCACCGCCACGCCACCCTCGAACTCCAGCGTCGGCACGTTGACGCGGCGGCCGTCCCAGCCGCCGCCGGCCTTGATGCCGAACAGGTTGAAGCTGCTGCGGCCGTCGCCGTGGCGCGGCATCGCCGTGCCCCAGTTGGTCTCCAGCGCGGCCTGCGCCAGCACGGTGCGGATCGACAGGCCCAGGCGCTGCGCGGCCGCCTGCGCATAGGGCGCCAGGTCGCGCACGAACTGCTGCGCGTCCTGCGGCAGCCAGCTCATCGCGGCGCGGCCGGCCGAGCGCGCCGCGTCGGCCACCGAGTCCAGCCGCCGATGCCAGTCGTCCGCCTCCATCGCGCCGGCGGATTCGGCCGCGTTGATAGCGGCCGCGCCGCCCTCGCCGGCCTTGCCGCCGAGCTGGCGCACCAGCATGTCGGCGATGCCCAGGCCGCGGCCGCCGCTGGAGAGGTTGAGCGAGAGCTGCTGGTCGAACAGGTCGCGCCAGGCATCGCCCGCCTGGCTGCCGAAGAGATCGTCGCCGAAGCTCGCCTCGCGCATCGACTTCAGCATCATCTGGGTGAAGATCGACTCGAACTGCTTGGCTACCGCCGGCAGCGCGGACTTGGCATCCGCCTGCGCGGCGTGGCGCATGGCGTCGAAGCCGGACAGCTCGGTCCAGGTGCCGACGTTGCGCGCCGCGCTGTCGATCATCGACGCCATCAGATCACCACCAGCTCCGCATGCAGCGCGCCGGCCTGCTTGAGCGCCTGCAGGATGGAGATGAGGTCGCTCGGCGCCGCGCCCACCTGGTTCACCGCGCGCACGATCGCGTCCAGGCTCACGCCGGGACCGAACTTGAACATGTGCGCGCCGTTCTCGCTCACCTGCACGTCGCTGCTCGGCACCACCGCGGTCTGCCCGCGCGAGAACGGCGCGGGCTGGCTCACCAGCGGCTGCTCGCTGATGGTCACCTGGATCGCCCCGTGCGCCACCGCGGCCGCGCTCACGCGCACGTCCGAGCCGATCACCACGGTGCCGGTGCGCGAGTTCACCACCACGCGCGCGGGGGCGTCGCCCGGCGTCACGTCCAGATCCTGGATGGCGCCGAGCCAGGCCACCTTCTGCGACGGGTCGCGCGGGCCGCGCACGGCGACGGAGCCGCCGTCGATGGCCTGCGCGGTGCCGGCGCCGTAGGCCTGGTTCACCGCGCGGGCCACCCGCGCCGCGGTGGTGAAGTCGGGCGTGTTGAGGTTGAGCACGATGTCGCCGCCGCCACCGAAGGCCGAGGCCACGCTGCGCTCCACCGTGGCGCCGTTGGGCACGCGGCCGCTGGCGGAGATGTTCACCTGCACGCTGGAGCCGCTGCGCCCCTGCGCGCTCACCCCGCCCACCACCACGCTGCCCTGCGCCATCGCATACACGTTGCCGTCGGCGCCGCGCAGCGGCGTCATCAGCAACTCGCCGCCGCGGATGCTCTTGGCGTTGCCGATGGAGGCCACGGTGACGTCGATGGGCTGGCCGGGCTTGGCGAACGGCGGCAGTTCGGCGGTGACCGTCACCGCCGCGGCGTTCTTGAGCATGGGCCGCGCATTGGCCGGCACGGTGATGCCGAACTGCTGGAGCATGTTCTCCAGGCTCTGGGTGGTGAACGGGGCCTGGGTGGTCTGGTCGCCGCTGCCGTCGAGGCCGACCACGAGGCCGTAGCCGATGAGCTGGTTGCTGCGCACGCCGGCGACCTGGGCGAGGTCGCGGATCTTGTCGGCGTGGGCGGGGGCGGGGGCGGTGGCTGCCAGCAGGGCGAGCAGCAGGCTGGCGCAGGCTCCGGCGAGGCGCCATGCCCGGTTCTTCTTCGCCGCTTGCGGGCCTGACGCCTGGCTCTCTCTCCCCGCCAGGGAACGCGCGGTTTTGCTCCCTCTCCCCATCGGGGAGAGGGTTGGGGTGAGGGGCGGGTGCTCGCGGCAGCCTGGCTCGCGACGTGGCTTTTGCTCGTCGTTCCGGCGCAGGCTGGACAAGCGCGCAGCGCGCGGAACGTCTGAAGGACGGCCTCGCAGTGACAAGTTGAGCGAGTCACCCAGCGCCAAGCACATGGCGTGAACCGAAGCGTCAACGCGACCTGGCTCGCCTGCGGCGGGCTTTCGTCCGCCTGCCGGCGGCCGAGTTACTTTTCTTTGCTTGCCCA
>NZ_LFQR01000015.1 GCF_001182895.1 Frateuria defendens | reverse complement strand
TAGATCAGAGCATCCTTAGCCAAGAAAGGGGCTCTTTGCCTCGACGATGAAACGTGGCCGGCCGAGCTTGGCGAATTCGACAAGAAGATGGGCAGCCCGTTTGGTGGAACTGGCCCAGCCGGTCGCATGGAGGCCTTGGCTTCCCAGGGGCTGGTTTCTTCTTCGGAAGTCGAAAAGCCCGTGCTTTCATACATGGGCAAGCCGACCGGCCGCACTCAGAGGGTCACGCGCTACGACCTGACGGAGAAGGGCAAGCAGTATTTCCACGAGAGCCAAGGTGGCTACAGCAAGCCCAAGGAAGGCGGCGCGGCGCATAGACCAGCATGGCGCCGGTGAACGTGGCGACCACGAATGCAACTGCGTAGCCGAGGATCCATCCAGGCGTCAGGTTGTCCGGGCGCGTCCATTGGTATAGCGGCAGCGTCACTAATAGGCCGATGATCGGCGACAGGATGATGATGGCTAGGCCGAGGAGGGATTCCAGGAATCCACCAGGCGAAGGCGCGGTGCCTGCCTCGTTCGCATCATCCGAGGACCAGTGGCGGCGCTCGCATTCCGTTTCCGCCGGCGTGTCGGGCCTGCCGTAGCATTCGGGTGCAACTCGTTCCATCGCTCCATGTAGGTGCGATTCGGATCGGGCCCCAGTCGGAGCGGACGGTCGCTCACTTCAGAATCCTCTCTTGCTGATGCGATGTCGGAAATCCGGGTCGTAATTCATGCGCCGCATGGCTTCGAGCGAGCCAGCTATCCATTGCGAGGTGCTGTCGGCGCCATTGGTGGCGAGCCATGCCTTTCCGGCCTCTATCGCCTGGTCGAAGCCGGCATCCGTTCCCTCGAAGTTCCGCTGTTCGATGGGTTGCCGGTCGCGCATGAGAGAGTTGCCAGCCGGCGATTTTTCCGGGAACGTCATCCCGTTCACCTGCCGACCAGCCGGGCACGCCTTCCAACATGGTGGCTAGATCCGGATCAAGTGCGCTTGCTGTCCTGATTGGATCAATGCGGTACGTGTGCTCCTGCATGTTCTGCTCCTGTGATCTCGAGGCTTATGCGGCTTCGAGTTCGACGTGAACCTGTCGTCCCAGAGATGCCGCGATGTTCACCAGCGCATCGAGCGAAAAGCGCGAGATGCGACCGCGCAGCAGGTCGTTGATGCGCGGCTGGGTGATGCCGCAGTGCTCCGCGGCGGCGGCTTGTGTCCAGCCGCTTTCCTGGATCAGCGAAGCGATCTTTCGCATCAGCTCGGCGCGGACCTTGAGATTGGCGGCTTCCTCGGCGGTGTCGGCAAGCGCATCCCAGACGCTGGCGTACCGCTCGTTCTTCGTCTTGGTCATGGCTGTTTCCTGATCAGTTGCGCGAAGCGTTGCTTCGCCAGTTCGATGTCGCGTTTCGATGTGGCCTGCGTCTTCTTCTGAAAGGCATGGAGCACGTAGACCGCATCAGCCAGGCGGGCGGTATAGATGACGCGATAGGTGCCGGCGTCGTCCCATACCCGGATCTCTACCCGGATCTCTTCGACGCCCTTGCCGATCGAGGGCATGGGCTTGAAGTCGTCGGGCTGCAGCCCGTGCTGCACGCGGTCCAGCTGGTAGCCGGCGTCCTGCTTCGCGTCATTGGGAAATTCCCGGAGGCGATCCAGGGAGTCTCCCAAGAACTCGACTGGCTTGATGGGCATGATTATATCCGTATTGATATAAATGGCAAGTGGGTCATGCGGTGGCAGCCTTGGGCGCCCGTTCCTCGACGTGCTCGGGTCGCAGGTGGTGTACCGCTTCAAGGTCGTCCAGGACTCGTGCAGAGTGAACTGGGCGACTTCCGGGATGTCGTAGCCGCGTTCGAACAGGCGTGAGGTGGCCTCGTGGCGGAGGTCGTGGAAGTGCAGGTCCTGCTGGCCGCGGAGCCGAGTGGCACGGGTGAAGTTGGCGCCGATCGACTTGGGGTTGTAGGGGAACACGCGCGGATCGGGAGTGCTCTTGCCGTCCGGGCCTTCCACCATCGTCACCGGCTGCCGGTCGATGATCTCCCACGCTTCGGATAGCAGGCGGAAAGCGCGCCGGTTGCCAACCTTCTTGCGCGGGTGCTTCACGTCGTCCAGCCAGGCGATGCCTTTCTCGCGATCCAGGTCGGCCCACTTGAGCCGGGTGATCTCTTCCTGGCGGCGGGCGGTCAGCAGGGCGAAGCGGATGATGTCGGCCATTGGAATCTCGGCGCGCACGTCGCGCACGGCGAAATGGTCGAGCAGGGTCTTTTCCTCGGTAGCCGTCACGCGGCGCTGGCGTTCCTTGGGCTTGCTGGTGACGCGGCGCTGCCGTAGCTCATGCGTGGCATCCTCCAGCAGCTGCAGATCGATCGGCAGGCTGAGTGAGGCGCGGGCGGAGCGCAGTACCTGGCGCAGCCAGATCAGGTCATTGCCGGCCGTGGCCGGGCCGGCCCCATTGCGCCGGCGATCTTCAACGTGGGCGATGTAGTCGGCGGTGGTCAGGCGCAGGACGTTCTTCTTTGCTATCTCGTAGCTGGCCAGCCGTTTGAGGTCGGCTTCCTTCGTCCGCCCCCAGGGCGTCAGCTCCTTGATGTCCTTGCCGTACCACTCCAGTAGTTCGGTCAGGGTGGCAGCTTTGCCGACCGGTTCGCCACGGGCGCGCTGCTGGTCCAGCTCGGCCTCCCGGCGCCGCATCCATTCGGTGGCCAGTTGGCGGCGATCAAACGTCTCCGACTCGGAGTGGATGCACTTGCCCTGCCGATGAATGCGGATTTGGGCGGTGTAACCTAATGATCCGTCCTTGCGACGACGGCTGACGATGGTACCCATGCGGGCGATGCTACATGAGCTTCGACGTAGCAACCAGCGTAGCAATACGAGTCCGAAAACTGCCGAAATTTACCGATCATGAGCGCAACTGAGCAACAGGAAAAGCAGGGTAACTCATTGGAGTTGCGCAAAAAATCGCGCTATGAAGCGTCCCTGCGCCTTTCTGTTGCCCCGATGATGGACTGGACGGACCGGCACTGCCGGTACTTCCACCGCCTGCTGTCGCCGCACGCGCGCCTGTACACCGAGATGGTGACCAGCGCCGCGCTGGTGCGCGGCGGGCAGCTGCGCCTGCTCGAGCACAGCCAGCAGGAGCACCCGGTGGTCTTGCAGCTGGGCGGCAGCGAGCCGCAGGAACTGGCGGCGGCGGCGCGCCACGGTGCCAACGCGGGCTACGACGAGATCAACCTCAACGTGGGCTGCCCCTCCGACCGCGTGCAGTCGGGCCGCTTCGGCGCCTGCCTGATGCGCGAGCCGGCCCTGGTGGGCGACTGCGTGAAGGCCATGCGCGACGCGGTGGACGTGCCGGTGACGGTGAAATGCCGCATCGGCGTGGACGACCAGGACGGCTATGCCGACCTGCAGCACTTCACCGAGACCATGCTGGAGGCCGGCGTGGGCGTGCTGGTGGTGCATGCGCGCAAGGCCTGGCTCAAGGGCCTCTCGCCGAAGGAGAACCGCGAGGTCCCGCCGCTGGACTATGCGCGCGTGTATCGCTTGAAGCGCGAGTTTCCCGCGCTCACCGTGGTCATCAACGGCGGCATCGCCACGGTCGAGGCGGTGCAGGCGCACCTCGCCGAGGTCGACGGCGTGATGCTCGGCCGCGCGGCCTACCACGATCCCTACCTGCTGGCGCAGCTGGAGCACGCGCTGTACGGCGCGCCGCTGCCCACGCGCGAGTCGGTGCTGCGCCGCCTGCAGCCCTACGTGGAGGCGGAACTCGCGCGCGGCACCGCGCTCAAGCACATCACGCGGCACCTGCTCGGCCTGTACCAGGGCGAGCCGGGCGCGCGGGGCTTCCGGCGCCGGCTGAGCGAGGGCGCGCACCGGCCGGGCGCCGGCTGGGCGCTGATCGAGCAGGCGCTCGCCCCGGCGCGGGTCGCGGCGTGACAGCTTGCGCCGATCCGGTCATATTCAGGCACGGGTTCCTAGGCTGCACGCCGGGAATCGCCCGTCCTGACGAACGACGCCATGAAGCCGAGCCACCTTCCCGTGCTGTATGCCTCCCTGCTGCTTGCGGCAGGCAACGCCGTGGCGGCGCAGGCGGCGCCGCCGGTGCTCAGCCTGGAGCAGGCGGTGGCGCGGGTGCAGCGCGACGTCGGCGGCACGGTGCTGTCGGCCGAGCCGCAGCACCGCGGGCGGCACCTCGAATACCGCATCAAGGTGCTGACCGCCGCGGGCCACGTGCGCGTGGTGGCGGTGCCCGGCGATGCGGACCATGCGGCCGGATCGGCAGACTCAACCAAGAACACGGCCGGCAACGGCTCGGGCAACAAGGAGAAACACTGATGCGTATCCTTCTGGTAGAGGACGAGGCGCCGCTGCGCGAGACGCTCGCGGCACGCCTGAAGCGCGACGGCTTCGCCGTCGACGCCGCCCAGGACGGCGAGGAGGGCATCTATCTCGGCCGCGAAGTGCCCTTCGACCTCGCCATCATCGACCTGGGCCTGCCCAAGATGTCCGGCATGGAGCTGGTCAAGGCGCTGCGCGAGGCCGGCCAGCGCTACCCGATCCTGATCCTCACCGCGCGCGGCAGCTGGCAGGACAAGGTCGAGGGCCTCAAGCACGGCGCCGACGACTACATGGTCAAGCCGTTCCACATCGAGGAGCTGCTGGCGCGCATCAACGCGCTGGTGCGCCGCGCCAGCGGCTGGTCCAAGCCGGTGCTGGCCTGCGGGCCGATCAAGCTGGACACCACCGCGCAGACGGTGGGCGTGGACGGCAAGCCGGTCGACCTCACCAGCTACGAATACAAGGTGCTCGAGTACCTGATGCTGCACGCGGGCGAGCTGGTCTCCAAGGCCGACCTCACCGAGCACATCTACCAGCAGGACTTCGACCGCGACTCCAACGTGCTCGAGGTGTTCATCGGCCGCCTGCGCCGCAAGCTCGACCCGGAAAGCACCTTGAAGCCCATCGAGACGGTCCGTGGACGCGGATACCGCTTTGCCATCCCCCGCAGCGACAGCGACGACGAGTGAGCCGCTGCCGGCGCGCCGCCCGTCCTCGCTGGCGGCGCGCGCGGCGATGGCCACCGGGCTGGTGCTGGCCGGCTTCCTCGGCCTGGTCGGGTTGACCCTGTCGCGGGCCAACCACGACACCGCGATGAAGGCCCTGCACGACCGGCTGCAGAACAACGTGATCGCCTACCTGGCCGGCACCGAGGTGGGCCGCACCGGCAAGGTGCTGCTGCCCGACGCGCCGCCCGACCCGAGCTTCTCGCGGCCGGGCTCGGGCCTGTATGCGGTGGTGATCGGCGAGGACGGCTTCCGCTGGGAGTCCTCCTCCGCGGTGGGCCGCGACTTCGATTTCCTGAAACCCATGCCGACGGGCCAGAGCGAGTTCGCCGGGCCGGTGGACACGCGCATGGGGCGGCTCTACTACTTCGCCTACGGTGTGGTCTTCGACAGTCCCTCGCACAAGTCCACCCCGCTCACCTTCATGGTGGCGCAGACCGAGGACCAGTTCGAAGGCGAGCGCGCGGTGTACCGGCGCAGCCTGATCGGCATGCTGTCGGTGCTGGGCGTCACCCTGATCGCGCTGCAGCTGCTGCTGCTGCGCTGGAGCCTGACGCCGCTGCGCAAGGTGGGCAGCGACCTCGGCCGCATCGAGGACGGCGACAGCGACCACCTGGACAGCCAGTACCCGGTGGAGCTGACCGCGCTCACCGAGCGCATCAACGCCTTCATCGACACCGAGCGCGAGCAGCGCACGCGCTACCGCAACACGCTGGCCGACCTCGCGCACAGCCTGAAGACGCCGCTGGCGGTGATCCGCTCGCGGCTGGAGGCGAACGGCGACGTGGCGGTACTGCGCGGCGACGTGCTCGACCAGGTACGCCGCATGGACGAACTGGTGGCCTACCAACTGGCCCGCGCCGCCACCTCCGGCCGGCAGACCTTCGCCACTGCGGTGTCGATCGCCGGCCATGCGGAGGATCTGGTGCAGAGCCTGGAGAAGGTCTACGCCGCCAAGAACGTGCTGTGCGAGTTCGACATCGAGGACGATGCCGCCTTCTACGGCGAACAGGGCGACCTCCTGGAGCTGATGGGTAACCTGCTGGAGAACGCCTTCAAGTGGGCCAGCCACCGCGTGCTGCTGGTGGTGAAGATGGAGCCGCAGGCGGGCCGGCAGCGGCCGGGCCTGTGGCTGAGCGTGGAAGACGACGGCCCCGGCATCCCGGCCGACAAGATGGAGAAGGTGCTGCAGCGCGGCGTGCGCGGCGACGAGCGCGTGCAGGGCCACGGCATCGGCCTCTCGATCGTGCAGGACATCGTCAAGGCCTACCGCGGCGAGCTGGTGGTGGACCGCTCGCCGGAATTCGACGGCGCGCGTTTCAGCGTGAGGCTGCCGCCGGGCTGAGGCGGGCGGCTGGTCCGCCGGTGCGGATTAACGTTGAGGCGTCCTCGTCCTGCTCGTCATCCCGGCGAAAGCCAAGGTCCAGCGCGCGAGCTGGCGAGAAAAGGCTCTGGATTCCGGCTTGCGCCGGAATGACGGTGCGGGCTGAGGTGCGAACCAGGATGCGAGGGAAGGGCGCGGCCCGGCGCTTGCGCGGCAGCGCGGCCTACTGGATCGAACCCGGCAACAGCGACTGCCAGCCCAGGCTGGCGCGGCGCAGCGGCGCGTGGCCGGTGTTGCCGCTGGTCGCCGGCTCGGCCGGCTGGCTGTCGTTCGGGGTGGCATTCTCCGGCGCCGTGCAGCGCTGGCCGCAGTCGCGGTTGAACCCGATGGCGTCGCCGCCGGAGCCGCCGCCGTCGCGCGCGGGCGCGTCGAGGCTGGCGCCGGTGCGGGTCGAGGACGAATCCTGGATGTTGCCGTCCATCGCCACGGCAGCACCGATGCCGCCGAAGGCGAGCACGCATCCGATTGTCAGCCGCAGGGCAATCATGGCAATCAATCCCCTTGATCCACCACAAGTCAAGCCCCGATCGTCGCAGAAACGGGCCGGGGCCGCCAGTGCTGGCGCGGCCGTGCACGCGGGGCGGGACGGCAGGTGCCGGCCGGGGCGCGGACGGCGTTCCCCCGGATGCCGGTGCGACGCGGGCTATCGGGAGGGCGAGGGCAGACCCTAAAATCGGCGCATGCGTGCCGAACCCTCTTTCCTCCCGCCGTCCGCGCGCCGCCGGCGATCCGAGCGCCCATGCTGATCCAGCCGAGGCAGTTGCTGAACGCGCTGGCGGCCGGCACCACCGTCTCGGGCGCGGCGCTGGCCGAGCGGGCTGGCGTCACCCGTGCGGCGGTGTGGAAGCAGATCGAGGCGCTGCGCGCCCGCGGCTTGCCGATCGAGGCGCAGGGCCATGCCGGCTACCGCCTGCCGTGGCCGGTGCAGCCGCTGGAGGAGGCCGCCATCCGCGCCGCGCTGCCGGCCGATCTGGCGCGCCGGCTCGGTGCGCTGGACGTGCACTGGGAACTCGACTCCACCTCCAGCGAACTGCAGCGCCGCGGCGCGGGGGCGGCCGACCTCAGCGTGGTGCTGGCCGAGACGCAGAGCGCCGGCCGCGGGCGGCGCGGGCGCACGTGGCTTTCGCCGCCGGGCCTCAACCTCTACCTCTCCTGCCTCAAGCGTTTCGACGCGGGCTTCGCTGCCTTGTCCGGCCTGTCGCTGGCGATCGGCGTGATCGTGCTGCGCGCGCTGGAGCAGCTCGGCCTGCGCGGCGCCGGCCTCAAGTGGCCGAACGACGTGCTGGCCGAGGGCGGCAAGCTGGCCGGCGTGCTGGTCGAGCTCAGCGGCGAATACCAGGGGCCGTGCGCGGCGGTGATCGGCATCGGGCTCAACCTGCGCCTGACCCCGGCGCTGCGCGAGCAGGCCGGGCAGGCCGCCTGCGACCTCGCCACCCTGGCCGGCGGCGAGGCGCCGGACCGCAACCGCGTGGCCGCGGCGCTGATCGGCGCCCTCGTCACCGGGCTTGCGCAGTTCGAGCGCGAAGGCTTCGCCGCCTTCGTCGACGACTACGCGCGGCACGACCTCCTGCGCGAGCAGCCGCTGCGCCTGAGCGGCGCGCTGGGCGACTTCGACGGCCATGGCGCCGGGGTGGACGCGCGCGGCGCACTCAAGGTGCGCCTTGCCGACGGCAGCCTGCGCCATGTCGACAGCGCCGACGTCACGGTGCGCCGCGCATGAGGCTGCTGCTCGATCTCGGCAACTCGCGCCTGAAGTGGGCGCTGCAAGGCACCGCGCCGGGCTGGCTGGCGAGCGGTGCGGTCGGCTGGGGCGAACTGGTGCCCGCCATGCTGATCAGGACCTGGGCGAGCCTGCCGCTGCCGCTCGCGGTGGCCGGCGCCTCGGTGGTGGACGGCGAGCGCGAGGCGCTGGTGGCCGCCTGCGTGGCCGAATGCGGCGCGCCGGCGCCGCTGTGGCTGCGCACGCCGGTCGAGGCCTGCGGCGTGCGCAACGCCTACGCGGAGCCTGCCCGGCTCGGCGTGGACCGTTTCCTGGCGATGGTCGCCGCGCACGCCGAAGGGCTGGGCGACTGCGTCCTGGTCGGCGCCGGCACCGCGCTCACGCTGGATGCGCTGGCCGCCGACGGACGCCACCTCGGCGGCCTGATCGCGCCCGGCCCGCGCCTGATGCAGCAGGCGCTGCTGGGCGCCACCGTGCAAGTGCGACCCGCGTCACCCGGCCGCATCCTGCCCCTGGCCGACAATACCGCCGATGCGGTGGTCTCCGGCTGCTGGCAGGCGGCAGCGGCGCTGGTCGAGCGCTTCGTGGCCCAGGTGACACCGCAGCTCGGCGGCGCGCCGGCGCTGAGCCTGGGCGGCGGCGACGCCGAGGCGCTGGCCGCGCTGCTCGGCCTGCCGCACCGGATCGTCGAGGACAGCGTGCTGCAAGGCCTGGCCGTGTGGGCCCGGCTGGCGGAGCCGGGGCAGCTCGGCGGTGACGACGCGCGCTAGCGCGGCTGTGGTCAGGGGGAACAATGGTGTTGCGTCTGCTGTTCGTGCTGCTGGTCGCGTTCAATATCGCGGTCGGCGCGTGGCTGCTGCTGGGGCAAGACGATGCCCACGGGCGCAGCGCGACCGACCCGGGCGTGCCGCCGCTGCATCTGCTGGCCGAACAGGCGCCGGAGGTGGCCGTCGCCGCACCGGCCAAGGCGGCCTCGTCGCCGCCCGCGCCAGCGACGGTAGCCGCCGCCAGCGTGCCGCCGCCCGCCTCGCCCGCCTCGTCGCCGGCCGAGGTCCGCAGCGCACCGGCGCCCGCGCTGCCCGTTGCCACCGAACCGCCCGCCGCGCACGAGGCCGCGGCCACGCGCAGCACCAGCTACAGCTGCCTCTCGATCGGCCCGTTCGACACGCCGCAGGACCTGCGCAACGCGCGCGGTGCGCTGGCGCCGTACAGCCTGCGCATGCGTTCGCGGCAGGAGCAGGCCACCCAGTCCCGCGGCTGGTGGGTCTACCTGCCGGCCAGCGCCAGCCGCGCCCAGGCGCTGGCTCTGGCTGCGCGGCTGGACGCCGCCCACGTCGCCGACTACTTCGTGGTCAACGCGGGCGACCAGTCCAACACGGTCTCGCTGGGCCTGTTCAAGGACCCGGCCAATGCGCGCAAGCGTCGCGACCAGGTGGTCGCCGCCGGCTTCCCCGCGCGCATGGGCGAGCGCACCGAATCGGTGCCCGAATACTGGCTCGACGTAGCGGTCGCCGCCGGCAACCGCCTCGACTGGCGCAGCCGCATCCACACCGCCGGCGTAGGCGCGCACAGCGCCGGCTGCTTTTGAGCCCGCGCGCGGCACGCTGCTAGAATCCCAAGTCTCTCCATCGCCGGCATAGCTCAGTTGGTAGAGCAACCGCCTTGTAAGCGGTAGGTCGTCCGTTCGAGTCGGACTGTCGGCACCGGTTGCGTCGCATGGGGTGCACGCAGGTGCACCGGCTCAGCGCATGCGCATCGCAAGGATGCGGCGCTGCGATGCAGGGCGGTCCCAAGCGTATCCGGCTGGACCCTCAGACTCCGGCTTTCACCGCCGCGCCGAGCCTGAGCACGCGCTCGGCGCGTTCGGCGTCGCCCCCGTGCCGGGCCAGCTTTTCCGTGGCCACGCGCAGGATGGCGTTCCAGGCGGCGGCATGGACCTGGTCGAAGGAGTGGGAGGCGTCGAGCACGACCCGGCTCGGCAGGTCCATGGTCAGGAAGATGTCGCGGCAACGGGTGAGGTTTTCCGCGGTCTCGAAATGGTTGGGCACGTCGCCGCGGGCGCGGATCCGCGCCAGCCCCTGCGCCGGTTGCAGGTCGAGGATCAGGGTGAGGTCGGGCGCCGGGGCGAAGGCGTTCTGTGCGAGGATCTCCGGCACCGGCATGCCTTCCGCGCCCTGGTAGGCGGCTGTGGAAGGGTAATAGCGGTCGAGGATGACGATCTCGTCCCGAGCGAGCGCGGGCTTGATCAGGCTGTCCACGTGCTGGCGCCGATCCAGCAGGAGGAGCCGGAGTTCTTCCTCGGGGCTGAGTCGCCCTTCGGAGGCGCTGGTCCTGAGCTTGGTGCCCCACGGGCCCGTGGTGGGCTCCTTGCTCAGGGTGACGGCAATGCCGCACGCGCGCAGCTGCTTCGCCAGCGTATGGGCGAGCGTGGTCTTGCCTGCGCCGTCGATGCCTTCCACCGCGATCAGCAGGCCATGGGGAATGATGCCTTCAGCCATGGGGCGGAACTCTACACGAGGCGCATGCGTTTTACCCCATCTTTCTGGGGGCATGCGCTGGCGTCGGTGCGATGCGGGCAGCGCCCGCGGCCGGCATCGGCATGGACGTCCAAACGCCGCGAGCATGGCGTTTGGACGTCCATTTGAACGGCTCAGAGCTGGCGCAGGAACACCACCAGATCCTGCTTCTCCGCCGCCGTGAGCTTGGTGCCCAGCACCAGGTTGAAGTACTCGACGGTGTCCTCCAGGGTGAGCAGGCGGCCGTCGTGCAGGTAGGGCGGGGAGTCCTTGATGCCGCGCAGCGGAAAGGTCTTGATGGGGCCGTCGGTGCTGGCCATCATGCCGTTGATCAGGCGCGGCTTGAAGAAGCGCTCGGCCTGCAGGTTGTGCAGGGTGTTGTCGGTGTAGTACGGCGGCGTGTGGCAGCTGCCGCACTGGCCCTTGCCGAAGAACACCGCCTGGCCGCGCAGCTCCGCCTCGGAGGCCTTGGCGGGATCGAGCCTGCCGTCCCAGCCGAGCTTGGGCGCGGGCGGGAAGTCGAGCAGTTCCTGGAACTCGGCCATGTCGTGCACCTGGCTGCCGCGCTCGAGGATGTTCACGCCTTTCTTGGTGGCGATCACCGGGTCGCCGTCGAAGTAGGCGGCGCGCTGCTCGAACTCGGTGAAGTCCTCCACGCTCTTCAACGCGCGCTGCGAGCCGAACAGCCGCTGGATGTTCACGCCGCGCAGCGAGGGCGTCTCGATGCGGTGGCGCAATGCCTGCGGGCGGATGTCGCCCACCAGGTGCGTGGCGCCGTTGGTGTGGCCGTTGGCGTGGCAGTCGAAGCAGGCCACGCCGAGGCTGGGGCGGGCCGAGCGGCGGTCGCCGGTGGCGTTGAACTGCTGCTGCGGGAACGGCGTGAGCAGCAGGCGCAGGCCCTCGAGCTGCTTGGGATTGAGCAGGCCGTTGAACAGCGCGTAGTAGTTGTCGATGGTGACCAGCTGCCCCTTCGACACGTCGCCGAGGTCCGGCCGCGTGGTGAGGAAGATGGCGGCGGGGAACTCCGGCAGGAAACGGTCGGGCAGGTCGAAGTCGAGGTCGAAGCGGGTGAGGTCGCGGTTGTCCTGCTGCTTGATCCGCTCGATCTCGAAGTGCGGGAACAGCATGCCGCCTTCGGGATGGTTGGGGTGGGGCAGCGGCAGGAAGCCGGCTGGGAACAGGTTGCGGTTGCGGATGTCCTCCGGGCTCAGCGAAGCCAGCTGGTCCCAGCCGGTGCCGGCGGGCAGGCGCACCCGCACGCCTTCCTGCACCGGCTTGCCGCGCGACATGGCGACGCCCGGAGCGGGTTTGTCGGCGAGGTCGTAGCGCAGCTCCAGCAGCCCCTGCTGCCGCCGCATGATGCCGGGCTTGGCGGCGGACATGCGCGAGTAGGTGGTCTGGAAGTCCGGCTCGATGGTGGGCAGGTAGCTGCTCGGCGGCGGATTGCCCTTGGCCTGTTGCGGGGGATCGGCGGGGGCGGCGTGCGCCGCGAGCGAGAGAGCGAAGGTGGTGGCGATCGACAACAACGCTAGCTGCCGGCCGCGTCGGGCGGTTGCGCGTTTCATGTGGGCCTCCCATTCGGCGGTCGCGCCCCCGTCCTTCGCCGCCGGGGACCGATGGTAGGCCGCAAGAAAACGCGGTGGAAATAGGTTCTGGCGATGGCTTCGATAGTTGCGGTGAATGCCTGAGTGAGCAGGGCGTGCTGCATGCGCAGCAGTCACGGTGCCGTCGGTGTCGGCGTGGTCGCCGTGGCGCATCGGCCGGCGCCGGCGGCAGCGGCCTTGCGTGGTCGCTTCGGCCCTGATGCCGGCGGTGCTGCGTCGCCGCAACGCCTCGTGCGCGATGCACGCACGGCGGAGCCGCGCATCGGCGCCGCCGGAGAAGCCATCCGCTAGACTTTGAGGACGCCTTGCACGAGGCCGCGCCGGGCATCGCTTCCGACGCGGCGGTTTTCAACTGGAACGGCCGGCGGGCGCGCTGGCCGTGGGAGGTGGATCCTATGCGTCACGTCATTGCCATCCTGAGCTTATCCCTTGCCGTCGCGGGTCTCGCGCGGGCGGCGGACGCGCCGGTGAGCCCGGCGCAGTGGCGCGCGCTCGACGGCCAGGCCGGGCGGCCGCTGCTGCTGGACGTGCGCCACGCGGAGGAATACCGCGACGGCCACATCGCGGGCGCGCTGAACATCCCGGTGGAGCAGCTGGCCTCGCGCTACGGTGCGCTGGACGTGCCGCGCGAGCGCGAGATCGTCGTGTACTGCAAGTCCGGCCGCCGCGCCGCCAAGGCGCAGGCGCTGCTCGAATCGCTCGGCTACGCGCACGTCAGCCTGCTCGACGGCAGCCTCAACGCCTGGCAGCAGCAGGCTCTGCCCTTGGTGCGCGAAGGCGCGGCCCATCCTTGAAAAAAACTTGACTTGAGAGAGATCTGAATCGGCATGGAGAAGCGTGCAGTTTCCCTGATCGGCGTGCCCACCGACATCGGCGCCGGCCATCGCGGCGCCTCGATGGGCCCCGAAGCCTTGCGCGTGGCGAAGCTCGGCGAAAAGCTCGCCCGCCTCGGCCTCGAAGTGCGCGACCGCGGCAACCTCACCGGCCCGCTCAACCCCTGGCAGCCGCCGGAGCACGGCTACCGCCACCTGCCCGAGGCGGCGGCGTGGAACAGCGCGGTGCACGCGGCCGTGCACCAGGAACTGCAGGCCGGCCGTCTGCCGGTGATGCTGGGCGGCGACCACAGCCTGGCGATCGGCTCGATCAGCGCGGTGGCGCGCCACTGCCGCGAGCAGGGCAAGACGCTGCGCGTGCTGTGGCTGGACGCGCACGCCGACTTCAACACCGCCGAGGTCACGCCCTCGGGCAACATCCACGGCATGCCGGTGGCCTGCCTGTGCGGCAACGGGCCGGCCGAGCTCACCGGCATCGGCGAGCAGGTGCCGGCGACCACGCCGGAGGTGTTCCGCCAGATCGGCATCCGCTCGGTGGACGAGGGCGAGAAGCGGCTGGTGCGCGCCTCGCAGGTGAGCATCTTCGACATGCGCCACATCGACGAGGTGGGCATGCGCCGCACGATGGAGGAGGCGCTGGCCGGGGTGGACGCGGACACGCACCTGCACGTGAGCTTCGACGTGGATTTCCTCGACCCGTCGATCGCGCCCGGCGTGGGCACCACCGTGCGCGGCGGCCCCACCTACCGCGAGTCGCAGCTGTGCATGGAGATGATCGCCGACACCGGCCGGCTGGGTTCGCTCGACATCGTGGAGTTGAACCCGGCCTTCGACAAGCGCAACCAGACCGCCAAGCTGGCGGTGGACCTGGTCGAGTCGCTGTTCGGCAAGTCCACCCTGATCCGTTGACCGCCTGCATGGGGGGATGCGCATATACTGTGCGCATCCGCCATGAGGGACGCCGCATGACCGCGCCACTCCGCAAGCCCGCCAACCTCAGCATCCGCAGCGACCTGCTGGAGCAGGCGCGGGAGCTGGACATCAACCTCTCGCGCGAGTTCGAGCAGCACCTCGCCGAAGTGGTGCGCAAGCGGCAGGCGGAGCGGTGGCGGGCGGCGAACCGCGAGGCGATCGAGGCCTACAACCGCCACCTCGAGCGCGACGGCCTGTGGAGCGACGGGCAGCGCTCGTTCTGATGGCGCGCTTCGACGTCTACCGCAACGAGGACGCGGCCAGCAGCAAGCGCTTCCCCTACCTGCTCGCGGTGCAGTCGGAACTGCTCGACGGGCTGCATACCTGCGTGGTGGTGCCGCTCGGGCGGGCCTCGGCGGTGGGCGGCAAACCGATGGAGCGTTTGATGCCCGGCCTCGCGCTCGATGGCGAGACCTGGCTGATGTACACCCCGCAACTGGCGGCCGTGCGCACGGCGATCCTGCGCAAGCGCATCGGCAACCTCAGCGACCAGGGGCCGGCCATCCTGGCGGCCCTCGACTTCCTTTTCAGCGGTATCTGACATGGCACGACTGCGCGTCCTCACCGGCATCACCACCACCGGCACCCCGCACCTGGGCAACTACGCCGGCGCCATCCGCCCCGCCGTCGAGGCGAGCCGGCGGGCGGAGGTGGATGCGTTCTACTTCATGGCCGACTACCACGCGCTGATCAAGAGCGACGACCCGGCGCGCATCGAGCGCTCGCGGCTGGAGATCGCGGCCACCTGGCTCGCCGCCGGGCTCGATCCGCACACGGTCACCTTCTACCGCCAGTCGGACGTGCCCGAGATCCCGGAGCTGTGCTGGTTCCTCACCTGCGTCACCGCCAAGGGCCTGCTCAACCGCGCCCATGCCTACAAGGCGGCGGTGGACAAGAACGCCGAGGCGGGCGAGGACGCCGACGCCGGCGTCACCGCGGGCCTGTACATGTACCCGGTGCTGATGGCCGCCGACATCCTGGCCTTCGACGCGCACAAGGTGCCGGTGGGGCGCGACCAGATCCAGCACATCGAGATGGCGCGCGACATCGGCCAGCGCTTCAACCACCTCTACGGCGGCGAGTTCTTCGTGCTGCCGGAGGTGGTGATCGAGGAGCAGGTGGCGACCCTGCCGGGCCTGGACGGGCGCAAGATGTCCAAGAGCTACGACAACACCATCCCGCTGTTCGCCGGCGGCGCCAAGGCGCTGCGCGAGGCGGTGATGCGCATCGTCACCGACTCGCGCCTGCCCGGCGAGCCGAAGGACCCGGACAGCGCCTCGCTGTTCACCCTGTTCCGCGCCTTCGCCAGCGAGGCGGAGACGGCCGCCTTTCGCCAGGCGCTGCTGGAGGGCATCGGCTGGGGCGAGGCCAAGCAGGTGCTGTTCGAGCGGCTGGAGTCGCAGATCGCGCCGATGCGCGAGCGCTACGACGCGCTGGTCGCCAAGCCGGCGCAGATCGAGGAGATCCTGCAGGAAGGCGCCCGCAAGGCGCGCGCCATCGCCACGCCCAAGCTTGCCGTGCTGCGCGAGGCGATCGGCCTGCGCTCGATGGCGACGGTGCCGGTGTCCGCCGCGGGGGGCAAGGCGGAGAAGGCGGCGGACAAGCCGCCGCGCTTCGCCAGCTTCCGCGACGAGGACGGCCGCTTCCGCTTCCGCCTGCTCGCCGCCGATGGCGAGGAACTGCTGCTGTCGAGCGCCTTCGCCGATCCGAAGGCGGCCGGCCTGATGCAGAAGCGGATCAAGTCGCTCGGCGCCGCCGCCGCCGTGGTCCAGCTCACCTCGCACGGCCTGCTGCTGGAGCTGGACGGCGAACCGGTCGCCAGCTCGCCCGAGCATGCGGACGCGCAGGCCCGCGACCGCGCCCTGGAGCGCCTGCGCGAGGCGCTCGACCGGCTGGCGCAGGCGTGAGCGTCGCCGGCCGCTGAGCGGCGGCGGCTTCGCGTCGCGCCGCCCGGGTCGGCGTGAGGCCGCCGCCCACGGGTGGCGCCTGGCGACTTTCGCCTGCCGCTGCGGCATCATCGAAAGCGGCCGACGCCGCGTGCGGGTCGTGATCGCGGCGTCGCGGAATCGTTCGCGCCAGGGTAGCCGGGAGCCGCGCCATGCCCGAGTGGAAGCTGCGATGGCCCGAGCGGATGCGTGACGCGGCGCCGGCGGCGCCTGACCGGTCGCGGCATCCCCGATGCGCCGGCCGGCGGTCGTCCGTCCGGCCACCGCGGGCCATCGCGGCGAGGCGCCCATGACGCCCCCGCTGCCGTCGTGGTCGGCCTACGCCATCGCGCTGGGCATCGGCCTGCTGATCGGCGCCGAGCGCGAGCGGCGCAAGGGCAGCGGCCAGACGCGCGGCGCGGCCGGCATCCGCACCTTCGCCGTGGTGGCCCTGCTGGGCGCGGTGGCGGTGGCGTTCGGTCCGCTGCTGCTGGCGGTGGCGCTGGCGGCGGTGGCGGGGCTGGTCGCCCTGGCCTATGCGCGCCACCAGGGCGACGACCCGGGCCTCACCACCGAGGGCAGCCTGCTGCTGTGCCTGCTGCTGGGCGCGCTGGCGCCGCGCGCGCCGGCCCTCGCCGCGGGCCTGGCCGTGGCGGTGACGGTGCTGCTGGCCGAGCGCGAGTGGATCCACCATTTCGTGCGCGGCGTGCTGACCGAGCAGGAGTTGAACGACCTGCTGATGCTGGCGGCCGCCACCCTGGTGGTGCTGCCGCTGGTGCCCGACCGGGCTATGGGACCGCTGGAGGCGATCAACCCGCATACCTTGTGGATCATCGTGATCCTGATCCTGTCGATCGGGGCGCTGGCGCACACGCTGCTGCGCCTCGCCGGCAGCCGCCTGGGCCTGCCGCTGGCGGGCCTGCTGTCGGGCTTCGTCTCCAGTGTCGCCACTATCGGCGTGATGGGCGCCCGCGCGAAGGAGGACCCCGCGCAGTGCGTGCCGGCGACCGCCGCGGCGGTGCTCTCCACGGTCGCCACCTTTGTCCAGATGGCCGTGCTGCTTGCCGTGGTGGACGCGACGGTGTTGCGCGCGCTGGCCCTGCCGCTGGCGTGCGGCGGCGCGATGGCGGTGCTGTACGGCGCGCTCTCCACCTGGCGCACCCTACGGCAGGGCAGCGACGAGTCGGTGCAGCAGGGGCGCGCCTTCAGCCTCAGGACGTCGCTGCTGCTGGCCGCGACGATGGCGGCGGTGCTGCTCGCCGCGGCGGCCATGCGGGCCTGGCTGGGCAACCGCGGCCTGGTCGTCACCGCCGGCGTGGTGGGATTCGCCGACACGCATGCGCCGGCCGTCTCGGTGGCGACGCTGGTGGTCACCGGCAAGGTCGAGACCACGGCGGCGGCCGTGCCGATCCTCATCGCGCTGAGCACCAACACCGTCACCAAGGCCGTGGTGGCGGCGGTGAGCGGTGGGCGCCGCTTCGCGCCGCCGGTGGTGGCCGGCCTCGCGCTGGTGACGGCGGCGACGTGGCTGGGGTGGTGGCTGGGGTGAGCGCTGCGCATGCGCTCTATCCGTCTCCCTCAACTGCGCGCAGGGAGGGTTGGTGGGAGGTGAGCGCTTGCCTCGAAGCCGGGGGTCACCTCCGCCCCAGCTCTCCCTGCACGCAGGGAGAGCTGGGCCGTGCCCGGGCAAGACCGCAAGCCGGCTTCGCGGTGCACGGGCATGTGCCGCGTCGCGCATCGGTGCCGGTAGACGCGCTTCGACGTTGTGGTGGCGAAGCGCCTACTCGCCTGCGCGGCGGGCCTCGTAGGCTTTCAGGTGCGCGTAGGCCAGGCGCAGCAGCGGGATCGCCTCGCGCTGCGTGCCGGCCCGCTCGATCAGGTCGCCGATGATCTGGTCGGCTTCGATCGGGTCGCCGTGTTCGAGGTCGCGCAGCATCGACGCGGTGAGGGGCGAGCCGGCCTCGGTGAGCACCGTGCGGGCGTTCGCCAGCACCGCCTCGCGCGGCGCGTGGCCGGCCTCGGCGGCGACGCGCCGGCAGTCGTCCAGCAGCCCGAGCACGGCCTGCTCGCCGCCGGGTGCGGCGGCGATGGCGCCGATCGGCGCGCGCATCAGGCAGGTGATGCCGGCGAGGGTGGCGAGGAACACCCACTTGTCCCACATGTCCTGCGCGATGTGCTCGCTGGCGCGCGCGTCGAAGCGCGCGCCTTCCATGTGCGCGCGGATCGCCTCCACGCGCGCGCTGCGCGTGCCGTCGCGCTCGCCGAAGGCGAGGCCGTGCATGCGGTTGAGGTGGAGGATGCGGCCTTCCCCGTCCAGCGTGCCGGCGATCACGCACAGGCCGCCGAGCACCCGCTCGCGGCCGAAGCGCGCGTCCAGGCGGTCGAGGTGGCGCATGCCGTTGAGCAGCGGCAGGATCGCGGTATGCGGGCCCACCGCCGGCGCGATGTCCTCGATCACCGGGTCGAGGTGGTAGGCCTTGCAGCTCAGTAGCACCAGGTCGTAGGGCCCCTCGATGGCGTCGGCCGTGACGGTGGGCGCGACGAGGTCGGCGTCGCCATACGGGCTGCGCAGGCGCAGCCCGTGCTCGGCCAGCTGCGTCGCGCGCCGCGGGCGCACCAGGAAGCGGACGTCGCGTCCGGCTTCGAGCAGGCGGCCGCCGAAATAGCCGCCCGTGGCGCCGGCGCCGACGACGAGGATGCGCATCGGGACATCTCCTTGTGGGGTGCGGCTGCGCCGCGGGGTGGCGAGCGGGCGGCGCGGCGGGCGCGCCTGCCATGCGTCGTGGCCGTCCAGTATAGATGCGGGGGTGGGGAGGCTTTTGGCGTGGATGGGCATGCCCATGCCGGGCGGGCCGCACGCCGGTCCACGCCATCATCCGTTCGCGCCGCGTGTCGTGCGGCTGGCGTCACGTCGGGGACGCCGGTGTGACGGTGGATGGCGCCGCGCCGGCGCTGGTGCTGGCGTCGTCTGGCGCCTGGGTGCACCCGCCGTGCAGCGCGCGCGGCGATTGCTCACTCCCAGCGATTGAGATGCGGCCCGAAGGCCGCGCGCTGTGGTTTCACCACGCAGAAGCGGTGGCCGCTGGGCGCCTCCATCACCCACCAGCGCTCGCGCACGAAGGCGACGCGGCGCGCGCCGAGCCGCTCCAGCCGCGCGGCCTCGGCCTCGAGGTCGTCGGTCTCGATGTCCAGGTGCACGCGGCTGTCGTGCGCCACCTTCTGCAACAGGATCAGCGGCTCGTCCGCGGCGGTGGCGAGTTCGGCGTAGCGGCCGTCGCCGTCCTGGTCGGCGCTGGCGACGGGCTTGCCCAGCGCGGCGCTCCAGAAGCGGGTGGCGTCGGCGAGGTCGTCGGCGCGGCAGTCGAGGACGAGGGCGACCAGGCGGCTGTGGTGCATGGCGTACTCCTGCGAGTGGGAGAAGGGCGGCTCAGCGCTCCGGCACCACCGCCACGGCGCCGATCTCCAGCAGGGCGTCGGGGCGGACCAGCCGGCGGACCTCGACCAGGGTGCTGGCCGGGGGATGCTTCGCGTCGATGTACTTGTCGCGGGCGGCGCGCAGCGCCTTGAGCTGGGTGATGTCGGTGACGTACATGTCGAGCCGCGCCACCTGGCCGAACGAGGCGCCGGCGGCGTCCAGGGCCGTCTTCAGGTTGGCGAAGACCTGCTCCGCCTGGGCGCCGAAGTCGGCGCCGCCGACGAGGCGGCCGCTCGCGTCCGTCGCCATCTGGCCGGCCACGTACACGGTGCGTCCGGCGGGCGCGACCACCACGTGCGAGTAGCCCGCGGGCGCGGCGAGGCCGGGCGGGTTCAGGTGATCGGCGGGGGCGGCCAGGAGGGCGGCCGGACCGAGCAGGGCAAGGGCGGCGAGCCGGCGGGCGAGCTTGCGCATGGGCGGTTTCTCGGTGTTGGCATCGTGGCGATGCTAGCCGATGCGCGGTGGTGCACCCGTGATCCATGCGGCGTCGTGCGGCAGGCCGCGGCGGCGCCTGCGTGCTAGATTGCGCGCCTTCACACAGGGAGCAGGCGCCGCGCTGGGGCGCGCCCGCCGCAGTCACATGAGCGACAACTTCGACGATCTGCAGACGAGCTATGGCCGCTGCCTGCGCCATGGCCCGTTCATCGCGCGCTTCTACGAGATCTTCATGGCCAGCCACCCGGACGTGCCGGCGCTGTTCGCCAACACCGACTTCAGCAAGCAGCACATGGCCCTGCGCCGCGGCATCAGCGCCGCGATCGCGCACGCCGGCGGCAGCACGCTGGCCCGGCGCACCATGGCCGAGATGGCCAAGGCCCACGCCCGCGACGGCCGCGCGCCGGTGCCGCCCCTGCTTTACCCCTACTGGGTGGAGAGCCTGCTCAAGGCGATCGCCGAATACGACCCCGAGCACAGCCCGGCGCTGGCCGAGCGCTGGCGCACGGCGATGAACCGCACGGTGGGCTTCTTCGCCGGGCAGTACTGAGCGCGCGCCGGGGCGGCGCTGCCGGACGCCTCCCCCGCTGGGGCCTGATTGGCGTTGAATCTCAGCGATGGCCTGTGCGCGAGGCAAAGGCTGCCGATGCAGCGACGTGAAGCCCCGCTCCCGACGGGTGAGGGCTTGGGGAAGTGAGGCCACGGCAAGGCGCTTCGGACGGATGCCTACGCGCGGCCGGCCAGCAGCCCCGCCGCCTCCAGCGCCTGCGCCGTCATCGGCTGGGCGAAGTAGAAGCCCTGCAGTTCGTCGCAGCCCATGTCCACCAGGATCGTGCGCTGTTCGCCGGTCTCTACGCCTTCGGCCACCACGCGCAGGCCGAGCGCGTGGGCCAGGCGCACCACCGCCGAGACCACCGCGCGGGCGTCGCCGCTGCTGGCCAGGTCGCGCACGAAGCCGGCGTCGATCTTCAGCTGCTGCACGCGCAGCTTGCGCAGGTAGGCGAGGCTGGAATAGCCGGTGCCGAAGTCGTCGATGGAAAGCTCGACGCCCAGTTCGGTGAGCTGCTGCATCACGCGCTCGATGGCCTCGGTGTCGTCCATCGCCACCGTCTCGGTGATCTCGCAGATCAGCTGGCTCGGCACCACGCCGTGGCGCTGCAGCATCTGCCGCATGCGCGCGGCGAGGTCGGGCTGGCGCAGCTGGTGCATGGAGAGGTTGATCGCCACGCAGGCGACGGTGCCCTCGCGCCGCCAGGCGGCGAGCTGGCGGCAGGCTTCGTCGATCACCCAGTCGCCGATGGCGAGGATCTGGCCGAAGCGCTCGGCGACGGGGATGAACACGCTGGGGCTGATCGGGCCGAGCTGCGGATGCTCCCAGCGCAGCAGCGCCTCCAGGCCGAGCGTGCGGCCGCTCAGGCTGTCGATCTTCGGCTGGTAGTGCAGCTGCAGCTCGCCGCGCTCGCCGGCGCCGCGCAGGGCCTGCTGCAGCTCCATCTGCTGGCGCGCGTCGGCGTGCATCTGCGGCTCGAACACCGCGTAGGTGGAGCCGCCCGCGCGCTTGGCGACGTACATCGCCACGTCGGCGCTGGTCATCAGCATGTCGCGGTGGCCGTGGTCGGGGTAGACCGCCACGCCGATCGAGCAGGACAGCGTCACCTGCCGTCCGCTGAGCTGGTACGGCTGGGCCAGCGCGTGCAGCACGCGCCCGGCCAGCGCCACCGCGTCGGTGACGCCGTCGATGTCCTCCTGCAACAGCACGAACTCGTCGCCGCCCACGCGGGCGGCGGTGTCGTTGCCGCGCGCGGCGGCGTGCAGGCGCGCGGCCACCTGGCGCAGCACCGCGTCGCCCTCGCCGTGGCCGTAGCTGTCGTTGATCGGCTTGAAGCCGTCCAGGTCGATGAACAGCACCGCCAGGCGCTTGCCGTGCTGCGGGCAGGCGTAGAGGTCCACGCGGTCCAGCGCCTCGCGCAGGCGCTCCTCGAACAGGGCGCGGTTGGCGAGGTCGGTGAGCGGGTCCATGAAGGCCAGCCGTTGCAGTTCGGCGTTGGCGTCCTGCAGCTGCTCGTTCACCGATTGCAGGGAATCGGCCAGGCGCGAGGCCCTGGCGTGCAGGCGGGCGTCGAGGATGGAGGTGAACAGGGTGAGCGAGAGCAGGATCAGCGTGGCCAGCACCACCATGGTGGCGAGGCTGCGGCCGCCCAGCCCGTCGGCGCTAAGGCAGAGCGCGTCGATGGGGAAGTCCGCGGCGGCCATGCCGGTGTAGTGCATGCCGCTGATCGCCGCGCCCATCACCAGCGCCGCCGCCACCTGCGCGGCGCGGGCGCGCAGGCCGTGCAGCCGCCGCATGGCGAAGAAGATCACCAGCGCGCTGGCCGAGGCGGCGCAGGCGATCAGCACCGACAGCGCCACCAGCCCCGGCCGCCACACGATCGGCGGCGCCAGTTCCAGCGCCGCCATGCCGGTGTAGTGCATCGCGCTGATGCCCGCGCCCATCGCCAGCGCGCCGCCCAGCAGGGTGAGCGGGCGCAGCACGTCGCAGGCGGCCACGCGCAGCGCCAGCATCGACACCGTCACCGCCGCGGCCCAGGAGAACAGGGTGCGCAGCGGGTCGTAGCCGGTCTCGATCGGCAGCCGCATCGCCATCATGCCGACGAAGTGCATCGACCAGATGCCCGAGCCGAGCACCAGCGCGCCGCCGATGGTCCACAGCGCGCTGGAGTAGGCATCGTGCCCGCGCACGCGCCGCGCGAGGTCGAGCGCGACGTAGGAGGCGTAGGCGGCGACGAGCAGCGACAGCGCGACCACGCCGAGGTCGTAGTGCGTGGCCATGAGGGTGGTGGGCATGCTCGGCTCCGGCTCGTCGCGGCCTCTCCGTGGTGGACGGCGCCATCCACCACGGACGCACGCCGGGCCTATGCTACCCAAGCGGCGGGGCCATCCCTCCCGAATGGGCGTAGCGACAAGTATCGACTGGCCGGCGGGGCGACTTGAGGGCCTGCGTCAACTTGGCATCGGGTCGCGTGGGCCAGTGAGAGGCCAAACGGCAAGGGGCGCCCTGCGGCGCCCCTTGCGGTCACGGCTCGCGCGGCGAGCGCTTCAGTTCGGCAGCGACAGGTCGTCGATCAGCGCCTTGAGGAAGCGCGCCGCCTCGCCGCCGGTGGCGGCGCGGTGGTCGAAGGTGAGCGAGAGCGGCAGGCGCCGGTGCACCTCGATGCCGCCGATCACTGCCACCACGTCGTGGCTGAGCTTGCCGGCGCCGATGATGGCCACGCACGGCGGCACCACCACCGGGGTGGCGTAGCGGCCGGCGAACATGCCGAAGTTGGACAGGCTGATGGTGTAGCCGGAGAGCTCGGAGGCCGGGATCGAGCGCTCCTCCACCTGGGTGCGCAGGCGGCCGATGGCGGCGCGGATGCCGG
>NZ_LFQR01000149.1 GCF_001182895.1 Frateuria defendens | reverse complement strand
TCGGCGGCGAGCGCGGTGCCGGCCGCGGCGAGCAGGTCGCTCGGGCGCAGCTCGGCGGCCGGCACGCCGCGCCAGGCCTGCATGGCCACTGCGTAGTCGCGGGCGGCGTAGGCCTGGTAGGCCAGCGCGCGGGCGGTGGCCGCGTCGGGCTCGCGGCGCTGCGCCTCGGCGTAGGCGTATTCGGCCAGGCCCGGCTGCGCGCTGCCGTAGCAGGCGCCGAGCGCGCGCCAGCGCTCGGCCGGGTACGAAGGCGCGAAATCCGCCATCGTCGCGCGCACGCCCTCGCAGTCGCCGAGCGCCAGCAGCACCGGAATCTGCGCGCCATGCTCCGGGCCGCCGAGCGGCCGGCGCAGGCGCTCGCGCTCGGCCGGCGGGAACAGCGCCGGCTGCGCCGCGGCGATCAGCGCCAGGCGCGCCATCAGCGCGGCGGCACGCGGGTCGCCGACGAAGGGATAGGCGGCCAGCAGCATTTGCTTGGCCTCGGCGCGACCGCCCGCCTGCAGCAGCCGGTAGCTGAGCGGATCGAGCAGCCGCTGCCCGCCGGGCGCGGCCAGCATGGCCGCCGCCTCGCGCGCGGCCTCCCCGCGGCGGCCGTCCTGCAGGGCGAGGTCGAAGCGCGTCTCGCGGTAGCTGTCGGGCGGCAGCCGCGCCAGCAGGCGCTGCGCGGTGGCACGATCGTCGCGCGCCAGCGCGGCGGGCAGCGCCAGCCGCGCCTGCAACACGCGGTTGCGCGGATAGGCCGGCCGGTAGCCGGCCAGCAGGGCCGGCCGCTCGCGCGCGGTACGGGCGAGCAGGTAGAGCCAGGCCTGTTCGTCCTGCTCCTGCGCGAAGGCGGGCGGCGCGCCGTGGGCGAGGTAGCTGCCCAGTTCGTCCAGGTCGCCGCGGTCGGCCCAGGCCTGGGCCAGCGCCAGCCGCAGCGGCGGCGCGTCCAGCCCGCCGCGGGCCTGCAAGCGTTCGGCCTCGTTCAGCTGCCCCTGCTGCAACAGCAGGGCGAACCATTGCCCGCGCTCGCCGCCCTCCAGCTGGCCCGCCTGGTCGAGCACGACGAACTGCTGCGTGGCGCGCGCCGTGTCGCCCAGGAATACCGCCCGCTGTGCCAGCGCGCGGCGCAGCGCCACGCCGGCCTCGCTGTGCGCGAAGGCCGGCGCGTCCAGCTCGGCCTGGGCGGCGGCCAGTTCGCCGCGATGCAGGGCGGCATAGCCGCGCTGGGCCCGGCAGGCGTCGCTGCCGTCGCGGCGGCAGTCGGGCGCGGGCGCCACCGGCGCCGTCGGGGCGAAGGCCTGCATCGCCGCGCGCAGCCGCGGGTCCTGCGGGGTCGCGCGTCGCTGCGCTTCGAGCAACTGGCGCGCGAGGTCCGGATGACCGAAGCGCCGATAGGCCTCGGCAAGGTCCAGCGCGGTCTCCGCGCTGTCCGGCGCCAGCGCGCGCGCGCGGCGGAATTCGTCGATGGCCGTCTGCTCGTCGCCGGCCTGCATCGCCGCGTGCGCGCGCTGCTGGTGCGGGTAGAGCAGGAAGCGGCGGTACGCGCCCACCTCGCCCTCGCCGGTTCCGGCGGGCGGCTGTTGCGCGTGGAGGGGCGCGGCGAGCGCCACGGTCATCAGCGCCAGCGCGCAGCATTCCGGTAGCAGGGCTCGTTTCATACCGCCTGCCGCGCGAGGGGCAGCTCGGCGCCCTCGTCGGCATCCTCCTCGATCAGGGTGCTCATGCATGGCTGCAGAGCCCCCTGCAGCGCCAGCGCGCGTTCGAGCATGTCGCCACCGACGGCGCCCTGCCCGACCAAGAACTCGCCCAGCCGCTGCCCGCTGCGCGCGTGGTTGAGCAGCAGCGCCTTCAGCGCGACCTCGTCCAGCCCGCCCAGCGCCACCAGCACCTCGCCGAGCAGCACCTGGCCGGACACGTAGCGCTCCCACAGTTCGGCCGCGCGCGTGTGCGGCAGCGCGCCGGCATGGATGGCAAGCTCCAGCAGCCGGCGCGGATCGCCGCCGTGCTCGTGCGCGTACCAGCGGCGCAGGCCCACCGTGACCTGCCCCTTGTGCGCCAGCACGTAGCTCACCGGCCGGCCCAGCCGCCGCGCCAGCGCGGCGAGCGAGACGGGATCGACGTAGTCCTCGCTGGCGAGCACCAGCGTCTCGCCCTCGTAGCGCAGGGGCAGCACCGCGTAGTGCAGCGCGACGCCGGCCGGCACGGCCTCGATCATCGCCGCCGGCACGGCCGCCGCGTCCACCGATTCGCAACGCACGCCGAGCTGCCCGGCGAGACAGTGCGCCAGCCGCGCGGAGGAGACCACGCCCTCGTGGATCAAGGCACTGCCCAGCGCAAGGCCGGCGGTGCGGTGGCGCACCGCCTCCTGCATCCGCGACGGGGACACCGCGCCTTCGGCCACCAGCAACTCGTCCAGCGCCTGGCGGCCGCGGTCGGCGCCGCCCAGGCTGGGGAAGTCGTGGGTGGTCTTGTCCCACGCCACCCGGCGCGGGTCGCCGTACTGCACGATCTGGCGGATCGCGCGCCAGTTGGCCATGAAGTTGATGTAGTTGCCCCAGAACAGCCGCGGGATCGACAGCAGCCCGTGCTTCAGCCCGTAATAGCCGGAGACGAAGATCACCCGCTGCAGCATGCGGTTGCCCATCAGCAGCAGGTTGGCGGTGAGCAGCCACTGGAACCAGCGCGCGCCCTCGAAGATGGAGAGGAAGCGCGGTGCCGCCGGCCACAACAGCTGCACCAGCCAGATCGCCGTCAACTGCAGCAGCACCAGCATGGCGGCGAAGCTGACGAAGTTGTTGATGGCGCCCTTGCGGTCGCGCCACAGGAAGTAGTCGATCACCGGCTTGCCGGTCCAGCCGTGGGTGCGGTAGCCCTGGTAGACGATGCCGATGATCCAGCGCGACTTCTGCCGGATCGCCGTCGAGGCGCGGTCGGGGAAATACTCGCGCACGCAGATCGTGCTCGCCTCGCGCCAGCTGCGGCCCAGGCGGCGCCGGGTCTTGCCGCGGTCGGCGCAGCGCATGACCGGGAAGCGCACGAACACCTCCTGCATGCCGCGCGCCTTCAGGCGCAGGCCGATGTCGTAGTCCTCGGTGAGGCTCTGCACGTCGAAGGCGATGCCGTTGCCGTCCTCGATCAGCGCCAGCACCGCGCGGCGGCTGAAGCAGGTGCCCACGCCCGCGCTCGGCACCTGGCCGGCCAGCGCCTCGCGCACCGGCACGTCCTTGCCGTGCAGTTCGGCGAATTCGTCCAGGTAATGCAGGCTGGTGAAATTGCTCCACTGCCGCTCGAACGGGTACACCGGGATCTGGATCAGGTCCTTGCGCTCGACCAGGTAGTTGAACAACCGCAGCTCCAGCGGCGACACCACGTCCTCGGCGTCATGCAGGATGAAGCCGGCGAAGGTGATCTTCGCCTGCCGCTCGAAGCGCGTGATGGCGTCGAGCACGTTGTTGAGGCAGTCGGCCTTGCTGGTCGGCCCCGGCCGCGCGCACACCACCTTGTGCACGTTGGGAAAGCGCGTGCACACCTCGTCCACGTCGCGCTGCGTGTCCGCGTCGTTCGGATAGGTGCCGACGAAGATGTGGTAGTTCTCGTAGTCCAGCGTGGTGGCGGCCAGCTCCGCCATGTGACCGATCACGCCGGTCTCGTGCCAGGCCGGCACCATGATCGCCAACGGCTTCTCCGCCGGACCGTACAGCGCGTAGTAGGCCATCCGGTCGTGGCGGCGGTACACCACCAGCCACTTCCAGCAACGGCGCACCCAGTACACGACGTCGATGAAAAGGTCGTCCAACCCACTGACCAGCATCATCGCCGCGATCACCATTACCACCAGGCTGAGGCCGTAGAGGTAGGTGGAAAACGCATCAAGCAGCCACATGACCTTCCCCTGTCATGCCACGGTAGCTAGCGCCGTCTCCGGTGCCAGTGCCTGACGCAGCGCAGTCTCGATGCGCTCGCAGGCTCGACCATCGCCGAACGGATTGCCGGCCCCCTGCATGCGACGGTACGTATCGGCGTCCGCCCACAACGCCTCAACGTGCGCCACGATACTCTCCCGCCGCGTGCCCGCAAGTCGCGCGCAGCCGGCTTCGACCGCCTCGGGCCGCTCGGTCTCCGCACGCAGCACCAGCAGCGGCACGCCGAAGGTTGGCGCCTCCTCCTGCAGGCCGCCCGAGTCGGTCAGCACCAGCCAGGCATCGACCAACGCCTGCTGCATCGTCAGGTAGTCGAACGGGGCGGAGAGCTTCACGTTGCCGAGTTCCCCGAGGATCGCGTACACCGGCTCCTGGATCACCGGGTTCAGGTGCACCGGGAACAGCACCTCCAGCTCCGGGTGCCGCCGGGCGACGTCGGCGATGGCGTGGCAGATCTCCTCGATGTCGCGGCCCCAGTTCTCGCGCCGGTGCGCGGTCACCAGCAGGTGCCCGCGCCCGGCCGCGCGGCGGCGGATGCGGTAGCGATCGGCCACCCACTGCTGCGCGTCGATCACGGTGTTGCCCGTTACCTGCACGCGCCCGGGGGCGATCGCCTCCTCGTGCAGCGCCCTGGCGGCGCGCGTGGTGGGGGCGAAATGGAACCGCGTGATGCGGCTGATCATCTGGCGCAGCCCTTCCTCCGGGAACGGCCCTTCCAGGTTGCCGGTGCGCAGGCCGGCCTCGACGTGCGCCACCGGCACGTGGTGGTAGAAGCCGGTCAGCGCGCCGAGATACGTGCTCTCGGTATCGCCCTGCACCACCACCAGCGACCACGGCCGCGCGCCGAGCACGGTTTCGAGTTGCGTGCGGCAGCCGGTGCTGAACTCGCACAGGCTGCTGCCTGTGCGGGTGAAGGCGAGGTCGGGACGGATCTCGAAACAGTCCAGCATCTGCCACGCCATGCCATCGTGCTGGCCGGTGTGCAGCCAATGCGGCCTTGCCCACGAGGTGCTGCGCAGATGGTGATAAAGCGGTGCGAGCTTGATGATCTCCGGGCGGGTGCCCGAAACGATCAGGATGTCCTGCATGGTGGCGTTCTCCCATATGACACTGCGGCCCCTATGGCGCATCCGGACGCCCCGCCAGACACGCCCCACAAAACTGTCTCCAACGACCGGCTCCTCGAGCTTCTTCGGCATCGGGCGAGGTGATGTCCTTACGTGATTCCGATCAGCGCTTCGGGTGGTTGAAGTTGCACGCATCCTCAGCGTTTTCCCGCGTGCTGTCTGCTGACAAATGGACGTATGTCCAGACGTATATCCATCAGCCGAGGCGCCAAGCGAAGGCGTTGGGCGCACACTCCAACGCGCTATTCGTGTCGCGCCGACTTGGCTTGGGGGGAATCCCTCGCTGGACCTTCCGCAGGCCACCGCAACGGGCGCCGCATCCGCCGTGCATCCAGAGGACATCTCCATGGCCAGGCCATCGCTCGCGGGACCGCTTTCCTTCCTGAAACCGCTGCTCGCCGCAGCGACTCTGGCGTTTGCGATCGCCTCGCCGCTGCTTGCGGCCGGCCGCGCGACAGCCGTCCCCACGGACGGCCTGAACCAGACGCTGCCCGCACCGCCGGCGCCGCCGAGCGCGCTGCTGCCGCTAACCCGTAGCTTCAAGAACACCCTCTCGACCGGACAGCTGCGCCTGCTCTATCCGGTGCGCACGCTGGCCATCAGCCTGCTCTCCACGCAGACGCTCTACAATGGCGCCCCCGGCGCCAACGGCGCCAACAACACCCTCGTGCTCTACGACAGCACCGGCGACTGGGGCTGGCTGGGCGAGGCCTACGCGGTGCAGGCCGGCAACATCGTCTCGCACGGCAGCAAGTACGTGATGCACCCAGCGGCCACCTACGTGGCCGGCGAGCTGGCCGGCTACACCGGCCTGGTCTACATCGGCTCCACCTACGACGAGCAGTTGCCCACCGCGCTGCTCGACGACGTGCTCGCCACCGCCAAGCCGGTGCTGTGGATGAACCACAACATCTGGCAGCTCAGCGCGCGCGCCGGCGATTTCGCCACCCGCTACGGCTGGAGCCCGCAGTTCTTCGATTTCAGCAACACGCCGACCGTGACCTACAAGGGCATCGCTTTGCAGCGCAACGCGCTGGCCGCGCCCGCCGGCCTGCTGCAGACGCTGGTGATAGACCCAGCCAAGGCGCAGGTGCTCGCCACCGCGACCAGCGACACCGGCGTGGTCTCCAACTGGGCCACCCGCGGCGGCAACCTCACCTACATCGGCGAGATCCCCTTCAGCTACTCGGGCATGACCGACCGCTACCTCGCCGCCGTGGACCTGATCGGCCAGGTTTCCAACCCCGCCATGCTCTCGCGCAAGCGGGCCCTGGTGCGCATCGAGGACGTCGGCCCCGACGCCGACCCGGCCGAGCTGCGCGCCATCGCCGACTACCTCTACAGCAAGAAGGTGCCCTTCAGCGTGGCGGTGTACTCGCTCTACAAGGACCCCAAGGGCGTCTACAACAACGGCGTGCCGGTGAGCCTGCCGCTGCGCCAGGCGCGCAACGTGATCAGCGCGCTCAAGTACATGCAGTCGCGCGGCGGCACGTTGCTGATGCACGGCTACACGCACCAGTACTCCAACGTAGCCAACCCCTACAGCGGTGTTAGCGCCGACGACTTCGAGTTCTACCGGGCGCACATCAGCGCCGACAACTACGTGGTCTACGACAGCCCGGTCGCCGAGGATTCGAGCAGTTGGGCGCTGGGGCGCATCTCGCTGGCACGCTCGGAGTTCACCGCCTCCGGCATCACCCCGCCCACCATCTTCGAGGCGCCGCACTACGCCGCTTCGGCCATCGACTACCAGGTGTTCCAGCAGCAGTTCGGCACCCGCTACGACCGCGGCCTGTATGCAGCCAACTGGTGCCCCGGCGGCAACTGCGGCACCGGCACGCCGGACTACACGCGCATCTACGGCCAGTTCTTCCCCTACCTGGTGCGCGACATCTTCGGCACGGTGGTGCTGCCGGAGAGCCTCGGCAACGTGGAGCTGGAAGAGTTCAACCACAACCCGCCGCGCTATCCGGCCGACATCCTCGCCAGCGCGCGGGCCAACACGGTGATCAAAGACAGCGTGCAGAGCTTCTTCTTCCACCCGTACCTGTCGATCAGCAACCTGAAGACCATCGTGGAAGGGCTGCAGGCGATGGGCTACCAGTTCGTCACGCCGGCCACCGTCAAGCAGGGTTGAGGGGCGCCCCCGGCCAGCCGTGCGTCGCGTCGAGGGGGACGCGACGGCGGCCGGCCGGCGGGATCATCGGAACGATGCGCCGATATGCGCCATGGCGCAGGTGTGCAAGCCCTCACTCCCGCCGCACGCTCCCCGTCGGCACCAGCAGCACCACCAGCGTCATCAGCAGGTGCGCTGCCGCGGAGAGCAGCGGCGACATCGTGGCGTCGAGCAGGCCCACCGGCCACAGCAGGTCCAGCGCGCCATTGGCGAGGTTCCAGCCCCAGTGCAGACCCACCGCGCCCCACAGGCTGCCGCTGCGCCACAGCGCGGTGGCGTAGGCGGTGCCGAAGCAGCACAGCATCCACCATTCCAGCGGCCCCTTGCCCAGCCGGTACACGTGGTTGAGCACGAACACGGCGGCCGAGAAAGCCACGAACCACACGCCGCGCCGCCAGGGGATGCCGGCCGCGCGATACCAGAAGCCGCGGGTCAGGATGTCCTCGGCCAGCGAGGGCACGAAGGTCGAGAGCAACAGCATCGGCGCCGTCGCCAGCAAGGCCGACCAGGCCGGCGGCGCATCCGGCGAGATGGCCGTATAGACGCCCATCCGCAAGCCCGCCGCCACCGCCATGCCCTTCGCCAGCGCCGCCAGCGCCAGGCCGCCGGGCAGCCACAGCCACCAGCGCGGGCCCGCCTCCAGCGCATAGGCGCGATAACCGCGGTAGCCCAGCCGGCGCGACAGCGGCCAGGCTGCCAGCACGCACGCCGCCATCAGTGCGGCCTGGACCGGAAAGCTGTGCAGGAGGCGCAGGCCGACGCCCTCGGCCGACTGGTACAGCACGAACAGCAACACGAAAGCCGCCGCGACCGGCGGACGCAAGCCAAGCATGGACGAAAACTCCGGATTCCCCGTCCGCGAGCCTAGCAGCCGGCGCACGGCCGCGACAGCTCGCCGGCGCATCGGAAACGCCACCGCGAATTCGCTCGCTGCGCAGAACCTGCTCAAAGCCACCCTGCAAGCAGGGGAAGGAATCATGCGGCGTCAACGAAGAAGACGTATGAGCAAGTTCTTCGAGCCTGCTCACGATCGGCTTGCCCGTGCGCTGCGGCGAGAGAAGGCATGCCGTGTTGTGGAAGCCACGTCGGCATCCTGGCCGGCCGTAGGCCGGGGTGCGATGGCACATCACTTCGCAAGCATCAAAAGCCAATGCCCAGCGGCTGGCCCGCCACTCGACTATCGAAAACCGGAACACCCCGCACACCAGTAAAGGCAGGATGCTGCCTCAACGCCGCAGCCCACGATCCCTACCCCATGCCCCCATCACGCCTCCTTCTCCACCAGATTCGAGGCCTCCCGCTGACTCCCCCTCACCGACGACGTCTTCGCCCTCACCCTCCCCCGCGCCCCCAGCATCATCTCCTCCAGCCAATGCACCAGGATCGACGTGTACGCCGTCCGCGCCCGCGCATCGCTGAGCGCGTGGTCCGCGTCCTTGATCACGCGATAGGTCAGCGAATGCGTATGCACGAATGCACTGCGGTAACTGACGATCACCGGCCTCGGCACGATGGTGTCGCGCTCGGACTCCACCAGCAGCACGTCGCCCGCGAACGCCGCGCAGGCGTGCAGCGCGCGGTTGCCCTCCACCGGCACCACGCGGCTGCGGAAGCGGGCCAGGTCCTGCTTGCGGCGCAGCAGGTGCTTGGGCAGGTCCCAGTCCTCGTCCTTGTAGAGCGCCGGCGCGCGCAGGGCCAGCCAGCGCACGTCGCGCAGGCCGGTGAGGATGGCCGCCAGGTAGCCGCCGTAGCTGCTGCCCACCACCGCAATGCAGCCAGGGTCGACGTAGGGATGTGCGACCAGGAAATCGTAGGCGGCCAGGATGTCGGCCAGGTTGTCCGCGCGCGTCACCTCCTCGCGGCGCGCCTGCGTGGCGACGTGGCCGGACATGTCGAAGGTGAGGCACACGCAGCCCAGCGCCGCCACCTCGTGCGCGCGCTCGCGGTACTGCGCCTGGCTGCCGCCCCAGCCGTGCACCAGCAGCACGCCGGGCACGCGCGGGGCGGGCGAGATCAACGTGCCGGCGAGCTTGCCGCCGCGGACGCTGATGTGGACGACATCGTCATGGACGGGCATGGGCTTTCACGTACGTGTACTTGAGCGCGGGCGCCGCCGGGTCGTCGCCGCGGAAAAACACCCTGGCGCCGGCGGGGGGCTGGGCCGCGGCGTCGTAGATCTCGACCGTGGAGGCGCGGCCCACTTCCAGCGACGGGTCGCCCAGCAGGGCCGCGGCGGCCTCCACCTCGGCGGCGCTGGCGCCGCCGATGCGCCAGGACTGCTCCAGCACGCCCGACCACCAGCGGCCGTGTCCGTCGCGCCCCTGCGCGACGTCGTAGTTCGCGCGCGAGACCAGCAGGCCGGGGAAACAGTCCAGCGCCGCCTCGTGATAGGTGCGCGCCTGCTCGATGGCGAGGCGCATGTCGCTGTCCAGGTCGAGCCGGCGCAGCGCGTCGAAGCCGCCGCGCACGCACAGCAGGTCGCTGCCGCCGTAGACGGCCTCGCCGTAGCGGTTGGGCGTGCTGTACTGGCTGCCGCAATAGCTCATCAGCAGTCGGCCCAGCCGCACCTGGCCGATGCTGCGCGTGCTCACCTCGTGCAGGTTGCGCTCCAGTACCAGGCCGTGGCGGCGCAGCGCGCCGGCGTCGCCGTGCGCGAACAGCGCATCGGCGTCGCCGCGGTCGCGGATCACCGCCTGGCCTTGCCCGCCGATGCCGCACGGGTCCTTCACCCGCACCTCGCCTTCGCTCAGCAGCGCCCGCGCCGCGGCGCGCAGGTCGGCCGGGTCGAACACCGCGTAGCCCGGCAGGGTGACCGCCGCCACCGCCTCGGCGAAGGCCTGCGACCAGCCCGCGGGGGCCACGGCATCGGGACGCCACAGGCCATGGGTGATGATCTTGGTGCCCACGAACGGCCACGGCACCACGCCGCCGAACAGGTCGTCCGGCGAGGCGATGCCGAGCGCCGCCGCCTCCTCCGTGGTCAGGGTGCGGGAAGGGATCGCGTAGCCGCGCGCGGGCAGCGGGCCGGCCGCCCAGGCGCCGCCGAAATCCATCGCCATCATCGCCGCCAGCCGCCCGGCCACGTGCAGGTGGCTCGCGCACTCGTGCACGGCGGTGCAGCCGGACGGGTCGGGCACGTAGAGCGCCATCCTCCGAACCATCGTGCCTGCGGGGCTGATCGACTGCATGCGCTGACCTCTGGACCGGCCGCCACACGCCTGGGCGGCGGCCTCTCGGTGGATGCTTCGGGGAATGACGGCGGACGGGCGTGGTGCATGACAGATGGCGTGACCGGCGACAGCGGGCGGACGCGCACCGGCACGGGTCGCGCCGGCACGCATCCATGGTGCCGGCGCGATTGCAAGTCCGATGTGAAAACCGGCGGCGGCCGTTCATGTGCAGTGGCGCGACGCCGCTCGCCCATCGCCGGCGCAGTGAGTGCCCAGCTCAGCGTCGGGCCAGTCGCGCCAGCGTCTCCTCGGCCAGGCGGCGGGTCAACTCGCCGGCCGGCAGCTCTCGCCCGAACGCACCCGCCTGGCCGCACCACAGCGGCTGGAAGTCGCCCGAGCCCGCCGGTTCCGCCTTGGCGCGCAGCGCGGCCGGCGCGTTGGCGGCCAGCGGAAACGCCGGCGGCAGCTCGCTGAGCGGGCCGACCTCGCGCATCAGACGGTTGAGCAGGCCGCGCGCGGGGCGGCCGGTGAAGACGTTGGTGATCGCGGTGGCCTCATCGCGCGCCTCGCGCAGCGCGGCGCGGTGCACGGCGGCGGTGGTGGCCTCGGGCGTGAACAGGTACGCGGTGCCCAGCTGCACCGCCGCGGCGCCCAGGGCGAACGCCGCCGCGATGCCGCGCGCATCGCCGATGCCGCCGGCGGCGATCACCGGCACCCGCACCGCGTCCACCCGGGAACCATCGCGCTGGTGCCGCAGGTGGCCCGGATGGAGGCGTCGCCCGGGCGGCGTGGCCGTCCGGACGCCCATACGGCCGCATGTCGCGGCTCACTCGGCCTGCCGGCGCTGCATCGACAGCAGCGTCAGCACCACCGCCAGCATCAGGTAGGCGCCGGCGAACTGCCACACCAGCTGGCGTGGGGCCGCGTCGAGCTGCCACGGCAGGTAGACGCCACCGGCCAGTTGCACCGAGTGGATGATGCCGAACAGCGTCAACGCGGCGCCCAGCAGCAGGATCAGCGCGGCGCGCAGCGCGCGGCCGTCGATCAGCGCCACCACGAAGCTCGCCCACACCATCGAGGTGATGATGAAGCCGTTGCCCAGCACGGTGATCACCGCCAGCTCCGGGATGCCGTGCGAGGCGTCGCCGAACAGCGCCGCGAAATGATCGGGCGCCACATAGGTGGGGTCGCTCAGCTTGATCGTGACCATGCGCGCGATGGCCGGGAAGAAGCTGAAGGCCACCGCCGGCGCGTAGCGGATCGGCGTGGCCTCGAAGGCCTGCACGGTGATGCTGATGGCGACGAACACCAGGATCGGCGCCAGCGCCGCCAGCGGCACCAGCTCGATCAGGTTGGAGAGGTAGCCGAAGATGCCGCCCAGCCCCACCACCAGGCCGGTGAGCAGGGTGTAGCCGCTGCGCGCGCCCATCGCCTTGTAGGAGGGCTGGCCGATGTACGGCGTGGTCTGCGCCACGCCGCCGCAGAAGCCCGCGGCCAGGGTGGCCAGCGCTTCCACCAGCAGGATGTCGCGCGTGCGGTAGTCGTCGCCGGCGGCGCGCGCGCTCTCGGTGACGTTGATGCCGCCCACCACCATCAGCAGGCCGAACGGCAGGATCAGCGGCAGATAGGGCACCGTGTAGGCCAGGCCGCCCAGCCACTGCAGCGTGGGCCACGGCAGCGCGAAGCGCCACTGCCACGCCGCCGGCGCGTGGTAGCCCGCGCCCAGCCAGCCGAGCGAGCCGAGCGCGTAGTACAGCAGCACGCCCGCGATCACCGCCGCCAGCACGCCCGGCATGCCGAACGGCAGCCGCCGCCGCGCCACCAGCGCGTACAGCACGATGCCCAGCCCGGTGAAGCCCACCACCGGCAGCTTGAGGATCTCCACCAGCGGCAGGAAGCCGATCAGCACCAGCGCGATGCCGGCGATCGAGCCGAGCAGGCCCGCGCGCGGCACGTGCCGCTGCACCATGCCGCCGAAAAAGGAGAGCACGAACTTGAGCACGCCCATCACCACCAGCGAGGCCATGCCCAGCTGCCAGGTGGCGATGGCCGCCGCCTGCGCGTCCATGCCGCCCTGCTTGAAGTGCGCGAAGGCGGGCCCGAGCACCAGCAGCGCCATGCCGATGGAGGTCGGCGCGTCGAGGCCCAGCGGCATCGCGGTGACGTCCTCGCGCCCCTGGCGCCGCGCCAGCCGGCGCGCCATCGCGGTGTAGGCGAGATTACCCAGCAGCACGCCGAGCGCGGTGCCCGGGAACATGCGCTGGAACACGATGTCGGCGGGGAAGCCGAACAGGCCGATCAAGGCGGTGGCGAGGAAGCCCATGATGGACAGGTTGTCCACCAGCAGGCCGAGAAAACCATTGAGGTCGCCGGGGCCGAGCCAGCGGCCTTTTGCAGGGGTGTTCACGCGGCCGGGCTCCTTGTGCGTCCTGGCAATGAGTCGAACCCGCAGGATGCCTCAATTCGGCGCGCCTGACACGCCCTGCGTGCGATGCGCCGCGATGGAAGTCTGGACGGCTATTCGGGATCGAAGATCGTTGCCGGCGCCGAACCTCCGCGTTGGCCGCACCCATGCAACGCCGGCGATGCCGCCGCGCAAAGCCCGCAGCGCAAGCCTGCCGGCATCGTCTCCCGCGGGGGAGAAGGATCCCGACCCGGAGGGGCGCTCACAGGGAGGCGCCGCCGGCATGCGGAAGCGTGCTGCGACCAGAAGCCGGCGCGCAAGCATGCGCCGCCCGCCAGCGGGAAGGCATGCCGACGACGCGCACCGCCACGCGGGCGACACAGGCCGCCCGGCATCGCCCGGCCGGTGCCCTGGCCAGGCGCGCAGCCGGCGAGGTCAGTCGCCCATCTGCTTCTGCAAGTGCTCGCGACGCTCCTGCGCATCGAGCGAGAGCGTGGCGATCGGGCGGGCGTCGAGACGCTCCAGGCCGATCTCCTCGTCGGTCTCCTCGCAGTAGCCGTAGCGGCCCTCCTCGATCCGGCGCAGGGCCTTGTCGATCTTGGAGATCAGCTTGCGGTAGCGGTCGCGGGTGCGCAGTTCCAGCGAGTTTTCCGTCTCGCGGGTGGCGCGTTCCGCCTCGTCGCCGACATCGCGCACTTCGTCGCGCAGGTTCTCCATGGTCTGGCGCGACTCCTCGACAAGCTGATCGCGCCAGTCGCGCAGCTTGTTGCGGAAGTAGGCCAGGTGACGAGGATTCATGTACTCCTCGTCGCTGGAGGGTCGATATCCCTTCGGCAGGTCGATGGTGACAGTGGCGGGCAAGGCATAACGGCCGTCTTCGCGGGTCACGCCGTTGTCGAGAATCGTAGTGGTGCTCATGGAGGACTGCGTGTTCTTCTGCTGCTTCGGGGAAGGATGGTGTGCGGTAGCGGTAGCCACGCGCGGTGTTGCGGGCTTGGCCGCGGGTGCGGCCGGTTTTGCGATGGCCGGCTTGGCGACCGGCGTGGCGACGGCCTTGGCCGGCGGCTTGGCGGGCGCCGGTGCGGGCACGGGTTTCTTGGCGACGGCCGGCCTGGCGGCGACGGGCTTCTTCGCCGCCGGCTTGGCGGTGGGCGCGGCCTTCTTGACCGGCGGCCTGGCGGTGGCCTTCTTCACGGCGGCCGGCTTGGCAGCCGGCTTCTTGACCGGGGCGGCCTTCTTGGCCGGCGCTTTCTTGGCGGCGGCCTTCTTCGCCACGACCTTCGCCACGGCTTTCTTGGCGACCGGCTTGGCCGCCTTCTTGGCGGCGGGCTTCTTGACCGCGATGGCCTTGGCCGGGGCCTTCTTCGCCGCCGCCGGCCTGGCCGGCTTGGCCGTGCTCTTGGCCCGGCTCGCCGGCAGCGCCTTCAACCTGCTGACCTTGGCGTCCTTGCCCTTGCCGGTGGCCTTCGCCTTGGCGGCGGCCGAACTGCGCGTCGTTTTCGCCATATCCCTCACCGTTTTGGCCGTGGCAGCCGGGTGTTATAGCCTATGGACCTTACACCAGCAACCGTGCTTCGGAGATACTCGCGGCACCTCTGCCGCAGGCCGTCCGGCAACGTGAAAACGCCGTGTCCCGATTGATACTTCTGTTACTCAGGCTCTACAAGCGCGGCGTCAGCCCCCTGCTCGGACAGCGTTGTCGCTTTTACCCTAGTTGCTCCGATTATGCACGGGTCGCCATCGCCCGCTTCGGGCTGCTGCGCGGCATTCTGCTCGCCGCCTGGCGGGTGATGCGCTGCCATCCGCTGTGCGAGGGCGGCCACGAGCCGGTGCCCGAACACTTCCATTTCCCCCGCTGTCGCCCCCATGGAGAGCCGCATGTCCGCTGACTGGCTGATCAAGAACGCCGAACTCGTCAACGAGGGGCGCCGCTTCCACGCCGACCTGCGCGTGAAGGCCGGCCGCATCGAGGCGATCGGCGGCGACCTGGACGCGCGGCCGGGCGAGCCGGTGCTCGACGCCGCCGGCCTGCTGCTGCTGCCGGGCATGATCGACGACCAGGTGCACTTCCGCGAACCCGGCCTCACCCACAAGGCCGACATCGCGCACGAGTCGCGCGCCTGCGCGGCCGGCGGCATCACCAGCTTCATGGAGATGCCCAACACCAGGCCGCCGGCGCTGGACCGCGACACGCTGGAGGCCAAGTACGCCCGCGCCGCCGAGGTCTCGGCGGTGAACTACGCCTTCTACATGGGCGCCAGCAACGACAACCTGGACGCCATCCGCGCGCTCGACCCGCACGCCGCGCCGGGCGTGAAGGTGTTCATGGGCGCCTCCACCGGCAACATGCTGGTGGACGACCCGGAGGTGCTGGACGGCATCTTCCGCGAGGCGCCCACGCCGATCATCACGCACTGCGAGGACACGCCGATGATCGACGCCAACCTCGCCAGGGCGCACGAGAAGTACGGCGAGGACATCCCCGCCCGCGAGCACCCGCTGATCCGCTCGCGCGAGGCCTGCATCAAGTCCACCCGCCTCGCCATCGCGCTGGCGAAGAAGCACGGCAGCCGCCTGCACGTGCTGCACATCTCCACCGCCGACGAGCTGGCGCTGTTCGAGCCCGGCCCGCTCAAGGGCAAGAAGATCACCGCCGAGACCTGCGTGCACTTCCTGCATTTCGACGCGCGCGACTACGGGCGGCTGGGCTTCCTGATCAAGTGCAACCCGGCGATCAAGGACCCCGCCGACCGCGAGGCGATCGCCCGCGCGCTGGCCGAGGGCCGCCTGGACGTGCTCGCCACCGACCACGCGCCGCACCTGCTGGAAGAAAAAGGCCAGCTCTACGACAAGGCCCCCTCCGGCCTGCCGCTGGTGCAGTTCGCCCTGCAGGCCGCCCTGCAGCGAGTGACCGAGGGCAAGCTGACGCTGGAGCGCGTGGTGGAGGCGGTATGCCACGCGCCGGCCACGCTGTTCGACGTGAAGCAGCGCGGCTTCCTGCGCGAGGGCTACGCGGCCGACCTGGTGCTGGTCGATCCCAGCCGGCCGCATACGGTGACCCGCGCCGAGGTGCTCTCCAAGTGCGGCTGGTCGCCGTTCGAGGGCGAGACCTTCGCCCACTCCATCGTTTCCACCTTCGTCAACGGCCAGCGCGTGTGGGACGGCCGGCGCATCGACGAGGGCGTGCGCGGACAGCGGCTGGCCTTCGATCGATGAAAGCGCGACGCGCGGCGCGGCCCGTGCGCACGCCGCGCGGTGCGCGCCGCCGGATCGCCACGCGCGCCCTGTTCGCCGCGGCGGCCTGGCTCGGCCTCAGCGCCGCCGTTGCGGCGGCGGCCCTGCCCGAGCGCGTCTCGCAAGGCGGGCTGGTGGTCGCCGCGCTGCCGCCGGGCACCCAGGCCCGCCTCGACGGCCGGCCGCTGCGCGTGGGCGCGGACGGCACCGTGGCCTTCGGCGCCGGGCGCGACGAGAGCGGGCCGCTGCGGCTCGATCTCGCCTACCCCGACGGGCATCGCGCCACCGCCCGCATCGCCGTGATCCCGCGCAACTGGCCGGTCGAGCGCGTCGAGGGCGTACCGCCCAGGACGGTGAGCCCGCCGCCCGAACTCGCCGCGCGCATCGCCCGCGAGCAGGCCGCCGTGGCCGTGGCGCGCGAACGCGACGACGCCCGCGAGGACTTCCTGCACGGCTTCGCATGGCCGGTGCAGGGCCGCCTCAGCGGGGGGCGCTTCGGCAACCAGCGCATCTACAACGGCGAGCCCAAGGCGCCGCACTCGGGCATGGACATCGCCGTGCCCGAAGGCACGCCGGTGAAGGCGCCCGCCGCCGGACTCGTCACCTTCGCCCAGCCTGGCCTCTACCTCACCGGCGGCACCGTGCTGATCGACCACGGCTTCGGCCTCAGCTCGAACTTCCTGCACCTGTCGAGGCTGACGGTGCGCGTGGGCCAGCGCGTGCGGCAGGGCCAGGTGATCGGCCTCGCCGGCATGACCGGCCGCGCCACCGGGCCGCACGTGCATTGGGGCTTCAACTGGCTCGGCACCCGGCTGGATCCGCTGCTGCTGCCGGGCATCGCCGCACCCTGAGAAGCTGTTCGCGACTTTCCTGCTGGGCTGGGGCTGGCTGGCCCTTGCCGGCGGAGCGGCTCGCTCGTTGGCGGTGCCCTGTCGCTCGCTCGATACAGGCAGCAAGAGAAAGTAACTTGCTCCCCGGCAGGGGAACGAATGCCCAGCCGAAGGCCGGCAAGGTTTCACCCTACACGCGCTGCGCTGGATCACCAGCTTCGCCTCCGGCCTGCGCCGGAAGGACGGGCAAACGGAATAGCGTCCCCGCCCCTCTCCCCCGAACCCGCACAAAAAAGCCCCCGGCCACAAACCGGGGGCTTCCTCTTGCGGACCGGGCCGCGACCGCCGAAGCCGTCGCGGCCCCTCCGCGGCGCTTACTTGGCCGGCGCCGAAGCGGCCGGCGCCGCGCCTTCCGGCAGGGCGTAGGCGATCAGCGAATCGCCCATCTTGGTGCCCAGCGAGCCGTGGCCGCCGGCCATGATCACCACGTACTGGCGACCGGTCTTGTCGGACACGTAGCTCATCGGGTTGGCCTGGCCGCCGGCGGGCAGGCGGGCCTTCCACAGCACCTTGCCGTCACGCACGTCGTAGGCACGCAGGTAGTAGTCCAGCGTCGCGCTCATGAAGGCCACGCCGCCACCGGTGGTGATGGCGCCACCAAGGCTCGGCACGCCCAGCGGCAGCGGGATCGGCAGCGGGGCGCTGTCGAGCACGGTGCCGTTCTTGTGCATCCAGACCTTCTTCATGGTCTTCAGGTCCACCGCGGCCACATAGCCCCACGGCGGCGACTGGCAGGGAATGCCCAGCGGCGACAGCAGCGGGTGCAGGTCCACCGCGTACGGGGTGCCGGTCATCGGCTGCAGGCCCTGCTCGGTGCCCGAGCCGCCCTTCACCTCGATGGTGTCGCGCTTGTACAGCTTGGACACGAAGGCCACGTAGTTCGGGTTGCCGATCAGCACCTGGTGCACCGGATCGACGGTGATGCCACCCCAGTCGAACACGCCGTAGTTGCCCGGGTAGACCAGCGAGCCCTGCAGCGACGGCGGGGTGAACATGCCTTCGTAGCGCAGCTTCTTGAACGAGATGCGGCAGACCAGCTGGCTGAAGGGGTCGGTACCCCACATCTTGGCCTCGTTCAGCGGCTCGGGCTTGAAGCTGAGGTCGGAGAACGGCTGGGTCGGCGAGGTGAAGTCGCCCTCCACCGCGCCCTGCGGCACCGGCTTCTCGGTGATCGGCACGACCGGGGTGCCGTCCTTGCGGTTCAGCACGTAGATGTCGCCGCGCTTGGTGGAGGCGACGAGCGCCGGCACCTTGCCGTTGGCGGTGTCGATGTCGACCAGGCTCGGCTGGCCGCCGATGTCCATGTCCCACAGGTCGTGGTGCACGGTCTGGAAGTGCCAGCGCAGCTTGCCGGTGGCCACGTCCAGCGCCACGATCGCGGTGCTGTACTTGGCGCCTTCCGGATTGCGGTTGCCGCCGAAGATGTCCGGCGTCTCGTTGCCCATCGGCACGTAGACCAGGCCGAGCTTCTCGTCCACGCTGGACACGGTCCAGGAGTTGGGCGAGTTGTGCACGTAGTACTCGCCGGGCTTGAGCGGCTCGGTGCGGTCCGGGTTGCTCGCATCCCAGTTCCACACCAGCTTGCCGGTGTTGATGTCGTAGCCGCGGATCACGCCCGACGGCTCGTGGGTGGAGTCGTTGTCGGTGACGCTGGCGTAGACGATCAGGATGTTGCGGGTGACCACCGGCGGCGAGGTCGGGTTGAGGAACCCGCGCTCGGTCATCGACATGCCCTGGGTCAGGTCGATCTTGCCGTGGTCGCCGAAGCTCCCGCAGGCCTTGCCGTTGTCGGCGTTGATCGCCACCACGGTGGCGTCGGCGGTCGGCGCGTAGATGCGGCGCGGGCACTCGGCGGCGATGGCCGGCACGGCGGCCTCGGGCGCGGCGGCCACGCTGCCGGCGCTGGCCGGGGCGGCGGCGCTGGCGGCGCCGGCGATGCTGTCCGGGCCGGTCTTGGCGTAGGCCGTGGCGTCGTAGTAGGACACGCCGCGGCAGATCATGTGCTGGTAGGTCTTGGCGTCGCGGTTGATCTTCGGATCGTGGCGCCAGATCTCCTTGCCGGTATCGGGATCGAGCGCGATCACGATGTTGTGCGGCGTGCAGATGTACAGCATGCCGTTGGCCTTGAGGGGGGTGACCTCGTTGGCGATCTCGCCCGGATCGGTCGGACCCTTGAAGTCGCCGGTGTGGAAGGTCCACGCCTCCTGCAGCTTGGCGACGTTCGCCGGGGTGATCTGCTTGGCCGGCGAGAAGCGGTCGCCGTAGCCGGAGCGGCCGTACTGGGTCCAATCGCCCGCGGCCACGCCCGGCACGTCGTCGGCCTGGGTCGCGGCCATGTTGGCCTCCGGCACTTCGCCCGGATGGTCGTCGTAGTCGGTGAACAGGCCGATGGCCAGCGTCACCACGCCCAGCGCGGCGGCCACCAGCAGCGGCGCGCGGCCGCCGGTCTCGCCGGTGCGGCCCAGGCGGCGATTGACGAAGGGCAGCAGCAGGTAGATGCCCAGCACCAGCCACACGGCGATGCGCGGCACCAGATCCCACCAGCTGAACTTCACCTCGGCGATCGACCAGATCACCGTGCCCGCCAGCACGATCGCGTAGAGCCACAGCGCGGCACGGCGCGCCAGGATCAGCAGGATGCCGGTCACCGCGATGCCGATGCCGGCGATCACGTAGTAGAGGGAGCCCCCCAGGGCGGCCAGGTAGGCGCCACCGCCGGCGAGGGCGAGGCCCAATAACAGAAAGATGATGCCGGACACCGCCGTAAGGGGCCCAGCTGAAGGTTTCGTGTTCATTTGCGAGGAATCCTAGTGGACAGGTACGTCGCACGGCGCCCTAGGTACGCCGCACGGGCGGCCTAGCGTAATCCCCTGCGCGTCCAAATGCCATCTTGCGCACTGCAACATTTCTTGTATGGTCGAGCCCCGAGCCTCACTGGCCCTAAGGGTTTTCCGCCGACGGCGACGCCGACCCGACGGATGGCCTATCCCGTCCAGCCGGGCGCCGGCGCAATGGCTCGAACCGCCGCCGCCGGCCGTCGCCCCGCCCCGCCGCGTCAATCCGCCGCATACGTTCCCGTGCATGCGCGCCCCGACCTTGCAGCGCGCCGCGCCTGGCCCCACCCTCGTGCACTTCGGTTCCCGACAGGCGCGCGGCCATGCACGGCGAATACAAGATGCCCGGCGGCAAGCTGGTGGTGATCGACCTCGCGCTGCGCGGGGATCGCCTTGCCGACGTGCAGCTCAGCGGCGATTTCTTCCTGGAACCCGATCACGCTTTCGCGTGCATCAATGCTGCGCTGCAGAATCTACCCGCGGCGACGGACGAACTTGCAATCGCCGCCGCCGTGCATGCCGCGCTGCCCGCCGGCGTGCGCATGTACGGCCTCTCGCCGGAAGCGGTGGCCGTGGCGGTGCGGCGCGCGGTGCAGGCCGGGATCGCCTGATGAGCCGCAGCGATTGGCGCGCGCACGCCTGGCAGCTGGTCCACGCCGCCCCGCAACGGCCCGCCCTGCACATGGCGCTGGACGAGGTGCTCGCCGACGAGGTGGCCGCCGGCCGCCGCCCGCCGACCCTGCGCGTGTGGGAGTGGGCGGCCAGCGCGGTGGTGATCGGCCGCTTCCAGTCGCTGCGCAACGAGGTGGACATGGAGGCCGCGCGCCGCCACCGCATCCAGGTGGTGCGCCGCATCACCGGCGGTGGCGCGATGTTCATCGAGCCGGGCAACACCATCACCTATTCGATCTACGCGCCGCTCTCGCTGGTCGAGGGCTTGTCGTTCCAGGAAGCCTACGCGCGCATGGACGCCTGGGTGGTGGAGGCGCTGGGCACGCTCGGCATCCGCGCCTGGTACCAGCCGCTCAACGACCTCACCTCCGAGGCCGGCAAGATCGGCGGCGCCGCGCAGGCCCACCGCGGCGGCGCCCTGCTGCACCACGTGACCATGGCCTACGACATCGACACGGCGAAGATGCTTCAGGTGCTGCGCATCGGCCGCGAGAAGCTCTCCGACAAGGGCACGCCCAGCGCGGCCAAGCGCGTGGACCCGCTGCGCCGCCAGACCGGCCTGCCGCGCGAGGCCATCGTCGCGCGCATGATCGACACTTTCCGCCGGCGCCATGGCCTGGCCGAGGGCGCGCTGCGCGACGAGGAACTGCAACGCGCCGCCGCCCTGGCGCAGGCCAAGTTCGGCAGCGCCGCGTGGACGGCCGAGGTGCCGTGAGCGCACCGCGCCCTCACCCCATGTACAGGCCGCCGTTGACGGCGTAGTCGGCGCCGGTGATGAAGCCGGCGGCATCGGAAGCCAGCCAGGCGCACACAGCCGCCACTTCCTCCGGCGCGCCCAGCCGCCGCACCGGCACGGCGGCGGCCAGGCGGTCCAGCACGTCGGGCGGGAACGAGCTCAGCGCGGAGCCGGCGATGTAGCCGGGCGAGACGGTGTTCACCGTGACCCCGCGCGCGGCGATCTCCGCCGCCAGCGCGCGGGTGAAGCCCTGCACCGCGCCCTTCGCCGTGGCGTAGTTGATCTGCCCGATCTGCCCTTTCTGCGCGCTCACCGAGGCGATGTTGATGATGCGCCCCCAGCCGCGCGCCGCCATGCCCTCCACCACCTGCTTGGTGACGTTGAACAGCGAGTGGATGTTGCTGGCGATCACCGCCGACCAGTCCTCCGGCGTCATCTGCCGGAACAGCACGTCGCGCGCGCTGCCCGCGTTGTTGACCAGCACGTCCACCTCGCCCACCTCGCGGCGCACCTTCTCGAAGGCGGCCACGGTGGACTCCCAGTCGCGGGCATTGCCCTCCGAGGCGATGAAGTCGAAGCCGGCGGTGCGCTGCTCGCGCAGCCAGCCGAGGCGCCGCGGCGAATCGGGGCCGCAGCCGGCCACCACGATGTGCCCGTTGCGCGCGAGCTGGCGGCAGATGGCGGTGCCCAGGCTGCCCATGCCGCTGGTGACGTAGGCGATGCGAAGACTCATAGGCGTCTCTCTCCTTGAAGGTTCAGGGCGCGATGGCGCCGGCGAGGGGGAACAGCGACAGCATCAGGCCGGCGGCCAGCATCAGGAGCCCCACCAGCACCGCCCACTTGAGGGTGAAGCGCTGGTGGTCGCCGAAGTCCACGCCGGCCAGGCCCACCAGCAGGTAGGTGGAAGGCACCAGCGGGCTGAGCAGGTGCACCGGCTGGCCGATCAGCGAGGCGCGCGCCATCTCCACCGGGGTCACCCCGTAGGCGGCGGCGCCCTCGCTCAGGATCGGCAGCACGCCGTAGTAGAAGGCGTCGTTGGAGATGAAGAAGGTCAGCGGCATGCTGAGCAGCGCGGTGATGCCCGCCATGTACGGCCCGAGCGCCTCGGGGATCACCGCCAGCAGGCCCTTGGCCATCGCCTCCACCATGCCGGTGCCGGCGAGGATGCCGGTGAAGATGCCGGCGGCGAAGATCAGCGCCACCACCGCCAGCACGTTGCCGGCGTGGTTGGCGAGCCGCCGGCGCTGCTCGGCCAGTTGCGGGTAGTTGAGGGTGAGCGCCAGCGCGAAGCCGATCATGAACAGCACCGGCAGCGGCAGCAGCCCGGCCACCAGCGCCGCCATCAGTGCCAGGGTGAGCAGCGCATTCGCCCACAGCCGGTCCGGCCGGCGCACGTCCTCGGCCTGCTCCACCTTGGGCAGCGGCGCATTGCCCTCCTCGTCGCCGTGCGCGGCGGCCTCGCGCGCCGGCAGGCACACCAGGCCGAGCCGACGCCGCTCGCGCAGGCCCAGCCACCAGGCCAGCACCAGCACGCCGAGCAGGGCCACGCCCATCGCCGGCAGCAGCGGCACGAAGATGTCGGCCGCGTCCACGTGCAGCGCGCTGGCCGCGCGCGCGGTCGGCCCGCCCCACGGGGTAAGGTTCATCACGCCGCTGGCGAGCAGGGTCACGCAGGTGAGGTTGAGCGCGTTCATGCGCAGCCGCCGGTACAGCGGCAGCATCGAGGACACGGTGATCATGTAGGTGGTCGAGCCGTCGCCGTCGAGCGAGATCGCCATCGCCAGCAGCGCGGTGCCCATCACGATCTTCAGCGGGTCGCCCTTGACCAGCCTGAGCACCAGGGCGACCACCGGGTCGAACAGGCCGGCGTCGATCATCACCCCGAAGTAGAGGATGGCGAACATCAGCATCACGCCGGTGGGCGCGATCTTCTGGATCCCCTCCAGCATCATCTTGCCGATGCCGTCGCCGAAGCCGCCGAGCAGGGCGAACAGGATCGGCACCGCGATCAGGGCCACCAGCGGCGACAGCCGCCTGGACATGATCAGGTACATGAAGGTCACCACCATTCCGAAACCGAGCAGGGTGAGCAAGGCGATCTCCTTCCGATCAGAAAACGAACTGCAGGCGCCCGATGAGCGCGCGGGTGTGGTCGAGCGTGCGTGCCAGCAGGCGGTCGCGGTTGCGGCTGTCGATGTAGTCGAACATCAGCCGCAGGTTGGGGTTGGCGTACCAGTTGAGGCCGAGCGTCCAGGCATCCACGCCGCGGTCGCTGAGGTCGGGCTGGCCGATGCGCCGCTGGCGCGCGTCGATGTGGTCGTAGCGCACCGCCAGCTCCCACGCGCCCGGCGCCTCCACGCTGTCGAAGCGGCCGGTGCCGCGGCTGTACGGGCGCGCCTGGCCGGTGAGGAAATAGCTCACCTGCCCGTACCAGCTGCGCACCAGCGCGCGCTGGATGTCGTCGTCGTAGCGCGCGCCGCCGTACTCGCCCTGGAACGACCAGCTGCCGGTGACGGTGCCCAGCTCGAAGGCGTGCTTGTCCGCCGCCACCGCCTCGCCGTCCTGGATGCGGAACAGGCGCAGCCGGCTGCGGTCGGACTTGGCGCCGGCCGGCCGCACCGCCATCCCCGGCGGCAGCGCCGCGTTGCTGCTGCGCGCGTAGCGCTCGTGCGCCAGCGACAGGCCCAGGTGCAGCACGCGGCCCTCCTCGTGCAGCGGCGCCCAGGTCAGGCGCAGCGCCTGACCCTCGCCGTTGGGGCGCACCTTGTCCAGGTCGTTGAGGCTGTACAGGGCGAGGCCGTAGGTGACGTCGCCGGCGTTGCCGAGGTAGGCCGCGCCCAGGCGGAACAGCGGCGCCAGCTGGGTGGCGACGAAGGCGCGGTCCATCATCACGATGTCATCCGAGCTGATGGTGTCGTCCAGCGAGAAGTACGGCTTGAACTGGCCGACGGTGAGCACGCCCGGCCCCAGCCGGTGGCGCAGGTACACGCTCTTGTACGAGCGCATGTGGTCGGCGTAGTCCACCGAGACGCGGTAGTCGAAGCCGTACAGCTTGCCGATCAGGTTGACCCAGCCGCGGCGCACCTGCCAGCCGCTGGCGTTGGGCCGGCCGCGGCCGTCGTCGTCGAACTTCACCAGGTCCAGGTGCAGGCGCCCGCCGAGCTGCGCGGTGACCTTGCCGTCCGCGCTCTTGAACGTCGGCAGGTGCCAGGCCGCGGGCCGCTTGGTCGGCAGCTCCGCCATCGCCGGCACCGCGGCGCACGCCGCCAGCATCGCCCACTCCAACCGCCACCGCTTGCGCATCGCTCGCCCTTTCCGGTTCGCTTCCGCCCCATGCGAAAGTGCGGCGAGGCTAGGCAACGGCGGCTGTCGTTCGCCTGTCATGCAATGCTGCGCTGCACATGGATGAGGCGGTGGCGCGCCTCGTACTATGGACGTCCATTTGCGAGATCCCGATGCGTATCCTGCTGGTCGAAGACAACCCGGACCTCGCCGACGCGGTCACCCGCCGCCTGCGCCGCAGCGGGCACACGGTGGACTGGGAGCAGGACGGCCTGCGCGCCAGCGGCCTGCTGGAATACGAGCGCTTCGACCTGGTGGTGCTGGACATCGGCCTGCCGCGGCTGGACGGCATCGGCGTGCTGAGCCGCATGCGCGAGCGCGGCGACGCCACGCCCACGCTGATGCTCACCGCGCGCGCCGACATCGAGGACCGCGTCAACGCGCTCGACCTCGGCGCCGACGACTACCTCGGCAAGCCGTTCGACTTCCGCGAGTTCGAGGCGCGCTGCCGCGTGCTGCTGCGCCGCCCGCGCGCGCAGGCGGCCAGCGTCGTGCGCATCGGGCCGCTCAGCCTCGACCACGCCGCGCGCCGCGCCACCCTGCACGAGCAGCCGCTGGAGCTGCCGCGGCGCGAATACAGCCTGCTGGAAATCCTGGTCGGCCAGCTCGGCGAGGTGATCGACAAGCAGGAACTGGCCAACCGCCTGTTCGGCTTCCACGACGTCGGCGGGCCCAACGCGGTGGAGCTCTACGTGGGCCGCCTGCGCAAGCGGCTCGGCCACGACGCGCTGCGCATCAGCACCGTGCGCGGCGTGGGCTACCTGGCCGAGGCGGTAGAGACGCCGGCGGCGCACGATGGCTAGCCGCGCGGCCGGGGGCCGCTCGATCCGGCGCCAGCTGCTGGCCTCGCTCGGCGCGCTGTTCCTGCTCGGCATGCTGGCGCTGTTCGTGGCCGCGCGCAGCTACGGTCGCCGCGCCGCCGACATGGCCTACGACCACCTGCTCGCCGCCTCGGCGCTGTCCATCGCCGACCACGTCGCGCTGGTGCGTGGACAATGGCGCGTGGACCTGCCCTACGCCGCGCTCGAACTGCTGGCGATGGCGCCCGAAGACCGCGTGTTCTACCTCGTCAGCGCCCCCGACGGCAGCGTGCTCACCGGCTACGACGACCTGCCCGCGCCGCCGCACGAGCTGGGCCGGCTCGGCTTCTACGACGCCACCTACAGCGGCGAGCGCGTGCGCGTGGTGCAGCTCGAACGCTGGTCGGCCGGCTCCGCCACGCACGGCGGGGCGCACGTGCAGGTGGCGCAGACGCGCCGCGCGCGCGACGCGCTGGCCGGCGGCATCGTGTGGCGCGCCACGCTGGCCATCGCCGTGCTCACCCTCGCCGCGCTGCTGCTCGCGTGGCTGGCGGTGAACCGCGCGCTGCAACCCATCGCGCGGCTGGAGCGCGACCTCGGCACGCGCTCGCCCGCCGACCTGCGCCCAGTGGCCTGCGACGTGCCGCAGGAGCTGCACCAGCTGGTGGGCGCGCTCAACCGCTTCATGGCCCGGCTGGGCGAGAACCTGGACACCTTGCGCGCCTTCATCGGCGAGGCCGCGCACCAGCTGCGCACGCCGCTGGCCGCGCTGCGCGCCCAGGCCCAGCTCGCGGTGGACGAGGACGACCCGACCGAGCAGCACCGCAGCCTGCTCGCCATCGAGCGCAATGCCGATGCGCTCGGCCGGCTCACCAACCAGCTGCTGAGCGACGCCAGCGTCAGCCACCGCGGCCACCTGCAACGCTTCGGGCCGCTGGACCTGGCCGAGATCGTGCGCGAGGCGTTGCACGCCACCGTGCCGCTGCGCGAGCCGCGCCCGCGCCTGGAACTGGCGGGCCTGGACGGCCCCGCGCCGATGGTGGGCGATGCGCTGATGCTGCGCGAGGCGATCAAGAACCTGATCGACAACGCGCTCAAGTACGGCGCGCCCGAGCGCGGCCCGCTGCATGTCGCGCTGGCGCCGCACGCGGACGGCTGGCGGCTCAGCGTGCGCGACCACGGCCCCGGCATCGCCGCCGAGGAGGCCGAACTGGTGTTCGAGCGCTTCAGGCGCGGCAGCGCGGCCGACGGCGGCGGCGCGGGGCTGGGCCTGGCCATCGTGCGGCGCGTGGCGCACAGCCACGGCGGCCGGGTCGCGCTGAGCAACCTGCCCGACGGCGGCCTGCGCGTGGACCTCGAACTGCCCGGAGCGCCGCGATGAACCTGCGCCTGTCCTGCCTCCTGCTGCTGGCGCTGCTGTCGGCACTGCGTCCCGCGCAGGCGGCGAAGGACCAGCTCACCGTGTACGCGGCGCCCAGCCTGGGCCCCGGCGGCGTCACGCTCTCCATCTTCAGCGCCACCGACACCGAGGTGTTCGAGCCGCTGATCCGCGACTACCAGCGGCTCGCCCCCGCCACCACCGTGCGCTACCGCGAGCGCGGCGCGCAGCAGCTGTACGCCCAGTTCCTCGCCGGGCCCGGCGCCGAGGGCGCGCCCGACCTCCTGATCAGCAGCGCGATGGACCTGCAGACCAAGCTGGTCAACGACGGCTACGCGCAGCCGCACGCCACCGCCGAGGCCGGCGCCCTGCCCGACTGGGCGCGCTGGCGCGAGGAGATCTACGGCTTCAGCTACGAACCGGTGGTGCTGGTCTACAACACCCGCCGGCTGCCTGCCGCCCAGGTGCCGCGCACGCACGGCGAGCTGCTCCGGCTGCTGCTCGACCCGGCCTCGCCGGTGCAGGGGCGCATCGGCACCTACGACGTGCTGTCGAGCAGCGTGGGCTACCTGCTCGCCACCCAGGACGCGGAGCTGGGCAACATGGCCAACGCGCTGCTGACCGCGCTCGGCCACAACCGCGCGCAGCTGCTGGACGAGACCACCGCCCTGCTCGACCGCCTGGAAAGCGGCCAGCTGCTGATCGGCTACAACCTGCTCGGCTCCTACGCGCAGTCGCGGATCGCGCACGGTGCGCCGCTGGCCACCGTGTCGCTGGGCGACTACACGCTGGCGATCACGCGCACGGTGCTGATCCCCAAGGCCGCGCCGCACGCGGCCGAGGCGGGGCGCTTCGTCGACTACCTGCTGTCGCGGCGCGGACAGCAGGTGCTGGCTCGCAGCGGCATCCTGCCGATCCGCAACGACGTGCCCGCCGCCGTGCCCGACCTCGACCGCCACGGCGCCGCCGGCGGCGCCGTGCGCCCGCTGCGGCTGGGCCCGGGCCTGCTGGTCTACCTGGACCGGCTCAAGCGCCGGCAATTCCTCGAAGACTGGAACGACAGCCTGCACCAGGCCGTCCCGCCCCCCGCCCCGGAGCCGGAGCGCGCCTGCGCGCGACCTTAGCCTGTTCAAAGTCTTGCCGTTGGCGCGGCTTGGCTCCTCCCTCTGCTTGCAGGGGAGGGAGCAGGTGGGAGAGCGTGAACAGGCTCTCCCTGCTGGTGTCCGCAAGGGGAGGTGGCTCTTAGGGCTTGCGCTGCCGCCGCCGCGCAGCGCTGTGCGCGCGAGGTGCGCACCCGGCGTGCGAAGGCGTCGCGGCGGCTAGAACTGCAGCTTCACCTGCACGCCCGCGATCAGCGCATTGGGCGTGCGTGCGCGGCGGTAGGTGCCGGGGTCGATCACGTACTGCACCGCCGGCCGCACATGCAGCCAGCGCTTGACCCAGTAGCCGTAGTTGAGCTCGATCATGCCCTCGGCGTTGGGCAGGCCGGTGAGCGGGCCCTCCTGCGCATACCCCGGCCCGTTCGCCGGCGCGGCCTGGGTGAGGCGCCGGTTGATCACCGCGCGCACGTAGCCCAGCGCCACGGTGTCGTTGTCGCGGCCGGGGAAGATGCCCTTGTAGAGGCCGCCCAGCGCGTACCAGTCGCTGATCTGCGCGGTGTTGCGGTCCGAGCCCATGACCTGGCCGAACAGGGTGAGGCCGCGGTCGCTGTCGGCGCGCTCGCGGTACACCACCTGGTCGGCCAGCAGGTAGAAGCCGTGGCGGCCGCCCACCTCGCCGTCGCGGCCCCGACGGGCGGTGTCGGAGGTCTCGTAGTAGCCGCCGAACTTGTAGTGCCCCGTGTAGTGCCCCGGCCCGCTGCCGCCGCCGCTGTCGTACTCCAGTTCCAGCGGGAGCAGCGCGCCGGTGGTGCCGCGGGCGAACAGCGAGAAGGCGCGCGAGCGGTTGGCGGAGGTGGGGTTGACCTGGAACACGCCCGTGCGCAGCGTGAGCGCCGGCGACAGGCGATAGCGCAGCTGCACGCCCCAGCGCGCGGTGGGGTAGTTGTACCAGCCGCTGTTGCCCGACATCGCCACCGGGTGCGCGCAGAAGGCGGCGCTGACGAAGTTGGTGAGCAGCACCACGCCGCCCAGGTCGTTGCCCATCGACCAGAAGCCGAGCTTGAGGTTGAGCCGGCGGTCGAGCAGGTCCTGGTCGTAGCTCAGCTCGGCCAGGCGCGTGTACTGGCCGCCGTAGGTCTCCTGCACCGGCAGGCGGTTGCCCACCAGTTCCTCGGACACGCTGCGGCCGGCGCGGTTGTTCACGGTGAGGTGGAAGGTGCCCGCGCTCCAGCCGGCCAGCCGGCCCATGTCGAAGTCGGCGCCCACGCGCACCTGTTGCGCGTAGCGCACGCCGCGCCGCAGGCCGCCGTGCACCACGCCGAAGGTTTCCGACACGTAGTCGCCGTACACGCCGATGCCGCGCCGGCGCAGCGCCTCGCGCTCGCCGTTCCAGTCGCCGGTCAGCGTGCGCGAGGAAAAGTCATCGTCCTGCGCGCGGGCATCCGCCGCCTGCGCCATGGCGGGCAGCACGGCCAGCATGAAGCCGAGGCGGCGGGCAAGCTCCCGCTGCCGGCGCACGCGCGCCGACGGCGCCGCGGATGCCTGGGCGGCGCGGCGGCGGCCGCGTCGGATGCGTTGGGGGGCGGGCTGGGCGATGCCGGTCATGGAATGCTCACGCATGCCGCGCACCGGAACGGGAGTGGCAGGCTGCCCGACAGGCATCGCCCGCTGCGCCTCCCCCGGCGCGCGGCGGGACAATCAATAGGCTGGGATTCTAGGCACGCGGCCTGCGCTTGCCGCGTTCCTTATCGTCGCACCCCGGTCATCGCACCCCGCGACGACGGCGCGCGCCGGTCACGACGCGGCCCCGCCGCCAGGCCGCCCGGCCGCCGCCTCGCGGGCCTGCCGGCGCAGGCGGTATTCGCTGCGCCCCACGTACACGGCGGCGCCGGCCACCATCAGCGCCAGCGCGTACCAGGTGATCAGGTAGCTCAGGTGGTTGTTGGGAAAGCTGACCACCGTGAGGCCGCCCTGCGGCCACGTCGCGCGCCCCGCGGCACCGGCGGGCGCGGCATCGGCATCCACGAAGTAAGGCGCCACGCCGGCGAGGCCGCGCGCGGCCGCGATGGCCGGCACGTCGCGCGCGTACCAGCTGTCGCGCGCGGGGTCGTTGCGGCGCAGGGGCGCATCGTGCTCGCTCATGCGCAGCAGGCCGGTCACTTCCGTCTCGCCCGCCGGGCCGCCCGCGCACTGCGCTTGGCGGCCGCACCACTCCGGCGGCACGAAGCCACGGTTGACCAGCACCAGGGCGCCGTCCGCGGTGCGCAGCGGCGTCACCACCCAGTAGCCGCTGCCCTCGTCCGTGCTCGCCCACACGTAGGTCTGGCGGTCGTATTCGAACGTGCCGCGCAGGCGCACGCGCCGGTATTCGTCGGCGGCGGCCGTCACCTGCGGCCACTGCGCGCGGCCCGGCGCGTCGGCGACCGGCGCGTGCAGGTTGCGCTCGACCCGCTCGATGAGGTCGAGCTTCCACGCTCGCCGGTGCACCTGCCAGGTCCCCAGCGCCACGAAGGCGGCGAAGAACACGACGGCGAGCAGGCCGAGCACCGTCAACGCGACGGGGCCGCGCGGCGGGGCCGGATGGTCGGGAGCGGACTTGGCGTTCATCGGCGGCGGGATGCGGCGAGGGCCGCAAGGGCGAGGCGGGAAATCAAGGCGGATTCCTTAGCATGAGGACGAATGGCGACGGGGCGTGCACGGATGCCGCGCCGGCTCGTCGCCGGAGGGCGCATGGTAAGCCGGTTCGCCGGGCACCTCCATGCGCGATGCCGCTTCGGCACCCACTGCGCCGCTCCGGTTGCGGTGGCCGTAATCCGCCGGGCGCCCGCCGGCACGAGCCGGCCCCGGGCCTCAGCCCAGGCGCGGCAGGATGTGGTCGCGGCTCAAGACGGCGATCGACAGAGCGCCCGGCGCGCGCGGGTCGATCCAGCGCAGTTCCTCGATCTCGGCCTGCGCCCGCAGCGGGCCGCTCACGCGCACCTCGTACACCTCGGCCTCGACGAGGTGGCCGTGCTCGTTCGCCGCCGGCGCCGAGGCGCGGCAGAGGAAGCGCGCCGAGCCCTCCACCATCGCGCAGCCGAGTTCCTCGCGCAGCTCGCGCGCCAGCGTGGCGACGTCGTCGGCGTCGCCCGCATCGCGCTTGCCGCCCGGCTGCTGGAACACCGCCGCGCCACGCTTGCGCACCAGCAGCGTGCGGCCGGCCTCGTCGCGGATCACCGCGGCGACGATGCGGATCAGCTTCGCCGTGTCGTGGGTCGTGCTCGCATCCATGTCCAATACACCTCAATACACCTCGAAAAGAGAGCCTGCTCTCAGAACGGCACCAGGTTTCCGCCGATCTCGGGCTTGATGCAAGCGAACCCGCGGACCTTCATGCTGAAGCGGTGCAGCGGCACGGTGACGGGATGCTGCGGGTCGCGCGCATCGACCACCCTCACCCCGCACATTTCGCGGTCCGCCTCCTGCCACCGCTTTCCCTCCAGTTCGTAGACGCCGCCGGCCGTCGGCTTGAAGGTGAAGTCGATGTGGCACATGCCGGCGTTGATGTCGAAGCCGAGGAAGGCATCCTGCTCCGCCCGCACCCGCCCCGCCGCGGGCGAGGTACCGATGAAGCAGCCGCTCTCCTTGACGCTGAGGATGGAGAAGCCGCCCGCCTCCGAGGAGTTCACCCCGAGCATCGCCTGCGGCTCGCTCGGCAGCGGCCGGATGTAGGGCTTGTTGCCCAGCGGAATGTCTTTGCAGCCGGCCAGCAGCAGGCAGCCGGCGAGCCCCATCATCGTCCTGATACGCATGCGCGCCATGTCCCCCCCTTGTCGAAAACGCAGGCCGCTTCCTGCACGAGACCTTTTCCGCCGCGCCACGGCGCGCCACCGTCACAGCCGCGTGTACGACCACGCCTGCATGCGCCCGTCCTTGTAGGGCATCACGCCGTGGAACGGGCGCGGGTCCTCGTCGAACACCAGCGGCACGAAGTGGCGGTCGCCCTCCCACATCGGCAGCTCCAGCAACTTCTCGCGCGGCACCCATTCGAGCGTGCCCTCGTGGTTGCCCGCGTGCGCGCTGCCGCTGAAACGCTCGATGAGGAAGATGAAGCCCAGCCAGTCCTCGCCATGCTTGCCGAAGCCGGGCCAGTTGAGCGTGCCGCGCAGGCGCATCGCCTCGCACTCGATGCCGGCCTCCTCGCGGATCTCGCGGCGCATGCAGGCGGCGATGTCCTCGCCCGGCTCCATCTTGCCGCCCAGGCCGTTGTACTTGCCCAGGTGCAGGTCGTCCGGCCGCGCGTTGCGGTGGATCATCAGGACCTGGCTGCGGTCGGGTGAGAGCACGTAGCCCAGCGTGGCGACGATCGGCGTGTAAGGCATGCGGCGGACGGCGACGAAAAAACGCCAGTCTAGCGCCGGCAGGCGGTGAGGTCATGGCCCGCGCATGGCGGCAGCGCCTTGACTGAATGTTTCGCGCGTGCCGCTCTTGCGCCGCGTGTCGGCGGGCGGCGACCATCGCGGCATGTCCGTCACCCCGCTCTCCGCGCGTTCGCGCACTTCCCGCTTGCTGGCCTGGCTGCTGCCGACGCTGCTCGTGCTGGCCGGCTGCGGCCGCTCGGCCAAGGCGGTGGACGAGGAACAGCGCAGCCTCGACGGGCAGAGCTTCCGCGTGGTCAGCATCGAGCTGGCGCGCCAGCCGCTCGGCCTCTACTGGCGCGACCCCGACAGTGGCCAGCCCTACGGCGACATCGAGACGCTGCGCCAGTGGGGCGAGGCGCACGGCAAGCGGCTGCTGTTCGCCGCCAACGCCGGCATCTACGACCGCCGCTACGCGCCGCTCGGCCTGTACGTGGAGAACGGCAAGACGCTGGTGCCGCTCAACCTCGCCCACGGCAACCCGGCGGCGGGCAACTTCTCGCTGCGACCCAACGGCGTGTTCGCGATCTACCCCGACGGCCACGCCGCGGTGCGCACCAGCACCGACTTCAAGGCCGACGCCAGGCCCGCGCAGTGGGCCACCCAGTCCGGGCCGATGCTGGTGATCGGCGGGGAGCTCAACGGCGCCTTCGTCAACGACTCGGAAAGCCTCAAGTGGCGCAGCGGCGTGTGCGCGCCCAGGCCCGACCGGGTGGTGTTCGCCATCAGCGAGGCGCCGGTGAACTTCCACACCTTCGCGCGGCTGTTCCGCGACGAGCTGGGCTGCCGCGACGCGCTGTACCTGGACGGCACCATCTCGCAGTTCTACCTCGACGGCGAGGGCTACGCGGGCGCGCCGCCGTTCATGGTCAAGCCCTACGCCGGCATCTTCGCCGTGTTCGCGCCGCGATGAGCCTGCGCCGCCGCCTCGCGCGCGCCCTGCTGCTCGCCCTCGCGGCCCTGGTGCTGGCCGCCCTCGCCGTGGGCGGCTGGCTGTTCGCCGGCAGCCGCGCGCAGCTGGACGGCACGCTGCGCGTGGCCGGCCCCGCCGAGGCGGTGAGCATCGAGCGCGACGCGCTGGGCAGCGCCACCGTGGAGGGCGCCAGCCGCGACGACGTGAGCTACGCGCTCGGCTTCGTGCACGCGCAGGAGCGCTACTTCGAAATGGACCTGATGCGCCGCCTGCCCGCGGGCGAACTGGCCGGACTGGTCGGCCCCGCCGCGCTCGACACCGACCTCGCCCACCGCCGCCACCGCCTGCGCGCGGTGGCGGCCGCCGCCTATGCGCAACTGCCGCCAGCGGACCGGCGCACGCTGGAGCGCTACCGCGACGGCGTCAACGCCGGCCTCGCCGCGCTGCACACCAGGCCCTGGGCCTACTGGCTGCTCGGCAGCACGCCCGCGCCATGGCGCGCGGAAGACAGCCTGCTGGTGATCGCCGCGATGTACCTGGACTTGAACGGCGACGGCCGCAACGCGCGCGAACTGCACATCGCCCAGCTGTACGACGCGCTGCCCGCGCCGGTGGCGGAGTTCCTGCTCGCGCCCGACCCGGACTGGGAGGCGCCGCTGCTCGGCCAGCTCTCGCATCCGCCGGTGATCCCCGGCGCCGAGGTGCTCGACCTGCGCCAACAGCCGGCGAGCCGCGCGGCCGGGCTCGCCGCGGCGCTCGCGCCCGCGCTCGAGGCCCGCTACCCCGGCAGCAACAGCTTCGCCGTGGCCGGCGGCCTTACCGGCCACGGCGCGGCGATGCTCGCCAACGACATGCACCTGGGCCTGCGCGTACCCGGCATCTGGTTCCGCGCCCGGCTGCGCTACCCGGACCCCGCCGCCCCCGGCGGCCGCCGCGACGCCGTCGGCGTTACCCTGCCCGGCACGTCGGCGCTGGTGGCCGGCTCCAACGGCCAGATCGCCTGGGGCTTCACCAACAGCTACGGCGACTGGCTGGACTGGGTGCGCGTGCAGCGCGACCCGGCCGACGCCACGCGCTACAAGGTGCCCGAGGGCTGGGCCACGGTCGAGCACCACGCCGAGGCCATCCGCGTCAAAGGCCAGCCCGACCGCACGCTCGACGTGGAAACCACGCGCTGGGGACCATTGCTGGCCAAGGACGCCGACGGCACGCCGCTCGCGCTGGCCTGGATCGGCGACCTGCCGCGCGCCTACAACCTCGGCGTGATGCGGCTCGAACACGCCGACAGCGTGGCCGCCGCGCTCGACCTCGGCCCCGCCATGGGCATGCCGCCGCAGAACCTGCTGGTGGCCGACCGCGCGGGCCGCGTCGGCTGGACCCTCGCCGGCAACAGCGTGCCGCAGCGCGCGGGCGTCGACCCGCAGCGGCCGGCCGACTGGTCCGCACCCGGCAGCGGCTGGCAGGGCTGGGCCGCGCCCGCGCAATACCCGCGCGCCGTCGATCCGGCCGACGGCCGGCTGTGGACGGCCAACAACCGCACCGTGGACGGCGACGCGCTGGCCCTGCTCGGCAACGGCGGCCACGACCTCGGCGCCCGCGCGCAGCAGATCCGCGACGACCTGCGCGCACGCTCCGCCTTCACCCCGGGCAACCTGCTCGACATTCAGCTCGACCAGCGTGCCGTCTTCCTCACCCGATGGCAGCGCCTGCTGCAGGACACCCTGGCCGGCACGCAGGACCCCGCCCTGCTCCAGCTGCGCGAACTCACCGCCGCCTGGCGCAACCGCGCCGACTCCGACAGCGTGGACTACCGCCTGGTGCGCACCTTCCGCGAACACGTGCAGGCGGCCGTGCTGGCGCCGTTCGTGGCGCGGGTGCGCCAGCGCCACGCCGACTTCGCCTGGCCCGCCGGCAGCACGCCGGAGGCCGCGGTGTGGACGCTGCTGCGCGACCGCCCCGCCTGGCTGCTCGACCCCGGCTACCGCGACTGGAACGCGCTGCTCCTCGACGCCGCCCGCGCGGTGGCGAGCGAACTCGGTCAGCAGCCCGGGGGCCTGGCCGCGCGCAGTTGGGGCGAGGTCAACCGCAGCGGCATCCACCACGCGCTCTCGCGCGCCCTGCCCGGTTTCCTCGCGCACTTCCTCGACATGCCCGACCAGCCGCTGCCCGGCGACCGCGACATGCCGCGCGTGGCCGCGCCGGGCTTCGGCGCCTCCGAACGCCTCGCCGTCAGCCCCGGCCACGAGGCCGAGGGCATTCTGGAGATGCCTGGAGGGCAGAGCGACCATCCGCTTTCGCCCTATTACGGGGCGGGGCATGCGGATTGGGTCGAGGGGAGGCCTACGCCGTTGTTGCCGGGGCCGGCGCAGCATACGTTGACGTTGTTGCCGGCGGGGCGGTGAGCGGGTTGGCTGGAGCTTGCATGGGCCTCACTGAAGCTCGGGCCTTACTGAAAAAGTGACCGCTCGCGCGCGGATTGTTAGGCTGGCTTGCCTGGCATTTCGGCGAATGTGGCAAAGCGGGTCATCCAGCGACTGGCTGGCCTTTTCGGTTGATGTGATTCCTCACCCGGGCTCGCCTGCCGCGGGCTTTCGTCCGCCTGCCGGCGGCCGAGTTACTTTTCTTTGCTTGCCCACGCACGCGCTGGGAGCGCGT
>NZ_LFQR01000148.1 GCF_001182895.1 Frateuria defendens | reverse complement strand
GCCTCACGCACCCGTCGAGCCGAAGGCTCGGCGGGCGCCGCATCGGGGTGCCCTTCTCTTTGATATCTCTTGCCGATCGCGCAGGCTCCATGCCGAAAGCCCGACGCAATTCACAACGCCGAATCCAACCCACCCCTGGCCGCCGCTTCCGGCGCCTTCTCCCGCTCCCGCTCCGCCTCCGGCTCCTCGTCCGCCCGGAACAGCTGCTCCAGGTCCTGCAACGCCTCGCGGGTGGTCTGCATGATCTTGGCGTCGTCGTCGTAGACCAGGTACTGCCGCTTGAGCAGCTCCGCGTCCTGGCGGCGGAAGCGCTCCACACGGTCGGCCGCCAGCTCGGGCGAGAGACCGAGCGCCTCCAGCGCCATGCGCGTCATCTTGAGACTGGAGTACAGCGTCTCGCGCACCGGCGTGTCGATGCCTAAGTCCATCAGGCGCCAGGCGTGCTGGCGGTTGCGCGCGCGGGCGATGATCTTCAGGTGCGGGAACTGCCGACGCACCACGCGCGCGATCTGCAGGCTCGACTCCGGGTCGTCGCTGGCCAGCACGAACACCTCGGCCGTCTCCGCCTGCGCCGCGCGCAGCAGGTCCGGGCGCGCGGGGTCGCCGTAGAAGAGGTTGTTCCAGCGGCCGAAGCGCTGCACCTGCTCGAGCTGCTCGACCGAGTGCTCCAGCGCCACGAACGGGATGTTCTGCGCGCGCAGCACGCGCGCCACGATCTGGCCCATGCGCCCGTAGCCGGCGATGATCACCCGCGGCGAATCGGCCTGGATGGCGTCGTATTCGCGCGCGCGCTTCTTCTTCGGGCCGGCGCCGAGCAGCCGGCCGGTAAGCGCCACCAGCGGCGGCGTGAGCGCCATCGACAAGGTGATCGCCAGCACCAGCAGGCCGTGCACGTCGTCGGCGAGCAGGTCGCGGCCGGCGGCGAGCTTGAGCACCACGAAGGCGAACTCGCCGCCGCAGGCCAGCAGCACCGCCAGGCGCAGCGACTCCCGGCGATCGAGGCCGCCGACCAGCCGCCCCAGCGGCCACAGCAGCGCGCCCTTCACCAGCAACAGCCCCACGATCAGGCCCAGCACCGCCAGCGGCTCGTGCAGCAGCAGCTTGAGGTCGATCGACATGCCCACGCTGATGAAGAACAGGCCGAGCAGCAGGCCCTTGAAGGGCTCCAGGTGCGATTCGACCTCGTGCCGGTATTCGGAGTCGGCCAGCAGCACGCCGGCGAGGAAGGCGCCCAGGGTCACCGAGATGCCGGCGCGCTCCATCAGCCAGGCGGTGCCCATCACCACCAGCAGCGCGGTGGCGGTGAACACTTCCACCGTGTTGGACTTGGCCACGAAGCGGAACACCGGGCGCAGCAGGTAGCGGCCGCCCACCACCACCGCCACGATCGTGCCCACGGTGCGCAGCACCGCCGACGGCTCGATGCCATGCTTGGCGGAGGAATGGGTGAGCAGCGGGATGGAGGCCAGCAGCGGGATCGCCGCCAGGTCCTGGAACAGCAGGATGGCGAAGGCCTGCCGGCCGTAGGCCGAGCCGACCTCCTTGCGCTCGGCCAGGATCTGCAGGCCGAACGCGGTGGAGGACAGGGCCAGGCTGCCGCCCACCACCGCCGCCGCCGCGGTGCTCAGGCCGAACAGCGCGTAGCCCACGCCACCGATCACCGCGGCGCTGGCCAGCACCTGCAGCAGGCCGGTGCCGAACACCGAGCGGCGCATCACCCACAGGCGCTGTGGCGACAGTTCCAGGCCGATCACGAACAGCATCAGCACGATGCCGAACTCGGAGATGGTGCTGACGCCGGCCGAGTCGGACACCAGGCCCAGCAGCTGCGGACCGATCACCACGCCGGCAAGGAGATAGCCGAGCACCGAGCCCAGGCGGAAGCGCTTGGTGAGCGGCACGGCGATCACCGTCGCCAGCAGGAACACCAGCGCGGTCTGCAACGGATGATGGGTTTCCACGTGGGCGCGGCTCCGGGTCCTTGGCCCTGGATTATTCCATGCGGCCATGGTGCCATGCGGAACGCACGCTTACTCGATGCCGCCCTCGCCTGCGGCATCCCCCTCCCGCGCCGCGCCCCCGTCCCTGCGCGGCCGAAGGTGGGCGGTCAGCCCCCGCGCAGCCAGCGCGCGGCGTCGATCGCGTAGTAGGTGAGGATGGCGTCGGCACCGGCACGCTTGAACGCGGTGAGCGATTCCAGCACCGCCGCCTTCTCGTCCAGCCAGCCATTCCGCGCGGCGGCCTTGAACATCGCGTACTCGCCGCTCACCTGGTACACGAAGGTGGGCATGCCGAAGGCGTCCTTCACCCGGCGCAGCACGTCGAGGTAGGGCAGGCCCGGCTTCACCATCACCGCGTCGGCGCCCTCGGCGATGTCCAGCTCCACCTCGCGCAGCGCTTCGTCGGCATTGGCCACGTCCATCTGGTAGGTGTGCTTGCCGCCCTTGCCGAGGCTGGAGGACGAGCCCACCGCGTCGCGGAACGGGCCGTAGAAGGCCGAGGCGTACTTGGCCGAGTAGGCCAGGATGCGGGTGTGGATGTGGCCGGCCGCCTCCAGCGCGTCGCGGATGGTGCCAATGCGCCCGTCCATCATGTCCGAGGGCGCCACGAAGTCCATGCCGGCCTCGGCCTGGGCCAGCGACATCTTCACCAGCGCCTCGACGGTGGGCTCGTTCATCACGTAGCCGTGCTCGTCGATCAGGCCGTCCTGGCCGTGGGTGGTGTAGGGGTCGAGCGCCACGTCGCCGATCAGGCCGAGTTCGGGGTAGCTGGCCTTGAGCGCGCGGGTGGCGCGCTGGAACAGGCCGTCGGGGTTCCAGGCCTCGCGGCCGTCCTCGGTCTTCACCGCATCGCCCGGCGAGGGGAACAGCGCCAGCGCGGGGATGCCAAGCTCCACGCACTCGCCGGCGAGCTTGAGCAGCTCGTCGATGGAGAGCCGCTGCACACCCGGCATCGAGGGCACGTCCTCGCGCTGGCCTTCGCCCTCGCGCACGAAGGCGACCATGATCAGGTCGCTCGGCAGCAGGGTGTGCTCGCGCATCAGCGCGCGGGAAAAGGCATCGCGGCGCATGCGGCGCATGCGGATGGTGGGAAAGCTCATGCGGAGATCGTCCTTCAGCGGGGAAGACAACCGGCCCATTGTACGCCCGGGTATGGCGCGGGCCTCCCGCCGGCGCGACAAACTGCCCGGGGAAAGAACCACCATGCTCGCGCCATGCCATGCCACGCCATGTCATGCCGTCGGCATGACACCCGCCGCTCCAGGCACTGGCGCTAGTCGCCGATGCGCACGCCTTCCTGCGCATCGAAGAAGTGCAGCCGGTCGACCGCCAGCACCAGCGCCACCGTACTGCCCGGCGCCGGCAGCGCGCGCGGCGGCATGCGCGCCACCAGCGGTTGCGCGCCGTAGCGCAGGTTGAGGAAGACCTCGTTGCCCACCGGCTCGAGCACTTCCAGGTGCGCGGCCAGGGCAGCGGGGCCGTCGCCGGCATGCAGCGCCAGATCCTCCGGCCGCACGCCCAGCACCACCTCGCGATCGAGCCACGCTTCCAGCGCGGCCGCCTGCGCCGGTTCGCCCAGGCCGAGCACGCCCGCCGATGTGGCGAGCCGCCAGCCGCCCTCGCGGTGCAGCGTGCCGCGCAGCAGGTTCATCGCCGGGCTGCCGAGGAAGCCGGCCACGAACAGGTTGGCCGGGCGCTCGTAGAGCTTCATCGGCGTGTCGATCTGCTGGATCACGCCGCCGTTGAACACCACGATGCGCTGGCCCAGCGTCATCGCCTCGATCTGGTCGTGGGTGACGTAGACCATGGTGGCGCCCAGGCGCTGGTGGATGCGCGCGATCTCCACCCGCATCGTGAGGCGCAGCTTGGCGTCGAGGTTGGACAATGGCTCGTCGAGCAGGAACACCTTCGGATCGCGCACCAGCGCCCGCCCCAGCGCCACGCGCTGGCGCTGGCCGCCGGAGAGCGCCGCCGGCAGCGCGGCGAGGCGATGCTCCAGCTCCAGCATCTTGGCCACCTCCTGCACGCGCCGTTCGATCGCCGCCTTCGGCTCGCCGCGCAGGCGCAGGCCGAAGCCCAGGTTCTCGGCCACGCTCATGTGCGGGTAGAGCGCGTAGTTCTGGAACACCATCGCGATGTCGCGGTCCTTCGGCGCCACCGCGTTGACCACCCGGCCGCCGATGCTGAGCGTACCGCCGCTGATCGACTCCAGCCCCGCGATCATCCTGAGCAGCGTGGTCTTGCCGCAGCCGGAAGGCCCCACCAGCACCAGCAGCTCGCCGTCGGCGATCTCGAAGCTGGCCTCCGCCACGGCCACGTGGCCGTTGGGGTAGACCTTGCGCAGGTGGTCCAGGCGTACTGTCGCCATGAGGGCTCCGGGTTGGGGGAACGAACAGGAAACGAGGCATCAGGAAAGGGAAAAGCGTAAGGGACGCACCGCCCAGCCAACCGCGCCGCGCACGCCCACCCGATTCCCCACTCCCGATTCCCGATTCCGGACTCTTCGGCTATTCTCCGCATGTAAACGTTTACATCAAGCCGCGTCGCGGCATCGAGAGCCCCCGACCATGACCCGCAGCTTCCGCTTCCCCGAAGGCTTCCTCTGGGGCGCCGCCACGTCCGCCTACCAGATCGAAGGCTCGCCGCTGGCCGACGGCGCCGGCCCCAGCATCTGGGAGCGCTTCGCCCACACGCCCGGCATGATGGTGGGCGGCGACACCGGCGACATCGCCTGCGACCACTACCGCCGCTACAAGGACGACGTGCAGTTGATGAAGGCGCTGGGCCTCAAGGGCTACCGCTTCAGCATCAACTGGGCGCGCGTGCTGCCCGAGGGCATCGGGCGGGTCAACCAGAAGGGCCTGGACTTCTATTCGCGGCTGGTCGATGAGTTGCTGGAAAACGGCATCGCCCCCAACGCCACGCTGTTCCACTGGGACCTGCCGGCGGCGCTGGACGACCGCGGCGGCTGGCTCAACCGCGACAGCGCGCACTGGTTCACCGAATACGCCGAGGTGGTGTTCAAGGCGCTGGACGGCCGCGTGCGGCGCTGGGCCACGCTCAACGAACCGTGGGTGGTCACCGACGGCGGCTACCTGCACGGCGCGCTGGCGCCCGGCCACCGCAGCAAGTACGAGGCGCCCATCGCCGCGCACAACCTGATGCGCGCCAGCGGCGCCGGCATCCAGGCCTACCGCGCGCACGGCCGGCACGAGATCGGCGTGGTGTTCAACATCGAGCCGAAGTACCCGCACTCGGACAGCCCCGAGGACCTCGCCGCCACCCGCCGCGCCCACGCCTACATGAACGAGCAGTTCGCCGACCCGGCCCTGCTCGGCAGCTACCCGCCCGAGCTCAAGGAGATCTTCGGCGAGGCCTGGCCGGATTTCCCGCAGGAGGATTTCAAGCTGACCCGGCAGAAGGTCGATTTCGTCGGCATCAACTACTACACCCGCGCGGTGGTGAAGCACGACCCGCTGCAGTACCCGCTCGAGGCCTCGCCGGTGCGCCAGCCCAACAAGACCTACACCGAGACCGGCTGGGAGGTGTTCGAGCAGGGCCTCACCGACACGCTCACCTGGTTCAAGGACCGCTACGGCGACATCCCGCTCTACATCACCGAGAACGGCTCGGCCTTCTACGACCCGCCGGTGGCCGAGGCCGAGGTGCTGGACGACCCGCTGCGCACCAGCTACCTGCGCAAGCACTTGAAGGCGCTGCACAATGCGATCGAGGCCGGGGTGAACCTCAAGGGCTACTACGCCTGGTCGCTGCTGGACAACCTGGAATGGTCGCTGGGCTTCTCCAAGCGCTTCGGCCTCTACCACGTGGATTTCGCCACGCAAAAACGCACGCCCAAGGCCACCGCCAGGCTCTACGCGCAAGTGATCGCCAGCAATGGAGCCGTTTTGGACGTCTAAACCGCCCCCATACCACCCCTAACACTGGACGTGGAGCCGGCGGCAGGGCACCCTAGGGAATTCGCATGTGCACCAAGGTTTCCCCATGATGTCCGATGCCGGCGCCGCCGCCCTGACTCTGCTCGTCGATCTCGGCGGCACCAACGTCCGTTTCGGTGTGGCCGACCCCGTCCTGGAAGCGCCCCTGCTGCCCGACAGCGTGCGGCGCTACCGCGTGGCCGAGCACGAGTCGCTGGTGGCCACGGCGCGGCACTATCTGGAGGACACCGGGCTCAAGGTGAAGCGCGCGGTGGTGGCCGCCGCCGGCCGCATCGACGACGGCGAGACGGTCAAGGTCACCAACAACCCGTGGGCGATCTCCGCCCGCCAGACCGCCAGCGAGCTGGGCCTGGAGGCGGTGCACCTAGTCAACGACTTCGCCGCGCAGAGCATGGCCGTGGCCCTGCTGCAGCGCGCCGACCTGGTGCAGGTCGGCGCCCCGCCGCTGCCCACGATCGGCGCCGACGAGGAGCAGACCTTCGCCGTGGTCGGCCCCGGCACGGGCCTGGGCGTGGGCGGCCTGCTGGTGCGCCAGGGCCATTGCAGCGTGCTGCAGACCGAGGGCGGCCACGCCGGCTTCGCCGCGCACACGCACGAGGACATCGCCATCCTCGACTACCTCAACCAGCGCTTCGGCCGCGTCTCCAACGAGCGCCTGATCTGCGGCCAGGGCCTGGTGAACCTCTACGACGCGTTGTGCAACATCGCCGGCACCACCGCCGAGCCGCTGCTGCCGGAGGACATCACCGCGCGCGCCAAGGACGCTTCCGATCCGCTGTGCGTGCGCACGGTGGAGACCTTCGCCGGCATCTTCGGCAGCGTGGCCGGCGACCTGGTGCTGACGCTGGGCGCCTGGGACGGCGTCTACCTCACCGGCGGCCTGATCCCGATCCTGCTGCCGTGGCTGGAGCGCGGCCACTTCCGCGAGCGCTTCGAGGCCAAGGGCCGCTTCCGCGACATCATGCAGAAGGTGCCCACGCAGGCCATCATGAACCCCGAACCCGGCCTGCTCGGCGCCGCCGCGCTGGCGGTGGTGGAGTCGGGCCGACCGTTGCTGCGCCAGCCCTGACGCGGGCGCAGCGGCCATCGGCACCGCCTCGGCGGGCGCCGCTGCCGGCCGCTCCGACAACCGCAACGCCCCGGCACCGCACGGCGGGGCCGGAAGAAGCAAGGATCGATGCCCGGCCCGGATGCGCCCGCGTCGGCGGCGCGTGGCGCGCCACGGCCCCGCCCGACGCTGACGCTTCATGCGCTGTGCGCCACACTATGCCTCCCCTTCCCGCGGAGACACCCCGGTGCCCCGATCCTCTACCGCCTTCCTGTTCGACCTCGACGGCACGCTCGTCGACAGCGTCTACCAGCACGTGCTGGCATGGAAAGAAGCGCTCGACCGCGAAGGCGTGGAGCTGGCGGTGTGGCGCATCCACCGCCGCATCGGCATGAGCGGCGGCCTGTTCACCAACATGCTGCTGCGCGAGACGGGCCTTGAGATCACCGAGGAGCGCGTCGAGCGCCTGCGCCGGTGGCACGCCGAGGCCTACAACCGGCAGGCGATGCAGGGGTCGGTGCGCCCCCTGCCCGGCGCGCGCGCACTGCTGGCCGTCCTCACCGAGCAGGACATGCCGTGGGCCATCGCCACCAGCGGCCGCATGGAAACCGCCGCGCACAACATCGAGGCGCTCGGCGTCGATCCGTCCAGGGTCCCGGTGGTGACGCGCGACCAGGTGCGCCACGCCAAGCCCGACCCCGACCTCTTCCTCGCCGCCGCCGAACGCCTCGGCGTGGACATCCACCAGTCGCTGGTGATCGGCGACAGCATCTGGGACATGCTCGCCGCCCAGCGCGCCCGCGCGCTCGGCGTGGGCGTGCTCTGCGGCGGCTACGGGCAGGAGGAACTGGAACGCGCCGGCGCCTTCCGCGTCTACGAGGACCCGCTGGACCTGCTGCGCCACATCGACGAGGTGGCGGCGCGGGATTAGGCGAGCCGGCAAACGGCAGGGAACACACGCAAAGGCCTGGCGATCACGCCGCCTTGCGTTCGCGGCGTCATGGTCACGCCCCTTGGAGCCTGTTCACGATCTCCCCGCTGGTGTCCGCGAGAGTAGGCTTGCTGTGTTGTTGGCCCCATCGCAGGCTGGCCGGCCTTTGACCAGATCGCGCCAACGTTTCGTTTCAACCAGGCCCGCTCAGCCCGGCGCCAGCAGCGTATCCAGGTCGTCCTGGTCAAAGCTCAGCCGCTCGCGGGTGCCGCCGCCTTCGAGTACCGCCTCGGCCAGTTCGGCCTTGCGCGCCTTCAGTTCCTCGATGCGCTCCTCCACCGTGTTGGCGGTGATCAGGCGGAACACGAACACCGGCTTGTCCTGGCCGATGCGATGGGCGCGGTCGGAGGCCTGGGCCTCGGCGGCGGGGTTCCACCACGGGTCGTAGTGGATCACGGTGTCGGCGGCGGTGAGGTTCAAGCCCACGCCGCCGGCCTTGAGCGAGAGCAGGAACAGCGGCACGTCGCCTTCCTGGAACTGGCGCACCGGCTCGGCGCGGTCGCGCGTCTCGCCGGTGAGCATCACGTAGCGCAGGCGGCGGCGCTCCAGCTCGCTGGCGATCAGCTTGAGCATCTCGGTGAACTGCGAGAACAAGAGCACCTTGCGCCCCTCGGCGAGCAGCGCAGGCAGCATGTCCATCAGGAGCTCGAACTTGGCCGAGTCGCGCACGCCGCGGGCCGCCTCCAACTTCACCAGGCGCGGGTCGCAGCAGACCTGGCGCAGCTTGAGCAGCGCGTCGAGCACCACGATGCCGCTCTGCGCGATGCCGCGCTGGGCGATCACCTCGCGCAGTTCCTCGGTGAGGGTGAGGCGCAGGCTCTCGTACAGCTCGCGCTGGCGCCCGTCCAGCACCACGCGGCGGGTGATCTCGGTCTTCGGCGGCAGCTCGGAGGCCACCTGGGCCTTGGTGCGGCGGAGGATGAAGGGCGCCAGGCGGCGGTTGAGGCGCTGCTGGCATTCCTCGTCGTGCTGGCGCTCGATCGGGATGCGGTAGTGGCGGCGGAACGCGCCCTCGTCGCCGAGCAGGCCGGGCACGGCCAGGTCGATCTGCGACCACAGCTCGCCCAGGTGGTTCTCCAGCGGCGTGCCGGTCAAGCAGATGCAGCGCGGCGCGCGCAGGCTGAGCGCGGCGCGGCGCGCCTGGGTGCGAGGGTTCTTCACCTGCTGCGCCTCGTCCAGCACGATCAGCGCGAACGGCTGCTTGCGCAGCGCCGCCACGTCGCGCGGCAGCAGCGCGTAGCTGGTGAGCACGATGTCGTGCGCGCCGAGCTGGGAGAAGTCGCCGCTGCGCTGCGGCCCGTGCAGGGCCAGCGCCTTGAGCGCCGGCGCGAAGCGCGCGATCTCGGCCTGCCAGTTGGGGATCAGGCTGGTCGGCACCACCACCAGCGCCGGCCGGGTGAGCGCACCGGCCTCCTTCAGCGCCAGCAGATGGGTGATGAGCTGCAGGGTTTTTCCTAAGCCCATGTCGTCGGCCAGCACGCCGCCGATGCCAGCCTCGGCCAGCGCGTTGAGCCAGCGCAGGCCCTCGCGCTGATAGGGGCGCAGCTCCACCGTGAGGCCGGCCGGCACCGCGTCGCTGGCGCGCTCGGCGGCGTCGCGCAGGCGCGCGGTGAAGCCGCGCAGCGGTTCCGGCGCGTCCAGCTCGCCGCCGCTGGGCAGCGCCTCCACCAGTTCTTCCAGCCGCCCCGCCTGCACGCGCGGCAGGTGCAGCTGGCGGCGTGGCTTCTCCAGGTATTCGGCCAGCGGCGCGAGCAGGCCGCGCAGCTCCTTCAGGCGCACTGGCACGCGGCGGCGCTCGTCCACCGGGGCGTACCACACCGCGTCGTCCGGCTCGTTCGGCGCGGGGCTGAGGTTCAACTGGTGCTCGGCCAGCGCCTGCGCCACCGCCGGCAGCAGGTTGTGGCGCCTGCCTTCCACCTCGATGCCGATCTCCAGGTCGAAGGCGTGGTCGTCCACGTCCTCCTGCGCCTGGCCGTACCAGCGCACCGGGCCGTCGAGCACCTCGAAGGGGAAGCTGGCGGCGTATTCGAGCAGGAAGCTTTCCGCCTCCAGCCGCGGCCGCAGCGCCAGCCAGCGTGCCGGCGTGTTCACCTCCAGCGCGCCGGCGTGGCCCTTGCCGGGGAACAGCCAGGCGTCCTCCGGCAGGGTGTCGGCGAGGTCCCAGGGCAGGCCCTCGGTGTCCACCGCGGGGGTGAGGCCGGCGCGTTCGAGCTGTTCCATGGCGGAGAGCTCCTCCGCGCGGCGGCGGGCGATCTCCACCAGGCGGCCGTTGCGCACGCGCCGCACCAGCGGCTCGCCGCCGCGGCCGGGCAGGCGCTCGCCAGCGTAGTCGAAGGCGAGCCGCGCGTAGGCCAGCGGCGGCGTGCCCGCGGCCAGGCGCGCGTGGCGGGTCAGCGCATGCAGGGTGAGCACCGGCCTGGGCGCCAGCTCGGCCCGCTGCAATTCGTCGAACACCTGCGGCGGCGGCACGCGGCCGGCCAGGCGGCTGGCGGGCAGCGCATCGCGCAGGGCGCGGCTGTCGTCGGGCTTGAGCGGCGGCAGGTCGAGCCAGCGCACTTCCTCGGCCGGCGCTTCCAACCGGCCGAGTTCGGCGTGCTCGGCGTCGAGGTACCACAGGCCCTCCACCCGCAGCAGCCGCTGGCTGTGCGGCAGCGACGGCAGCAGGCGCTGGCCGCCGTCCACTTCCAGCTGCCAATGCCAGTCGAGCGGATGCGCGCGCCCGCGCGCGAGCTGCAGGCCGGCGAGCCCGCCCAGGAAGCACGGCGCGATGTCGAGCATCTCGGCCAGCAGCGCGTCGCCGACGTGGCCGGAGAGCTGCGCATAGCTGCGGCCCTTGCGCGGCGTCTGCGGCAGGCCGAGCACGGTGGCGGCCAGGCGCTGCTCGTGGGTCGACAGCGGCGCGTGCACCAGCCGTTTGCTGTCCAGCGGCACCGGGCGCACGTAACGGCCGTGCTCGACCACCGCCAGCATCGCCGGCGCGACGTCGAGGCGAACGGAAGGCGTGCCCTCTTCCGGCACCGCGTCGAGGAAGAAACCGAGCACGACCGGCTCGACCGGCGCCGCCGGCGCCGGGACGAACAGCCGCCGCCACGGCGCGGCCACGCCCTCCACCTCGCCGTCGGCGCGGACGGGCGGCGCATCGCGGTGCTGCTTGTCGTCCGGTTGCTGCATGCGGGAAGCGGTCCGTCGGCCGGGCCAAAACAACGAGCTTAGCAAGGCTGCGATGAGGAATGCGCGTCGGTGGCGACGGAAATGCCGTCCGCGATCCGGGGAATGGACGTTCCGGGGCCGCACGCCCCGACGAGGGCGACGGTGGCCGAGGCGGCAGCCCGCCGCCGTGCCTCGCGGCAAAACCCACCACGCCCCGCCCGCGGGCGCAGTCGGCCCGGCCCCCCGGCGATGGGATGCCCGAGGCGGCCATGCCGCCGCCTTATCAGAACGGGCCGAACAGGCCCTCGGGGTACTCCGGCTTCTGCTCGCGCGCCATCAGCCGCTTGAGGCTTTCGGCCGGCGTGATCTCGCCGTGCAGCACCGCGTGCACGCCGCTACTGATCGGCAGGTCCAGGCCGTGCTTGCGCGCCAGGCGCATCACCTCGTCGGCGGTGAGCACGCTTTCCACCACCTGGCCGATCTCGCGCACCGCGTCCTCGATGCCGATGCCGTGGCCCAGCGCGAGGCCGAGCCGGCGGTTGCGCGAGAGATCGCCGGTGCAGGTGAGCACCAGGTCGCCCAGGCCCGACAGGCCCATCAGCGTTTCCGGCCGCGCGCCGAGCGCCTGGCCCAACCGCAGCATCTCGTTCATGCCGCGGGTGATCAGGCCGGCGCGGGCGTTGAGCCCGAGCTGCATGCCGTCGGCGACGCCGGTGGCCACCGCCAGCACGTTCTTCATCGCCCCGCCCAGCTCCGCGCCGAGCACGTCGTTGCCCGAATAAGCGCGGAAGTTGGGCGCGTGCAGCAGCGAGGCCAGCTGCTGGGCGAAATCGCTGTCGGTGGAGTGCACGGTGACCGCGCTGGGCAGGCCGGCGGCCACCTCCTTGGCGAAGGAGGGCCCGGTGACCACCGCGGCCGGCCGGCCGGGCAGCTTCTCGGCCACCAGCTCGTGCAGGAAGCGGCCGGTGCCCGGCTCGAAGCCCTTGGTGGCCCAGGCGATGCCGGCGTCGGGTTCGAGCAGCGGGGCGATCTCCTCCAGCATCGCCGCGAAGGCGTGGCTGGGCACCACCACCAGCACGACCCCGGCGCCGCGCAGAGCGGCAGCCAGGTCGCTCTCGTAGCCGAGCTCGGCCGGCAGCTCGAGGTCCGGCAGGTAGCGCTGGTTGCGCCGGCTGGCCGCCATCGCCGCCAGCGCCGCCGCGTCGCGTCCCCACAGCCGGGTGGGCACGCCGTTGCGTGCGGCCAGCGCGGCCAGCGCCGTACCCCACGAGCCGGCGCCGAGCACGGCCAGAATCGGCTTTTCAGCCATCGCGTGCGTCAGCTGTTGAGCACCGGGGCGTCGCCGCCGCCCGCCAGGCGGCGCTGCTGTTCGGCGAACAGCGCGTCGAAGTTGATCGGCTGCAGCAGGAACGGCGGGAAGCCGCCCTCCAGCACCAGCTGCGAGATCACCTGGCGCGCGTAGGGGAACAGCAGGTTCGGGCAGTAGCTGCCGATGATCCCCGCCTGCTCCGCCTCGCCGAAGCCGGCGATGCCGAACAGGCCGGCCTGGTGCACTTCCGCCAGGTAGGCGGTGCGCTCGCCCAGCGTGCAGGTCAGGGTGAGGCTCAGCACCACCTCGTAGAGATCGTTACCGAGGTCGGCGGCCTGGTGGCCGAGGTTGAGCTGCACCTGCGGCGCCGTCGAGGCGTCCTCGGCGATCTCCTGGAACACCTGCGGTGCGTTCGGCGCCTCGAACGAGACGTCTTTCACGTAGATCTTCTGCAGCACCAGCTGCGGCTGGGTGGCCTGGCCGTTGGCCTGGCCGTTGGTGGTGACGTCTGCCATGGGAAAACCCCTCGAGTTCGGTAAGCGTGTGAAGCTCAAAGAGATCGATTGTTCCATACATCCCCGCGGCCCGCCACGCGGCGGTCGCGGCCCGGCACCCCGAATCTTGCATAAAGCGCTGTTTTGCGGAGATAATGGTGGGCTCGACCCTGTCGACCCGGCCTCGCCGGGCAGTCCGCGACGCGATGCGGGCCTCACGACGGGCGACATGCAAGACCTCCAGCATCGCGTGGCGCCCCGGGCGTCGCTGGGCCGACGTCGCCCTGGCCAACGGGCGGTCAACAGAATCTACGGAGGTCATCATGGCCCGTGTATGCCAAGTCACCGGAAAGGGTGTGCAGACCGGCAACAACGTCTCGCACGCCAACAACAAGACCCGTCGCCGCTGGTTGCCCAACCTGCACGAGCGCCGCTTCTGGGTCGCCAGCGAGAACCGCTGGGTGAAACTGCGCGTCTCCAACCAGGCGCTGCGCACCATCGACAAAAAGGGCATCGAGGCCGTGATCGCCGAGCTGCGTGCCCGCGGCGAGAAGATCTGAGGAGGACCTGAGCCATGTCCAAGAGCAAGAGCGACAAGATCCGTCTGATCTCTTCGGCCGGCACCGGCCACTTCTACACCACGCAGAAGAACAAGAAGAACACGCCGGACAAGTTCGAGTTCCTGAAGTACGACCCGGTCGTGCGCAAGCACGTGATCTACAAGGAAGGCAAGATCAAGTGACCTTCCGGCGCCCGCGCCATGCGCGGGTGCCATGACGGAAGGCCATCCCGGCGCAGGCCGGGATCCAGCCCCTTGCGAAAACCCGCCTTCGTGGCGGGTTTTTTTATGGTCGATTTTCGGGAACGGGGAACCGGGAACGGGGAAATCCTCCGCAGCATTCGCGGCAGGTGCCGCTCAAAATTTCGCCGCCTCTACGCCATCATGCCCCCAGGTATGGCGCCCAAAAGAAAAGCCCGCCATGCGGCGGGCTTCTCCTCGAGCTCGGGCGGGGCGACGGCTTCAGCGCGTGGCCACCGAGTAGCCCTTCAGCCGCGCGGCGAACTGCTGCAGCACGCGGATGCCGCTCTGCTCGGCCTCGTGGATCCACTGCTGCAGGCCCTTCAGCGACTGCTCCGCGCCGCGCTGCTCCATCAGGGCCACCAGGCGGGCGCGGAAATCGCACACCGTGCGCAGGGTCGGGCGATGCGCCAGCACGGCCTGCAGCTTGTCGCGGCCTTCCACGTCCAGCCAGCGGCCGCCGTCGGCCAGCGCGCGGCGCAGGCGGCGCGGCACCGAGCGGATGCTCTCGCCGGCATGCGAGGCCTCCTCGCGCAGGGTCGGCACGATCACCTGGCGGTAGTAGTCGGTGGTGGCCTGGAAGCGATGGGTGAGCACGGCCTTGAGCGTCTCCGCGTCGGGCAGGCTCACGTTCGGGCGCACGTCCAGCGTGGGCGCCACGCGCAGCACCTTGGCCAGGCCCACGGCGCGCAGGCCGCAGATCACCGCCCAGCCAATGTCGAACTCCCACTTGCGCAGGGCGAACTTGGCGGAGCTCGGGAAGGCGTGGTGGTTGTTGTGCAGCTCTTCGCCGCCGATCCACACGCCCCACGGCGAAAGGTTGGTGGCGGTGTCGGCACTCTCGAAATTGCGGTAGCCCCACCAGTGGCCGAGGCCGTTGACGAAGCCGGCGGCCCAGAACGGGATCCACGCCATCTGGATCGCCCAGATCGCCACGCCCACCACGCCGAACAGCGCCACGTTGGCGAGCAGCATCAGCACGATGCCCCAGTAGGGGTGGGCGCTATAGAGCTTGCGCTCCATCCAGTCGTCCGGGGTGCCGCGGCCGTACTTCTCCATGTCTTCCTGGTTCATGGTCGCGTCGCGGTACAGCGAGACGCCGTCCCAGAACACCTTCTTGATGCCGTGGACCTGCGGGCTGTGCGGGTCTTCCTCGGTCTCCACCTTGGCGTGGTGCTTGCGGTGCACCGCCACCCACTCCTTGGTGACCATGCCGGTGCTGGCCCAGCCCCAGAAACGGAAGAAGTGCGAGGCGACCGGATGCAGATCCAGGCCGCGATGGGTCTGGCAGCGGTGCAGGTAGATGGTCACCGTGAAGATGGTGAGCTGCGTCACCACCAGCGTGTAGACCACGATAGCGAGCCAGCCGGCCTGGGTGAAGCCGCCGGCGAGGAAGTTCAACACTGCATCGAGCATGGGAATGCCACTCGGGAAGAGAAAAGCCAGTCTAGACCAGGGGTTCCATACCTGCCAGCACGGTCACGGGCACCGTTCAGCGCACCGATTCCGCTGCGTATGGTTGTCTAAACTATGGGGGCGCCACGACAATCGGGCAATGTCCACGTCTCCTATCCTGTTAAGGCTCGATCGGGTCAGCCGGCAGCGCGCGGGGCGGCCCGCCGTAAGCGGGCTGTCGCTGGCGCTGGGGCGCGGCGAGGTGCTCGGCCTGCTGGGCGTCAACGGCGCGGGCAAATCCACCACGCTGGCGATGGTCGCCGGTGCGCTGCGGCCCGACAGCGGCACCATCGCGCTGGACGGCGAGGACTTCCTCGAACACCCCGAACTGGCGGCCACCCGGCTCGGCTGGCTGCCGGAGCAGACGCCGTTGTGGCCGGAACTGACGGTAGCCGAACACCTCCAAGCGCACGGTCGCCTGCGCGGCCTGGCCGGCGCCGCGCTGCGCGACGCCGTGGCCGCCACGCTGGCCCGGCTGGAACTCGAACCGCTGCGCCGGCGCCTGGCCGGCGTGCTCTCGCAGGGCCAGCGCCAGCGCCTGGGCCTGGCCTGCGCGCTGCTGCACCGGCCCACCCTGCTGGTGCTGGACGAGCCCGCCAACGCGCTCGACCCGGTGCAGGCCGCCGCGCTGCGCCGGTTGATCCGCGAGCAGGCCGCGGCCGGCGGCGCGGTGATCCTCTCCACCCACCTGCTGGCCGAGGTCACCGCGGTGTGCGACCGCGTGGCGATCCTGCACGAGGGCGTGCTGCGCCACGACGGCCCGGTGCCGAAGGACGACCACGCCGCGCTGGAGCGCCGCTTCTTCGAGATCGCCATGCAGGGCAGCGGGGCACGCGCCGCATGAATCTTTTCGCCGTGACGCGGCTGGAGCTGCGCCGTCTCCTCGTGCGCCCGCTCGGCTGGGTGCTGGCGGCGCTGACCCTGGCCTGGCTGGGGTGGAACTTCACCCTGCTGCTGGGCAACTTCCTCGGCGCGCAGGTGAAGCTCGCCGCGCAGCCGGACGCCCCCGGCTTCACCGACCTGGTGGCGGTGCCGCTGCTGGCGCAGCAGGGCTTCCTCGCCTTTCTGGTGGTGCCGCTGCTGGCGATGTCGACGCTGGCCGGCGAGCGGCGCGGCGGCACGCTGGGCCTGCTGGCCTCGCTCGGCCTGCCCCCTTCGCGCATCGTGCTCGGCAAATACCTCGCGCTGCTGGCGTGGCTGCTGCTGTGGCTCGCCCTGGCCGTGGCGATGCCGCTCGCGCTGGCGCACGCCGCCAGCTTCGACTGGGGCAAGTTCGCCGCCGCGACGCTGGGCATGGCGCTGCTGCTGGCCGCGCTGGCCGCGCTGGGCGTGGCCTGCTCGGCCTTCGCCACGCACCCGGCGCTGGCCGCCGCGCTGGCGCTGGTGCTCACGCTGGCCTTGTGGGGCGTGAACCTCGGCGCGCAGATGGCGGGCTTGAACGGCGGCGCGCTCAACTGGCTGGCGATGGGCTCCCACCTGCAACCCCTGCTGCGCGGGCTGGTGTCCAGCGCCGACCTGGTGTGGTTCGCGCTGCTCATCGTCGTGGCGCTGGCGCTGGCCGTGCGCCGGCTCGCCGCCGACAGGGAGCGCGGCTGATGCGGCGGCTGTTCGGACGTCTGGACGGCTGGCTGTTCGCGCTGGCCCTGCTGCTCGGCGCCGCCGCGCTCGGCTACCTCTCCACCCGCTACAGCTGGACCGCCGACTGGACCCGCGGCGGCCGCGCCAGCCTCTCGCCGGAGAGCCGCGCGGTGCTGGCCCAACTCGACGGCCCGGTGGAGGTCGTGAGCTACGCGAGCCCGCAGGGCGGCCTGCGCCAGACCATCGCCGGCTTCGTCGAGCGCTACCAGCGCGCCAGGCGCGACCTCAGCCTGCGTTTCGTCGATCCGCAGCAGGACCCGGCCGCGATGCGCGAGCTCGGTATCACCGTGGACGGCGCGCTGATCGTGCACTACCGCGGCCGCGAGCAGCGCCTGGACGAGCTCTCCGAACGCAGCCTCACCAATGCGCTGGAACGCCTCGCGCGCGGCGGCGAGCGCATCGTGGCCTTCGTCGCCGGCGACGGCGAGCGCCAGGCCGACGGCAAGGCCAATGCGGACCTGGGCACCTTCATGGCCCAGCTCGAGCAGCGCGGCCTGCGCGCGGTGCCGCTCAATTTCTCGCAGGTCACCGCGGTGCCCGAACACACCGACCTGGTGGTGCTCGCCAGCCCCTCGATGCCGCTGCCCGGCGGCGCGGCGAAGGCGCTGGTGGACTACCTCGCCCGCGGCGGCAACCTGCTGTGGCTCGCCGAGCCGGCCAACGAGGATCTCGGCCTCGCCCCGCTGGCCGACGCGCTCGGCGTGCGCGTGCTGCCCGGCGTGCTGGTGGACGGCGGCGGCGCCGCGCTCGGCCTCAAGGATCCGCGCCTGATCGCGCTGGGCGCCTACCCGATCCACGCCATCACCCGCGGCTTCACCCTCACCACGCTGTTCCCGCAGGCCTCGGCGCTGGCCCAGGCAAGCCAGCACGACTGGGCCGTGGTGCCGTTCCTGCGCTCGGGCCCGCAGAGCTGGACCGAGTTCCAGCCGATCCGCAACGACGCGCCATCCGACATCCGCTACGACGCCGGCGCCGGCGAGCTCAAAGGCCCGCTCGACTTCGGCTTCGCCCTCTCGCGCCTCTCGCCCAGCCCGGACAAGAGCGTGCAGCGCGCGGTGGTGATCGGCGACGGCGACTTCCTCTCCAACACCTTCCTCGGCAACGGTGGCAACCGCGCGCTGGGCGAGCGGGTGTTCGACTGGCTGCTCGGCGACGACGCGCTGGTCAACCTGCCGCCGCGCGGCGCGCCGGACCGCGCGCTGACCATCTCGCAGGGCGAGTTGAACGCGCTCAGCTTCGGCTTCCTGCTCGGCCTGCCGCTGCTGCTGCTCGTCGTCGGCGGCGCGATCGCCTGGCGCCGGCGCCGCCGGTGAAGCGGGCGACGCGCCAGCGCCTGGGGCTACTGATCGGCGTGGCCGCCCTGCTCGGCCTGGCCGGCTGGCAATGGCAGCACGATAGCGCGGCCGCACCCGGCGCCCTGCTCGACCTCGACCCGGCCGCGATAAGCCGCGTGGCCGTACAGCTTGGCCACGGCCCGGCCGAGGACTACCTGCGCCGCGACGGCCACTGGTGGCGCGCCGACGCGCCGGCCGTGCGCGCCGACGACGGCCGCCTGGACGAGCTGGCCGCCACCGCGCGGGCGCCGGTGCTGGCCTGGCGCGCCGCCGCCGACTTCGACCCGGCGAAGATCGGCCTCGCCCCGCCCCAGGCCACGCTGCGCCTGGACGGCCGCGAGCTCACCTTCGGCGAAACCGCCGTCACCGGCCCGCAGCGCTACGTGCGCGTGGGCGACCGCGTGGCGCTGGTGCCCGAGCGCTACATGCCGCGTCCCGCGCTGGCGCAGACCACCCGCGCGCATTGACCGCGCTTGCAGTGCGGCCGATATGCCCCATATTTCCCCAACTCGCGTTTCCCCAGGAGCTAAGCAATGACCCGGCAATCCATCGGCGTGATCGGCATGGCCGTGATGGGCAGCAACCTCGCCCGCAACATCGAAAGCCGCGGCCATGCGGTGTCGATCTACAACCGCACCCGCGAGAAGACCGACGAAGTGGTCGCCGCGCATCCCGATGCCAAGCTGGTGCCGACCTACACCCTGCAGGAGTTCGTCGATTCGCTGGAGAAGCCCCGGCGCATCCTGCTGATGGTCAAGGCCGGCGCCGCCACCGACGCCACCATTGCCGAGCTGAAGCCGCTGCTGGACAAGGGCGACATCGTGATCGACGGCGGCAACACCTTCTTCCAGGACACCATCCGCCGCAACAAGGAGCTGGCCGACGCCGGCCTGCACTTCATCGGCACCGGCGTCTCCGGCGGCGAGGAAGGCGCGCTCAAGGGTCCGGCGATCATGCCCGGCGGCCCGCGCGAGGCCTACGATCTGGTGGCCCCCATCCTCACCGAGATCGCCGCCAAGGCGCCCGACGGCGAGCCCTGTGTGGCCTACATGGGCCCCGACGGCGCCGGCCACTACGTGAAGATGGTCCACAACGGCATCGAATACGGCGACATGCAGCTGATCGCAGAAAGCTACGCCGTGCTCAAGGACGTGCTGGGCCTCTCCAACGCCGAGCTGGCCGAGGTCTACACCGAGTGGAACCAGGGCGAGCTGGACAGCTTCCTGATCGAGATCACCTCGCACATCTTCACCAAGAAGGACGCCAAGACCGGCAAGGACCTGGTGGACGTGATCCTCGACCGCGCCGCGCAGAAGGGCACCGGCAAGTGGACCAGCCAGAGCGCGCTGGACCTCGGCGTGCCGCTGCCGCTGATCACCGAGTCGGTGTTCGCCCGCGTGCTGTCCTCGCTCAAGGACCAGCGCGTGGCCGCCAGCGCCAAGCTCGCCGGCCCGGCGAAGAAACCGTTCGAAGGCGACCGCAAGGCCTTCATCGAGGCCGTGCGCCGCGCGCTGTACCTCAGCAAGATCGTCTCCTACGCGCAGGGCTTCGCCCAGCTGCGCGCAGCCTCGGACGAGTACGACTGGAACCTCGACTACGGCAGCATCGCCAAGATCTTCCGCGCCGGCTGCATCATCCGCGCGCGCTTCCTGCAGAAGATCACCGACGCCTACGCCAAGGACGCCAAGCTCGCCAACCTGCTGCTCGACCCGTACTTCCGCGACATCGCCGCCGACTACCAGCAGGCGCTGCGCGACGTGGTGAGCGCGGCCGTGCAGGCCGGCATCGCGGTGCCCACCTTCGCCTCGGCCATCGCCTACTACGACGGCTACCGCGCCGCCCAGCTGCCGGCCAACCTGATCCAGGCCCAGCGCGACTACTTCGGTGCGCACACCTTCGAGCGCATCGACGAGCCGGGCAGCTTCCACGTCGAGTGGGCGTAAGCTCGCGCCCCTAGGAGCCTGGGCGGC
>NZ_LFQR01000147.1 GCF_001182895.1 Frateuria defendens | reverse complement strand
TGGGCAAGCAAAGAAAAGTAACTCGGCCGCCGGCAGGCGGACGAAAGCCCGCCGCAGGCGAGCCAGGTCGCGTTGACGCTACGGAATGACTCGCTCCGCTCTACTCTTCGGGCCGCCCTTCGGACATTCTGCGCGCTTATCCAGCCTACGCCGGGCGACGAGCAAGGGCGAGAAGGCGCGTTCCCGCGAACCCCCATCCCCAAAGGCCAAAGCGAACCAGGCTCGCCCTCCTCAATCCGGCAACCAAGCCCCCCGCCACGCACGCAAATGCTCCCCACTGAGCATTCCCCCCCCATGCACCGCCTCGCGCAAGGCATCGCCGGCCTTCGCGGTGGCGTCGAGGTCGGCCAGGTGCATGCGGATCGCGCCCATCCAGTCCTTGTAGCGGTTCTTCACCCGCGTCACCGGCAGTTCGCCCCGGTAGCAGACGATGTCGCTGCACACCACGGGGAAGCCGCAGGCGCCGTATTCGAGCAGGCGCAGGTTGCTCTTGCAGGCGTTGAAGACGTTGTCCTCCAGCGGCGCCAGCGCAAGGTCAAGGTTCAGCGAGGCGAGCCGGGCGGGGTACTGCTCGATCGGCACGCCGGTGTGGAACTCGTGCACGTAGGGGCGCAGCTTGTCCGGGCACATGCCGAAGAACACCCACTCCACCTCGTTGGCGAGGTCGCGCACCACGTCGGCGATCAGCTCCAGGTCGCCGCGGTGGCTGGCGCCGCCGCCCCAGCCCACGCGCGGCTTGCGGCCGGCGCGGCGCGCGCCGGCGAGGTCGCCCCACCAGCCGACCGGCAGCCGGTTGCGTACCACGCGGATGTCCTCGTGCAGGCCGGCGAACTGCTCGGCCAGCGGCTCGGTGGAGACGATGAAGCGGTCGGTGAGCGCCACCGCCTTGCGCAGGGACTTGAGCACGTCCTTCGGCAGCGCGTCCTTGTAGGCGCTCTTGAGCGGCACGTTGGGCAGGTAGTCGTCCAGCTCGTACACCTTGAAGGCGCGGCTGAAATCCCGGTAGCCCTGCATGATCGCGATCTGGTTGTCGCTCAGCTGGCGCTGCAGCACGATGGTGCCGGGGCCGAAGCGCTCCATGTCCACCGGCGGCAGGTGCGTCTCGGCGATCACGCCTTCGGCGAGGCCGGCGCGCTGCATGGCGAGGAACGGCTGGCGCACGCGGTAGTGGCCGCAGCCGAGCGCGTCGGCGGCCACGCAGAACAGGCGCGGCAGCAGGGGCTCGGCGAACGGCTGCCAGGCCAGGTTGCGGCGCGGATCCAGCTCGAAGCCGCGGCCGTCGAGGGCGAGGTTGCGGTTGTAGGCCGGATCGCGCGCGAGCTGCGGCAGCCACTTGCGGTACATCGCGCGCTGCTCGCCGAGGAAGCGTTCGAGCTTGGCCGCCTGGGCGGTGGTGTCCACCCGGGTCTGGCTCACGCTGCCTTCGTGCATCAGCCGCGCATAGGGCGTCCACACGGTGAGGTAGCCGGCCTGCTGCACCTTCAGGCACAGGTCCACGTCGTTGTAGGAGACCTTGAAGTTCGCCTCGTCCAGGCCGCCGACCTCGTCGTAGACGGATTTGCGGATCATCAGGCAGGCCGCCGTCACCGCGGTGTAGTTCTGGTCCACCTGCAGGCGGTGCATGTAGCCGGGCGCGTCCATCGCCTCGCCGATGAAGGGGTGGTCGGCCGCGCCGCGCAGGCCGAGCACCACGCCGCCGTGCTGGATGCGCCCGTCCGGGTAGTGCAGCTTGGCGCCGACGATGCCGACCTCGGGGCGCTGGGCGTGGTGGAGCAGCGCCTCGATCCAGTCCTCGTGCAGCACCGCGGTGTCGTTGTTGAGCAGGATGAGGTATTCGCCGCGCGCCTGCGCCGCGGCGAAGTTGTTGATGGCCGAATAGTTGAACGGATGCGGCCAGCGCAGCACCCGCAGCTGCGGGTTGTCCAGCCGTTCGATGCCGTCGAGGTAGGCGCAGGCGGCGCTGTCGCGGCTGTCGTTGTCGACGATCAGCAGTTCGTAGTTGGTGTAGCCGGTCTTGGCGAGCAGGCTGTCGATCAGGCCGTTGAGCATCGGCAGCTGGTCGCGGGTGGGCACGATGATCGACACCGGCGGCGTGCGCGCGTGCAGGTAGCGCACGCGGTTCACGCAGGGCAGGTCGGCGGGGGCGATCGCGTGCGCGATGCCGAGGCGTTCGAGGTGGGCGGCCACCACCGGGCCCGATTCCCCGGCCACGCCGGGCAGGGCCAGCCACTGCGCGTAGGGCGTGGCGGCATGGTGCAGCACCTCGCCCAGGTGGCCGATGGTGTGCAGCCCGTAGCGCTCGATGGCGCGGAAGACGAAGTCCACGTGGGGCAGGTGGCGGAGGGCCGTGTCCAGCCCTTGCAGTTCGGCCCATGCCTCGCGCCGGTAGGCGAGGCACTGGCCGAGGTAGGGGTAGCTGCGCAGCAGGTCGAGGTTGAGGTCGGGCTTGAAGATGGGCTGGCCGTAGCCGTCGGCCAGGCGCGCGTCCTCGTCCATGTAGCAGCACGTCAGCGCCGGGTCGGCCGTCGCCTTGTCGGCCAGCAGGAGCAGGGCGTGCGGCGCCAGCTCGTCGCCGGCGGGAAGGGCGAGCAGCCAGTCGGCCGTGCTCTGGCGCGCGGCCGCGTTGAGGCGCGGGCCGATGTCTTCGCCGGCCTGCCCGCCGATCACGGTGATGCGCGCGGCTTGCAGAGCCTGCCGGCGCAGGCTCTCTTGCGTGCACGCCAGCGCCTGCGCATCGCCCTGCGCGTCGAGCACCAGCACGTCGATGCGGCAGGCGCGGCCGAGCGCGTCGGCGAGCGGCGCGAGCGCCGCCGAACGGGCCGCGTCGAACTGCTGGCCCTGCCGCCAGGCGGCGTAGGTGTCGGCGCTGAAGCCGGCCCTGGCGGGGCCTTGCGCCAGTTCGGCTTCGAGGCCGTCGAGGAAGCGCAGCCGTTCGGCGCGCACCCAGTCGCTGTCCAGGTCGCCGTGGCGCCGGTAGATCGCACGGAACAGCTCGGGGAAGTGCCGCCGCTCCCGGCGCGAGAGGTGCTCTTCCGCGCTCGCGCGCATCCACACCTCGGAGGTGTAGGCCGGCACGTGGACGAAGGGATGGCGCGCGGCCAGCCGCAGCAGCAGTTCCCAGTCCTCCAGCGCGGCCAGCTCGGTGTCGAAGGCGCCGGTGTCTGCCAGCAGCGCGCGCGGATGGGTCCAGTTGTTGATGGTGATGTAGTTCTTGACGAACAGCGCCTCCTTGGAAAACGTCTCCCCGGAGTGGCTCGGGATGGGAGCCTGCACGCGCTGGCCGTGCTCGTCCGTCAGCACGTAGGTGGTGTCGGTATAGACCACGCTGTCCGGATGCGCCTCGTGCGCCTGCGCGTGGACGGCCAAATGCCCGGGCAGCAGCACGTCGTCGTCGTCGAGGTAGGCGACGTAGCGGCCGCGGCACAGCGCGAGGGCCGCGTTGCGCGCGGCCGACACGCCGGCGTTCCGGCCCAGGCGCAGGTAGGTGATGGGCAGCGCGGTATCGCGCAGCAGGTGTTCCACGGGCTCGCCGTGGTCGTTGACCAGCACCACCTCGAAGTCGCGGAACGACTGCGCGGCGAGGCTGTCCAGCGCGCGTTCGAGCAGCCGCGGGCGGTTGTAGGTGGTCAGGATGACCGAAAAGCTGGGGCTGGATTCGACGCGGTCGCGCATGATGGGTTCGCTGCTGGGGGATCAAGCCGCGGCACTGCATGCCCCGCTTCGTGCGCGCCCGGAGGGGCGGCGCGCGTCCGGTTTCCGTCGGGGGAGCAATGCCGGGAGCGTTCAAGCAAGGCATATGCCATGGCGTTCCGGGCGGGCCGCGCGGGGTGCGCGGAGCGACGCGCGGCGGGCGTGCGCCCGTGCCTGCGCGGCCGTGCGCTCAAGTATTCGCCGGCAAGGTCGAAAAGGTCACCGAGGCGGTTGGCACTCCGGTCCAGGAGCACCGCCGGAGCACATATCCGCCAGCTTCCAGACCGATTCCTAGGAGCCTTTCATGTCACTGGTCATCAACACCAACGTTTCTTCGCTGAACGCGCAGAACAACCTCAACAAGTCGCAGGGCGCGCTGTCCAGCGCCACCCAGCGCCTGTCCTCGGGCCTGAAGATCAACAGCGCCGCCGACAACGCGGCCGGCTTCGCCATCTCCACCCGCTTCCAGACCCAGATCGGCGGCCTGGCCCAGGCCGGCAACAACGCCAGCGACGCCATCAACCTGGCGCAGACCGCGGGCTCGGCGCTGGACCAGGTCACCTCCAACCTGCAGTCCATCCGCGACCTCGCCGTGCAGGCGGCCAACGGCACCTATACCGACTCCGACCGTCAGGCGATCGACACCGAGGTGCAGCAGCGCCTGCAGGAAATCACCCGCATCGCCAACCAGACCAGCTTCAACGGCCGCAACATCTTGAACGGCAGCGTCACCGGCGGGCTCTCCTTCCAGATCGGCGCCAACGTCGGCCAGACCATCAGCGTGGACCTGGGCAGCGGCGTGACCGCGGGCCAGATCGGCCAGACCGCGGAAATCTCCACCGATTCGCTGACCGGCGCTGTTTCCGGGACGAACGGATTGGATCTCAGCTCCCTCAGCATCACGGGTTCCGATGGAAAGAACTATACGGTGTCGGGAACTGCGCACAGCGTGCAGGATATTGCCGATGCCATTAACGCCGCGGGCGCCGCTGGCGTCAGCGCCTCGGTGAACGCCAACGGCGGCATCAACATCTACTCGTCCGGCAGCTTGTCGGTGAGCGGTACCGCAGCACAGAACACGGCGCTTTTCGCTGCGGCGTCGGGCAGCGATGGCACCGCCTATACCGCAGGCGGCACGGCGGCGGTCAGTGGCTCGCTGCAGGGCCAGGACGTGAAGACGGTGGACGACGCCAACAAGCTGATCGCCAGCATCGACGGCGCGCTGAGCTCCGTCAGCAACATCTCCAGCACGCTGGGTGCGGTGCAGAACCGCTTCCAGTCCACCATCGCCACGCTGAGCGCGCAGTCCACCAACCTGCAGGCCTCGCAAAGCTCGATCCAGGACGCGGACTTCGCGCAGGAGACGGCCAACCTCAGCAAGGCGCAGGTGCTGCAGCAGGCGGGTATTTCGGTGCTGGCCACCGCGAACTCGCAGCCACAGAACGTGCTCAGGCTGCTGCAGTAACACCGCCTTGGGCGGCCATGGCGCGAGCCATGGCCGCAAGCGGCACGGCGGAGCGGAGGCCCGATGCGGCTTCCGCTCCGGACCGAGCCACGGGCAAAGGCCGTGCGCGTTGGCGCGGGTTTTGCCAGTGACTCGTCAGACGCGGCGGGATTCCGTCGTCCGATCCAGTTTCACGAGGCCCCACCATGACCAGCGTGTCCGCCACCGGCTCGTCAGTGCCCGCGACTTCGTCGTCGCAGGCCACCACCAGCGGCAGTGCGTCCAGCGGCTCGACCACCGACAGCAGCGGCGCCTCGTCGGCTACGGGCAGCACCGGCAGTACCGGCAGCACCTCCACCGGCTCGGGCACCGGCCTGCTCAGCTCGGCCGGCATCGGCTCGGGCCTGAACGTGGACGCGATCGTCACCGCCATGGTCAACGCCAGGCAGGCGGGCCCGCAGGCGCAGATCGACGCCAAGACCAAGCAGGATCAGGCGTTGATCGCCGGCCTCACTGCGCTGGGCTCCTCGCTGGGGTCGTTGCAATCGGCGCTGGACAAGCTGTCCGCGAGCACCACCTACCAGACCTATACCGCCACCTTCTCGGACAGCACCGTGGCCGCGGCCACCACGCTGCCCAATGCCATCCCCGGCACCTACAACATCGACGTGACCGCGCTGGCCACGGCGCAGAAGCGCACCAGCAGCGTGTTCGCCAGCGGCGCCGCGGTGGGCAGCGGCACGCTGAGCATCGCCGTGGGCGGCAAGACGCTGGACCTCGCGGTGTCGGGCACCGACACCCTGAGCAGCCTCGCCACGGCGATCAACAACTCGTCGGACAATCCCGGCGTCTCCGCCGCGGTGATCAACGGCAGCAACGGCTCGCAGCTGGTGCTGACCTCGACCAGGACCGGCGTGGCCAACGCCTTCACGGTGAGCGCCAGCGGCGACAGCAGCAGTTCGCTCGCCGGCCTGGCGACCTCGCTGAACACGGCGGGCGGCAACGAGGCCAGCGACGCCAAGCTGACCATCGACGGCATCCCCGTCAGCAGCAGCGGCAATGCGGTGAGCGGCGCGCTCAACGGCGTGACGCTCAACCTCACCAAGGTCGGCAGCGCGCAGCTCACCGTGGCGCAGGACACCAGCGCCGTCAGCGACGCCGTGCAGGGTTTCGTGGACGCCTACAACGGCTACGCCGGCATGGTCGGCACGCTGAGCAGCTACGACCCCAGCACCGGCACCGCCGGCGTGCTGCTGGGCGACACCACGCTGTCCTCGATCCAGCGCCAGGTTTCCAGCGTGCTGAGCAGCAAGGTCGGTGGCAACGCCATCGGCACGCTGGCCAGCCTGGGCATCACGCGCACGGCGGACGGCACCTTGTCCGTCGATGCGGGCAAGCTCAACGCCGCGCTGAGCGGCAACCCGTCGGCGGTGCAGGACCTGTTCGCCGGCCCCGACGGCTACGCCACCCGGCTCGACAGCGCGCTCGACCACTACACGGGCAGCAGCGGGATCGTGCAGACACGCATCGGCAGCCTCAACGACGCGCTCACCGGTTTGCAGAAGCAGACCACCGCGCTCAACCAGCGCATGCAGGTCTACGAGGCGCAGCTGCGCCAGCAGTACACCAACCTGGACAAGCTGATCTCCTCGCTCAACAACACCAGCTCCTACCTGACGCAGTCGCTCGAGGCGCTCAACAAGAGCAAGAGCGGCAGCTGACCGACGAGGGAACCCCATGAGTTACGCCATGATGCGCAGCGCCAGCGCGCTGTATCGCCAGACCAGCGCCCAGGGCAGCGTCGAGGTGGCCGACCGCCACAAGCTGATCGGCATGCTGCTCGACGGCCTGGTCGACCGCATCAACCAGGCCGACGGCCACATCCGCCACGGCGACGTCGCGGCCAAGGGGGAGAGCTTCTCCAAGGCCATCGCCATCGTCGGCGAGCTGCGCGAAAGCCTGGACCACAAGGTGGAGCCGGTGCTCACCGGGCGGCTGGACGCGCTCTACGACTACATCACCCGCCGCCTGCTGCACGCGCAGTTGAACGACGACCGGCGCGCGCTGGGCGAATGCCTGCGCCTGATCGAACCACTGCGCGAGGCCTGGCGCGACATCCGCCCCAGCTACCTCGCCGGGCAGGCCTGAGCGATGGCCGGCCAGGCGGCCCTGGCGCAGGCGCTCGCCCTCGGCGGCCGCATGCTCGACGCGGCCCGGCAGGCGCAGTGGGAGCAGGTGGCCGAACTGGACGAGGCCCGCTCCGCATTGCTCCACGGCGACGAGCCGCCCGGCCCCGGCACGCGCGCGCTGCTGTTGCAGCTGGTCGAGCAGAACCGGATAGTGCTGGCGCTGGCCGGCGAGGCGCGCGCCGCCGCGGCGCAGGAACTGGGCCGGCACCGGCATGCGCACCACGCCCTGCGCAGCTATGTCGCGCTGACGCGCTGAGCGGGCGCCCGGTGGCCTCGGCGGATGCCGCGGGCCGCCCCTGATCCGGAGCAATGGCGATGGCGACGACCGCATGGTCGGAATTTTCCCAGCGGATGGCCTACGAGGGCCTGCTGCCGCTCGGCGTCGAAAGCTTGCCGGCGTGGCCCGACCACGGCGCGCTCGCCGCCTTCGCGGAGCGCAACGCCAACGTGCTCGGCGCGATCGGCGCGCTGGACGAGCGGCGCACGGAGACGCCCGAGGACGACAGCCCGCTGATGCAGGAAGTGCTGCGGCTGGGCAGCCGGCTCAACGTGCTGATGGAGATCGTCAACCGGCTGCTGGTGCCGCCCTCGTCCCTGCCGCCGCGTGGCATGGTGCGCCTCAACGCCCTGGGCGCGGTGGTGCCGGCAGGCCTGGTCGCCGCCGGCGACGGCGCTTCGACGCCCTGCCTGCTGCGCCTGCACTTCGACGCCTGCCCGGCCTTGCCGCTCGAACTGCCGGCGCGCGTCGGGCATCGCCTCGACGACGGCCGCGCCTTCCTCCTCTTCGAGGAACTCGGCGAGAGTGTCGGCGCATCACTCGACCGGCTCGTTTTCCGTCATCACCGACGCAAAGTGGCAGGTTCCCGACAGGGCCCGTCGCCGGTGACGTGAATTCGCCGTCGTCGTGCATGTGATGCATTTCACATAAACGAACATCTTCGATGCGGTCGATTTGACGCACTTCACGTTGCGGTGCCGCATTAGGTCACCCGTTCAGCTTCGCTGGTATCGAGGCCGGATTTCGTCGCGTCGGGGATCGCGGCGAAGTGGTCGCCACCGCGGGTGACGAGCTTTTGCCGGCGGGTGACGCAGTGCGTCCGGCCAGCCTCGCGCGAGGCGTCGGCGATCCGTCGCGCGTGGCCTCGTTTTTGCTCCGGGTGATCGACGTCGGTGCTGGAATTCCGGCGCATCAGTTGATGGAGCGTCGTCGCGCAGGGCAATCGCGACGGCACAGGAACCACGGGAGTAGTAGAACAATGAGCAAGGTCGATGTCCTGGTTATCGAGTCGGATGCGGTGCGTGCGCAATCCATCGTCGCGGCGCTGCAGTTCCTCGGTTATCACCCGCAGCGCGGCGAGGAGTGCGCGGCGGCGGCGGACTCGACCCACGCCTGGCGCGCGGTCTTCGTGGGCACCATCGGCGATGCGGAAGAGGCCGAGCGCCAGTTCGCGCTGCTTGGCAGCGCCGCGGCGCATGTGCCGGTGCTGCTGGCCGCCGACTCGGCCTGGGCGCCGCGCCTGAATGCCGCGTCCTCGCCGTTCGCCGCGCGGGTGGGCCGGGTCGACTTCCCGCTGCGCTACGAGCAGCTGGCCGAGACGCTGCGCAGCCTCTACGCGCGCCTGCTCGGCGGCGGCCGCCGCGGCGAGATGCGCTTCGTCGGCGGCTCGCAGCCGATGATGCGGCTCAACGCGCTGATCCGGCAGGTGGCGCCGTTCGACTCCAGCGTGCTGGTGCTGGGCGAGTCGGGCACCGGCAAGGAAATGGTGGCGCGCACCATCCACGAATGCTCGCCCCGCCGCGACAAGCCGTTCGTGGCGATCAACTGCGGCGCGATCCCGGCAGAGCTGCTGGAGAGCGAGCTGTTCGGCCACGAGAAGGGCGCCTTCACCGGCGCCATCAGCGCGCGCAAGGGCCGCTTCGAGCTGGCCGAGGGCGGCACGCTGTTCCTCGACGAGATCGGCGACATGAGCCTCACCATGCAGGTGAAGTTGCTGCGCGTGTTGCAGGAGCGCGTGTTCGAGCGCGTGGGCGGCGCCAAGTCGCAGCGCTGCGACGTGCGCATCATCGCCGCCACCCACCGCAACCTGGAGCAGGCCATCGCCAACGGCCAGTTCCGCGAGGACCTCTACTACCGCCTGAGTGTGTTCCCGATGGAACTGCCGGCGCTGCGCGAGCGCCTGGAGGACCTGCCGGTGCTGATCGACGAATTCAACCAGCGCCTGGCCCGCCGCGGCCTGGGCCGCGTGCGCCTCGGCGCCAGCGCGCTGCAGGCGCTCAACGGCTATGCCTGGCCGGGCAACGTGCGCGAGCTGTGCAACCTGGTCGAGCGCATGGCGATCCTCTATCCCCAGCGCGAGGTGCGCGCCTGCGAGCTGCCGGAGAAATACCGCGGCCACGTCACGATGGAGGAGGCCAACGGCGGCGCCGCGCTGCTGGCGATGATGGACGTGCAGCAGCCGGCCGCTTCCTCCGCCGAGGCGGCGCGCACGGGCGTCGATCCGATGCTGCTGCCGGAAGGGGGCATCGACCTGAAGGATCACCTGGCCGACATCGAGGTGGGGCTGATCCGCCAGGCGCTGGATGTCACCGGCGGTGTGGTGGCGCATGCGGCGAAGCTCTTGCGGATGCAGCGGACGACGCTGGTGGAGAAGTTGCGCAAGTATGGGTTGCAGAGTGGTGGGCTGGCGGCCTGAGCGTTTGCTCTCTCCGCCTCGGGGGAGCGCGATGCTTTGCTCCCTCTCCCCACCGGGGCACGCGGGGAGGCGCCATGGATGGCGCCGGCTTTGAGGAGCGAGGAGAGGGTAGGGGTGAGGGGCGGGTGCTCGCGGGAACGTGTCTATCCCGCTCGTGGCTCTCGCTCGTCGTTCCGGCGCAGGTCGGGCAAGCGCGCAGTGCGCAGAACGTCCGAAGGACGGCCCCGCAGGGGCGAGCGGAGCGAGTCATCCAGGGCGGCGCGTGGGAGCAATGCGCTGACGCATCCTTGCCGGCCTTTGGCCGGGGTTTCGCTCCTCTGCCGGGGAGCGAGTTACTTTCTCTTGTTTGCCCAAGAGAAAGTAACCAAAGAGAAGGGCACCCCGAGGGCGCGCCCTGCGGACTCCTGTCCGCAGGGCGCGCGAGGGAG
>NZ_LFQR01000146.1 GCF_001182895.1 Frateuria defendens | reverse complement strand
CATGGCAAAGGGTAAATTCGAACGCACCAAGCCGCACGTGAACGTGGGCACGATCGGTCACGTGGACCACGGCAAGACGACGCTGACGGCGGCGCTGACGAAGATCGGTGCGGAGCGTTTTGGTGGCGAGTTCAAGGCGTACGACGCGATCGACGCGGCGCCGGAAGAGAAGGCGCGCGGCATCACGATCTCGACGGCGCACGTGGAATACGAATCGCCGGTGCGCCACTACGCACACGTGGACTGCCCGGGCCATGCGGACTACGTGAAGAACATGATCACGGGTGCGGCGCAGATGGACGGCGCGATCCTGGTGTGCTCGGCGGCGGACGGCCCGATGCCGCAGACGCGCGAGCACATCCTGCTGTCGCGCCAGGTGGGCGTGCCGTACATCGTGGTGTTCCTGAACAAGGCGGACATGGTCGATGACGCGGAGCTGCTCGAGCTGGTCGAGATGGAAGTGCGCGAGTTGCTGTCGAAGTACGACTTCCCGGGCGACGACACCCCGATCATCCACGGTTCGGCGCTGAAGGCGCTGGAGGGTGATCAGTCGGAGATCGGCGTGCCGGCGATCATCAAGCTGGTGGACGCGCTGGACACGTACATTCCGGAGCCGCAGCGCGACATCGACAAGCCGTTCCTGATGCCGGTCGAGGACGTGTTCTCGATCTCGGGTCGCGGCACGGTGGTGACCGGTCGCGTGGAGCGCGGTGTGGTCAAGGTGGGCGAGGAAATCGAGATCGTCGGTATCCGCCCGACCGTGAAGACGACGGTGACCGGCGTGGAGATGTTCCGCAAGCTGCTGGACCAGGGTCAGGCGGGCGACAATGTGGGCCTGCTGCTGCGCGGCACGAAGCGTGACGACGTGGAGCGTGGCCAGGTGCTGGCCAAGCCCGGTTCGATCACCCCGCACACGGACTTCGAGGCCGAGGTGTACGTGCTGTCGAAGGAAGAGGGCGGCCGCCACACCCCGTTCTTCAAGGGTTACCGTCCGCAGTTCTACTTCCGTACCACGGACGTGACCGGCGCGGTGCAGCTGCCGGAGGGCGTGGAGATGGTGATGCCGGGCGACAACGTGAAGATGGTGGTGAGCCTGATCGCGCCGATCGCGATGGACGAGGGCCTGCGCTTCGCGATCCGCGAAGGCGGCCGCACCGTCGGCGCCGGCGTCGTCGCCAAGATCATCAAG
>NZ_LFQR01000145.1 GCF_001182895.1 Frateuria defendens | reverse complement strand
CAGGCGGCCGGGCGTGGCGATGATGATGTCGCAGCCGTCCTTGAGCTGCTGGCGCTGTTTGTCGTAGTCCACGCCGCCGTAGATCAGTGCGGTGCGCAGGCCGGTGTGGCGGCCGATGGCGCGGGCGTCCTTCTCGATCTGGATGGCCAGCTCGCGGGTCGGCGCGATCACCAGGGCGCGCGGGTCGCTGTCCTTGCGCCCGGCGTTGGCCGGCTGGGTCAGCAGGCGGTTCATCATCGCGACCAGGAAGGCGCAGGTCTTGCCGGTGCCGGTCTGGGCCTGGCCGGCGACGTCGCGGCCGGTGAGGGCCACCGGCAGGGTCAGCGCCTGGATCGGCGTGCAGCGGGTGAAGCCCGCCTCGGCGAGGCCCTGCTGCAGCAGCGGATGGAGTTCGAAGTTGGTGAAGAAGGTATCGGTGAGTACGGTCTGGGACATGGATGGCCGGATGCGGTGCGGGCGGCGATGCTTGCGCTCGCCCGGTCCCGCAGCCGCCGTGGCCCGGGACAGGTGGATGGTACGGCGCCCGGTGGCGGCGGCGACCGGGCGGAAAAAACCGCCGGCCGGCGCCACGAACCATGACGGGTGCCGAGATGGAGTGCGGCTCAGCCGACAACCCCGCTGGCATAGGTGAACGGGCTCGCGCCCCGGCGAGGCGGCGCCGCGGGGAGCCTGCTCACCTATGTCAACGGAACCGTCCGCTGTCGCCCTTGAATCGCTTGAATCGCGCCCCGAGTTAGGCTGGAATGAAGGCCTGCCGCAATGGCCTTATCTTCCGGACCGATCCGCGCTTCATGGGCGCCCCAGTGTAGCCGATGCCGATCCCGCGGTCGCCCTCCCCCACCGCCCACCCTTTTGGAGACTCTACGTGAGCGACCTCATCAGCCATTCGAGCGACGACCGCTTCGAGCAGGACGTGCTCCAGTCCGACACCCCCGTGCTGCTGGATTTCTGGGCCGAATGGTGCGGCCCGTGCAAGGCCATCGCGCCGATCCTGGACGACCTGGCCAAGCAGTACGAAGGCAAGCTGCGCATCGTCAAGCTGAACATCGACGAGAACCAGAAGACCCCCCGCAACTACGGCGTGCGCGGCATTCCGACCCTGATGGTGTTCAAGGGCGGCAAGGTCGAGGCCACCCAGATCGGTGCCGTCGGCAAGGGCCAGCTGGTGCAGATGATCGACAAGGCGATCTGACCCCGTTCCACCCCCACCGCTGCGCGCGCTTTACGGCGCCGCGCGGCGGATGCTAGATTGATCCTCGTCCCGGGACGGTCCCGTCCCCTGCGCGTTCTGCGCAACGCTTCACTCCTCCCTTCCTGAAAACAACGGCGCCGCGCGAGGTTTGCCCGTGTCCGATATCGAAAGCAAAGAATCCTCCGACGCCAAGAGCGTCGAAGCCAAGCCGGCGGCCGAGCCGCGCCCGCGCGCACCGCGCCGTTCGGCGGCGGCCGCTGCCGCTGCCGAGGGCGCCACGCGCGCCGAGAAGCCGGCGGCCGAGTCCGCGGCGCCGGCGCCCGTGCAGGCCAGCCTGCCGGTGGACGCGCCGGCCGCCGCGCCGAGCCCGGCGGCCGAGAACCAGCCGCCGCGTAGCGAGCAGGAGCCGCGCGAAGGTGGCCAGGGCGGCAACGGCCAGGGCCAGAACGGCAACGGCGGCCGCAACGACCGCGAGGGCCGCGGCCGCCGTCGCCGCCACGAGCGCAACCAGCAGCAGCAGCGCGGCCAGGGCCAGGGCGGCGGCGGCAACGTGCCGCGCAACCCCTACGGCATGCCGCCGGACGACGAGAACGCCGAGGCCGGCAGCAGCGACCGCCTGATCAACCTCACCGAGCTCAAGCGCAAGAACGCGGTGCAGCTGCTCGAGTTCGCCGAGTCGCTGGGCATCCAGGAAGGCGTGGCGCGCCAGCGCAAGCAGGACGTGATCTTCAACATCCTCAAGGCCCACGCCCGCTCCGGCGGCGGCATCTGGGCCGAGGGTGTGCTGGAGATCCTGCAGGACGGCTTCGGCTTCCTGCGCTCGGCCGACGAGTCCTACCTGGCCGGCCCCGACGACATCTACGTCAGCCCCAGCCAGATCCGCCGCTTCAACCTGCGCACCGGCGACTACATCACCGGCCGCGTGCGCCATCCGAAGGACGGCGAGCGCTACTTCGCGCTGCTCAAGGTCGACGACATCAACGGCGATCCGCCGGAGGCGTCGAAGAACAAGATGCTGTTCGAGAACCTGACGCCGCTGTTCCCGCGCAAGGCGTTCCACCTCGAACGCGGCAACGGCTCCACCGAGGACATCACCGGGCGCATCCTGGACCTGGTGGCGCCGGTGGGCCGCGGCCAGCGCGGCCTGATCGTGTCGCAGCCGAAGTCCGGCAAGACCATGATGCTGCAGAACGTGGCGCAGGCGATCCAGTACAACCATCCGGACGTCCACCTGATCATGCTGCTGATCGACGAGCGCCCGGAGGAAGTGACCGAGATCGCCCGCACCGTGCGCGCCGAGGTCATCAGCTCCACCTTCGACGAGCCGGCCGCGCGCCACGTGCAGGTCGCCGAGATGGTGATCGAGCGCGCCAAGCGCCTGGTCGAGCACAAGAAGGACGTGGTGATCCTGCTCGACTCCATCACCCGCCTGGCCCGCGCCTACAACACCGTGGTGCCGAGCTCCGGCAAGGTGCTCACCGGCGGCGTGGACGCCAACGCGCTGCAGCGCCCCAAGCGCTTCTTCGGCGCCGCGCGCAACGTGGAGGAAGGCGGCTCGCTGACCATCGTGGCCACCGCGCTGATCGACACCGGCTCGAAGATGGACGAGGTGATCTACGAGGAGTTCAAGGGCACCGGCAACATGGAGGTGCACCTGTCCCGCCGCATCGCCGAGAAGCGCGTGTACCCGGCCATCGACATCAACCGCTCCGGCACCCGTCGCGAGGACCTGCTGATCGAGCCGGACCTGCTGGCCAAGATCTGGATCCTGCGCAAGCTGCTGCATCCGATGGACGAGCTGGCGGCGATCGAGTTCATGCTCGACAGGATGAAGAACACCAAGACCAACGACGAGTTCTTCAACTCGATGAAGCGCTGATCCCGGGCGCTCGCATCCCGCGAAGAAGGCCGGCTCCATGCCGGCCTTCTTCGTATGGCCGGCAGCTCCCGCGGCAGGCGGATGCCGTGACAGGTGTTCCCACACCGGTCCACCTGTACCGTCACGTCCAAAAATTTCCCGTCAACCCCTTTTCGTTGCCGGCCAGCACCTTCATAGTTCGCGGTTGATCCACCGAGGCCTGCCACGTGTCCATTCCCAGTGCCGTCCAGAGCACCCCGATCCGCGACCGCCAGCAGCTGATCGACTACCTCGCCGCCGGCGAGAAGCCCAGCGAGGCGTGGCGCATCGGCACCGAGCACGAGAAATTCGGCTTCCGCAAGGACGACCTGCGACCGCCCGCGTTCGAGGGCGAGCGCGGCATCCGCGCGCTGCTGGAAGGGCTGGCCGCGCGCTACGGCTGGGCCATCGCCCGCGAGGGCGAGACGCCGGTGGCGCTCAGCCGCGAGAAGGCCAACATCACGCTGGAACCGGCCGGGCAGCTGGAGCTGTCGGGCGCACCGCTTGCGAACATCCACCAGACCTGCGCCGAGGTGAACACGCACCTGGACGAGGTGCGCGCGGTCGCCGACGAACTCGGCATCGGCTTCCTCGGCATGGGCTTCCAGCCGAAATGGCGGCGCGACGAGATGCCCTGGATGCCCAAGGGCCGCTACAAGATCATGCGCGAGTACATGCCCAAGGTCGGCCAGCTCGGCCTGGACATGATGACGCGCACCTGCACCGTGCAAGTGAACCTGGATTTCGCCAGCGAGGCGGACATGGTGAAGAAGTTCCGCGCCAGCCTGGCCCTGCAGCCGGTCGCCACCGCGCTGTTCGCCGACTCGCCGTTCACCGACGGACGTCCAAACGGCTACCTGTCCTACCGCTCGCACGTGTGGGAGGACACCGACCCGAACCGCACCGGCATGCTCGACTTCGTGTTCGAGAGCGGCTTCGGCTACGAGCGCTACGCGGACTACATCCTCGACGTGCCGATGTACTTCAGCTACCAGGACGGCCGTTACATCGACCTCGCCGGGCAGGACTTCAAGCGCTTCCTGGACGGCACGCTCGACGCGCTGCCGGGCGTGCGCGCCACCATGAAGGACTACGCCGACCACCTCACCACCGCCTTCCCCGAGGTGCGCCTCAAGCAGTACCTGGAGATGCGCGGCGCCGACGGCGGCCCGTGGAACCGGCTGTGCGCGCTGCCCGCGCTGTGGGTGGGCCTGCTCTACGACCAGGAGGCGCTGGATGCGGCGTGGGACCTGGTCAAGGACTTCAGCCGCGAGGAGCGCCACGCGCTGCGCGACGGCGTGCCGAAGCAGGCGCTCAAGCTGCCCTTCCGCGGCGGCACCGTGCGCGAGCTGGCGCGCGAGACGCTGAAGATCGCGGCGCATGGCCTCGAACGGCGCGCCCAGCTCAACCGCCACGGCGCCGACGAGCGCGTCTACCTGGAGCCGCTGTTCGAGATCGTGGAGGCCAACCAGACCCCGGCCGAGCGCAAGCTGGAGCTGTTCCACGGCACCTGGGGCGGCAGCGTGGACCCGGTGTTCCGCGAGTTCGCGTACTGAGCCGGGCGGCCGCGCCCTTCCCCCGGCGCGGCCGTCTAGGCGGCCGCCAGGCCCAGCCGCCGCACCAGCCAGGCGTCGAGGCTGGCCTTGCCCGGGCCGGCGAACAGCAGCCAGACGAAGATCAGGATGTAGACCGTCTCGTCCGCCTCCACCACGTCGTCCAGGCCGGTGAAGTTGGCCGACACCACCAGGGCGATCGCCACCGCCATGTTGACGATCATCGGCACGCACACCAGCCGGGTGAACAGGCCGAGCATCAGCAGCAGGCCGCCGAGCAGCTCCGTCCACGCCGACAGCGCCGCGCTGAAGACGGGGAACGGGATGCCCCAGCCGACGAAGCGCGCGGTGAAGCCGTCCAGGTTGTGCACCTTGGCGATGCCCGTCTCCAGCCAGAAATAGCCGAAGCCCAGCCGCAGCAGCAGCGGGCCGGCCCAGCGGACGGCATGAAGGGCGGAAAGCGCGCGCGAGGCGGCGCCGGCAAGCGGGGTGAACATCGCGGGACATCCGGTGAATTAAGGGTGCGGCCATCATGCGGGCCGCCCGCGGGATGCCGCCATGGCCGCGCGTCCGCGCTTGCTTGCCGCCAGTCCGGAGTGCGCTTCAGTCTTGTATCGTGCCGGACGATCGGTCACAAAAACGGGATGCACGGGAACAGCCGGCCGCCCCGCCGGCGTCCACAATGCGTAGCGTCGATGCCCAAGCCACGCCAGCGTGGCGCCGGCGAGACGCGCTCTTCCTGCCGCGCCAGCGGCCCACACTCCAGAACCTTTCCAAGGAATCCAGCCATGAAGAACTCCAAGCTCAACGGCAGCGCGATGGCCACCCTGGTCGCCGGCCTGTTCGCCGTCTCCTCGCTGTCCGCCGCCGTGGCCGCGGACAAGGCGCCGGCCGGCACCCAGGCGAGCGTCAAATGTCTCAACTCCTCCGCGTGCAAGGGCCACGGCTCCTGCAAGCAGGCCACCAATGCGTGCAAGGGGCAGAACGCCTGCAAGGGCCAGGGCTTCACCATGCAGAAGAGCCAGGCCGACTGCGAGGCCGCCCAGGCCAAGGCAAAGCAGGGCATGTAAGCCCGGGGCGGGGTCTCCCGGCCGCCCGAGGAGATCCCGCCATGGCTCCACGACCATGCCCACGCCCGTTTCCTCTCCGCGCCTGCCCGCCCTCGGCTTCGGCCTCGGCCTGCGCGTGGAACACTATGAAGCGCTGCTGGAACGCCCCGCCGGCGTCGACTGGCTGGAGATCGTGTCGGAGAACTACCTGGTGCCCGGCGGCCTGCCGCTGCGCTGGCTGGAGCGCTTCCGCGAGCGCTACCCGCTGGTGATGCACGGCGTGTCGCTGTCCATCGGCAGCACCGACCCGCTCGACGAGGGCTACCTGGACCGGCTCCACGCGCTGGCCCGCCACGTCCAGCCCGCCTGGATCTCCGACCACCTGTGCTGGACCGGCGTCGAGGGCGTGAACCTGCACGACCTGATGCCGCTGCCCTACACCGAAGAGGCGCTGGCGCACGTGGTGGAACGGGTGCGCCGCGTGCAGGACCGGCTCGGCCGCCGCATCCTGCTGGAGAACGTGTCCAGCTACGTGGCCTTCGCCGGCGCCCAGCTCAGCGAGTGGGAGTTCCTCGCCGCGGTGGCCGAGCGCGCCGACTGCCTGATCCTGCTCGACCTCAACAACGTCTACGTGAGCGCGCGCAACCACGGCTTCGCTCCGCTCGACTACCTCGACGGCATCCCGGCCGCGCGCGTGCAGCAGTTCCACCTGGCCGGCCACGAGCCGGGCGAGCGGCTGCTGATCGACACCCACGACGCGCCGGTGGCCGACCCGGTGTGGGCGCTCTACGTGGAGGCGGTGCGCCGCTACGGCGCGGTCTCCACCATGATCGAGCGCGACGACCACATCCCGCCGCTGCCCACGCTGCTGGACGAACTGGCCCACGCCCGCGCGCTGGCCGCCTCCGTCCTGCGGGAAGCGGCATGAGCGCGAACCTGCGCGCCCTGCAGCAGCGCATGGCACAGGCCGTGCTCGACCCACGCGCGCCGCGCCCCGCCGACATCCTCGGCGATGCCCGCGCCGGGGCGGACGAGCGCCTGGACGTCTATCGCCACGGCTACCGCCTCCGCCTGGCCGAGGCGCTGCGGGTGGAGTTCCCCGGCCTGGCCCGGCTGGCCGGCGAGGCGGCCTTCGCGCGCCTGCTGGCCGCCTACGTCGAGGCCCACCCTTCCGGCCACTACAACATCCGCTGGCACGGCGACGGGCTGCCGGCCTTCCTCGAACGCGCCCCGCCCTGGCGCCGCCGGCCGGCGCTGGCCGCGATGGCGCGGCTGGACTGGGCGCTGTCCACCGCCTTCGACGCCGCCGACGAGCCGGCGCTGGCGCGGGCCGAACTGGCCGCCGTGCCGGGGGACGCCTGGCCCGCGCTGCGGCTGGAACTGCAACAGGCCCTGCAGGTCCTGCCGCTCGCGCACAACCTGGAGGCGATCCGCCGCGCGGCCGACCTGGGCGAAGCGCCGCCGCGCCTGCGCCGCCGCCGGGCAGAACGTGCGCTGCTGGCATGGCGGCAGGCGCACGCCGTGCACTACCGCCTGCTGGATGCGGACGAGGCCGTGGCGCTCGCCGCCGCGATGCGGGGCGAACCCTTCGCGCAGCTGTGCGAGCGCCTGGCGACCCTGCACGCGCCCGCAAGCGCCGCGCCGCGCATGGTCGCGCTGCTGCAGGCGTGGCTGGACGGCGGCTTGATCCGCGGCTGGCGCATCGCCGACGGGTAAAGGCGTAACGTCCGGCGCCGGCCGGACGAAAGGCATGGTATGGGAACGAGTCCGGGAACGTCCGCCATGCCCTCGCAAGCCAGCCTCGCCGCCGCCAACGGCGGCGGTACCCACGGCATCGAGCCGGCGCTGGAGTCGCTGCTCAACCGCTCGATGCTGCGCGTGGACGTGGTGGCCGAGCAGACGCTTTGCGGCCACTGGTTCATGGACGAGCCGCACTACCACTGCGGCCTGTTCCACCTCACCGGCCAGGGCCGCTGTCGGGTCGAGAGCGGGCGCCTCGACCGCGCGCTCGCGCTGGAGGCCGGCGACCTGGTGGTGTTCCCCCACGGCGACCCGCACTGCCTGCGCGCCGCCGCAGCCACCGGCGAGAACGCAATGGATACCACCAGCCTGATCTGCGGCGAACTGCACTTCGCCGGCCGCGGCGGCAACCCGCTGGGCCGCGCGCTGCCGCCCTGCTTCGTGGTGCGCGCGCAGGAGGCCGGGGACATCTTCCGCCAGCTGTCGGCCATGATGGTCGAGGTCTCCGCTTCGCGCGGGGCCGGCCGCCAGGTGCTGCTCAACAAATTGGCCGACGCCCTGTTCACCCTGGCCGTGTGCGACTACGCCAGCCGCCACGCCGAACAGCGCGGCCTGTTCGCCGCCCTCGCCGACAGCCGCCTGGGCCGCGTGCTGCAGGCCGTGCACGAGGAACCGGGCCGCGACTGGACCATGCAGTCGATGGCGGCGCTGGCCTGCCTGTCGCGCTCGAGCTTCGCCGAGCGCTTCACCCAGCGGCTCGGCATGCCGCCACTGCAATACGTGACGCAGTGGCGGGTAAGCCTGGCCGAGCGGATGCTGCAGGAGCGCGAGCTTTCCGTGGCGCACATCGCCGAGCGGCTGGGCTACCGCAGCGAGGCGGCGTTCCGGCGCCTGTTCAAGCGCGTCAGCGGCACCAGCCCCGGCCGGCTGCGCGCGACGGCGGCCGCGGCGGGCTGACGCCGCCGGGCGCAAATTCATGCAGGTGCGACAACCTGTCGCGACGCGAAGCCGCCGTGCCGGCGCGTGCTAGCGTCGGCCCCCGTTGGCATCCACGGGGCGCAATGACGCCCGGCGGCCGCATCCCGCGGCGGCGCTGCGGATGCCGCCCCCGCCCTACAGGCGGCGGGGCTGCGGTTCTCCCCCACCCAGAGGTTTCGACATGTCGCGTCATCCTGCTTTCGCCCTGCTCGGTCTTGCCCTGGCCGCGGCCGGCACCTCGTCGGCCGCCGCCACGGATGCCGTCGGCGCCCTCAGCCTGCCCCTGGCCCGGCAAATGGCCGCCGCCGCCGAGGCGCGCGCCACCGCCAACCATGCCGACTCGGTGGTCACCGTGGTCGATGCGGGCGGGCAGATGGTCCTGCTCGAACGCATGCCGCAGGCGCAGCTCGCCAGCATCGAGCTGGCGATCGCCAAGGCGCATTCGGCGGTGTTCTACAAGCGCCCGACGCGCTCGTTCGAGCAGGACGTGTCCAGCGGCCGCGGGGTCAACGTGCTCGGCCTGCCCGGCGCGCTGCCGGCCGGCGGCGGCGTGCCGATCATGCAGGGCAATACGGTGATCGGCGCGGTCGGCGTCAGCGGCGGCAACAACGTGCAGGACAACGAGGCGGCGGAAGCGGGCGTGGCTGCCTTTCACGCGGCCGCCCACTGACGCCAAACCGGCGACCGAACGGCCAGACGGCCAGACGGCCAAATGAAAAACGCCCGGCGCGAGAGCGCCGGGCGTTTCGATTGCTGCGAGCCGCAGGCCCCTGGATGCCGGCCTGCGCCGGCATGGCGACGTACCCCGCTTACCCACGCGCCGCGCGCCTCCGCGCCCGGCGCCGCCACAGCGCGACGAGGACCAGCAGCACCGCGATCGCACCCAGCACCAGCACCGGCACGATGTACGGCTGCAAGGTGGCGAGCAGCGGCGGCTTGCCACCCTGGCGCGCGTAGGCCACGTCCTGCGCCGTGACGGTCGCGGCGGCGGCGTTGCCGTAGTGCTGCAGCACGTAGTTGGCGATGGTGGCGATCTGCACGTCGGTGAGCGCCTGCACGTAGGACTGCCCGTCGAAGCGCGGCATCAGCACCTGCTTGCCGTCCACCGTGCGGTCCACGCCGTAGAGGATCGCCGCCACCAGGTTGGCCGGGTTGGCGAGGCCGGTGGCGGTGTTGTGGAACAGCGAGGGATAGGCCTGGTTGGCGCTGCCGGCGCCGTCGGGCTGGTGGCAGCTGGCGCAGAAACCGCTGTAGAGCTGGGCGCCGTCGGCGAGCGGCTGCGGGTTGTTGTGGCCGCTGAGGCCGCGCAGCGCCGGTTCCAGGCTGGCCGCCGTGCCGTGCCCGTGCGCGGCCAGCGTATCGGCGCCATCGCGCACCGGCCGGGTGCTCTTGAGGTAGGCGGCGATCGCTTCGAGGTCGGACTCGGGCAGGTATTGCAGGCTGTGCTCGACCGCCTCGGCCATGCCGCCGGCGGCCTGCGCCTTGCCGGGCGCGCGGCCGGTCTTCAGGTACTGCACCAGCTCGGCGTCGCTCCAGCCGCCGATGCCGCTGACCGGGTCGGCGCTGATGTTGGGCGCGTACCAGGAGCCGACCATGGCGCCGCCGAAGGCATGGCTGCGGTCGGTGCCCATCAGCGCGTTGCGTGGCGTGTGGCAGGCGTCGCAGTGCTCCAGCGCGTTGACCAGGTAGTCGCCGCGGTTGACCTGCGCGCTGCGGGCCGGATCGGGCTTGAACCGCTCCTGCGGCAGGAACAGCCAGTTCCAGCCGATCATCGCCGCGCGCAGGTTGAACGGGAACGGCAGCCGGGTAACCGTGTTGGTCGGCGCCACCGGCAGGCCGGCCGCGTCCACCCGCTTGCCGGCGAGCCCCTGCGGGCGCGCCAGCTGGTCGGCCGGCGGCGCGTCGCGGTCCACCGGCGCCACGCCATGCATGAAGTAGGCGTAGAGCGCGTGCACGTCCTCGTCGGTGAGCAGCGCGTAGGAGGTGTACGGCATCGCCGGGTACAGCCGCGCGCCGTCCCGGCGCACGCCCTCGCGGATGGCGCGGGCGAACTCGGCCTCGCTGTAGCCGCCGATGCCGGCGCCGTGCGAGGGCGTGATGTTGGTGGCGTAGATGATGCCCAGCGGCGAGGGGATCGGGTAGCCGCCGGCGAACGGCTTGCCGTGGTTGAGCGTGTCGGTGTGGCAGGCGCCGCAGTCGGCGGCGATGGCCAGCGCCTTGCCCTTGGCGACCAGGGCCGCGTCCGGGCCGGCGGGCACGGTGTTGGCCACGGGCGGCTGCTGGGCCGAGGCGGCGGACGCCACGGCCAGCAGCAGGCCGAGCGCGCCGCGCGAGAGCGGGAGGCGGGAAAGCATGCGCATCGCCATCGCCCTCACGCCTGCGCCAGGCTGCGGCTGATCGAGTCGGCCGCGCGGATGCCCAGCGCCGCCATGGAGAGCGTGGTGTTGACCACGCTGGCCGAGGGCATCGCGCCGCCGCCGGGCAGCCACAGGTTGGCGTGGTCGTGGGCGCGGCAGTCGCCGTCCACCACCGAGTCGCGCGGGTCGGCGCCCATGATGGTGCCGCCCATGATGTGGTTGTTGGCGTTGAGGTTTTCGTTGATCACGAAGTCGGTGGCGCCGAACAGCTGGCCGATGGTCTTGAGCTGCTCGTGCACCGCCGCCACGCCGCGGCGCACGTAGTCGCCCACGTCGTAGTGGATGTCCGGGCAGGCCAGGCCCAGCGGGTCCTTGCGGGTGGCGCTCAGGGTGAGCCGGTTGTTCGGGTCGGGCAGCGGCTCCAGGCTGATGGAGAGGTCCACGCCGCACACCGCGCGGCGGCGGATCTCCTCGTCCAGCGCCTTGCCGGAGAGGCCCATCGCCAGCGCCTTCTCGGTGGCCGGCGCCACCTGCGAGATGTTGTTGAGGATGATCTTGGTGGCCGAGTACTGCGCGCGGAATTCGCCATCGCGCGGGCCCACGATGCAGCTGCTCTGCGCCGGGCCGCGACCGATCCACAGCGGCTCGTTGGCGACGAAGCTGCAGTGCATGCCCGAGTGGTCCATCATGTTGCGCCCGACCTGGTCGGACGAGTTGGCGATGCCGTTCGGGTTGCGCGCGTTGGCCGCCAGCAGCAGCAGGCGCGGCGTCTCGATGCCGTTGCAGGCGAGCACGAACTTCTTGCCGGTGGCCTTGTGCGACTTGCGCTCGGCGTCGTACCAGTGCACCGCGGTGATGCGGTTGGCCTCGTCGGTGTCGATCTTGTAGACCACTGCCTGCGCCAGCACCAGCGCGCCCTTGCGCTCGGCGCTCTCGATCGAATGGATGCCGTTGTACATCGCGCCGATCGGGCAGATCGGCTGGCAGTTGTTGTTGCCGCAGCAGGTGGGGCGGCCGTTCCACGGCCGCGTGCTGCGCGCCTGCGGGATCGGGATGGAACGGAAGCCGTGCGCGTTGACCACCTCGGCGAAGCGCTTGTCGCCGTAGGCCCAGGGCACCATGTCCATCGGGTAGGGCTTGCTGCGCTCGGCGGGCGATTGCAGTGCCGGGTCGTTGGGGCCGGCCACGCCCATCGCCTCCTCGGCGCGGCAGTAGTACGGCTCCAGGTCGTCGTAGCCGATCGCCCAGTCGCGGCCCACGCCGTAGGTGCTCTGCATGCGGAAGTCCACCGGCAGGTGGCGCCAGCTGGAGGCCGCCCAGTGCCAGGTGGTGCCGCCCACGGTGCGCAGGTAGCCCTGCTTGAAGGCGCTGCCGTTGGGGCCGGACAGGCCCACGTAGTGGTTCTCCGGGAAGTACAGCGGCGCCGGCGCGTCGGGCGACTGCGGGTACAGGCCCTGGAAGTCCGAATGCAGGCGGTTCTCGAACGGCATGTTGCGCCAGTTCTCCACCGCCTGGTCGCGCTGGATGCGCAGGCCGGCCTCGAGCACCAGCACCGCGTGGCCCTCGGCGGCGAGCTGGTCGGCGATCAGGCCGCCGACCACGCCCGAGCCCACGATCACCACGTCGGCGGAGGCGTCGCCGTTGGCGTGCAGCGTCGGCCGGCTCATGCGCCCACCTTCCCGGCCGCCGGCACGATCAGCGGCACGCCCAGCGGCGGCGGCTCGCCCAGCCACCAGATCGGGCCGTAGTTGCCGTAGGTCGGCACGATCAGGCCGTCGCTCACGGTGCGGTACATCAGCGCCTCGGCGTAGGCCACCACCACCGCGCCCTGGCCGGTGCCCACGGTGCCGGTGTACCAGGCGCGCACGATGGCGCGGGCGAGGTCGCCCAGGCCGTGCGCGTCGGCCGCCTGCTGCAGCGTGGCGGCGGACTGGCCCGGCTGCTGCAGGCCCTGCAGCGTGGCGATGCGCACGGCGGCGCCCTGGTCCTGCCTGCACAGCGCCGCGTAGATGCGCGCGGCGGTGGTGGGCGAGATGTCCGCATGCGCGGTGAGCGCCTGCGAGAGCTTGAGGAAGGCCGCCACGGTGGCCGGCTCCAGCTCGGCACTCGCGGCGGTGGCGGCCGTGCCGGCCGGCGCCGGGTCCGCGGCCAGCGCGTGCGAGGACAGCGCGGCGGCGCCGAGCAGGCCGACCGCCGGCGCCGCCGAGGCCATGCCGAGCAGCACGCGGCGGCGCGAGGGCGAAGAGGGAGCGGCCTCGGGCGAGGCGGAAGGAGAAACGGCAGGATCGTGCGGCATGAGGCTGGCCTTCGGCGGGAACGGATCGCGCCCCGTGGGCCTGCATCGCGGGGGCGATGATGCATGACCCGACGAGGGCAACCGCCATGCCGGCGGCCCCTGCCGGCCTCGTGCGCATCGGGAACAGCGAGCGCGTCCTCAAGGGGCGTGGTTTTGCTGCGGCGCAACGTAGTGCGTCGTTATGTCGCATGTCAATCGGCAAGCATTTGCGCCGGCCCGCCGGCCTATCCACGGGCCCCTGCGCCGGCACCGGCCGGAGCGGCGCAATCGACAGGCCAAACATGGCCTTGCGCGAACCTTGCCAGCGCGCGCGGGCCGGCACGGACAAATTGTTGCACCCGTGCAGGGCATCCCGCGGCCCCGCGGAAATGCCGCCGAGCGGCTCGGCGAACCGCCGCCGCCCGCATCGCTTCGCATCCGGCGCCTTGCCTCGGGCGCCGCGGCGCGCGCTTCTCCGTCGCCACCGCCGACGGAAACGGCACGGCCCGCCGAAGCGGGCCGTGCCGGAACATCGCGCGATGCGGCCTTACTTGGCCTTCTTCGCCTTCAGCCCGCGGTCGATCAGCATCGGCGCCACGCTCGGCGCCCGGCCGCGCCAATCGCGGTAGAGCCTGGCCAGCTCCACCGTGTTGCCGCGCGAGAGGATCATGGCGCGGAAGCGGTCGCCGTTGTCGCGGGTCAGCCCGCCGTGCTCCTTGAACCAGCCGAAGGCGTCGTCGGCCAGCATCTGCGTCCAGAGGTAGGCGTAGTAGCCGGCGGCGTAGCCGTTGCCCCAGATGTGCAGGAAGTAGCTGGAGCGGTAGCGCGGCGGCACGTAGGAGAGGTCCACGCCGTCCTGCTTGAGCGCGGCCTGCTCGAAGGCGTCGGCATTCTGCCTGGGCGCGTCGGCGCCGAGCATGTGCCAGTTCATGTCGAGCATGGCGGCGGCGACCAGCTCGGTCATGTCGTAGCCCTTGTTGAAGAGGCCCGCCTTTTTCATTTTCTCCACCAGGGCGGGCGGCATCGGCGCGCCGGTCTGGTAGTGCCTGGCGTAGTGGGCGAACACCTTGGGGTCGGTGGCCCAGTGCTCGTTGAACTGCGAGGGGAACTCCACGAAGTCGCGCGCGGTGGCGGTGCCGGAGAGCGTGGGGTACTGCTCGTCGGCGAAGATGCCGTGCAGGCCGTGGCCGAACTCGTGGAACATGGTGACCACGTCGTCGAAGGAGAGCAGTGCCGGCTGGCCCGGCTCCGGCTTGGTGAAGTTGGCGACGTTGTAGATCACCGGCCTGGTGCCGAACAGCTTCGACTGGCCGACGAAGTTGTCCATCCAGGCGCCGCCGTTCTTGTTGTCGCGCTTGTAGTAATCGCAGTAGAACAGCGCCAGCGACTGGCCGTCCTTGTCGAACACCTCGAACACGCGCACGTCCGGCTGGTACACCGGGATGTCGTGGCGCTCCTTGAAGCTCAGCCCGTAGAGCTGGTTGGCGGCGTAGAACACGCCGTTCTGCAGCACGTCGTCCAACTCGAAGTAGGGCTTGATCTGGCTCTCGTCGAGGTCGTAGCGCGCCTTGCGCACCTCCTCCGCGTAGCGCTGCCAGTCCCACGGCTCGAGCTTGAAGCCCGGCTGCTTGAGCGCGGCCTGGTCCTGGTCGATCTGCCGCTGGATGTCGAGCGCCTCGGCCTTGGCGCGCGCTACCGCGGCCGGCGCCAGCTGGCGCAGGAAGCCCATCGCCGTCTCGGGCGTCTTGGCCATCTGGTCCTCGAGGGTCCAGGCGGCGTAGTTGGGGAAGCCGAGCAGCCCGGCCTGCTCGGCGCGGATCTGCGCCAGGCGCACCACCAGGGCTCGGGTGTCGTCGGCGTTGCCGTGCTCGGCGCGGTCCCACGAGGCGGCGAACAGCGCCTGGCGGGTGGCGCGGTCGGCGAGGCCCTGCAGCTGCGGCTGCTGGGTGGTGTTCTGCAGGGTCAGCACCCACTTGCCGGCCAGCCCGCGGTCCTTGGCGGCCTGCGCCGCGGCGGCCACGTCGGCGTCGGAAAGGCCGGCCAGCCTGGCCTTGTCGTCCACCACCAGGGCGCCGTTCTTGGCCGCGGCGAGCAGGCGGTTGTTGAACTGCGTGCTGAGGATGGACTCCTCCTTGTTGAGCTCCTTGAGCTTGGCCTTGTCGGCGTCGGAGAGCTTGGCGCCGGCCTGCACGAAGTTGCGGTAGACCACCTCGACCAGCCGCAGCGACTCGGGGTCGAGCTTGAGCGCGGCGCGCCCCTCGTACACCTTCTCAAGGCGCGCGAACAGCTTGCCGTCGAGGTGGATGGCGTCCTCGTGCGCGGCCAGCTTCGGTGCTTCTTCTTCCTGCACCTTCTGCAGCGCGTCGTTGGTGTTGGCGCCGGTGACGCCGTTGAACACCGCCAGCACGCGGTTGAGCAGCACGCCGCTCTTCTCCAGCGCCACGTAGGTGTTCTCGAAGGTGGGCGGCGCCGGGTCGTTGGCGATGCGCTCGACCTCGGCCAGGTGCTGGCGGATGCCTTCCTCGATCGCCGGCTGGTAGTCGCCGTCCTTGATATGGTCGAACGGCGGCGCCTGGAACGGCAGCGTGCTGGCGGCGAGGAACGGATTGGTGGCGCTCACGGCGGCTCCCGTGCTGGCGGTGGTGGCGGCCTTGGCCGGCGCGCTGGCCGCGGCGGCAGGCGGGGCGGCGGGCTTGCCGGCGTCCCCGGAGGGCGGCGAGCAGGCGGCCAGCGCCAGCGAGGTGGCGATCACGAGCGAGCGTAGGCGGAGCATCGGCAATCCTTGGAATGCATGATGTGGGTCAAAGCCGCCGACTCTACCCACATCGGCACGCCACCTCCAAGCGGCACCCGCGCCTATGTGTAGGAGCGCGCCTGCGCGCGACCGCGGAGCCACGATGTCCCCGCTGCGTAGGCTTTTCGCGCGCAAGCGCGCTCCACGGGCGCAGACCCGGCGCTAGGCCGAGCGCAGGTCGCGCAGCAGCCAGTTGGCGCCGATCAGGAGATCCAGCCGGTGCCGCACGATGCGCATCGGCAGGCTGGTGGTGAGCTCCACCCGGGTGCGCAGGTCCGATACCTCGGCCTTCGCCTCGGCGTCCGGGTCGATCGCGCCCAGGCTCATGTCCACCGCCTCCGGGTCGTCCTGCAAGGCGCGCCAGCGCTCGAACAGCGCGGGGTCGCACAGGGCCGCCTGCAAGGCGGCGGCGAAATCGCCGGGCCCGGCGCCGTCGTAGGCCAGGCGCGGTTCGCGGCCGCGCGCATGGGCCAGGTCGTCGATCGACAGGTAGTAGCGGCTGCGTTGGCTCATGGTCCGCTCCGGTGGACGAGAGCGCTCATTCAAGCATGCGGCGCGTGAAGCACGCCGCACGCCGAAAGGTCGAGCCGCGCCGCCGCCTCGGCCGGCGCCACGCCGTGCGGCAGCACGCCCAGGCAAGGCGCGGGCAGCAGCGCCTCGAGCGTGGCGAGGTTTTCCGCCGGCGCGGCCATCGCCGGGTCGATGGCGTTGCCGATCCAGCCGGCGAGCGTGCAGCCGTCGGCCGCGATCGCCCGCGCGGTGAGCAGCGCGTGGCTCAGGCAGCCGAGCTTCAGGCCCACCACCAGGATCACCGGCAGCCGCCACTGGATGGCGAGGTCCGAGGCCATCAGGCCCGGCGCCAGCGGCACCAGCCAGCCGCCCACGCCTTCCACCACCACCGCCTGGTGTGCGGCGCGCAGCGCGTCGAAGGCCTCGCGCAGGGGCGGCAGCGTGATCGCCACGCCGTCGCGTTCGGCGGCCAGGTGCGGCGAGAGCGGCTCGCGCAGGGCGACCGGGTTGATCCGCACGTAGGGCTCGGTGGTGGCGCCGGCGGCGATCAGGGCCAGGGCGTCCTCGTTGCGCAGGCCCTGCGGCGTGGCCGCGCAGCCGCTGGCCACCGGCTTCATGCCGCAGGCATCGACGCCGGCCTGCCGCAGCGCGTGCAGCAGCGCGCAGGCCGCACGGGTCTTGCCGATGCCGGTGTCGGTGCCGGCCACGAACACCGCCGGCGGCCAGTTGGAAAACGCAGCGTTCGCCACCATCGACTGGTCCTACCTTCAAAGGGTCCGCATCATAGCGGGCCTCCCCGCCGGACCTGCCGCCATGTTCGAAGCCAACACCCTCTCGTACGCCAGCAAGCGCGAGCAATACGAGGACCTCGTGCAGCAGGCGCGTGGCCTGCTCGCCGGCGAGGCCGACCTGATCGCCAACGCCGCCAACTTCGCCGCACTGGTCTACCACGCCCTGCCCGACCTCAACTGGGCCGGCTTCTACCTCTACGACGGCACCGAGCTGGTGGTGGGCCCGTTCCAGGGCAAGCCGGCCTGCGTGCGCATCGCGCTCGGCCGCGGCGTATGCGGCACCGCCGCGCAGACGCGCACCACCCAGCTGGTGCGCGACGTGCACGAGTTCGCGGGCCACATCGCCTGCGACGCGGCCAGCAACGCGGAGATCGTGGTGCCGCTGGTGAAGGCCGACGGCACGCTGTTCGGCGTGTGGGACGTGGACAGCCCGCGGGTGGCCCGCTTCGACGAGGACGACCGCGCCGGCATGGAGGCGCTGTGCGCGGTGTTCATGGAGAGCGTGAACGGCTGAGCGCGCCGGCACCTGCTCTCTCCCCTGCAGGCAGGGGGCGGCGCGATACGGCTCAGCGGGCGTTGCGCAGCAGCTGCGCGATCGCCTCGCGCGCCTCCTCCACCCCGGTGCCCGCGGGCGAGGAGAACGCCTGCACGGTGGCCGGCACGCCCTCGTCCGCCAGTTCGCGGCGGCGCGTCGCCAGCGTCTGCATCACCTGGTTGCGCGAGAGCTTGTCGGCCTTGGTCAGCAGCAGGTGGCAGGGCAGTCCGGTGCTGGCGCAGAAGTCCAGCATCATGCGGTCGAAGGCCTTCAGCGGATGGCGGATGTCGGCGATCAGCACCACGCCGCGCAGGCTGCGGCGGCCGTGCAGGTAGCGGTCGATCTCCTGCTTCCAGTGCTCGCGCAGCGCCTCGGGCACTTCGGCGTAGCCGTAGCCGGGCAGGTCGATCAGGCGCGCCTCCAGCGGCGCGGCGCCCTCGCCCTGCGCCAGCGGCGGCAGCGTGAACACCACCATCTGCTGCGTGCGGCCCGGCGTCTTGGAGGTGCGCGCCAGCCCCTTGTGGCCGACCAGCGCGTTGAGCGCGCTCGACTTGCCCGCGTTGGAGCGGCCGGCGAAGGCGACTTCGGCGCCCTGGTCGGTGGGCAGTTGGTTGAGGCGATGGGCGGCCAGCGCGAACTGCGCGCCCTGTAGCGGATGAGCCATGGCGACGGTTTGACCGGGTCTGATAGCGTGGGGATAATCCGGCGGTTTCTGCTCGTCGCCGATGGCAACGCTGCGTTCGCGGCGGATCTTGCGGTCCTTCAGGAGACAAGTGTATGAGTTTTCGGCTCACCCGTTCTCGACGCGCCGTGCCGATGCTCGCCGCCGCCTTCGCGCTCGCGCTGTGCGCCGGTGCGGCCGTGGCGCAGGAAGCCGCCGCCGCCAAGCCGGGCGACCCCGCCGCCGGCCAGGCCAAGTCGGCCGCCTGCGGCGCCTGCCACGGCGCCGACGGCAACTCGTCCGACGCGCAGTACCCCAAGCTCGCCGGCCAGCACGCCGCCTACATCGCGCGCCAGCTCGAGCACTTCAAGAACGGCCAGCGCAAGGACGCCATCATGCTCGGCATGAGCGTGGCGCTGTCCGAGCAGGACATGCGCGACATCGGCGCCTACTTCGCCGGCAAGGCCTCCCTCCCCGGCGTGGCCGACGCCGCGCTGGTGGGCAAGGGCGAGCAGCTGTTCCGCCAGGGCGACCCGGCGCGCGGCATCCCCGCCTGCATGGCCTGCCACAGCATCGACGGCCGCGGCAATCCCGGCGCGATGTACCCGCAGCTGGCCGGCCAGCACGCCAAGTACATCGAGGACAAGCTCAAGGACTGGCACGACGGCGACGTGTGGGGCAGCGACGCGCAGGCGGCGATCATGCCCACCATCGCCAAGCGCCTGGAGCCCGCCGACATCGCCGCGCTGGCCAGCTACGTCGAGGGCCTGCACGCCGCCGAGAGCGCGCCGGCCAAGCCGGCCACGCCCTGACCGATCGTCACGCGCCGGCCCTGCGGCCGGCGCTTCCGTTCCACCGCAAGCCGAAGAAAGCCATCGAGGTCATCATGTTCAAACGTCTGCCGATCCTGTGTGCCGCGATGCTGGCACTTGCCGCATGCAGCCACGGAAGCGACCAGGCCGGCAGCGCCGCCCCCACGCCGCCGCCCGCCACCAGCGCCGGCACCCCGGCCGCGCCGGCCAGCAGCGCATCCGCCACGCCGGCCAGCACAGCCCCGGCGGCGGCCGCCAGCACGCCGGCGAGCGCGACACCGGCCGCCCCGGCGCCCGCGCCCACCGCCTTCGTCGACGACGGCACCTGGGTCGAGGGCAAGCACTACTTCCGCATCGAGCCGGCCCAGCCCAAGGCCACCTCCACCAGCAAGATCGAGGTGCTGGAGGTGTTCTCCTACGGCTGCCCGGCCTGCAACGCCTTCCACCCCACGGTGAGCAAGCTGGCGCAGGAACTGCCGGCGAACGCCGAGATGGCCTACCTGCCGGCCTCGTTCATCCCGCAGGAGAACTGGCCGATGCTGCAGCGCGCCTACTTCGCCGCGCAGGCGCTGGGCGTGGCCGAGAAGGGCAACGACGCGATGTACGACGCGGTGTGGAAGACCCGCGAGCTGAGCGCGATGAACGCCAGCAACTCGGGCCTCAAGCCCCCCTCGGCGCTGCCCACCATCGACGACGCCGCCAAGGTCTACGCCAAGTTCGGCGCCGACCCGAAGGAGTTCGCCGCGGTCGCCAACTCCTTCACCATCAACACCAAGATGAAGCGCGCCGACGAGCTGGTGAAAGCCTATGGCGTGGAAGGCACGCCCACCATCGTGATCGACGGCAAGTACCGCTTCTCGCCCCCCGAAGTGGGCAGCTACGAGAAGTCGGTGCAGCTCGCCAAGTGGCTGGTGGCGAAGGAAGCGGCCGGCAAGTAAGCCCGGGCCGCGGGACTTTGCGCCGTGGCGCCGGTCGCGGACCGGCGCCGCGTCCATGGGTTACTCTTGCCGCCGGATGCGGCGATGCCGCAAAAGCGGAGAGTTACCGATGTTCCAGCGTTTCACCCGGTTGCGCGTTCTCGCCCTGCTCGGCGGCCTGCTGCTCACCAGCGCCTGCACCGCCTCCAGTTCCGAAGGCGCCGCCCCCTACACCGACGGCCAGGAATACGCGACCCTGCCCGGCCCCGCCCAGCGCTACAGCGACGAGGGCAAGATCGAGGTAGTGGAGGTGTTCTCCTACGGCTGCATCCACTGCGCGCACTTCGCGCCCACCGCCGAGAAGCTGCGCCAGTCGCTGCCCAAGGACGCGGTGTTCAAACTGGTGCCGGCGCCCTTCAGCGCCGAGTGGCTGCCGTACGCGCGCGCCTACTACGCGGCCAAGAAGCTCGGCGTGGTGGACCAGACCCACCTCGCGCTGTTCGACGAGAAGTTCAACCAGCACTACCCAATCAACTCGCTCGACGAGCTGGCCGACTTCTACGCGCGCCACGGCGTGAACCGCAGCGAGTTCATGCGCATCGCCACCTCCGACGAGGTCACCGCGCAGATGAAGAGCGACCTCGCGCTGATCCAGAAATGGCAGGTGGACGGCACGCCCACCGTCGTGGTCGACGGCAAGTACCGCAGCGGCAACGTGCGCAGCCTCGACGAGCTGTCGGCGCTGACCCAGTGGCTGGTCAAGCGCGAGCAGGCCGGCGGCAAGTAAGCCGCCGCTTGCGCGCCCGCCGTCGGCCGCTGGCGGCGGCCGCGGCGAGCGGCTAACGTCCGTCCCGATATGAGCCGTACCGATCCGCCACGCCCGCCGCCCGAGCGCCGCCTGCGCCTGCTGAGCTGCAACATCCTCGCCGGCGCCAGCGTGCAGCACTACCGCGAGTACGTCACCCGCAGCCTCAACGCGGTGCTGCCCGGCCGCAGCAAGCTGGACAACCTCGACCGGCTGGCCGAGGTGCTGCCGCAGTTCGACGTGATCGGCCTGCAGGAGGCCGACGCCGGCAGCCTGCGCTCGGGCTTCCTCAACCAGACGCGCTACCTCGCCGAAACCGCCGGCCTGCCGTTCTGGAGCCACCAGCCGAACCGCCCGATGGCGCGCCTGGCGCACTCGGCCAACGGCCTGATCAGCCGGCTGGAGCCGCACAGCGTGCTGGACTACCCGCTGCCCAGCCGCATCCCGGGGCGCGGCGCGCTGCTGGTGCGCTTCGGCGCCAGCAAGGACGCGCTGGCGGTGATGATCGCCCACCTCTCGCTCAGCGCCCAGGCGCGCGCGCGCCAGCTTGGCTTCATCGCCGAGGTGCTGCAGGAGCACCCCAACGCCGTACTGATGGGCGACCTCAACACCGACGCGCGCAGCCCGGAGATGCAGCTCCTGTTCCGCTACTGCAACCTGCAGCCGCCGGCGCAGCCCACGCCCACCTTCCCCAGCTGGAAGCCGCGCCGCGCGCTCGACCACATCCTCGCTTCGCCCGGCATCCAGCTGGACAAGACCTGGACGCTGCCGCAAGCCTTCTCCGACCACCTACCGCTGGCGGCGGAGATCACCCTGCCCGCCCACCTCACTCCCACGCCGCACCGGATCCGCCGATGAAACGCTCCTGGCTACGCCTCTCCCTGCCCTGGCTCGCGCTGCTGCTGGTCGCGCTCGGCGCGGTCGCGCTGCGCTACGTCTTCATCGAGCCGAGCGGCATGGAGCAACGCTGCGGCGTGGCGCGGCCGCCGCTCTGGTGCGCGCCGCGGCAGTGGCTGGTGCTGGGTTTCCTGAGCTACGGCTACGGCATCGCCGCGCTCGCGGCGACGGCGCTGGCACTGCTGCACCGGCGCGTGGCAACGTTCTGGCTGGCCGCCGCGCTCGGCGCCTTCGCCCTGGCGATGTACTGCGAGAACGGCGGCGCCTTCGCCCTGCTGCTAGGCAGCCTCGGCCTGCTGCGGCAGCAGGCGGGCGGCGCGGCGCCAGGCGGCCAGCACCGGCACGGCGAGCAGCAGGTTGAGGCCCAGCCATAGCCAGGTCACCACGTTGAGGCCAAGCTCCTGCGCCACGCCCGCCGCCGCCAGCAGCGGCATCGCGCAGGCCAGGAAGCGCTCCTCCAGCTCCGCCGGCGCGTCGTCGCCGAGCAGGCCCAGCAGGGCGTAGCCCACGCAGGGCAGCGCGAACAGGCCGAGCGGAAAGTCGCGATAGCGGCCGTCGAACACCATCAGCAGGTCGAGCAGGGCCAGCAGAAACATCCAGCCCAACCGCCAGCGCCGCGGCGGCGCCACCACGGCGCCGCCGGCCAACCGCGCGGCGAGCCAGCGCGCCAGCCACAGCGCGGTGGCCAGCGCGGCCAGGCAGGCCGCGCCCGAGATCGTCCATTCCAGCGCATCGCGGCAGGCGTAGGCCATCTGCCGGCCCTGCCAGGCCAGCGCCGTGCCGCTGGCGAAGCCGGCCAGCGCCAGCACCGCCTCGCCCGCGCCGCTGCGCCAGCTGCGATGCCACGCGCCCACGCCCAGGAACAACAGCATGCCGGCTGCGCCGGCCAGCCAGCCGATCCACCAGCGCGGTTCTTCCACCACCGGCCCCTGCATGGCGAACTTGGGCCGCGCGTACACGTCGAAGATGCCCCAGTAGCCGCCCACGGTGCCTTCCTGGGCGCGCTTCCACGGCTGGTCGAAGGTCTCGATCACGTTGTAGGGCATGCGCACGCGGTTGGCGTAGTCGAGGAACTCGCGCAGGTAGCGCGCCTCGTTGACCAGGCTGGCGCGCGCCGCGCGGCGCGGCCGGCCGGCGCTGGGCCAGCCGGTCTCGCCGATCATCACCGCCTTGCCGGGGAAGGCCTGCTGCATGCGCGCATAGACCTCGGCGACGTGGCGCACCGCGCGCTCGGGCGGCACCGGCTGGTCTTCCCAGTACGGCAGGATGTGGATGGTGAGGTAGTCCACCGCCTGCGCCAGCTGCGGGTAGCGCAGCCAGAACTCCCACACGTCCGCGTAGGTCACCGGCACCGTGCGCGGGATCGCCGCGCGCACCTGCCGCGCGTAGGCGGCCAACGCGTCAGGCGACTGCTCGCCGCGCAGCAGCACCTCGTTGCCCACGATCACCCCGCGCAGCACGCCGGGGTTCGCCTTGGCGGTGGCGATGGCCTGCGCCACCTCGTGCGCGTTGTCGCGCGGGTCGCGGCCGATCCAGATGCCCATCAGCACCTTCATGCCGTAGCGCGCGGCGATCGCCGGCACGGCGTCGAGGCCGTGCGCCTGCGAGTAGGTGCGCACGCAGTCGAAGCGCTGCGAGAGCACGCGCAGGTCGGCGTCGATGCGCTCGGGCGTGACCACCGCGTCGAGGTCGTACGGCGTCTCGCCCGGCTGGCGGAACGGCGCGTAGGAAACGCAGGCGATCCGCGCCGAGGGCGCATCCGGCAGCGGCACCGGCCGGCCGATCCACCACCACCACGCGGCACCGGCCACCGCGGCCAGCAGCAGCGCGCACCACGCCATCCAGCGCGAACGAAGCGAAGCAAGGAGCAAAGCCGACATGCCGTCCCTTGAGAAACAAACGCAGGAGAGTAGCAGCGCGCCCTCATCCCTCCACTGAAGGCCGGCCGCGCCGCCGCCACGGCGGACATGGTATTGCAATGCACTAAACTGGGTGGCCCGGCCGGTGGATCGTCCCCAAGGAGCCTCCATGTTCCGACCCACGCCAAGGCGCCTGCCCCTGCGCCTCCTCGCCCTGCTCGTCGGCGCCCTGCTGCTCGCCGCGCGGGCCGGCGCCGAGCCGGACGCCGCGCAGCGCGCGGCCTTCCGGCAGGCCTGGGCGGCGGCGCAGCAGGGCGGCGAGGGCTGGCGCGCGTGGTCGGCGCCATTGGCCGGCTATCCGCTCTACCCGTACCTCGAAGCCGCCGCGCTCACCCACGACCTGCGCCAGCTCGACCGCGCGCGGGTGGAGGATTACCTGAAGCGCTACCCGGACCTGATCCCCGCCGCCGACCTGCGCCGCGACTTCCTGCTCGAACTCGCGCGGCGCCAGGACTGGACCGGCTTCCTCGCGCTGTACCAGCCCGGCCTCGGCGACACGCTGAGCTGCGATGCCCTGCAGGCCCGGCTCGCCCAGGGCGGCACGCTCGACTTCGACCGCGACCTCGCCGCGCTGTGGGCCAAGCCCAGCCTGCCCAACGCCTGCGACGGCGTGCTCGCCGTCGCGCACGACGCCGGCCTGCTCACCCGCGAGCGGCTGTGGGCGCGCATCGACCGCGCGGTGGAGGCCGGCCAGGGCGGCACCGCCGCCGCGCTGGCCGCGTGGCTGCCGGCCGAGGAGGCGCCGATCGCGCAGCGGCTGGGGCAGGCGCTGCGC
>NZ_LFQR01000144.1 GCF_001182895.1 Frateuria defendens | reverse complement strand
CCCCGGCCAAAGGCCGGTCAGGATAAGACAGCTCCCCCGCTTCCTAGGCATCGAGAAAGCCCCGACTAATCCCCTCCAACAACCTCACCCCCAACCCACCCGCCCGCCGCACCGGCTGCGCCAGCGCCGCCTCCGCCGCGCCCTCGCTCGCCCACAGCTCCACCGACTGCCGCGCCCGCGACAGGCCGGTGTAGAGCAGTTGGCGCGAGAGGATGCGGTGGGCCGGGTCGGGGGGCAGCAGCACGGCGACGTGGGCGTATTCGGAGCCCTGGCTCTTGTGGATGGTGAGCGCGAAGGCCGGCTCGTGGGCGGGCAGCGAGCCGGGGGTGAAGGCGCGGGCGGTGGCTTGGCCGGCGGCGTCGGTGTGTTCGAACCACACGCGCAGTTGGCCGTCCGCGTCGGCCAGGCACAGGCCGACGTCGCCGTTGTAGAGGCGCGCGGCGTAGTCGTTGCGGGTGATGAGCACGGCCCGGCCCGGATACCACACGCGCTCGTCGGGCACCTGCCACAGGCGCTTGAGGCGCCGCTCGATCCAGGCGTTGAGCGCCACGGCGCCGTAGCTGTCCTCGCGTAGCGCGCACAGCAGCTGGCGCCGACCCAATGCGCGCAGCGCATCGAGCGCCACGGCGCGGCGCGCGGCCTCCGCCGCGTCGTCATCGTCGTCGTCGCCGGCGGGGCGCGGCGGCAGCACGGGGCGGAGCGGCAGCGCGGCCAGGGCATCGCTCCAGCGCGCCAGTTCGCGGCGCAGCCGGTCGGCGTCGTCGGTGCGGTGCCAGGCGGCCTGCGTGCCGGCCGCCGCCAGCGCCGTGCGCAGCGCCGCGCCGTCGCCGGCCTGCACGGCCTGGTTCACCGGCACCAGCTGGCGCTCGGCGCGGAAGCTGTGTTCCAGCCGCACCAGTTCGGGCGCGCGCTGCGCCTCCAGCGCGCCGACCAGGTCCATCAGCGCGGAGCCGGCCGCCACCGAGGCGAGCTGGTCGGCGTCGCCCACCAGGATCAGCGTGGCTTGCGGCTTCACGGCGGCGAGCAAGGCGCGCATCAGGGCGAGGTCGATCATCGAGGCCTCGTCCACCACCACCACGTCGGCGGCGAGCGGATGCGCGGGGCCGCGGGTGAAGACGTTGCCGCGCGGGTCGTAGCCGAGCAGGCGGTGCAGGGTCAGCGCGTCGTCGTCGGGGATGCGCTCGAGCAGCGGCAGCCACGCCGGCGGCAGCCGCTCGCGCAGGGCCTGCTTGCCCTGCCGCAGCGATTGCAGCAGGCGCTGCGCGGCCTTGCCGGTGGGCGCGGCGAGCTGGATCGCCGGCGCGGCGCCGGGCGCGCGGCGTTGCAGCCGCAGCAGCATGCGCAGCACGGTGGTGGTCTTGCCGGTGCCGGGGCCGCCGGTGAGCACGAACAGGCGGCGCCCCGCCACCGCGCGCACCGCCTCGCGCTGGCGCGCCACCGCGGGCGAGCGGTCGCCGCCGAACAGCGTATCCACGTCGGCCTCGCCCGCCGCATCGTCCACGGCCGCGCCCGCACGCTGCCGCGCGCGCAGCGCCGTCGCCACCGCCAGTTCATCGGCGTAGTTGCGCCACAGGTAGAAGCGGGCGTCCGCATCGAGCACGAACGGCGCGGGCTGCCGGCCGTCGCCGACCAGCGCTTCCCCGCGCAGGGCATCGCACTGCGCCGGGTCGAGGGCCGGCATGCCGTGCCGCCCCGCTTCGTCGGCCGCCAGCGGCAGGGCGGTGTCTCCCTCGCCGTCGGCGAAGCTGGCCCAGGCGGCCAGCCGTGCCAGCGCGGGCGAGCCGCCGTGGGCCAGGGTCCAGCGCAGCAGGGCGCGGTCGAGCGGGCGCCACGGCGCCTCGGCCGCCTCCTCGCCCGCGCGGAGGAAACGGTAGGCGCTCATGCGGCCGCGCCCTCGCGCCCGGCCAGCACGCGGTCGACCGCCTCGATCAGCGCGTCGTCGAAGCGGTGCCGCCAGATGCCGGCGCCGGGGGCCAGGCCCACCGCGCGCACGAACAGGTACAGCGATTCGCCCAGGTGCCGCTCGCGCCGGTAGCCGGGCAGGCGCTGGCGCAGCATGCGCTCCAGCGCCACGGTGTAGAGCAGCGCCTGGAAGCGGTAGTGGTGCGCGTCCATCGCCGCCGGCAGGGCCTCGGGACGGTAGGCGTCGAGGCTGTCGCCGAGCCAGTTGCTCTTGTAGTCCAGCACCAGGTAGCGCCCTTCGTGCTCCACGATGAGGTCGATCTTGCCGGTCATGCGCCCGCGCAGGCTGGCCACGGGGGTGAGCGGCACCAGCTCCGGCTCGCCCAGGCGCGCGCAGGCCGCGCGCAGGCCGCGCAGGGAAGCGTCGTCGAGCAGGTAGTGGAACTCCATCTCGGCCAGCTGGCGCGCGGCCGGCAGCGCGCCGAGGGCGAAGCCGGGCAACAGCGGCGCGTCCAGGTTGGCTTGCAGGCGCTCGGCCAGCAGGTCGATCAGCGACTCGCGCGCGGCCGGCTCCACTGCCACGCCGAACTCGCGCAGGCAGTGGTCGATGTGGGCGCGCTGCGCGTGCATCGGCGCGCCGATGGTGCGCTTCTCGAACATCGCATGCAGCGCGTTGCCGATGTCGGCGCCGCGCACCGACGACAGCGCCGCCAGCGCCGGATGCGGCGGCGCGGGCTCGGCGGGGGCGAGCGCTTCCAGCGCCTCGCCCGGCGGCAGGGCGCTGCCCTCCTCGTCGCTGGCGGCCTGGTCCTCCAGGGCGCTGGCCTGCGCGCTGCGAGTGAGCAGGGAGAAGCTGTAGACCTGCGCCAGCGGGCGCGCCGGCGGCAGCGGCTGGGCCCGGCGCGGCGGCGGCCTGCGGACGTCTGGACGTCCATCCGTTTCCGGCCACGGCCAGCCCTCGGCCCACGCCAGCGCGGGCGCAGCCACCGGGCCCGCGCCCGCGGCGAGCAGCCGCGCCACCGCCACGTCGAGCGGCGCGCGCTCGGGGTCGCCCAGCGCGCTCTTGCCGCCGGCCCGCGCCGGGCGCCCGGGCGGCAGCACGTAGACGTGGCAGGCGTGGATGGCGCGGGTCAGCGCCACGTACAGCACGCGGAAGCGTTCGTCCTGGCCCTCGGCGCCGTACTGCGCGGCGGCCAGCGGGCCGAAGCCGATCACGCGCCGCCCGGCCAGCGGCTCGCGGATCACCGGCGTGGTGTCGAGCCCGCTGCGCGTGTGGTCCCACATCAGCGGCAGGAACACGATGGGGAATTCCAGGCCCTTGCTGGCGTGCAGGGTCATCAGGCGCACCCGGCGCGCGTCGGACTCGATGCGCAGCTGGCGCTCCTCCGCCGCCTCGCCGCCCGAGCCGCCTTCGCGCTGGCGGGCGAACCAGGCCAGCAGCTGGGCGGCGCCGTGCAGCTCGTCCTCGGCCTCCTGCAGGAGTTCGCCGAGGTGGCGCAGGTCGGTGAGCGTGCGCTCGCCGTCTGCGCCGGCCAGCAGCGCGGGCGCGGCGTGCTCGGTGAGCGCGCGCACCACCGCCAGCACGCCCTCGCGCTGCCAGCGCTGGCGCCAGCCGTGGAACTGCTGCTCGTAGACCAGCCACGCCTCCGGCTGCTCGCGCAGCGCCGCCAGCTCGGCATAGCCCACGCCGTACAGGCGCGTGGCGAGCGCGGCGCGCACCGCGCCCTCGTCGCCCGCGTGCTCGATGCCGTGCAGGAGCATTTGCAGCTCGCGCGCCACCTCCAGCTCGAACACGCTGCCGCGCCCCGCGCCCACGCAAGGCACGCGGCGGTGCTGCAGCAGCGCGCGCAGCTGCGCCACGTCCGCGTTGCCCGGCAGCAGCACGGCGATGTCGCCCGGCTGCAGCGGCTCGCCGCCCAGGCGATGCGTGCCGGCGGCGAGCAGGCCGGCGATCTGGTTGGCGCAGGCCTCCAGCGCGGCGCGCACGCGCTCGGGTACGGCCGGCGGGCAGTCCTCCAGCGGCAGCGCGTGCAGCGCCAGCGGCTGCGTCACCGCTTCGCCATCGATGGTGTAGGGCTCGCCGTCGCGGCGGCGGCTCGCGGCCACCGGTACGTAATGGATCGGCGCCGGCTCGCGCGCGCTCAGCGCCGTGCCGGCCAGCGCGTAGAACTGGTTGAGCGCGGCCACCATGGCGCGCGAGGAGCGGTGGTTGACGGCCAGTTGCAGGCGCTCGTCGGCGCTGGCGGCGGCGTCGAGGTAGGCGTCGATGTCGCCGCCGCGGAAGCGGTAGATGGCCTGCTTGGGGTCGCCGATCATCACCAGCCGGCCGCGCGGCACGCCGGCCGCGTCGCGGTAGATGGCGTCGAGGATGGCGTACTGCTGCGCGTCGGTGTCCTGGAACTCGTCCACCAGGGCCACCGGCCAGGCCTCGGCCAGGCGCGCGGCCAGCACGCCGTCCGCGCGCCCCACCGCCTCGCGCACGCGCACGATCAGCTCGTCGAAGCTGAGCTGGCCGCGCTCGCGCAGGCGCTGCTCGCGCCAGGCGTGCACCTGCGCCAGCCAGCCCTGCCAGGCGCGGATGTGCGCGGCCTCGGCGACGTAGCCGAGCAGGCGCACGGCCTGCCGCACGAAGGCGGCGGCCTCGTGCGCGCCGTGGGCGGCGAGCAGCGCGGCGGCCTCGGCCAGCTCGTCGAGCGCTTTGCCGGCGGGGGCGTCGGTGCGCGTGCGCAGGTAGGCCGCCAGTGCCTGCACGGCCTTGGGCGCGTTGCGCTTGCGGCCCCAGACGGCCTTGTCCGCGGCCAGCGCCTCCAGCGGCGCGGCCCAGCGTTCGGGCAGGCGCTCGAGCAGCTCGTCCTCGCCGGGCGCCCACAGCGCGACGCCGGGTTGCAGGTAGGTCTTGAGTTGCGCGCGCAGCGCGGCAAGCGAGGCGGGCGTGGCCGCCGGCGCGGGTTCCTCGCCCTGTTGCAGGCGGCGCCACAGGTCCTGCGCCCATTCGTCGAGCAGGTCGTCGGCGGAGACCAGCTCGCCGCCCTGGAAGCCGCTGCCGCTCTCGAACGGGTAGTCGGCCAGGATGCGCCGGCACAGGCCGTGCAGCGTGGCGACCGGGGCGAGGTCGAGTTCGGCCTGGGCCAGGCGCAGGCGCACGCGGTCGCGCGCGGCCTGCGCCGCGTCGGCCTGCCAGCGGGCGAGCAGCCAGGCGGCATCGGCGCCGTCTTCCCCCGGCGGCACGAGGTTCTCCACCCAGGCGAGCGCCTGCGCCTCGGCGCCGGCCAGCCGCGCGCGCAGGCGTTCGCGCAGCTCCTGCGCGGCGGCGTCGGTGAAGGTGGTGACCACGATCTGGCGCGGGCTCAGGCCCTGTTCCAGCAGCAGGCGCAGGTACAGCGCCGCGATGGTCCAGGTCTTGCCGGTGCCGGCGCTGGCCTCGATCAGGCTGCGGCCGCCGGGGGCGAGGTCGAGCGCGCGCCAGTCGGCGGCCTCGCGGGGCGTCGTCATGCCGAAGCCTCCGGATCGAGGGTGATCAGCGCGCGCAGCCGCCCGGCCAGTTCGCGCAGCGCGAGGTAGCCGGGGCCGTCCGGCTCGAAGCGGTGCTCGCCGGCAAGCAGGCGCGCGTAGCCCGGCGCGTAGTCGCGCTCGCCGCGCTGGCGGCCGTTGCCGAGCCAGGAGCGGCTGGCGCCGTCGGGGGCCTCGTCGAGCACCTTCCAGCTGGTCTTGGGGAAATACGGCAAGGGCTGGTGCTGGGCCTGGCGCCAGAGGTCGAGCAGCGCCGCCACGCGCGCGCGCAGATCGTCCAGCAGCCGCTCGACCGTGGCGTCGTCGCCGGCGGCGGCGGCTGCGCCCAGCACCGCGTCCCAGCCGTCGAGCGAAGCCGTCCAGGCGCCGGCTTCCGCACACACCAGGCACGCGCGCACCGGCCGGGTGGGCGGCGTCATCAGCCGCAGCAGCGCCCATTCGAGGAAGAACGGGATGCGCACCTTGAAGTCCAGCTCCGCCTCGCGCTTGCCCGGCAGCACGTCGAACAGCCACAGCGCGTCGTCCTTGGCGTAGACGCGCTCCAGCGTGCCCTCCAGGCGCCGGCCGGCCAGCACCGCCGGCAGCGCCTGCGGCTGCGGCACCGGCGTCTCGCCGGCGAACAACGGCAGCGCGCGCGCGGCGTCGAGCAGTACCTGCACGTCCTGGCGAGTGGCCGTCCAGACGTCCAAACCGGGACGCCCCGGCGGCAGCAGGCCGGTGAGGCGCAGCCAGGCCGGCGCCTGCTCGGGAAGTTGGAAGCCGCCCTGCTCCACCGCGTCGAGGAACAGCCGCCGCGGCACCCGCTCGATCGCCGCGAGGCCGGCTTCCAGCGGCTCCTGCTCGGCGAGGCGCTCCTCTTCCAGCGCGTCCAGCCGCACGTTGAGGCGGCGCGCCAGCAGCTGCCGGGCCGGGTCGCGGTAGTAGGCCACCACTTCGCGCAGCGGCACCGGCTCCGCGCCGGCCTCCGGCGGCAGCGCGGCGGGCGCGGTCAGCGCGTCGAGGAACGGCCGCCGCGCGCCGGCGGCGACCATGCCCGCGTAACCGGCGTCGAAGGAGAGCAGCCGCGGGTCCTCGCGCCGCGGCGCGTCGAGGTCGAAGTAGCGCGCGTCGAAGGGTTGCAGCGGATGGCGGATGCGCCACGGGCGGCGGATCGCGCGCGGCGCGTCGCCGTGCACGGGCTGCTCGTCCGCGTCCGCCGCCACGCCGGACAGGCCCGCCTGCGCGTCGAGGAAGCCCATCAGCTCGGCCAGCGGCGCGGCGGGGTTGCGCGGCCTGCCGTCGCGCACGCCCTCGCCGAGGTAGGACAGGTGCAGCGCCTCGCGCGCGGACATCACCGTCTCCAGGAACAGGTAGCGGTCGTCGCTGCGCACGTCGCGGTCGCCCAGGCGGCGGTGGCGCTGCATCGGGTCGAGGCCGGCGTCGCGCTCGCCGCGCGGGAACTCGCCGTCGTTCAGGCCCAGCACGGCGATCACCCGGAACGGGATCGCGCGCTGGGGCACCATGCCGCAGAAGGTGACGCCGCCGACCAGGAAGCGCTGGCGCTCGGAGGAGGCCGCGAGGCGCTCGCGCAGCGCCTCGCGCACCACGCGGAAGTCGAGCAGCGGATCGAGCCCGCTCTCGGCCGTCTCCAGCGCGGTGGCGGCGATCAGCCGGCGCAGCAGGGAGAGTGCCTCCACCGCCGCGCGCTCGTGCGGGTCGACGCGGAACAGCGCGTCGAGCAGCTGTTCCAGCCTAGTTGCCCAGGCCGAGGCGGTGCGCGGCTGGGCGGCGTCGCGCTGCAGGGCGGCCAGCTCCAGCAGCAGGCGGTCGAGCGCGCCGAGCAGCGCCGCCTGCGGGCCGTGCACGCCGGGCACCGGCGCCAGCTCGCCGTCGGGCAGCGCCCAGGCCGCGCCGCCGTCGCCGCCCATCACGTAGCCGGCCAGCAGGCGGTCCATGCCCCAGGCGAAGGTGTGGGCGTCGATGGCCGGCACGTCGAAGCGCGCGCGGTGCGCGCCGTCCAGGCCCCAGGCCACGCGGCTGCGGCGCAGCCACTGCGCCAGCGTCTCGTGATCGGCGCCGTCCAGGCCGAGCGCGCGGGCGATCTCGGGCAGCTCCAGCAGGTCGAGCAGCTCGGGCGCGGTGAGGCGCGACTCGGGCGTGCCGAGCAGGCGGCCGAAGGCGTCCAGCAGCGGGTGCGTGCGCGCCACCGGCACGTCGGCGAGGTGGTAGGGCAGCGGCCCCTGCGCCCGGCCCGGCTCGCCGAACACCGCCGGCAGCAGCGGCAGGTAGGCGGCGATGTTCGGCGCCATCACGGCGATGTCGGAGGGTTCGAGGTCGGGCCGCTCGGCCAGTTCGTCGAGCAGCGCGTCGCGCAGCACTTCGAGCTCGCGCAGGCGGGTGTGGCACAGGTGCACGCGCAGGCTGCGGTCGGCCAGCGCCGCGGCCTCGCCGCCGGCCAGCGGCTCGACCAGCGCGGGCTCGAACTGGCGGATGCTCTCCTGCAGGCGTTGCAGCAGGCCCCGGCCATCGCGCCAGGCCGGCGCCTCGTCCTGCCAGTGGCGCACGTCCATGCGGATGGCCTCGTCCACATCGTGCAGGCCGAGCATGAAGTGCTGGCCCATGCGGCCCCAGGCGGCCAGCAGCGGGTGGCCGACCTCGTCGAGGAAGTACTGCTCGGACTCGGCGTCGAAGCCGGTGCGCCGGGCCAGCTCGCGCAACTGGGCGCGCTCGCCGCGCAGGCCGGCCCAGTATTCGCGGCAGGGGTCGGGCACGTAGAGCATCACCGGCCGCACCTGCGCCACCGCGCGCAGCAGGCCCAGCTCGATCGGCGCGAGGTGGCTGATGCCGAACAGGTGCACCGGCTCGGCCTCGTCCACGTTCGGCCGCGCGAGGTCGCGCAGCAGGCGCTGTGCCAGCTCGCCGCGGTGCGGCGCGCCGATGCCCTGCCGCAGCGCCCGCCACAGCGGCGCCAGGAAGCCGGCGTCGGGGATGGCGCTCTCGCCGCGCTGCCAGGCCAGCAGCCAGTCGGGCCGGTACACCAGGTACTGGCCGTAGAGCTGGGCCAGGCGGTCGGCGAGCTGGTAGCGGCGCAGCGGGTCGCCGCCGGCGAGGTAGGCCTGGACTTGCGCGTCGTCGATGCCCGGCAGCTGCTCGTGGATGCGCCAGCGCAGGCGGTCGCGCCGGTAGGGCGCGGTGGGCGCCTTGTCGGCGCCCAGGCGCGCCTGCGCCAGCTCGTCCAGCCAACTGCTCGGCAAAGTGATGCGCAGGTTGGCGACGATGCCTTCCGGCCCGCGCCGGCGCGCCAGCGCGGCGGCCAGCCAGTGGCGCATGCCCGGGTGCGCGGCGATCACCGTCTGCGGCGCCAGCACCTGCGCGGGCGGCGCGCCGTCGAGCAGGGCCAGCAGCGGATCGAGCAGGGCCTCGAGCCGGCTGGCGCGGTAGACCACGAGGCCGTGGCTGGTGTCGTCCGGAAGGGAAGGCTGCATCGGGCCGCATGATACCGGCCGCGGCCCGTGCGGGCACCGCGCACGGGCAATGCGCCCGCGCCGCCCTGGAGCCTGTTCAAGGCCTGCCACCGGCGCCCTCCCCTGCGCGTCGGGGAGGGTCGACGGGCCTCTCCCTGGCAAGCAAGGGGAGGCGGGGACAGCGTCAATGGCCAGGGTTTGAACGGCCGCTCACGCCGGAGGCGGCGCGTCCGGGTGCGGATGCGCCGCCGCGTCCAGCACCGCGGCGGTATCGCGCCGCGCGCGCCGCAGCGCCACCAGCGCGCGCAGGTTGCGCTCCATCTCGGCGAGCGTGATCGGGAAGAAATCGTCCTCGGCCTCGCTGGCCGACCAGCCGCGGATGCGCCGCGCATCGGCCGCCACGTCGACGGCGCGCAGCGCCTCGTCCACCTCGCCCGGCGACAGCTCGGCAAGCTCGCCGATCAGCCGCCACAGCCAGTTCATGCGCTGCGGGTCGCAGGCCCGGTTCGGCGGGCGGCGGTAGCCGTGTTCACTGGACTCGTCGGTCATGGCGAATGCCCTCGCGCATCGGGAACGGCACGGCCGATTCTACGGCGGACCGGGCGGGCGCCGCGCGACGGCGGACGCCACGCGGGATGTCAGCGCGGGCGCGGCGGCGGAAAGGCCAGCACCTGGGCGGTGTAGGTTTCCACCAGCGCGGCGAACGGGCGCTGCGCCTGGTCATAGAGCACCGCGCGATGCTGCAGCACGTGCGCCGGCACCACCAGCGGCCCGCCGGTGCCGGCCGGCGGCGCCCCGCGCTGCATCTCCCAGCCCGCCGGCAGCGGCGACCACAGCAGCTCGGCCGACAGCGTGCGGCGGCGGAAGTGCAGCGGCGCCACCACCTTGCCGAAGGGCACGTCCGAATGCTCCAGCGCCGCGTTCATGTCGGCGGTGAGGCGCGCGGGCACGTACCAGTTGTCCGCCTCCGACAGCACGTGCCCGCCGCAGCGCAGCTGCACGCGGCGGTAGCGCACCGGCTCGTCGGCGCCGATCTGCAGCTGCTCGCGCGCCTCCGCCGGCAGCGGCGCCTGCGCGTCGGCGACGCGCTCGGCCACGATCCTGGCCTGCGGCGCGAGCGCGTGCGCGCCGCACCAGCGCTCCAGCGTCAGCGTGGCGCTGTCGTGGCTGAGCAGGTCGGCGTTGAGCGTTTCGAGCAGGGCCAGCGCCTCCACCCTCGATGCGAAATCGCCGGGCCAGGTGACCATGCCGCTACCTGCCGCCGCCGCGGCGAGCGGCGCACAGCACAGCGTCGAAAGAAGGGCTCGCCATCGCATGGGCATTCATCTGCGGCCGGTGTCGGTGGGGTTGGACGGGTCGATGCGCGTCATGCCGTTATGCTAGCGGAGTCGCCGGGGCGGCGCGGCCAGCTTGATACGTCGCCGCCTTGCTCGAAGCGTGGCGTTGCTCTGGCCGGCCCTTTGGGCCGGCCAGACGGCGACGGGGCATCAACAGGCTTCAACAACGCAGCACGTTTTCCCTCGCGACCGCCAACAGGTAGAACTAAGGATCTCAAAGCCCCTTCGCCGCCTGCGCCACCGCGCGGAACAGCGCGCGACCCTTGTTCATCGTCTCCTCCCACTCGGCGGCGGGGTCGGAGTCGTAGACGATGCCGGCGCCGGCCTGCACGTGCAGGCGGCCGTCCTGGATCACCGCGGTGCGGATGGCGATGGCGGTGTCGGCGTCACCCCACCAGCCGATCCAGCCGATCGCGCCGGCGTAGATGTTGCGCTTGTAGGGTTCCAGCTCCTGGATGATCTCGATGGCGCGGATCTTGGGCGCGCCGGAGAGCGTGCCGGCCGGGAAGGTGGCCTTGAGCACGTCCATGTAGGACAGCCCCGGCTTCGCCCTGCCCTGCACCTGCGAGACGATGTGCATCACGTGCGAGTAGCGCTCGACCACGAAGGACTCGCCCACCTCCACGCTGCCGGTCTCGCTGATGCGGCCAATGTCGTTGCGGCCGAGGTCGATCAGCATGACGTGCTCGGCGCGCTCCTTGGGGTCGGCCAGCAGTTCGGTCTCCAGCGCGAGATCCTCCTCCACCGTGCGGCCGCGCGGGCGGGTGCCGGCGATCGGGCGCACCATCACGGAGCCGTCCTTCATGCGGGCGAGGATCTCCGGCGAGGAGCCGACGATCTGCGTGCCGCCCAGGTCCACGAAGTACATGTAGGGCGAGGGGTTCATCGCGCGCAGCGCGCGGTACACGTCCACCGGCCGCGCGTTGAAGCGCACGCTGAGCCGCTGCGAGGGCACCACCTGGAACACGTCGCCGGCGCGGATGTATTCCTTGGCGCGCTCCACCATCGCCTCGAACTCCTCGCGGGTGAAGGAGGACTTGAAGTCGCCCTCGTCCAGCGCCGTGGAAGGGCCCGGCGGCGGGTAGCCCGCGCCGCCCTGGCGCAGGCGGTGCACCAGCGCGTCCAGCCGCCGCTGCGCCAGCGCGTAGGCCTGCGGCTGCGCGGGGTCGGCGTGCACGATCAGGTACAGCCGGCCCTTGAGGTTGTCGAACACCGCCACTTCCTCGGCCAGCATCAGCAGCACGTCGGGCGTGCCCAGCTCGTCGGGGCGGTCCCACTGCGCCAGGCGCGGCTCGATGTAGCCTACCGTCTCGAAGCCGAAGTAGCCGACCAGGCCGCCGGTGAACAGCGGCAGGTCGGGCAGGCGCGGCACGTCGTACTGCTGGCGCAGGCGCTCGATCTCGGCCAGCGGGTCGTCCAGGTGACGGCGCTCGATCACCTCGCCCGCGTCCTCCACCTCCAGTTCGTGGCCGCGCAGGCGGTACACGCGGCGGGCCGGCAGGCCGATCATCGAATAGCGCCCCCAGGTGGCGCCGCCCTCGACCGATTCAAACAGGAAGGTGTACGGGCCGTCGGCGAGCTTGAGGTACACCGACAGCGGCGTGTCGAGATCGGAGAACACCTCGCGCACCAGCGGGATGCGGGTGTGGCCCTGCGCGGCAAGGGCGTCGAATGTGTCGCGGGAGATCACGTTGCGGTCATCGGTTGCGGAACTTGGGATCGTGCACGATAGCAGCCAAGCGGCCGCTTGCGCTGCCGTGCGACGCGGCGGCCGCGCTGCGCCGCGAGCCTGACGCCGCCCAAGCCCCCTCTGTAGGAGCGCCTGCGCGCGACCGCTGCCGCGCAGACGCTCCCGACTCCCGATTCCCTTAGCTCACAACCGCTGCCGCGGCATGTGCTGCAGGATCAGGCTGAAGGCCACGCCGCCGCCCGCCTCGAGGTTGCGGGCCGCCGCCACGCCGCCGTGGCGCTCGGCCACCAGGCGCACCACGTAGAGGCCCAGCCCCAGGTGCGGCGCCTCGCCCGGCGTGGCCTTGGCGCGCAGGCTGACCAGCGAGTCGAACAGCCGCCCCTGCATCGCGGCGGGCAGCGGCGGGCCCTGGTTGGCCAGCTCGATCTCCGCGCCGCCCTCGCGCGGGCGCAGGCTGAGGCGCAACCAGCCGTCGGACGGGGTGAAGGAGAGCGCGTTGTCGAACAGCTTGTCCAGCGCCTGCGCGATCAGTTCGGGCGCGCAGTGCATGGGCAGTGGCGCCGCCGGCAGCTCGCAGTCGAGCGCTCGCGCGCCGGCCAGCGGCCGGTAGGCCTCGGCGCAGCCGCGCACCACCTCGCGCAGGTCCACGTCCTCCGGCTCGGCGGCGGCGATGGCGCGCTCCATGCGGCTGGCCTCGCTCATCGCGCGCACCAGGGTGCCCAGGCGCGCCACGCCGTCGCGGGCGCGGTCGAGGTAGGGCTGCGCCTCGGCCGGCAGCGCGGCCTGGCCGTGCTCGAGGTTGTCCAGCGAGGATTTGACGATCGCCAGCGGCGTGCTCAACTCGTGCGAGAGCTTGGAGGCCAGCGTGCGCAGGTAGTCGGTATAGCCGCCCACCGCCTCGAACAGCTTGGCGAAGCTGCGGGCGAGATCGCCCAGTTCGTCCTCGGCCTCGGTCATCGGGAACTTGCCCTGGGCGAACAGGCCGTCCAGACGTCCATCGTTGAGCGTGGCGCGCTCGGCCGCGTCGCGCAGGCGGCCCAGGCGCAGGCTGAGCCGAGTGGCGAAGGCGAGCAGGATGCCGCCGGCCACCAGCAGCACGCCGAAGCTGGTCAGCAGCAGGCCGAACAGCGCGCGGTTGGCGAGCAGCGGCACCGCGCGGCTGGACTGCTCCAGCAGCAGCACGCCGCGCGGCGCCTGCGGCGGCCCCACCGGCACCGCCGCGGCCAGCACCACGCTGGCGCGCGTCTCGCCCTCGCGCCAGGCGGTGGCCGGCTGGCCGGCGCGGGCGCGGGCGACTTCCGGCAGGTCCAAGCGCGGCACGTCCTGCGACCACGGCTCGGCGTCGCCCACCCGCGCGGCCAGCAAGGCGCGGTAGACGAGCGCGGCGAACCAGCCGGGCTGCGCGCCGCCGGGGTCGAGGCGGCCCAGCTGCCCGCTGCGCGCCAGCAGCCAGCCCTGCGGCGCCAGCAGCCGCGCCTGGGCGCCGTCGGGCGCGAGCTGGGCCAGCTCCTTCGCCAGCGCGGTCGAGTAGCGCCACAGCGGCCGGCTGTCGGCGGCCAGCGGATCGGGATCGGACATGCCGCCGTCGTGGACGCCCACGCCGAGCCGCGTGAGGGCCAGCTCGCGCGGCAGGCGCAGTTCCACCTGGTAGCCGCTGCCGTCTTCCTGCCATTGCGCAACGAGCAGCGAGGGCAGGCCCTCCGCCGGCGGGTCGAGCAGGCGCGCGGTGGCCGGCCCCGGCGCGGCGCTGGCGATCAGGTAGCGCTGGCGCTGGCCGTCGCGCTCGAGCGCCACGACCAGGTGATCGGCGCGCAGCGCATTGGCGTCCTGCGCGTCGGCGCGCACGCGATGGGTGCCGCGCACCTGCGCGTAGAGGTAGAGCCCGTCCGCATCCTCCGCCAGCAGCAGCTTGGCGTGCGTGCCCAGCGGCTGGCTCCACGGCGTGAGCGGCGCCCAGTCGTCGCCGTAGCCGTCCACGGTGATCGGGTTGGCCGCCGCCTGCACGTACCAGCCCTGGCCGCCCGCCGGCAGCGCCGCGTCGCCCACCGCCAGCCCGCGCGCCACCGCCCGCGCCGAGGCCACCAGCGCCTGCGCCTGGCCCTCGCGCAGCAGCGTCTCCATCTGCCGCACGTACAGCCAGCCGGCCACCGGCAAGGCCAGCGTGCACAGGGCGACGAGGAGGAGCTTGCGGCGCAGGGACATGGGTTTGGAGCAGGGAATAGGGAGTCGGGAATGGAGAATAGTGGGCTACGCGGGCCTTGAGCGGCACCGCCCGGCATGGCCGCCTATCTCCTATTCCCTGTTCTCCATTCCCGATTCCCGGCTCCCAGCCATCACGGCCGCCAGCGATAGCCCACGCCGTGCACCGTCTCGATGGCGTCGAACGCGGGCGCCACGGCGATGAACTTCTTGCGGATGCGCTTGATGTGCGAGGTGATGGTGGCGTCGTCCACCACCAGTTCGGCCTCGCGCATCAGCTGGTCGCGGTTCTTCACGTGGCCGGGGAAGCGCACCAGGGTGTGCACCATCCAGAACTCGGTGACGGTGAGCGGCACTTCCTCGCCGTTCCAGCTGATGCGCATGCGCTCGGATTCGAGCTTGAGCGGGCCGTGCTCGATCACCGTCTCGCTGGCCGCCGGCGCCTTCAGCGACTCGATGCGGCGGAACAGCGCGGCGATGCGCGCGGCCAGCTGGTGCAGGCTGGTGTCCTTGCTGAGGTAGTCGTCCGCGCCCAGGCGCAGGCCGGAGATCACGTCGAAATCCGAATCGCGCGCGGTGAGGAAGATGATCGGCAGCGTCGCCGACCTTGCGCGCAGCTCGCGGCAGAGGTCGAAGCCGCCCTCCGGCTCGTCGCCCAGCCCGATGTCGATGATCACCAGCTCCGGCAGCCGCGAGGCGAAGGCGTTGGAGGCCTCCTGCCGCGAGCCGTAGCCGCGGGTGTCGTAGCCGAAGCGGTTGAGCGCCTCGACGTAGTTGGCGCGGATCAGCGGTTCGTCCTCGACGATGGCGATGTGGCGGCCCATGGGTTCCTCCGGATGCGGCTGGCGCGCAGCGTGCTATGCGCCATGCGCCCCGCGCAAGCCGCAGCCCGGATTTGCCCGCGCTTTGCCACATGCCGCCCGCGCGGCGCCCGCGGCGGGCGCGCTTCACTTCGACGGCGTAGCCGCCACCGGCTGCAGGGCACCGACGCTGACGTGGCCGCTCCAGCCTTCGAACAGGCGGTCGGCATATGCATCCACCTTTTTGGCGGCGAAGCTGACCGGCATGGAGCCGAAGCAACTGGTCGCGTCGGGGCTGCGAAAATCCATCGGCACGAGTTGAGCGGTGGTCAGGCCGGCGATGCATACCTGCGCCCCGTAGACATCGTTGCGCACCAGTTCCTCGCGGGCGTGGCGGTAACGCCGCTCGGCGCGCCGCGCCGCGTAGTCGTCGCCGTATTGCGGCTTCATCGCCTTCCACAGGGCGTCGGCGCGGGTGCGCTCCGCGGGGCTGGCCTTGTCCCAGGCCGAGCGGAAGATCGCCACGTAGGCCGGGTCGTGGCGTTCGGCGGCCAGGCCCAGCCAGGCGAGGCCAAGCGGCCGGTCCGCCGGCACCACGTCGCCCTTGAAATACCCCACGCCCAGGGTGAGCTGCGCAGCCTTGCTGCCCCAGCCCGCGGCAGTCTGCAGCATGTCGATGCCGCGATTGTCGTGATTGCGGGCCAGGTCGCGAGCACCCACGCAGTAGTAGTAGGCACCGGGCAGGAAACGCTCCAGGCCGGATGGGCATTGCAGGCTGCGAGCCTCTTCGAGCTTGGCTTCCTCCGCCGCGGCCGCTACGGCGGATGTCTCGGCCGCCGCCTGCGGCATCGAAACCGCCCTCGCGACCGTCCCGCTTCCTGCCCAGACCACGACCGCCAGCACCACCACGCACCACACCTGGCTTACGTTCACATTCATAAACCAACCTCGATTCCGATCCATGGGAACCGCCATGCCGCGCCATTGCAGGGCGCCAAGCGGCGTTGCATCGACTATAGGCCAGCTGGCGAGCTGTCGCGCATGCGGGCCCGGTCCGTTCAGTTTTTTCTTGCGTGGGAGCGGTCGTGCCCAGGGAACCATTCCGGCACCGACCGGTCTGATTTCTCGGCAGGCGTCGCATCCATTGCCGTGGAAGGCGTCCGCCGCTCCGGCGTGCTCTTTGCCGTGGCGGCTGGCGTTGGTGGCGCCTGCCAGGTGGTCTCCTCACGCGTCGTTCCGACAGCGTCTTATCCCGGCGTGGCTTGCCGCGCCGGGGTTTCTTTGAGCGGGAGTCCGGCGCACGCCTGCGCGGCCTGCCCCCGTTTCGCCATGATTTCGTCAGCGCCCTGCCCGCAACGGGCCGCAGACGCGCTCCGCCGCGCGCTTCCATGGACGCCCCCTATGGTCGGACGCACGACGATGGCAACCCCCGACAAGACTTCCCTCGACCCCAATGCCGAGCTGCGCGGCTTCGAGCCCCTGCGGGTCGCGCTGGCGATCGGCGCCCTGCTGCTCGGGCTGATGCTGGGCCTCCACTGATCGCCGGCGCCCCGCAAGCACGTGCGACGGCGCGCTCGCTATAGTCGATCCACCTCGAAGCGAGAACGCGCCATGCTGCAACGGACTGCCGCCCTGCCCCTCCTCCTCGCCGCCGCCCTGGCCATCGGCTGGTCGCCCGGCACGCCGGCGGCCACCGCCGACGCCGCCGCGCCGAGCGACGCCGACCTCGCCGGCAAGACCTGCTCGATCAGCGAGGAGCGCTTCCTGCCCGCCGACTACTACTACTGCCTCGCCGCGCAGACCTACGGCCAGGGCCGCTACCGCGAGGCGCAGCGCTTCTTCGCCACCGCAGCCGGCTGGGCCAGCAAGCCGGCGCAGTACGTGCTGGGCGTGATGGCGCTCCATGGCGATCACCAGCCGGCCAACCGGCCGCTCGCGCTGGCCTGGCTGGCGCTGGCGGCGGAGCGGCACCGCGAGGATTTCGAGGCGGCCTACCGCGCGGCCTACGCCAGCGCCTCGCCGACGGAGCGGGCGCAGGCCGACACCCTGCTCGGCACGATGCGGGCCACCTACGGCGACGACGTCGCCGCCACGCGCGCCGAGCGGCGCTACCGCGACGGCATGGCGGCGATCGAGCATGCCGACCGGCTGAACAGCATCCATTGCCTATCCGGTATCGAGACCGGCGGACGCTCGGCGGTCAACAGCAGCAACCCCGCCGCCTCGTCCGTCGCCTGCGCGCAGGTTCCCCAACTCACTCAGGTCATCGATCGCACCGCCGCCGAGGTCTTCGACGGCTGGTCCGGCCACGTCAGCGTCGGCCCGCTGCAGCAGGCCGGCACGGCGGCGCCGGCGGGCCCGCAGGCGCATTAACGCCGCCGGCGGGTATCGGCCGAAGTTCAACCCTCGGCGCGGCGGCGCAGTGCCTCGATCACCGTGCGGTAATCGGGCGCGTTGAAGATGGCCGAGCCGGCCACGAAGGTGTCCGCGCCGGCCGCCGCGATGGCGGCGATGTTGTCCAGGCCCACGCCGCCGTCCACCTCCAGGCGGATGTCGCGGCCGCTCTCGTCGATGCGCCGGCGCACTTGGCGGATCTTCTCCAATGCGGAGGGGATGAACTTCTGCCCGCCGAAGCCCGGGTTCACCGACATGATCAGCACCAGGTCGAGCTTGTCCATCACGTGGTCGAGCCAATTGAGCGGCGTGGCCGGGTTGAACACCAGGCCCGCGGCGCAGCCCGCCTCGTGGATGGCGCCGAGGGTGCGGTCCACGTGCTCGCTGGCCTCCGGGTGGAAGCTGATGCGGCTGGCGCCGGCCTTGGCGAAGTCGGGCACGAGGCGGTCCACCGGCTTCACCATCAGGTGCACGTCGATCGGCGCGGCGATGCCGTAGTCGCGCAGTGCCTTGAGCACCATCGGGCCGATGGTGAGGTTAGGCACGTAGTGGTTGTCCATCACGTCGAAGTGCACCCAGTCGCCGCCGGCGGCGAGCACCTTCTCGGTGTCCTCGCCCAGGCGGGCGAAGTCGGCGGAGAGGATGGAAGGAGCGATGACGGTCGATTGCTTGGCCATAGACGGAAACCTGCTTCGGTGGGAGCGCACTCGCGCGCGACGGACATTCCTCGAATGACTCCGGCGACAGCCGCCGGGCGGCACGCAAGCGCGTCCTCCCATGGCCGCCACGACCGCCTCGCGCGCACGCCGCGCCCGCGAGGCGGGTTATTTCAGGCCCCGCTCCGCCTTGATCCGCTCGTAGGCCGCGTTGATCTCGCTGGCGCGCGCCTCGGCGCGCTTGCGCATGTCCTCGGGCAGGTCGCCGAGGCGGTCGGGGTGATGCTCGGAAATCAGTTTGCGGTAGGCGCGCTTGATCGTGCGCTCGTCCGCGTCGCGGGTGATGCCCAGCACCGCGTAGGGATCGGGCCCCTGCGGCGCGCGGCGCGGCGGCGCGTAGCTGCCGCCCTGGCCGCGCGGGCCGGCCTGCCAGGCGTAGCCCTTCATCGCCATCATCGCCATCAGCTCCATGTCGCTGATGCGCAGGGCGAAGGCGAGCTGGCGCAGGATCGCCATCTTGGACGGCGAGGGCTGGCCCTCGGCCAGCACCGTCTCGATCACCACGTCGAGCACGGGGAAGGCGTGGTCGCGGCGCATGCCGGCCCACACGCGCAGTTCCTCGATGGGGCCGCCGACGTCGAACTCCGGCTGCTTGCCGCTGTTGAAGCTGGCGATGGCCTGGCGGCGCTGCTCGCCGTCCAGGCCCATGCGCGACATCAGCCGCTCGGCCACGGCGATCTCCGCCTCCGACACGCGCCCGTCGGACTTGGCGATGGCGCCCAGCAGCGCGAACAGCGGCCCCACGAAGCCGCCCGCCACCGGCGCCGCGCGCTGGCGCTGGCTCTGCCGCAGGCTGTCGAAGACGAAGCCGATGATCGCGCCCACCAGCGCGCCCGCCAGGCTGTGGCCGAACACCAGGCCGAGCAGGGCCATGAACAGCGTGGAGGAATAGTTCATGGCTGCACCTTGGGCGCCTGGGCGCTGTACCAGCGGGCCAGCGCGTCGAGGTCGGCCTCGCTCACCGGGCCGAGCGCGGCGCGCATCAGCGGCACGTCGCGACGGCCGTCGCGGTATTGCGCGAGCGCGGCGCGCAGGTAGTCGAGCTTCTGCCCGGCGAGGTTGGGCGCGCCGGGCATCTGCGCCTGGCCGGTCTCGCCGTGGCAGGCCGCGCACAGGCCCAGCCGGGCGGGCCGGGGCGGCGCATCGGCGGCGTGCAGGGTCGCGGCGGGCGAGGAAGCGGCCAGCAATGCCGCGATCAATACGTTGCGCATCGGCGATACATGGGGTCGAAGGCCTGCCATTCTAGCAGTGCCGCATGGCGCGGCCGCCCGCGCCACGGCGCTGGCGCCGGCCGCAGTCGCTAGAATAGGCGTTTCTGTCCACGCCTCCGGAAGCCGCCGTGCCCACCACCCTGCTGCAATCGAACCTGCCCGGCCTCGAGCTGATCCACCGCGGCAAGGTGCGCGACGTCTACGCGCTCTCCGGCAACCGTCTGCTGATCGTGGCCACCGACCGCCTCTCCGCCTTCGACGTGGTGCTGCCCGACCCGATCCCCGGCAAGGGCGAGATGCTCACCCAGATCTCCAACTTCTGGTTCGGCAAGACCGCGCACATCGTGCCCAACCACCTGCTCGACGTGCCGCTGGCCGAGGTGCTACCCGCAGGCACCGACCTGGCGCTGTACGAGAAGCGCGCGGTGGTGGCCCGGCGCCTGAAGCCGGTGCCGGTGGAGGCGATCGCGCGCGGCTACCTGATCGGCTCGGGCTGGAAGGACTACCAGGCCACCGGCGCGCTGTGCGGCATCGCCCTGCCGGCGGGCCTGCGCCAGGCCGAGCGGTTGCCGGCGCCGATCTTCACCCCCTCGACCAAGGCCGCCGTGGGCGACCACGACGAGAACGTGAGCTTCGACGCGGTGGTGGCCGCGGTGGGCGCGGATCTCGCGGCACAAGTGCGCGAGGCCACCCTCGCCATCTACCAGTGGGCGGCGGCCTATGCGGCCGAGCGCGGCATCCTCATCGCCGACACCAAGTTCGAGTTCGGCACCGACGAGGACGGCCGGCTCTACGTGATGGACGAGATGCTCACGCCCGACTCCTCGCGCTTCTGGCCGGCGGACGAATACCGCGTGGGCATCAGCCCGCCCAGCTACGACAAGCAGTTCGTGCGCGACTACCTGGAGACGCTGGACTGGAACAAGCAGGCGCCCGGCCCGCGCGTGCCCGCCGCCGTGATCGCCGGCACCGCCTCCAAGTACGCCGAGGCCCTGCAGCGGCTGGCCGGCATCAAGCTGGACTGAAGCGCTCCGCCACGCACGGCGGCGTGCCGCGGTGCAGCTTGCCTCGCGCCGCGCGGGGTCGCTGAATCCGGCCATGGGCGCGCCGAGCGCCCGCCGCCCTGGAGAACGCCATGCGCACCATGCAGGACTGGCTGGACAGCTACAGCCGCGACCACCAGCACCCCACCAACCAGTTGCTGCACTGGATCTGCGTGCCGCTGATCGTGTGGTGCGTGGTGGCGCTGCTGTGGAGCGTGCCGGTGCCGGTCGCCTTCGCCAGGCCGGGCGCCTGGGCGGTGCTGGCGATGTTCCTCGCCTTCGTGTGGTACTGGCGGCATTCGCACCGGCTGGGCCTCGCCCTGCTTGTCGCCTTCGTGGTGCTGGCGCTGCTCACCGCCGCCTTGTTCCATGCGCTGGGCGCGGCGAACCTGCGCTGGCTGGCACTGGCGGTGTTCGTGCTGGCGTGGATCGGGCAGTTCGTCGGCCATGCGATCGAGGGGCGGCGGCCGAGCTTTCTCACCGATCTCTCCTACCTGCTGATCGGCCCGGCATGGCTGATGGAGAAGCTGCTGCGCCGGCTCGGCCTCGGCCCCGAATCCCACGCATGAGCGCCTTGCTCGCGTGGCTCAGCATGCTGCTCTGGTGGGTGCTTTACAGCTCGCTGGCTGCGCTCGGCTCCGCATTGGTCGCCTGGGTCGTGCTGCGCTGGGCCGAGCGCTGCAACGTGGTGTTCAACCGCGTGTACCTCGCCTGCCTGGTGTGGAGCCTGCTGGGCGCGTTGCTCTTGGGCGGCGTGGCGGCGTACGAGGGCCGGCTGCATCCGCCCTACGGCGCGCTGCTCGCCTCCGCGCCGCTGCGACTCGCGCTGGCGGCCGACATGCTGCTCGGCGCCATGCTGCTGTGGCGACTGGTGCCGCGCGCCGATGCACGACGCATCCGCTTCGCCGGCGCCTGCATGGCGGTGGCGGTGATCGCGGTGGTCGGCTTCGGCGCCCTCACCAGCCTGGCCTGAGCGGCGAGGCGCCCAGGCGAGCCCCGCAGCGGGACGCGCCGTCGAACTCTCGCAGACGCGCGGCCGCCGGCCCGGCCACGCCCGCGATCTCGCCGCCTGCGACACGCATCCGGCATAAGCTGCAGGCTCGGAGCATGTGATGACCCTGCGCAGCCTTTTCGTCGACTTCAACAGCTACTTCGCCTCGGTCGAGCAGCACGAGGAGCCGTCGCTGCGCGGCCGCCCGGTGGGCGTGGTGCCGGTGCTGGCCGACACCACCTGCCTGATCGCCGCCAGCTACGAGGCCAAGGCCCACGGCGTGGGCACCGGCACGCTGGTGCGCGAGGCGCGGCGGCTGTGCCCGGATCTGGTGATCCGCCCCGCGCGGCCGGCGCGCTACGTGGCCTGGCACAAGGTCTTGTACGAGGCGATCGAGCGCGCCATCCCGATCGAATACGCCGGCTCCATCGACGAGGTGGCCTGCGAGCTGGTCGGCCGCCAGCGCGAGCGCGCGGCGGCGGAGGCCATCGCGCGGCAGGTGAAGGCGGAGATCGCCCGGGTCGCCCCCGGCGGCGCGATCCGCTGCTCGATCGGCATCGCGCCCAACGCTTTTCTCGCCAAGACCGCCTCGGACATGGTCAAGCCCGACGGCCTCACCGTGATCGAGCAGGCCGAGCTGCCGCACGCCCTGCACCGGCTGGCGCTGCGCGACCTGTGCGGCATCGGCCCGTCGATGGAGCGGCGCCTCAACGAGCACCGCATCTTCACCGTGGCCCAGCTCACCGCCGCCGACAAGCACCTGCTGCGCCACGCCTGGGGCAGCATCGAGGGCGAGCGGATGTGGGGCCTGCTGCGCGGCGCCTGGCTGCCGCAGCGGGACAGCGTGCGCGCCTCGATGGGCCACTCGCACGTGCTCGGCCCGGCGCTGCGCACGCCCGGCGGCGCCCGCTCGGTGCTGCGCAAGCTGCTGGTGAAGGCAGCCATGCGCCTGCGCCGCGACGACCTGCTGGCCGGCGCGCTGGCGGTGCGCATCCGCTTCGTGGGCCACGAGGAGCGCTACGCCGCCGACCTCGCCTTCGACCCCACCGACGACAGCCGCAGCCTGCTGCACCTGCTCGCCCAGGCGCTGGGCGTGCCGCGCGGCCTGCCCGGTCCGCCGCGGGCGACGCCGCTGTCGGTCAGCGTGACGCTGTACCGGCTGGTCGAGCGCGCGCAGAGCAGCGGCTCGCTGTTCGCGCCGCCGGAGGCGAACCGCAGGCTCGACGCGGTGATCGACCGCATCAACGGCAAGTTCGGCCACAACAAGGTCTACTTTGGCGGCATGCAGGAGGCGCTGGCGCACGACGCCGCGCCGATGCGCATCCCCTTCAACCGCATCCCCGACGCCGACAGCGAGCAGGAGGCCGAACTCAACCCGCTGTGGCTGGAGCGGCTGAACCAGTTCAAGGCGATGGCGGAGGATGCCCATCGCCAGCCCGCGGGGCGGCACGTGCCGCCCCGGCGCGATCGCTAGCGCCTGCGCGCGGCCGGGCGGCCTGCGCCGGCCAGTCATCGAAAAAGTCTATCGCCCCGATCCAAACAATCGACTGGCCCCGGCCGGGGGCCGCCGCCATGATGCGCGCACCTGCCCGGAGTGCTCGCCATGCTCAAGCGCCTCAGTCTCGCGACCCAACACTGGGGCGCCCACTTCGCCAACCACTACCTGGTCACCCAGAGCGTGGCCGCCAGCGGCGCGATGACCCTGGCCGAACCGCTGATCCAGGCCGCCAGCCATTACCTGCGCACGCGGCGGCCCATGGTGGCGGGCCGCTGCCGCCACCACTGACCGGCTGCGCGCCGCACGCATCCCGAAACCGGCGACCCGAGCCGGCGGATGCCCTGGTCACCTCCATAAAAAAACAGCGCGGGCATCGATCGCCGATGCCCGCGCTGTCGGCTTCGCTGCCGGCTACGGCACCCGCAAGGCCACCGTGGCCGCATCGAGCTGCGCCGCCGCCGCGTCCACCGCCTGGGCGGTGCGCGCCACCGCGGCGCGGGCGTCGTCCCAGCGGTGCTGGTCGATGGCGTCGCCGATCGCCGGCAGCGTCGCCACGTCGTAGCCCTCCTGCAGGCTCGGCGCCTGCAGCAGGTGGCGATACCAGGGCCGGCCGGGCAGGCCCTCGCCCAGCAGCGACGGTTCCACCGCACGCAGGGCGGCGTTGGTCCTGCGCAGCGACGCGGCGCCCGGCGAATCCGTGGCGGCCTGCTTGGCATAGGCCTCGTCGTAGGCCGCCGCGCTCGCCGCGAGACGCCGCAGGGCCGTGCGCAGCGCGCTCAGGTCGATCGCGGGCACGTCCGCCGCCAGCCGCGCCGGCTCGCCCTGCCCGCGCCAGCTCACCGCCGCCAGCGCATAGGCGTGCGCGTCGAGCAGCGCGTTACGGCGCTTCGCCTTTTCGCCCAGCGAACGGTTGTGGGCGGCGAGCGCGTCGATGGCCTTGCCGAGCGAGGCGGCCTGAGCGGCGTAGTCCCACGGCAGCAGGTCGGCGTTGGCGGCGCGCAGCACGAGGCGCGCGTCGGTCTTGGCCAGGGCGGCGATGTACTTGAGGCCCGGGTCGCCGAAGCGCTGGTAGTGGCTGTAGCTGTCGTAGAGCGAGTGGTAGACCGGCACGCTCTCCTCGTCGCCGTCGCGGTCGTAGCCGTAGCGCAGGTGCAGCGAGGGCACGCCGAGGTGGTCGGCGAAGGCGACGAAGTCCGAGCCGGTGCCGAGCGGGGTCAGCGGCGGATCGGCCGCCGGCGCCGGGGCGTTCTTCTCCGCCGCCACCACTGCGCGCCGTGCGCGCAGGCGTTCGCCCACGCTGGCACCGGTTTCCGGGTCGCGGATGTCCGCGGCCACGCCGTCGACCAGCCGCGTCAGCGCGGGATTGCCCGCGGCGCTCAGGTAGCCGCGGCTGGTGGTGTCGTTGTTGAGGTAGAGCACCGCCTTGCGGCGCAGTTCCTCCGCGTGCTTGTCGGCCCAGGCGCGCGAGCCGAGGATGCCCAGCTCCTCGCCGTCCCAGCTGGCGAAGACCAGGCTGCGCTTCGGCTTCACGCCCTGCCGGTACAGCTCGCCCAGCGCCTTGGCCTCGGCCAGCAGCGCGGTGGTGCCGGCGAGCGGATCCCAGGCGCCCAGCACCCAGGCGTCGTGGTGCACGCCGCGCAGCACCCACTGGTCCGGCTGCTCGCTGCCGCGCAGGGTGGCGATCACGTCGTACAGCGTCTGCCACTGCCATTGCGAATGGACGGCCAAACGCGCACGCGCCTCCGCGCCGCCGCCGATGTGGTAAGCGAACGGCAGGCCGCCCTGCCAGCGCGCCGGCACCTGCGGGCCGCCGAGCGCTCTGAGAAAGACTTCGGCGTCGCCGTAGCCGATGGTGGCGACGGGGATCGACAGGCCCGGCAGCTTCCTCGAAGCCTGGATGCGCGCGCCGGCCTTGGCGTCCAGCGTGTCGTCGATGCCCAGCGTGCCGCGCTGGATGGTGCGCGGCGTGCGCCAGGCGCCCTTGGGGTAGACGTCGCCCTTGCTGTAGCCGTCCTCGATCGGGTCGGAGAAGATCACGATGCCCACCGCGCCATGCTTCTCCGCCAGCCGCGGCTTCACCCAGCGCCCGGCGCCGCTGGAACGCACCAGCACGATCTTGCCCTTCGCGTCGAGCCCCTGCCGCGCCAGTTCGTCGTAGTCGGCCGAGAGGCCCTGGTTCACGTAGATCAGCGGCGCGCTGGCCTCGCCATCCGGGCTGTAGGCCTCCATGCCCGGCAGCACGCCCTTGGCCGCGCTGTCCGGGTCGCCCTCGACCGCCGGCTCGGTGAAGTCGGCGGCGTAGGGCTTCGCGCCCAGCAGCTCGAAACGCTGCCGGTCCGGGTAGGCCACCAGCACGCGGAAGGTCTCGATGCGCACGTCCCAGCCGAACTGGCGCAGCTGCGCGGCGATGAAGTCCGCGTTGGCCTTGTTGTGCGCCGAGCCGATGTGGTTGGGCGCGGCGGTGAGGTGGCGCAGCCAGCCGTCCAGGTCGGCGCCGTCGATGGCGCCGTCCACGCGCTGCTCCAGCGCGCGCTCGGCCTCGCCGTGCGCGCCGAGGAAGCCGTACAGCGGCGCGTTGCCGGCGCCATCCGCCGCCGCGGGCAAAGCCGCCGCGGCGGTGAGCCCCGCGGCCAGCGCCAGCGACGCCAGCCGTGCGTTCAATCGCATCATGGTTGTATCAATCCCAGTGGTAGGTGGCGCTGGCGTAGTAGTAGGCGCCGTTCCAGCTCATGGGCGAGAACAGGCTGTACTTGAAGTTGCCGTTGGTGGAGTTGGCGTAGATCACCCGCCCCGGTCGCGCATTGGTCACGTTGTCGCCGCCTACGGTGAACGTCCAGCGATCCAGGTTGTAGTCCAGCGCGAGGTCCAGCGTCCAGCGCGCAGGGAAGGTCTGGTCCAGCTGCGCGCCGCTGTTGCTGTAGACGGTGTACCAGCCGTAGCGGTTGAGGTTGGCGTGCGCGGCCCAGCGCTGGTGCAGGTAGTCGAGGCCCAGATCGAGCTTGCTGCGCGGGTTGGTGTCGCCCAGCAGGCCCAGCCGCTCGCGCCGCTCCACGCGCTGCACCGGCACGCCCAGCTCGGTGAGGATGGCCGGGTTGGGCTTTACCTTGAGCACCTTGTTCTCGTTGTAGGCGGCGCTCAGCGTGGTGTTGAGGCGATCGCCGTTGGCGAAGCTGAAGCCGTACTGGCTCACCAGGTCGATGCCGCGCGTGCGCGTGTTCACCGCGTTGGTGAAATAGCGCAGCGACTGGTAGTTGGCGTCGATGTCGTTGGCGGCGAGGTAGGCCGACACCGCCGGCGAGTTCACCGGGATGTTGGAGGAGAGGTTGATGCGGTTGGTGATCTTGATCCAGTAGATGTCGGCGCTGAGGTGCCAGTCGTCCACCGGGTTGAGCACCACGCCCAGCGTGGCGCTGCGCGATTTCTCCGGCTTCAGTTTCTCCGCGCCGAGCAGCTTCGCCACCGGCGCATCCACCGGGAAGGTGCCCGACTGCACCAGCACCTGGCCGTGGCCGAGGTCCTGCAGTTGGTTGGAGATGTCCGCGTAGTGCTGCTGCACCAGCGTGGGCGCGCGGAAGCCCGTCGCCAGCGTGCCCCGTACCGCCACGCGCGGCGTGAAGTCGAAGCGGCCCGACAGCGAGCCGGAGGTGGTGGTGCCGAAGTCGCTGTAGTCCTCGTGGCGGCCCGCCGCCGACACCGCGAAGCGATCGGTGAGGTTGGTCTCCAGGTCCACGTATTCGGCCACGTCGTGGCGCTGCCACTTGCCCGAAAGGTCGCCGGTGATGCCGCCGTTGGGCCCGTACTGCGAGTACTGGTCGCCCGGCGTCACCTGGTAGCTCTGGCGCAGGTACTCGGCGCCGAAGGCCACCGACACCGGGTTGGGCAGCCAGCCGGGGTTGAACTCCTTGCTGAGGTCGAGGTTCACCACGTCCTGCGAGGTCTTGTAGCTGGCGCCCTCGATGAAGAACGGCGTGTAGCCGTAGGCGCGGTACCAGTCCGCATTGATCTGCTCGAAGCGCGAGCGGTAGCGGCTGCGGCCGTAGTTGAGCGAGAAGTCGTAGTGCCAGCCGTCGCCCACCTCGCCGCGCACGCCGCCGACCAGCGAGATGTCGTCCACGACCGGCACCGCCAGCGGCAGGTAGCCGTTCGGGTAGATCGAGCGCACGTTGGTCGAGTCGTTGCGGTGGCGGTAGAGCAGTGCGCTCTCGTCACGGTCGCGGCGGTACAGCGCGAAGCCGTACAGCTCCACCGCCTTGCTGAAGTCGTACTCCGCGTTGAGGCCGAGCTTGGTCGACTTCACCGCCGGGTCGCCGAGGCGATAGACCTTCTGGCCGTAGGTGCTGCCCACCGCCGAGGCGCCGAGGTCGCGGCCGGCACGGTTGGTGTAGTCGTTGTTGTCGAACTCCGCAGTGGCGCGCACGAAGCCCTTCTCGCCCAGCTTGAAGCCGACGTTGCCGGTGAGCTGGCGCTGCAGGCCGTCGCCCTTGCTGTAGCCGCCGAACTTGGCGCCGAGGCTGCCGCCCTCGCCGCCCTTCTTGAGGATGATGTTGACCACGCCGCCGATGGCGTCGGAGCCATAGCGCGCCGAGGCGCCGTCGCGCAGCACCTCGATGCGCTCGATGGCCGAGATCGGGATCGCATTGAGATCGACGGGATTCGCGCCGCGGCCGATCGCGCCGCCGAGGTTGAGGAACGAGCCGGCATGCTGGCGCTTGCCGTCGATCAGCACCAGCACCTGGTCGGGCGAGAGGCCGCGCAGGGTCACCGGGCGCACCACTTCGGCGCCGCTGATGGTGGTGGGCTGCGGGAAGCTGATCGAGGGCACCAGCCGCGCCAGCGCGGCGCCGAGCAGGGTGGTGCCGAACTGCTGCAGCTGTTCGGGCGTGATCACGTCGACCGGCTGCAGCGAGCTGCTCACGGTGCGCTCGGTGTTGCGCGTGCCGGTGACGATCACCGTGTCGAGCTGCTTGGTGTGGCCCTCGCCGGCCGGCGCCTGCTGCGCCAGCGCCGGTGCGCCGGCCGCGACGGCCAGCGCGGCGGCGATCCAGCGCGCCAGCGGGCGGGACGGCGGAATGCGGTGCGACTTCATGGAAACTCCTTGGCTACGACATGGAAGGGAACGCTACCGGTCGAAGTCGGGAAACAAAAAACCCGCGTCGGTTCGACCGGCGCGGGTTTCGGAAACGGGAAAGAACGGCGGCGCTCAGCCTGCCATCGCTTCCACGTGCTCGCCGCGCACGCATGCACACGGACAACAACAGTTGCCGGCGGAGCGGATGACGCGGGGCATAAAAAGCTTCATGGTCGGGCAACCCTAATCAATCGCCAACCTCATGTAAAGGAATTTTTCACGCTTGCGGCCATTTGTGTATGGACGTCCAGACGTCCAGCCACCCTCATCGCCCATTCGCCGGGAACGGGCGCGCGCGTCACGTCGCGGACTGCCGCTCCAGCCAGCGCCAGCCGTAATACACCGGCACGCCCAACGCGATGATCAGCAGGCTCATGCCGGCATTGCGCAGCTCGGTGATGGCGGTGGCGGCGATCACCGCGAGCACCGTCGTCACGAACAGCAGCGGCAGCCAGGGATAGAACGGCACCCGATACGGTGAAGGCTGCTCGGCCAGATGCCGCCGGTACCAGAACAGCGTGGCGATGCCCGCGGCGTGCCCCAGCCATTCGCCCACCGTGGTGTAGTCGAGCAACTGGCCGAAGCTGCCCGAGAGCGTGAGCACGATCGCCCAGGCGCCCAGCGTGGCCAGCGCCACCTGCGGCGCGCGGCTCTGCGGGTCGATGCGGCCCACCGCGGAGAAGAACATACCGTCCGCGCCCATCGTCTGCAGCACGCGCGCGCCGCCGGCGATGGCGATGTTGCAGTAGCCGAAAGTAGAACAGGCGATGCCGAGCGCGATCAGCGTGGCGCCCGGCGTGCCGAACAGCCGCTGCACCAGGTCCGCCGCCGGCGCGTGGCTGGCGGCGAGCCCGCTGTGGCCGAGCCCGGCGAGGTAGGCGAAGTTGGCCAGCACGTAGCAGATCATCACCCCCAGCATGCCCATGCCCAGGGCGCGGGGCAGGGTGCGCTGCGGTTCGCGCACCTCGCCGGCCAGGTCGTTGAGGTAGTGGAAGCCGCCGTAGGTGAACATCACCGGCAACAGCGCGCCGAACAGCGCATTCGGCGGCACGCTGCGCCCCGGTTCCGGCTCCAGTACCAGCCCGAGGTGACCGCGCGCCAGCACCAGGCCCACCACCACCAGCAACGCGATCGCCGACAGCTTGAGCACGGTGAAGATGTTCTGTACCCAGGCGCCGGCGCGGATGCCGAACAGGTTAACCCCGACGATGAAGCAGATCGCCCCCACCGCCACGGGTTTGATGAAGATCGCGGAAAGGCCGAGCGCGGTGCAGAAGTAGTCGGCGAAGGTGGTGGCCACCGCGGCCACGCTGCCGGGGTAGTTGATCAGCGCCATGGTCCAGCCGAACAGGAACGCCGGCAGCTGGCCGAAGGCCTCGCGCAGGTAGATGTAGGTGCCGCCCGCCTGCGGGCGCCGTGCGCCCAGCTCCGCGTAGCACAGCACGCCGGCCAGCGTGAGCAGGCCGCCCAGCGTCCACAGGGTCAGCAACTGCGTGCCCGAGCCGGTGCGCTCGGCGATGGTCGCCGGGGTGCGGAAAATGCCGGCACCGATCACGCCGCCGATCACGATCATCGCCGCGTCCCAGGTTCCGAGGCGGCGCAGGTAGGTGGGACGGGAGGGGGCGGTGCTCATGGCCGGCGTCGGTTCCTCGGGGCAATGCCCCGAACGATAGCGTGAGTCGGTGCGTATCGGGATGTTCTTCGTGTGGCGCCATGGCCGCCGATGCGATCCGGTGACCCGGGCGCACAGCTTCGGGCCGTGCCCGGATCGATCGGTGCCGCTGACGCACGCATCGGTTTACGGGGACTCTGCCACCCTGCCGGCAGTGGTGTTGCCGGCGACATGGCGATGGCCGGACGAGGCCGCGCTTCCCGCCTCGTGCAGGACATGGCGTGATGCCCGTCCATAACCGGCTGCGGCCCATTCATTGCCAGGGGCCGATGCCGTAAAGCCGTTCCGCTCCGTATCGGACCGCTGCGCATGGTTTGGAGCGAGCCGTTTTCCGACCCTCCCCTTCACGCACGCCATACCGTCCGGCTGGACACGTCCCACCTCGAGGCCAGGCCGCGATAACGCACCGCCCTGGACGGCCGACTAGAATCACTCCCACCCTGCCCTGTTCCGAACGGCGTGCCGTACCCAGACCGAAAAATCGTGCACATCGACATGGATGCGTTCTACGCATCGGTGGAGCAGCGGGACGACCCGGCCCTGCGCGGCCGGCCCGTCGTCGTGGCCTGGCGCGGTGCGCGCTCGGTGGTCTGCGCGGCCAGCTACGAGGCACGCAAGTTCGGTGTGCACTCGGCCATGCCGGCGGTGCGTGCCGAACGCCTGTGCCCGCAGGCGATCTTCGTCCCGCCGGACTTCTCCCGCTACAAGGCCGTCTCCAGGCAGATTCGTGCCATCTTCGCCCGCCATACCGACCTGATCGAACCGCTGTCACTGGACGAAGCCTATCTCGACGTCACCGTCACCAAGACCGGGCTGCCCTCCGCGACGGCCACCGCCGAGGCCATCCGCGCCGCCATCCGGGAAGAAACGCAGCTGACGGCCTCGGCCGGCGTCGCGCCGAACAAGTTCCTCGCCAAGATCGCCTCCGATTGGCGCAAACCGGATGGGCTGTTCGTCGTCCGCCCCGCGCAGGTCGAGGCCTTTCTCACACCCCTGCCGGTCGGGCGCCTTCCCGGCGTCGGCAAGGTGATGGAGGCGCGTCTGGCCGAACTCGGCATCGCCACCGTCGGCGACCTCCGTGCACTGGGCATGATCGAACTGGAGCGCCGCTTCGGCCGCTGGGGACATCGCCTGCACGAGCTTTCGCGGGGATTCGACGAGCATCCCGTGCAGCCCGACCGGCCCAGCCTGCAGATCTCTTCCGAAGACACGCTCGAGCAGGACGTGCCGCTCGAGCAACTCCAACCGCATGTCGTGCGGCTGGCCGGGAAAACCTGGGCCGCCTACCAGCGCGAAAGCGATCGTGTCGCACGCACCATCGTACTCAAGCTCAAGACCTCGGATTTCCGGACCCTCACGCGCAGCCTCACGCCGCGCGTCCTGCCCGCTTCCGCGAGCGAGTTGGCCGAGCTCGCCTGGGGCCTTCACCTGCGCGTCGACCTGCCGGCCGGAACACGCTACCGCCTGGTCGGCGTCGGCCTCGCCGGCCTCGTCGACCGGGACAACCACGTGGCGCAGAGCGAGCTTTTCGATATGGCGGTGGCGCCGTCGTAATCGCGGTAATCGCAACAATCATCGAATCATCGCGCCGCAGGTCCAAGTTAGGTAGAGCACTGATCGGCGCGAGCGCCCTCGTGCCGATGCGCCTATTGCTACGAACAAGATGCGCTGCT
>NZ_LFQR01000143.1 GCF_001182895.1 Frateuria defendens | reverse complement strand
GCTGCCGCCGGCGCAGCGCGACCAGCTGATGCGCCAATGGCACGACCAGACGCCGGAACAGCGCCGGCAATGGGTCCAGCACCTGGGCCCCGGCGACGCGCTGCCGCCCCCGCCGCCCCCGCCGCCCGGCCATCGCCCGCCGCCTCCGCCGCCGGACGACGACGAGCTCTGAACCCTCCGACGCCCCGCCCTCGCGGGGCGTTTTCGTCGCGGCCGCTCAGCCGCGGAAGTACGGTTCGCCGTCGCGGCTGATGCAGGTCTTCGCCACCAGCTCGTCGTCGAAGTCCGGACGCAGCGCGCCGTCCGCCAGCATCGGCGCGATGAAGTGGCAAAGGTTGCGGGCGTACATCTCCGAGGCGTGCAGCGGCGCGCCGGCCGGTAGGTTGAGAGGGCCGAGGATGGTCACGCCGCCGTGCGCCACCCGCTCGCCCGGCCGGGTCAGCGCGCAGTTGCCGCCGCTCTCGGCGGCCAGGTCCACGATCAGCGCGCCCGGCTTCATGCCCTCGACCATCGCCGCGGTGAGGATCACCGGCGCCGGCCGGCCCGGCACCGCGGCGGTGCTCACCACCACGTCGAGCGCCTTCAGGTGCTCGGCCAGCGCCTGCTGCTGCGCGGCGCGCTCCGCCGCCGACAGCTCGCGCGCATAGCCGCCGCTGCCGGCGGCGCTGACGCCGAGGTCGAGGAACTTCGCGCCCAGCGATTCCACCTGTTCGCGCGTCTCCGGCCGCACGTCGTAGCCCTCCACCTGCGCGCCCAGCCGGCGCGCGGTGGCGATGGCCTGCAGGCCCGCCACGCCGGCGCCGATCACCAGCACGCGCGCGGGGCGCAAGGTGCCGGCGGCGGTGGTCAGCATGGGGAAGAGCTTCGGCGCCGCCTCCGCCGCGATCAGCATGACGCGGTAGCCGGCCACCGCGGCCTGCGAGCTCAGCACGTCCATCGCCTGCGCGCGCGCAGTGCGCGGCAGCAGCTCCAGCGCGAAGGCGGTGAGGCGTCGCCGGCCCAGCGCCACGATGCGCGCCGCCGCACCGTAGGGACGCAGCTGGCCGGCCACCACCGCGCCCTCGCGCAGCCGCTCGTAGACGGCGTCCGGCGGCGGCATCACGCAGGCGAGCAGGTCGGCCTGGGCCAGCACGGCGTCGGCATCGGCGAAGTCCGCCTCCGCGTAGGCGCTATCGGGAAAGCCCGCCTCCGCGCCGGCGCCGTGCTCCAGCAGCACGCGCACGCCGAACGCATGCAGCTTCTTCGCGGTTTCCGGTGTGATCGCCACGCGCCGCTCGCCGGCGGCGGTTTCCTTCAATGCGGCCACGGTGATCGGCATCGGCAACCCCTCGCGGATGGTGCCCGCATCCTAGGGCCTGTTTCCGCTTTCCCGATAGCCTGCGCGAGCGACGGCGCACGCACGCGGCCGGGCCAGCGACGGGCCGTCACGCACCGCGCGGCCCGCCGGCTTGCGCCGCCGCGGCGCGCTGGCGCAGACTGGCCCGCCGGCCGCAACGCCATGCCCGCGCTGCAACGACTGCACGCGGCAGCGGCCGGATCGCCATGGAGATCCGATGTCCGTCACGACCGATCCTGCTCTGCCCCCCCTGCTCGCGCTGGCGCGCGAGGCGCGGGAGAAGGCCTGGGCGCCGTATTCCAACTTCAAGGTGGGCGCCGCGGTGGAAACCCGCGACGGTCGCCGCTTCGGCGGCTGCAACGTGGAGAACGCGGCCTACGGCCTGTGCAACTGCGCCGAGCGCACTGCGCTGTTCGCCGCCGTCGCCGCCGGCTGTCGCCCCGGCGACTTCGTGGCGCTGGCGGTGATCGCCGACACGCCCGACCCGGTGGCGCCCTGCGGCGCCTGCCGCCAGGTGATGGCCGAGCTGTGCGACGCCGCCATGCCGGTGCTGCTGGGCTGCCTGCGCGGCCACACGCACACGACCACCGTCGATGCCCTGCTGCCCGGCGCCTTCCGCGACTTCCGCCCGGGCTAGGCGATGCGCCACGGGCGGCCCGGCCGCCCGCACGCGCTACCATGACCGCTTTGCGCCGAAGATCCGCACCATGCCCGTGCCCGCTCCGTTCGACCTGCTCCGCCAACGCCTCTCCGTTCCCTCGCGCCAGCTCGGCGCCCCCGGCCCGGACGCGGCCACGCTGCACAGCCTGCTGGAAGCGGCGATCCGCGTGCCCGACCACGGCAAGCTGGAACCGTTCCGGCTGATCGAGTTGAGCGGCGAGGCCAAGCACGTCTTCGGCGAACGGCTCGCGGCGCGCGCGCTGGCGCGCGACCCGGCCATGTCCGAGGCCGCGCAGGAAAAAGAGCGCACCCGCTACGCCTTCGCCCCGCTGGTGCTCGTGGTGGTGGCGCGTGTGCACCCCAGCCCCAAGGTGCCGGCGATCGAGCAGCAGCTCAGCGCCGGCTGCGTGGCCTACAACCTGCTGCTCGGCGCGCAGGCGCTGGGCTACGGCGCGCAGTGGCTCACCGGCTGGGCGGCCTACGACGTGGAGGTGGCGGCGCTGCTCGGCCTCGCCGCCAACGAGCAGGTGGTCGGCTTCGTGCACATCGGCACGCCGCAGATCGACGTGCCCGAGCGCGACCGCCCCGCGCTGGACGACCTCTTCAGCACGTGGACGCCGTGAGCGCGCCGCACGCCGCCGAAGCGGCCCACCTGATCGACGGCAGCCTGTACGTGTTCCGCGCCTGGCATTCGATGCCGGACGAGTTCCACGACGCCGACGGCCATCCGGTCAATGCGGTGCACGGCTTCACCCGCTTCCTGTGCGAACTGTTGGAGAAAACCCGCAGCGACCACGTCGCGGTGGCTTTCGACGCCTCGCTCACCAGCTCCTTCCGCAACGCCATCTACCCCGCCTACAAGGCCAACCGCGAGCTGCCGCCGCCGGCGCTGGAGCGCCAGTTCGTGCTGTGCCGCGAGGTGGCCGAGGCGCTCGGCGTGCGGGTGCTGATCGACCACAGCTTCGAGGCCGACGACCTGATCGGCAGCGCGCTGTGGCACCTGCGCGGGCATGGCCGCGCCAGCGTGATCGTCTCCGCCGACAAGGACTTCGGCCAGCTGCTCGGCGAGCGCGACGAGCAATGGGACTACGCGCGCAACCTGCGCTGGGGCCCGGCCGGCGTGCACGAGCGCCTGGGCGTGCACCCGCACCAGGTGCCCGACTACCTCGCGCTGTGCGGCGACGCGGTGGACAACATCCCCGGCGTGCCCGGCATCGGCGCCAAGACCGCGGCCGCGCTTTTGGCCCACTTCGGCAGCCTGGACGCGCTGCTGGACCGGGTCGAGGAAGTGCCGTTCCTGCGCCTGCGCGGCGCCGCCGCCTGCGCCGCGCGATTGCGCGAGCACGGCGAGGCGGCGCGGCTGTACCGCCGGCTCACCCGCATCGCGCTGGACGCGCCGGTGGAGCCGCACGCCGACGCGCTGCTGCGCCGCCCCGGCGACGTGTCGCGCCTGGAAGCGCTGTGCGAGCGCCTGCGCTTCGGCCCGCTCAGCCGCTCGCGGCTGCGGGCGCTGGCGGGCTGAGGCGGCGGGCGCTGCCGTCGGGAGTCGGGAGTCGGG
>NZ_LFQR01000142.1 GCF_001182895.1 Frateuria defendens | reverse complement strand
CCTTCGCGCCGATCGACAGCGCCACCACCTGGCGGCTGCCCACGGCGTCCAGCGCCCCTTCGCTGAAGGCGATCACGCGGGCGTCGCGCGGCGCCGCCTTCGGCGCGTGCGGGTAGTAGTACGGGTCGTAGGGATGATCGTCCACCGGCATCAGGCGATCGCCCTTGCGGATCTCCTCGGTGGAATCGAGCAGCAGCAGGGTGGACGGATCGCCGCCGCGCAGCACCTCGGCGGTGCCGATCACGCTGACTTCCACGCCAAGGTCGTCGCCGCTGCCGTAGTGGCCGTCGTTGCGGAAATCCTCGTGCCAGGGTGCGCGGGTCATGCTGACGTCGCTGTCCAGCACGTGCCCGACCAGGTCGGCCTCCTCGTCGCGCCCGCGCTGGGGCTTGAAGCCGCGGAACACGTGGGTGGGCCGCACGATCGCCCAGTGCTGGCCGGGCTGGGCGTCGAGCTTGCGCGCGTAGACGTTCTTGCCGGCGGTGCCGCGCAGGCGCGCCTCCTCGAAGCCCATCACGTAGGGCGCGTCGCGCACGGCGCCGGAGTCGAGCACGCGGGTGTCCTTGAGGAACATGCGCAGCTCCGACAGCGGCACCGCCGGCACCGCCTCGCCCTCGCGGCGCACGCGCGGCTCCAGGCCCAGGCGCGGCCCGTTGGCGAAGGAGAGGTTGAGCACGTCGCCGGGATAGATCAGGTGGGGGTTCTGCACCTGCGGGTTGGCCTGCCAGATCTCCGGCCACAGCCAGGGCTTGGAGAGGAAGCGGGCGGAAATGTCCCACAGCGTGTCGCCGCGGCGCACCGTGTAGGTATCGGGGTGATCGGCGCGCAGCTGCGCGCCGGCCGCATAGACGGCCACGGTGACCAGCATGCCGGCCAGCAGCCCGATGGACTTTCTGATCATAAGCGGGAATCCCCCTACCCCCGATGCTCGGGCGAGTGTAACCGAACCCTTAAGGCCCGCAACCAGGGTCAGTTGGCAAAACTGCCTGCCGGGCGCGGGCTTGCCGGCGTAGAATGAGGGCCATTCTAGATGGCGCCCGCCCTTCGGTTTTACCGAATCGCCCGCATTTCGGCGCCCGAGGTGAATTTATGTCCGTACTCCCCATTCTCGAATTCCCCGACCCGCGCCTGCGCACCAAGGCGGCGCCGGTCACCGTGTTCGACGACGCGCTCAAGCAGTTCGTCGCCGACATGTTCGAAACCATGTACGACGCCAACGGCGTCGGCCTCGCCGCCACCCAGGTCAACGTGCACCAGCGCGTGCTGGTGGCCGACATGAGCGAGGAGCGCAACCAGCCGCTGGCGCTGATCAACGCCCAGATCCTGGAGAAGGACGGCGCCCAGGTGTACCAGGAGGGCTGCCTGTCCTTCCCCGGCATCTACGCCGACGTGACCCGCGCGCTGCACGTGAAGGTCAAGGCGCAGGACGTGGACGGCAACCAGATCGTCGTCGAGGCCGAGGGCCCGCTGGCGGTGTGCATCCAGCACGAGATGGACCATCTGGACGGCAAGGTATTCGTGGACTACCTCTCGCCGCTCAAGCGCTCGATGCTGCTCAAGCGCATGGACAAGCAGCGCAAGCAGGCGGCCGAGGCTTGAGTGGCGCCAGCGTGAGCGCGCGGCCGCTGCGCGTCGTCTTCGCCGGCACGCCCGAGTTTTCCGTCCCCTGCCTGGAAGCCTGCCGCGCCAGCGGCGCCGAGGTGGTGGCCGTCTACACCCAGCCCGACCGCCCCGCCGGGCGCGGCCGCAGGCTCACCCCCAGCCCGGTCAAGCAGGCGGCGCTGGCGGCCGGTATCCCGGTCGAGCAGCCCGAGACGCTGAAGGGCGCCGAGGCGCAGGCCCGGCTGGCCGCCTACGCGCCGGACCTGATGGTGGTGGTGGCCTACGGCCTGATCCTGCCGCGCAAGGTGCTGGCGACTCCGCGCCTGGGCTGCTGGAACGTGCACGCCAGCCTGCTGCCGCGCTGGCGCGGGGCGGCGCCGATCCAGCGCGCGATCCTGGCCGGCGACACCGAGAGCGGCGTCGACCTGATGCGGATGGAGGCGGGCCTGGATACCGGCCCGGTGCTGCTCGAACGGCGCACGCCGATCGCCCGCACCGACACCGGCGGCACGCTGCACGACCGCCTCGCCGCGCTCGGCGCCGAAGTGCTGGCCGAGGGCCTGCGCCGCACGCTGGCCGGCGAGACGCTGGCCGCCACGCCGCAGCCGGCGGAGGGCGTGACCTACGCGCACAAGCTGGACAAGGCCGAGGCGCGGCTCGATTTCGCGCGCCCGGCGATCGAGCTGGAGCGCACCGTGCGCGCCTTCGACCCGTGGCCGGTGGCCGAGGGCGGGATCGACGGCGAGACGCTGCGCATCTGGGCCGCCGAGGCCATCGAAGGCCGCCCCGGGGCGGCGCCGGGCACGGTGCTCGCGATGAGCCGCGCCGGCCTGGACATCGCCTGCGGCGACGGCGCGCTGCGCGTGACGGCCCTGCAGCGCGCGGGCGGCAAGCGCATCAGCGCGGCCGATTACGTCAACGCAGTCAAGGCGAGAAGCGCGTGAGCCCGCCCGAGAAACCCGCGCCCGAGCGCCCCGCCGCATGGGCTTCCCGCCTCGCCCGCTTCGTGCCGAACTCCCCCGCCCCATGACCGACACCCGCGCCCTCGCCGCCCAGGCCCTCGCCGACGTGGCCCTGCGCGGCGCCAGCCTGCGCGAGGCGATCGAGCGCAGCGCGCCGCGCCTGGCCGATCCGCGCGACCGCGCCCTCCTCACCGCCCTGCTCAACGAGGGCGCGCGCTGGTGGCTGCGCTTCGACGCCGCGCTCGATGGCCTGCTGGCCCAGCCGCTCAAGCGCAAGGAGCCGGCCGTGCACGCGCTGCTGGTGCTCGGCTTGGTGCAGTTGGAGATCCTGGAGCTGGCCGACTACGCCGCCGTGGCCGCCACGGTGGAGGCGGCGCGCGCGCTCAAGCGGCCGCGCCTGGCCGGCCTGGTCAACGCCGTGCTGCGGCGCTGGCAACGCGAGCGCGAGGCGCGCCTGGCCGAACTCGACGCCAGGCCGGAAACCCGCCACGCCCATCCGGCCTGGCTGGCCGAGGCCATCGCCCGCGACTGGCCCGCGCAGGCCGAAGCCGTGCTCGCCGCGGACAACCGCGAGCCGCCGCTGATGCTGCGCGCCAACCACCGCCGCACCACCCGCGAGGCACTGCTCGAGCGCCTGCGTTCGGACGGCCATACGGCCGAACCGCACGCCTGGCTGGCCGACGGCATCATGCTGCCGCACAGCGTCGACGTCACCCGCCTGCCGGGCTTCGCCGCGGGCCTGTTCGCGGTGCAGGACGGCGCCGCCCAGGTGGCCGCCGACCTCGCCGGAGTGCGCGACGGCCAGCGCGTGCTCGATGCCTGCGCCGCGCCCGGCGGCAAGGCCTGCCACCTGCTCGAGCGCGCCGACGTGGCGCTCACCGCGCTGGAATCCGATGCCAAGCGCGCCGGGCGCATCCGGCAGAACCTCGACCGCCTGGGCCTCGCCGCGGAACTGGCGATCGGCGATGCCGGTGACCCGGCCGCGTGGTGGGACGGCCGCCCGTTCGACCGCATCCTGATCGACGCGCCCTGTTCGGCCACCGGCGTGCTGCGCCGCCGCCCCGACGTGCGCCTGCATCGCCGCGCCGCCGACATTCCCGCGCTGGCGGCGCAGCAGCGGCGCATCCTCGCCGCGCTGTGGCCGCTGCTGGCGCCGGGCGGCCGACTGGTCTACGTCACCTGCTCGCTGCTCAGGGCGGAGAACGAGGCCATCGTGGGCGAGTGGCTGGCCGCCCAACCCGACGCGCAGGCCGTCGCCTTCACCCTGCCGGAAGGCCAGGCCGCATCGCCTGGCTGGCAGTTGCTACCCGGCGACGGCGACCTCGACGGCATGTACTACGCCGTGCTCGCCAAGGGCACGGCAGGCCAGCTATGACGGCGGCGCGCGCCCCCGCCTCGCCGCGCTGCCAGCTGATCGGCCGCGACAACGGCGCCGGCCTCAGCCGCGACCTTGCCCTGCTCGCCGACGCGCTGTGCGAGGCGGGCGCCAGCGTTCGCGTCACCGGCCTGCCGCGCCGCGGCCGCCTCGCCGTCTGGCTGACCCGGCTGCGCCTGGCCGGCCGGGCGCCTGCCTTCGATCTCGACCTGATGCTGGAGCGCGTGCGTCCGGAATTCCGCCGCGCCGCGGCGCGCAATGTGCTCATCCCCAACCCGGAATACTTCCGGCCCGCGGATCGCGCCGCGCTGCCCGGCCTCGACGCGGTGTGGGTAAAGACGCACCACGCCGCGCGCCTGTTCGGCGCGCTCGGCGTGCCGGTGCGCTACGTCGGCTTCAGCAGCCCGGACCGCCTGCTGGCCGGGGTGCCGCGCCGCCATGCGTTCTTCCACGGCCCCGGCCGCAGCGGCAACAAGGGCACCGCCGCGCTGCTCGCGCTGTGGGCGCGCCACCCCGAGTGGCCCGCACTCACCGTGGTGTGGCGACGCAAGCGCGTGGAGATCGGCGCCCTGCCGGCCAACGTCACCCTGGTCCGCGAGCATCTGGACGATGCCGCCTACTGCGAACTGCAGAACGCGCACCGCTTCCACCTGTGCCCGTCGCAGACCGAGGGCTACGGCCACTACCTGGTCGAGGCGATGAGTTGCGGCGCCGTGGTGGTGACGCTGGACGCCGAGCCGATGAACGAACTGGTGACGCCCGCGCGCGGCGTGCTGGTGCCGGCCAGGCCCCTCGGCCGGCAGGATCTCGCCACCTTGTACGGCTATGAGGAAACGGCGATGGAAGCGGCGATCGAGCGCTGCCTGGCAATGGCGCCCGCGGAAGCCGAAACCCTTGGCCGCGCCGCGCGCGACTGGTACGAAGCGAACCGCGCCGCCTGGCCGCAACGGCTGCGCGAGGCGGCCGACGAGCTGCTCGCCATCTAGACGTCCAGCCGTCTAGCCGTCCGCATCCTTCCGTACGGCGAACTCGGCCAGGTGGCTGTCGATGCCCTGTTCGCAGCGAACCAACTTCTGCTCCACCGTCGCCTGCAGCAGGCGGTTGTTCGGCAGGCCGGGATCGTCCACTTCCTCCTGCGCCCGCGTGGCGTGCTCCAGGTGCACGGCCAGCGCCGCCCACTTCAGCGCACGGCGGCGCACGCCCGCGTTCTTGAAACGCGCGGCCAGCTCGCGGTCTTCCGCGCCGTAGCCTTCCATGCGCTCGTCGAAGCCGTTGACGCGCAAGAGGTCCTCGCGCCAGAAGCTCATGTTGCAGCTCATCACCCGCCCGCCGCTCTGCGCGCGCGACTTCCAGCGCGCCAGCCACGGCTGGCGGAAGGCGTAGAGGCGGCGGGTGGCGTCGAAGGCGGCGAAATCCGCGTGCGACCACGGCGCGAACACCGGCGCACCGCCGGCCAGCAGCTGCGCCGTTTCCGCCTCGGTGGCCTTGATCCGGCCGCCCTGCAGGAAGAAGCCGCGCTCGGCCAGCATCAGGTGGTCGGCGACGAACGACGGATGCAGCAGCATGTCGCCGTCGATCAGGATCACGTAGTCGCCGCGGCTGGCGGCGATGCCGCGGTTGCGCGCGCGCGCGGCGCGGAAGCCGAAGTCCTCCTGCCACACGTGCCGCAGCGGCACGGGAAACCGCGTGCGCGCCGCCTCGACCACGGCGGCGGTGTCGGGGCCGGAGCCGTCGTCGGCCACGATCACCTCGTCCGGCAGCCGGCGCTGCGCCGCCACGCCGGCCAGCACGCGCGCCAGCGCTGCGGGCCAGTTGTAGGTGAGGACGATCAGGCTGACCTTCATCGGCGCACCCTGCGTTACGCCGCCTTGCGCCGGCGCAGGCCGCGCAGCAGGATCGCCAGCGCGCGCTCGGCGCGCTTCCACCACGGCGCCGGGCCGCGCCAGGCGATGTCGGCGTAGAGGCAGGCCTCGTCCCAGGTGGGCGCGGTGCGCGACTTGAATTCGTGCTTGGCGAGGTCGAGCGCGTGCAGGTCCAGGTGCATGCGGTCGGCGTAGTGGTTGATCAGGCAGCGCGAGCGGAACTGCGCGGCGAACTCGCGCGCCTTCGCCTGGTCGTGCCACCAGCCGTTGCGGCCGTGGATGCGGTAGTCGACGCTGCCGGTGGGCAGGAAGTATTTCTTGGCGCCGAGCACGCTGGCGCCGAACACCAGGCAGTTGTCGGCCGAGATGCGCCACTGCGCGAGGAAGTTGTCGGGCAGGTCCAGCACGCGCGCGGCCAGGCGCCGGCGCAGCGCCAGCGCCGAGGTGGGCGCGCCGTACCAGCGCGCGCGCACCCAGGTGGCCAGCACAGTGTAGCCGAGGTCCGCCGCCGCCGGCGCGTAGCCCTGGCGGCCCGATTCGTTGCCGATCAGCGCGACGTCGGAGAAGGCGAAGTCGATGTCGGCGCGCGCCGCGAACAGCTCGGCCAGCTGGCCGAGGTAGTCCGGCCGCCAGCGGTCGTCGGCGTCGAGGAAGCACACCACCTCGCCCGTGGCCGCGGCCAGGCCGCGCTGGAAGGCCGCCAGCTGGCCGCCGTTCTCGCCGCACAGCAGCTGCACCCGCGGGTCATGGCCGTAGCGCTCGCGCAGGTAGCCGGCCGAGCCGTCGGTGGAGCCGTCGTCCACCACGATCACCTCGCGCGGCGCATGCGCCTGCGCCAGCGCGCCGTCCACCGCCTCGGCCACGAACTCGCGGTAGTTGTAGTTGGTGACGACGACCGAGAAGGCCAGCGGCGCGCCCATGCGTCAGCGCCCCAGCAGGTGGCGGAAGTAGGCGATGGTCTCGCGCAGGCCGTCGTCGATGCCCACCTTCGGCTCCCAGCCCAGCTTGGCCTTGGCCAGCGCGATGTCCGGCTGGCGCTGGCGCGGATCGTCCGAGGGCAGCGGCTTGAACACCAGGCGGGAATGCCCGCCGACCAGCGCGATCACCTTCTCGGCCAGCTCGCGGATGGTGTGCTCGTGCGGGTTGCCGATGTTCACCGGGCCGGTGAAGTCGGGGCCGGTCTCCATCGTGCGCAGCATCGCCTCGATCAGGTCGTCCACGTAGCAGAAGCTGCGCGTCTGGCTGCCGTCGCCGTAGAGGGTGATGTCCTCGCCCTTGAGCGCCTGCACGATGAAGTTGCTCACCACGCGCCCGTCGTTGGGGTGCATGCGCGGGCCGTAGGTGTTGAAGATGCGCACCACCTTGATGTCCAGCCGGTGCTGGCGGTGGTAGTCGAAGAACAGCGTCTCGGCGCAGCGCTTGCCCTCGTCGTAGCAGCTGCGCAGGCCGATCGGATTGACCCGGCCCCAGTAGCTCTCCTCCTGCGGATGCACTTCCGGGTCGCCGTAGACCTCGCTGGTGGAGGCCTGCAGGATGCGCGCACGCACCCGCTTGGCCAGGCCCAGCATGTTGATCGCGCCGTGCACGGAGGTCTTGGTGGTCTGCACCGGGTCGTACTGGTAGTGCACCGGCGAGGCGGGGCAGGCCAGGTTGAAGATGCGGTCGACCTCCACGTACAGCGGAAAGGTCACGTCGTGGCGCATCAGCTCGAAGTACCGCTGCCCGAGCAGGTGCACGATGTTCTGCTTGCTGCCGGTGAAGAAGTTGTCCACGCACAGCACGTCGTGGCCGTCTTGGATCAGGCGATCGCACAAATGCGACCCGAGAAACCCGGCGCCGCCGGTCACCAGCACTCTGCTCATGCAAACCGTTCCGAAGCGCCGCGGTCGCGGCGCACAATGGGATCAGCGGGGAATGATAGCCGCCTCGCCGCCGGCCCGCTCCCGCATGGCCAGCGCCAGGGCGAGGGAAAACGGCAGCCACACCAGCACCCAGCCGGGCCGCGGGCTGTCCAGCAGCTGCGGCATGTCGAACTGCAGCACCACCGAGGCGTACACCCAGATCGCCAGCAGGATGCGCCCGCGCAGGCGGCCCCGCCCGCGCCAGCCCTGCCAGCCGACCAGGGCCCACAGCGCCAGCGTCAGCAGCAGGCCGGGCAGGCCGAGCTCCACCGTCACCTGGGTCAGCAGGTTGTGGGTGTGGGTGTAGGGATGGCCCTGCACCATCAGGGTGAACGGCGCGCCCTGGCCGAGGCCCAGCCACGGATGCTCGGCAATGCGGTGCAGCGCCTGCGCCATCAGCTCCGGCCGCAGCGAGGTGCCGCGCGCCACCAGCACCGGCAGCGGCCAGGCGGCCAGCACCAGCGCGACCGCCACCACGCCCGCGGCCAGCCAGCGCACCGCGCGCTCCGGTCGCCACAGCGGCGCCAGCACGGCGCAGGCGGCCAGAGCGAGCCATACGCTGCGCGCCTGGGTCAGGCCGATGAACACCAGCAGGGCCGCCGTGCCCAGCCAGCGCAGGACCGACAGCCAGCGCGCGCGCAGCGGCAACTGCGTGAGCCACAGGGCGACCGCCCCCATCAGGGCCGCGGCGTAATTGGCGGTCGCGATGATGCCTTCGCCCACGATGCGCTCGTCCTGCGGCGGATGGAACGCGAACCACACGCAGTAGCCCGCGGCGCAGACCGACACGCCCAGGCCGATGACCAGCAGCAAGGCCTCGACACGCGCTTCACCCTGCGCATCCCACAGCTGCCAGGCCAGCACGAAGGCGAGCACGCTCACCAGCCGCCCCAGCTCGTCCTCCGGATGGCGCAGCCCCGCCCAGCACAGCGACACCGCCGCCCACGCCAGCAGCAGCAGGAAGACCCGGAACGCCGGCAGCGGTGCCAGCTCGCGCCAGAGCCGGCCGCGTTGGCGAAAGGCGAGCACGAAGGCCGGCAGGTACAGCAGCAGCGCCAGGCTCACCTGATAGGCATGACTGGGATTGAACGAGATGCCGGCCGGCATCACCACCATGCCGAGCACCATCCAGGCGATGCCCAGCCCGATCAGGTAGCGCCAGCCGTCCTGCCACCATGCCGCCGTGTGATTGTGATCCGCCGTCTCGCGCGCGGCCGGCGTTCCGGCGGGCGTTTCCGTCAAGTCGCGTTGGCGTGGCGGTAGCGGCATGGCTTGCTCGCTCATCCTGCAAGGGCTCCCTTCGGCGAAGACAAAGTCCGGCACTTTCGCATACCTGTGCGCGGCCTGTCCTGGCATCTTGCGCAGCGCCAGCTGAAAACCAGCCGACCGTCACGCACACCGCCACCGAAAGCCCGCGGCAAGCATCGGCATGCGACGGTATGCCTGGCGTGATGCGCCACGCGGGCCCGCGATCCGCACGGGATGAAGGGGATGAAGGCCCACGCGGGCAGGTCCGCTAGAATCCCACCACATCGTCCCCGAGACCCACCCGTGCCGCCAACCGCCTACCGCCGCTCCGAATACCTGCGCTCCCTCTGGCCCTGGCTGCCGCTGTGGGCGCTGGCGGCGCTGCTGGCGATCTTCGCGCACGGCCCCATGCCGCTGTACTCCACCCGTACCCTGGCGGTGGCGTGGGAGATGTGGAGCCAGCACGAATGGTGGGTGCCGCACATCAACGGCGCGCCGTACAGCGACAAGGTGCCGTTGCTGTTCTGGATGATCCACGCCGGCTGGGCGGTGTTCGGGGTCAACGACGTGTGGCCGCGGGTGCTGGAGGTGGTGTTCGGCGGCGCCGAGCTGATGCTGCTCGCGCTGCTGGCGCGGCGGCTGTTCCCGAACCGGCCGTGGGTGGCCAAGGCCGCGCCGTGGATGCTGCTGGGCCTGAGCTACGCCTCCTTCTTCGGCCTGCAGATCATGTACGAGGTGTTGCTGGCGGTGTGCGTACTGGCGGCGCTGAACTGCCTGGTGCCCAGCGACCACCGCCAGGAGCCGCGCTGGCTGCTGTTCGGCCTGGTGATCGGCGCAGGCCTGCTGACCAAGGGCCCGGTGATGCTGCTGCACGTGGCCTTCCCCTGGCTGCTGGGCCCGTTGTGGAGCGACTGGGCGGCGCAGCATCGCGGCCGCTGGTACGGGCGCGGCGCGCTGGCCCTGCTGCTCGGCCTGGCGGTCCTGCTGGCCTGGGCGCTGCCGGCCGGCTTTCTCGGCGGCGAGGACTACCGCCACCGGCTGTTCTTCAGCCAGACCGCCGACCGCGTGGCCAGCAGCCAGGCCGACCATGCCGCGCCGTTCTGGTGGTACCTGCCGATGATCCCGGTACTGCTGTTCCCCTTCAGCGGCTGGCCGCGGGCCTGGGCGGCGCTGGCCACGCTGCGCCGGCCACTGGACGGCGGGGTGCGCTTTGCGCTGTGCTGGGTGCTGCCGGTGCTGGTGCTGTTCTCGCTGATCAGCGGCAAGCAGCCGTACTACCCGCTGCCGGAATTTGCCGGCGCCGCGCTGCTGCTGGCCGGCGCCATCGCGGCGCTGCGCGAGCAGCGGCCGACGCTGGGCAACACCGCCTGGCTCGGCACCTGGCCGCTGGGTCTGGGCGGACTGTTCTTCGCGCTGGCGCTGGCCGTGCTGCCCAACCTGGTCGCGTCGGGACGGCTGGAAGGACACTGGCTGGTCAGCCTCTCGCACTACAGCCGCTTCTTCGCGCCGGTGTTCGCGCTGCTCGGCGGCCTGCTGCTGATGCGCGGACGCGGCGAGATGCGCCGGCTGGCCTTCGCCGGCCTGGTCGGCACCTTCGTGGTGCACAGCCTGTTCACCCTGGCACTGTGGCAAAACTTCGACCTGCGCCCGACCGCCCACCTGCTCGGCGATGCCGACCGCCAGGGCCGCGCCATCGGCAACCTCGGCGTGTACGAGGGCCAGTACCATTTCGAGGGCCGCCTCGCCCATCCGATCCAGCACCTGCACCTGGGCGCGGAACTGGACGACTTCGTGCGCCAGCATCCGGACGGCCTGGTGGTGGCCTACATGGGCCAGCCCAGCGCGGCGGACCTGCGCTACGCGCTGCTGGTGCAGCCCTTCCGCGGCGACTGGCTGGCGGTGTGGCCGGCCGCCTCGCTGGCCGACCTGCACGCCGGCCGCACACCGGCCGAACCGCCGCGCCCCACCCGGGTCTACCCGCGCGACCCGTGGGCCTTCCGGCAGCCGCCGCAGCCATGAGCTCGCCGCTGATCGCCGGCCTGCGCGCCCAACTGGGCGGCCCCCGCGACGGCGCCCTGCTGCGCTTCTCGCTCGGCAGCGCCCTGCTCGGCGAGGGCCAGGCGGCGGAGGCGGCCGACGCCTTGCAGCAGGCCGTGAACTTCGATCCGGCCTATTCGGCGGCCTGGAAGCTGCTCGGCAAGGCCCGGCTCGCCCTCGACGATCGCGCCGGCGCCGCCGACGCCTGGCGGCAAGGCATCGAGGCCGCGCAGCGGCACGGCGACAAGCAGGCCGAGAAGGAAATGGCCGTGTTCCTGCGCCGGCTCTCGAAAGAGGACTGAAGCCGCCTCTCCGCGCTTACGAGACCGGCGGCGCCTGCTTGTACGGATTGGCACGGCCGCTCGCCGTGTAGCGCTTGTAGTGCCACTGGTACTGGGGAAACGCCCGCTCCACGCAGGCCTCGACGCCACGGTTGAGCGCCGTGCACGCCGTCTGCAGCGCCTCGTCGGCGACGCCCTCCGGCGCCGGCAGGAAATGGATGCGGTAGCCCGCGCCGCGCGGCAGGCGCTCGGCGAAGGCGAACAGCACCGTGGCGCCGGTGCGCGCCGCCAGCCGCGGCAGCAGCACCATGGTCAGCGCCTCGCGGCCGAAGAACGGTGCGAACTGGCCCTCGCCCTCGCGCGGCTTCTGGTCCGGCAGGATGCCGACCGTGCCGCCGGCGGCCAGGCGCTTGTACAGCGTGCGCACGCCGGCGCCCTCGGCCCGCACCTGCTCGGGCGACAGCGCGCCGCGCACCTTGCGCAGCAGCGGCTCGATCGCCGCGAGGCGCGGCGGCCGGTACAGGATCGCCATCGGCGTGCGGCTGCACAGCCAGTAGTTGAGCAGCTCCCAGCAGCCCAGGTGGGGGGCGGCCACGATCACGCCCTTGCCGGAGGCGAGCGCGGCGTCGAACAACTCCCCGCCGCGCACCTCGCGCACCAGCGCCAGCGCCCGCTCGGCGCCGCCGCCCCAGATCTTGACGATCTCGCTGACCGACTTGCCGCCCTCGGCCATCGCCTCGTCCAGCAGGGCCCCGCGGGCCGCCCCGTCGAGCCCGGGCCGGGCGATGGCGAGGTTCACCGCGGTGTTGCGCACGCTGCCGCCGCCCTGCCAGCGCAGCAGCCGGCCCATCCCCGCGCCGAGCGCATGCAGCACGCGCAGGGGCAGCAGGGCGAGCAGGCGCAGGAGCAGGTAGAGCAGGTAGATGTCGGCACGCATCCGCCCAGTTTAGCCGAGGCCTTCTCCCGGCCGGCGCCCTGCCGCTAAGCTGGACCGATGGATGCCCAATACCCGCGATGATCGCCCTGATCCAGCGCGTCAGCGCCGCCCGTGTCGAAGTCGATCGAGAAACCGTAGGCGCCATCGGCCCCGGCCTGCTGGCGCTCGTCGCCGTGCAGCCGGACGACGGCGAGGCGCAGACGCGCCGCATGCTCGAACGGCTGCGCGGCTACCGCGTGTTCGCCGACGACGCCGGCCGCATGAACCGATCGCTCGCCGACACCGGCGGCGACCTGCTGCTGGTCAGCCAGTTCACCCTCGCCGCCGACACCCGCTCGGGGATGCGCCCGAGCTTCACCAGCGCCGCCTCGCCCGAGCACGGCCGGCGCTGGTTCGAGCGCCTGGTGGAACTGGCCCGCGCCGCCCACCCGAGGGTGGAAATCGGCCGCTTCGGCGCCCATATGCAAGTACATCTGGTGAATGACGGCCCGGTGACGTTCTGGCTCGAAGTGCCCTGATGCCCTCGCGCGCTCCCACTTCCGCACTCCCCGCATCCCGGCAAATGCCTAATATGGCGCGATTTTTGCGTACCCCCGACAGCACCAGCGCCACTTGAAAACTGGTCAAAAAAGCACCACTCCGTTACACTGAACGGTTCCTGCAACCCGGCGGTAGGTATGAACAGCAAAGCTCCCGAGCAACAGTCCGAAATCAAGGCGCTCATCTCCAAAGGTCTGGAGCAAGGCTACCTGACCTACGCCGAGATCAACGACCACCTGCCCGACGACATCGTCGATCCGGAGCAGATCGAAGACATCATGGCGGTGCTCAAGGGCGTCGGCATCGAAGTGCACGATGCCGCCCCCGACGCCGACCCGCTGGCGGACAACGCCCCCGGCGGCGCCACCGACGACGAGACGGCCGCGGAAGAAGCCGCCGCGCTGCTGTCGGCGGTCGACGCCGAAGTGGGCCGCACCACCGACCCGGTGCGCATGTACATGCGCGAGATGGGCACGGTGGAGCTGCTCACCCGCGAGGGCGAGATCGCCATCGCCAAGCGCATCGAGGAAGGCCTCTCCCAGGTGCAGAGCGCGCTGGCCAGCTTCCCGCTGACCATCGAGCTGCTGCTCGAGGAGTACGACCAGCACCTGGACGGCAAGCGCCGCCTCAGCGAGATCCTGGCCGGCTTCGCCGACTTGGAGCAGCTGGCCGACGCCGCCCGCGAGGAGGCCGAGGAAGCCGCTGCCAATGGCACCGACAGCGAGTCCGAAGGCGACGAAGAGGAAGACGACTCCGAGGAGGAGGAGGAAACCACCTCCAGCGGCCCGGACCCGGAAGAGGTCAAGCGCCGCATGGAACTGCTGCGCGACTACTACGCCAAGTTCCAGAAGGCCGCGCCCAAGGCCACCGGCATCACCGACAAGAAGATCGTCAAGCTGCGCGAGCAGATGGCCGAGGAGTTCCTCAAGCTCAAGCTGCCCTCCGCGCTGATCGACGGCTTCGTACGCAAGCTGCGCGAGGCGGTGGGCAACATCCGCCATCACGAGCGCGTGCTGATGGAGATCTTCGTCAAGCAGGTGAAGATGCCCAAGACCGAGTTCCTCAAGACCTTCCCCAGCAACGAGGGCAACCTCGAGTGGGCGGCCGAGCTTGGCCGCAAGCGCCAGAAGTGGTCGCCCAACATCAAGACCCACCGCGAGGCGATCGACACCGAGCAGCAGAAGCTGGCCGACATCGAGCACAAGCTGTTCCTGCCGCTGACCGACATCAAGGAGATCAACCGCTCCATGTCGGTGGGCGAGGCCAAGGCCCGCCGCGCCAAGAAGGAGATGGTGGAGGCCAACCTGCGCCTGGTGATTTCCATCGCCAAGAAGTACACCAACCGCGGCCTGCAGTTTCTCGACCTGATCCAGGAGGGCAACATCGGCCTGATGAAGGCGGTGGACAAGTTCGAGTACCGCCGCGGCTACAAGTTCTCGACCTACGCCACCTGGTGGATCCGCCAGGCCATCACCCGCTCGATCGCCGACCAGGCGCGCACCATCCGCATCCCGGTGCACATGATCGAGACGATCAACAAGCTCAACCGCATTTCCCGCCAGATGCTGCAGCAGTTCGGCCGCGAGCCGACGCCGGAGGAGCTGGCCAAGGAAATGGAGATGCCCGAGGACAAGATCCGCAAGGTGCTGAAGATCGCCAAGGAGCCGATCTCGATGGAGACCCCGATCGGCGACGACGAGGACTCGCATCTGGGCGACTTCATCGAGGACCTCAACGCCAGCTCGCCGATCGACTCGGCCACCGAGACCGGCCTGGTGGAGACGGTGCGCGACGTGCTCGCCGGCCTCACCCCGCGGGAGGCCAAGGTGCTGCGCATGCGCTTCGGCATCGACATGAACACCGACCACACCCTGGAAGAGGTCGGCAAGCAGTTCGACGTCACCCGCGAGCGCATCCGCCAGATCGAGGCCAAGGCACTGCGCAAGCTGCGCCATCCCACCCGCTCGGAGCAGCTGCGCTCGTTCCTCGACGTCGACTGAGCCCAGGCTGCGGACGCAACGCAAAAGCCCCGCCATCGTGCGGGGCTTTTGCTTATCCGAGACCGGCCGCGGACGATCAGCCCACGTCGTAGAAAAACCGCTCCTGGTCGATCTTGCCGTCCCTGACGTGGTACACGGCGATCTCGCTCATCTGCACCCGGCCGCGGCCCTTCATCGTCACATCCAGGCTCATCGAGAGGCTGAACCAGCTGTCCGCGACCACCGGATCGCTCACCTCGCCGCCGTGCACCGCCTCGATCATCGCGTTGAACTGGCGCCCCTTCTCGAAGATCGCCTCCAACCCCTTCGCATTGCCCAGCATGCCGGGCGGCAGGCCCTCCGGCTCGATGCTTTGCGCATCCTGTGCGTACAGCTCCCGCTGCGCCTCCTCGTACTTGCCCTCGCGGCACAAGGCCACCAGCCGCTTCGCCACCGTTTCGGTACTCATGCGTGCGTCCTCTCTACGAGTTGGAACCGCAAGCCTACCTCCCGGCGACATGGCCCGTCATGTATCCAACGGCCGATGCGCTTCTCGACGCTCCCGGGCGACATCGCTACCATGTCCGCTCGCCGGCGGCCCAGCCCATCGGCCGCATTGCCGCGCTTCGCGGGCCTATAGCTCAATGGTTAGAGCAGGGGACTCATAATCCCTTGGTTGCAGGTTCGAGTCCTGCTGGGCCCACCATCGCCTGTACGACTCACACCAGCCTCGGAAGCTGCACCTTCGGCAGCAGCCGGGCGGTGAAGTATTTGTCCTGGTAGTAGCGGATCTTCTCGCACATCACGGGGTGCGCGATGCCCTCGTACAGGAAGACCTGCTTCTCGCCGCCCATGGCCTTCAGCTCCTGGGGCAGCATCAAGGCACGCCGTTCTTCGGTGAAGCTGCGCGAGACGTCGTTGCGGCCGCGGGTAACGTTCTTCTTGCGCACGGTGGTGTAGCCCAGCATGTCCGAGTAGTCGTTCGCGTCCTGCTGTTCGCGGGGCGCGTAGACGATCTGCAGTGCGTGGTTGGTGATCAGGGTCCGCGACACGTCCTTGCCGTAGGTGGCGTCGAGCTGGGCCATGCTCTGGATGATGGGCAGCAGCCGGATGTTGTAGCCCGCCATGTAGGAAACCGCCGAGGCGATGATCTCCACCCGGCCGATCGAGGTGAACTCGTCCATCAGCAGCAGGCACTGGTGCTTCAGCTCGGGGTTGTTCTGCGGCAGCTCCTTGGTGTTGAGGTTGATCAGCTGGCTGAAGAAGAGGTTCACGATCAGCCGGCTCTCGGCCAGCTTGTTGGGCTGGATGCCGATGTAGATGGTCATCTTCTTGCGGCGGACGTCGGTCAGCAGGAAATCGTCGTCGCTGGTGGCCGCGTCCAGCACCGGATTGATCCAGGCGTTCAACGGCTCCTTGAACGAGCCGAGGATCGAGGCAAAGGTTTCGTTCGCCTGAGAGAGCAGGTTGGCGAAGGCGGACTGCGCGTTGCCGCTCAGGAAGGGCTGCTGGGCGAACTCCTGGTAAAGCTGCCGCAAGTCCGTGCCGTCGCCCGAGGACAACCGGTAGAGGGTGCCCAGCGTGGGCTTGTTCCTCAGCTGCAGCGGCAAGCTCTGCCGCTCGTCGTAGTCCCACTTCTCGAACAGGTACAAGGCAAACGCCATGAACGCATTGCGCGCCTGGCTGACCCAGAACTTCTGCTCGTCGGCGCCATCGGGGTAGAGCATGGCCGCAATGCTCATCAGGTCCGACACGCGGAAGGCCGGGTCCTTCGACACGTAGTTCAGCGGGTTCCAGCGATGGGTGCTGCGATCTTCCGCGAAAGGATTGAACAGATAGATCTCCTGCCCCTGGCTGGCGCGCCAGCCGCTGGTCAGCTCGAAGTTCTCCTGCTTGATGTCCAGCACCACGGCGGACTCCTGGTACTCGAGCAGGTTGGGGATCACCACGCCCACACCTTTACCCGAGCGCGTCGGCGCGGCGAGTATCACGAACTGCTGCCCGCTCAGCCGGACGAGATCGCCCCCGAACTTGCCGACCAGGATGCCGTTGCTCGATGGCTTGAACATGCCGTGACGGCCCAGGTCGCCCGCATTGGCGAAACGGGCGTCGCCGTGCATCGAGGGCTTTTTTTTCCTGGCCATGAGATACAAAACGACCAGCCATGCGATGAAGGGCAGTCCAAAACCTGCGTAACCGCCCCACTTGATGCGTCCGATATAGGGCTGCACCTGCGGCAGGTTCCACGCCCGCAGGTAGCTCAAATAGGTATCCCACTTGAACGCATCCGTGCCCAGGCCGAGGAAGAGCAAGGTCAAGTAACCGGCAAGCAATTCGCCCAGGACCAAGGCAACGATGGCCAGCGCTACGGCCCAGCACCACTTTGTCTTGCTCATGAGGCCTTATCCCTCCGGGTTGGGCGTCCCCGACATGCCCTGACAGTCATTTTCCGTTGGCTATTCAATGTTCGAACGGCGTTGACTCAGGCGGCACCGTGCCCGTCCAGGCACCGCTGGTTATCGCCTGCGGGCAGACTTGCTGATATTGACCGAGCGAATCCCAATCGGCCGCCGTCCACGACCTTCCGTAAGGATTGGGAGGATCGCAAGAGGGATTCTGCATGAAGGCGCCGGTGTAGGGTGGCATAGGCCACCAGCACTTATCCGGATTTATCTGGCCTTGAGTGCAGAAAACAAAAGGATCATTAATGCGATATCGGAGAAATTCGTAACCCTGGGCTCCGGCTTGCGCCGCGAATGCCATGGCGACCAAGAAAATCCATCCCCGCATAAAAACTCCTTTACTTCCCTGCTAGTCCGCCAATTGTCGCGATTTTCTTCGCACGGAAATGTGTATCGCACATCAAAAATCCAAGCCGATAAAGCAGCCGTCCTACCGCTCCGGGGCAAAACTGGGCGGCAGCGGCGCAGATGGCGATAACGGCGGCACCTGCACCTGATCGGACTGCCTCGGTAGGGCCACTTGCGCCCAAGCCGCACTGCTTTTCTCGATGGACGTCCCCATGGCCTCCTGCGTCGAAACGCTGGCGATGCGCTTGAAAGGCGAGTTCAACTCGCCCTGCACGGCATAGGCCTGGCTGGCATCGTCGTTGAGCACGAGATGGTCGATACGGCTCAAACCCTCCCGCCGTGCCGCCACGGCCAGCGCGGCGGCGAAGTTGTCGCTGCGCTGGTCGGGCGTGCGCCGATGCTCCGCATCCAGGCGATGAACGGCGCTTTGCGCCTGCCGATACAGCGGGTGATCCGGATGCTCCGCCTGGTCCAAGCGGGGCGAGGTGGCCGTCAACGGCCCGCTGTCGAACCATGAGCCCGGATGGGTCAGCGTGTCCCAGGCCTGCGAAACTTTTTCGCTCGAGGCGTGACCGGCAGCATGCAAAGCCTGCGCGGTTTCCTCGGCGGCCTTGTGGATCGCCTGCCCGGCGGCATCGAGACTACCCGATATTTCCTGGCGCGCCGACGTGTAGGCCTGCACGGCCTCGTCGGCAACCTGCTTCGCTGCGTGCTCGGTGGCCTGGGCGCCGTGCGAGACCTTTTCCTTCAGCGCGTCGAAAGCCTCCACCGCCTCATTGGCGATGTGGCCGGCGGTTCGCTCGACGGCATGCGCGCCTTGCTCGACCTCCGAGACAACGGCGTGGCCGAGCGCCTCGGCGCCATGCACCGCAGCCCTGGGAATTTCCCACCCGGCCGACAAGCCCGTGCGGATATCCCGCACATCGTCGCGGTAGCGGTCGATCATGCCCTGATGCGCCCGATAGAGTGCCTCGCCCTCCGGCCCGATGATCGAATGGCCGAGGAGTTTGCTATCAGGCACGAAGTTGTCGATGGCATGCGCCTTGAAGTCGACGGCTTCGATCGGATTGCGCGGGCTGAGCAGCCCGCTGTCGTCGCGATAGCCGGCCTTGCTCAGCGTGTCGATGTCCTGCTGCGCCGCGTAGATACGCACCTCGCCGAAGTGAGGGCTGGCGGCACTGACCAGATCACCGGCGCGGACATGGTCGATGACCTCATTCCCGCCCTCGGGAACACCATGCATCAGGCCGGCCGCGCCGTAGGCATTGAAGGTCTCGCCCTTCAATCCAAACTTAGCGGCGCTGATCTCGGCCAGGGTGCCGCCAAGCGAGTGGCCGGTGACGGTAACCGCAAGCGGATAATGGGCTCGCTCGGCTTGCCTCTTCGCCTCGTCCACAACGCGCCGAGTGAATGCCATGGCATCGGCGGCCTGCGCATTCAGCCCCGTCAAGACCATGCCTGCATCGACGCCGCCGTCATGCACCGGCTCCCGGTCGAACTCGGTGCCACGATGAGCAATGACGACCTCGCCGGTATCGACGCGCTGGTAAGCAGTGGCCTGATAGCCCGTGTGGCTGTTGCTAGTGTGGTCGAATATCTTGTATTTCACCCCGCCCAATTCGATCACTTCGTTGAGTGCATGATCCTTGTAGGCATCCTGTGACAGCAGTGCGTTGGCGGCGGTGCCGATGCTCACTGGAAGTCCTCCCTGGCTCTCAGGGTCATCGAGAAGACATCAGTTCGCGACTCAGGCTGGAACAGCGCGCGATTCGTCGTGCCGAAGGCACTACGCTCCTTGCCCGTCTCGAAATAGTCGCCTTTGACGAAAAAAGTCGGCACGGACTTCTGCGCCACAAGCTCCTTCGCGTCGATGGCCGGCGTGAACTCCACGCCCTTGGCTCTTAGCGAAACCCAGGCCGTATTCACTCCCCAGTGGCACACTCCTAGCCCATAGTAGTCCTCGTCCTGCAGGAGATCGGCGTACAGCGTGCCCTTGTAGATGCCGTCGCTCACACGGGTGAACGTGATCGGCACATTCTTCTCCGGCTCGAGCGTGGCGCCGCTGATGGGCGTCAGCGGGACACACTGACCGTTCGTCACCTTGTAGTGCACCATGCCCGAAATCGAGTCGAACGGCCCTGGTGCATCCTCGATGGTCAACGTGAGTTCGTAGCGCATCCTCGGATGCGGGTTCTGCTTGATATCGGGATTCTTCATGGGTGAGCCGTGGGCGGAAGAGGTCAGGACCAGGGATAGGGCAAGTACGGCGCCCAAGGATGCCTTCATGGTGGTGAGATCTATCCGGCGCTTGTGGGGTACCGTCTTCATCGTTGGTTGGCATCCTGGGCTTAAGCCCGGGCCTGCATCGCAAGATGCCGCCCAGACCCGTGGGTTCGCGCAGCCGTCGTCCGAACTACATGCATGGATCCAACAGTTGCTGCGCCGGCGCGGCAGGTAACGCCATCCGGTTCGATCCGCTTGTTGACCACCCGATCGTGGTAGGCATCCTGCGACAACAGCGCATAGCCAATTGAGCCAAGCGTCATTGTGACTCCTCCTCGACCATCAGCGTGACCGAAAAGGTCTCCTTCGCCTCTTCTTCGAAATCAGATCGGTTGACGTTGCCTATGTCGACCCGCGCCAAATCGGCACTGAAGTAGGATCGATTTGAGAAATAGCGGGTGACTGACTGCCTGGCAAAAATGTCCTTTAGAAAAATTGATGGGCTGAAGTCGACATTCTTGACCTTCAGGTCTACACCCGCGCCGACCATGGCCCAATGGCACACACCCATGCCGTAATAATCCTCATCCTGCATCAGGTCGGTGTAGAGCGTACCCTTGTAGAGGTTGTCGCTTATTCGCGTGAAAACGAGAGGAACGCTCTTCTCGGGCGCAACCGTGGCTCCACTGATCGGCGTCAACGGCACGCAACGATCATTCTCCACCTTGTAATCCACCGAGCCGGCTATGGAGTCGAACGGCCCCGGGGCATCCTTGATGACCAACGTGATCTCGTAACGCAGCTTGGGATGCGGGTTCTGTTTGATGTCAGGGCTTTTCACGGGCGCGCCATATACGGAAGAGGTCAGGGCCAAGAGAAGAACAAACGGTAATTTCAGCGACGTTGCGATATAGCCTAAATTCGCCTGCTCCTTGCCGGACAACGTTTTCATTATTGACATCCAAAGATTCCCGTCACCATTGATGCTCCTTCTCGCAAGCCGTTGATACCGTCGCCATGTCCAACACAATCGACTCGTATCCCAAACAAACGATGGCAGCCGCAGTGCTCAAAGATCTTGTATCCGGCTCGGCCTGGCTCAATTACTCCATTGAGCACCAGATCTTTGCGCCCCCTTCATCAGGGCAAGCCCCAAGTTGGGACAACACGTGTTGCCACTTTGCCCCAACCCATTTGCTTATACATATCTTCATTTGACTCTAACTGGATAACTACAGTCGCTATAAACGACGTTGCATTTTCCTCCATGCTGCCCACACCTTTCGATTGACAGGCTCTTAGCCTCGTCGAGAGTTGGAGCACCTGAAGCGTTCAACGCCCCCTCCGTGGACTGGGCAACCGCTGCACATTGATTGTGATAAATCAATAGCGGCTTGCAGTTCTTAGCCCCCTTCGACGAGCAGTCTCCGATTGCTGCACTGACAGCCTCCGATTGGGTTGCATACCCCACTACAGTGCCAGCCTCTCCTGTATTGCCATCCATGGCAATAGCCCCCCATCTATCTGCCCAGACTGCTTGTATAGGAGCCGCATGCTGACGAACAGCTTCTCCTTGAGCGTATGGAGAGTTGGATTGATTGGGGGGAATGCACCCAGGATTACCCGCAGAGGGAATACCAGGCGCACATTGCGACCAAGCAACGGATGTTAAAATGAACGAGCAAAATACCAGGCCAAAAGGTTTCATTGCATTTTTCATCATGAGACACCAGGACCGGGTTTTATCTGATCCTTCTACGAAGATGCAGTACTTGACGCATCATTTGGCAAAGAGTGATTTAGGATGCTCTGATCTATCGA
>NZ_LFQR01000141.1 GCF_001182895.1 Frateuria defendens | reverse complement strand
CGTGCAGCTCGGCGACGCGGCGGCGCGCGACCTGGTGGCCGCCGACGCCGCGCTGGCCCAGGCGCAGGCGGCGGTGGCGCAGGCCGAGGCCGGCCAGGCCACGGCGCGGCTCGCCCTGACCAGCCTGTTCCCCGACCTGCCGCTGCCCGAGCAGGCGCGCGTGCCGGCCGAGCCGCCCAGCCTTGCCGGCCGCGACGAGGACTGGGTGCAGCTGATCCTCGCGCGCAGCCACGAGATCGGCGCCGCCGACGCGCTGGCGCGGCAGAAGGACGCCGAGGCCCGCCGCGCGCGCGCCGACCGCGTGCCCGATCCCAGCGTCGGCGTGCGCGTGCTGAACGACCGCGGCGGCCGGGAGAGCGCCTTCGGCCTGATCGTGATGATGCCGATCGGCGGCAGCTACCGCCGCGCCCAGGCCGAGGCCACCAGCGCCGACGCGCTGGGCGCCGGCGCGGCGCTGGCGATGGTCCGCCGCGACGTGCAGCAGGACGCCCGGCGCGTGGTCGCCATGGCGCGCGCCCTGCGCGAGGTGTGGCAGCGCCAGCACGAGGCCAGTGCGGCCGCCGAGTCCAGCGCGGCCAAGGCCGAGCGCGCCTACGCCCTGGGCGAGACGGCGCTGGCCGAACTGCTGGCCGCGCGCCGCACCGCGCAGGAGGCCGCCCTGGCCGAGCGGCGTGCCAGCGTGGACGCGATCGAGGCGGCGGCGCGGGTGGAGGTGGATGCGCACGAGCGCTGGCACCGCCACGACACCGACGAAGAGGCCGCGGCCGCCACCGCGCCGGCGGCCATCCGGCTGCCCGACCTGGGCTCCTGATCCGGCCGCGCCAAACCCGCGTGGCGCATGAACTTTCGCCGCCGCGGCGGCGCTCCGCGCATTGACACAACCATGCCGCAGCACGACAATGCGCGCGCCGTCGGGCGCGCTGCGTCCCCCGGCACTTCAGTCCTGACTAACCAAGGCATATGGACGTTTACCCTAGTCGCAACGTCGACATCCGCGAGCATCGGGTGCCGGCATTGCATAACAAGCTGATCGTCTGCGGCGACCGCCAGCGGTCGGCCGGCGCTTTCCTCGACTAGGGAAGTCCGGCCCACCTCCCGACGGCGCTGCGGGCGCCGTAACGAGGAGATGGGCCATGAAGCTCCTTCGCGATTTCATCCGTATGCGTACCGGGGGCCGGTTCCCCCTGATCGGCCGCCGCGCGGCCGCGCGCCGTACCTACACCGTCACCGTGCCCGCGCCGCGGGTCCCGCCGGCACCGGCCACGACGGCCGATACCCCGGCCAGAGCCGAGACCCAGCGTCCGCGGCTGGTCGCGCGCTGGCATGAGGAACCTCCGCAGCCGTCCGTACCGCTGCGCCTGCTTTCCCATTCCTGAACTTGAGCGCGCGCCTGCCGGCCCCGGCAGGTGCGCGCGACCGCGCCAGCGCCGCCCAGGCGTCGCGTCGCGGCGGCCCGGCGCCACGGCATCGCGCCGGCCCGCCCATCCCAACGAAACATCCGGAAGCGTTCCATGTTCAAGCATTTCTCCCGGACCGCCGCAGCCAAGGCGGCGGCCGCGGGCGCGCCGCGGCCGGCGCACGTCGCCGCGGCGGCCGCGGCGTTCCGCGCCAACGAGGCGCTGCTCAAGGGCCTGGAGACCGGCGTGGCCGGCCTCGACGCGGTACAGATCGAGGCGCGGCTGGAGCGCGACGGCCCCAACGAGGTCTCGCACGAGAAGCCGCCGCACTGGTCGCGCCAGCTGCTGCGCGCGTTCAAGAATCCCTTCATCGTGGTGCTGCTGGTGCTGGCCGTGGTGCAACTGGCCACCGACGGCAGCGACCTCACCGGGCCGCTGATCATCGCGGTGATGGTGGGCATCAGCGTGCTGCTCAGCTTCAGCCAGGAGTACCGCTCCTCCAAGGCGGCGGAGAAGCTCAAGGCGATGGTGCGCAACACCGCCACCGCGACCCGGCGCGCCTCCGACGGCCACAGCGAGCGCATCGAGGTGCCGGTGGTCGAGCTGGTCGCCGGCGACATCGTGCATCTGGGCGCGGGCGACATGGTGCCGGCGGACCTGCGCCTCCTGAGCGCCAAGGACCTGTTCATCAGCCAGGCCATCCTCACCGGCGAGTCGCTGCCGGTGGAGAAGGCCGCGCCCAGCGCGCGCGACATGGTGGCGCCGGAGGCCGCCCACCCGCTCGACCTGCCCACCGTCTGCTACATGGGCACCAACGTGGTCAGCGGCAGCGCCACCGCGGTGGTGGTCGCCACCGGGCCGCGCAGCTACCTGGGCTCGCTCGCGCACACCCTGGTCGGACAGCGCGTGCAGACCAGCTTCGACCGCGGCGTGAGCGGCGTCAGCTGGCTGTTGATCCGCTTCATGGCGGTGATGGTGCCGGTGGTGTTCCTGCTCAACGGCTTCGACAAGCACGACTGGCTGCAGGCCTTCCTGTTCGCGCTGTCGGTGGCGGTGGGCCTGACCCCGGAGATGCTGCCGCTGATCGTCACCGCCAACCTCGGCCGCGGCGCGCTGGCGATGTCCCGGCGCAAGGTGGTGGTCAAGCGCCTGAGCGCGATCCAGAACTTCGGCGCGATGGACGTGCTGTGCACCGACAAGACCGGCACCCTCACGCTGGACAAGATCGTGCTGGAGCGCCATCTCGACCTCGACGGCGAGGCCTCGGACGAGGCGCTGGAATACGGCTTCTTGAACAGCCGCTTCCAGACCGGCCTCAAGAACCTGATGGACAAGGCGGTGCTGGCGCACCGCGACCTGGAGCCGGCGGCCGCGCGCTACCGCATCGTCGACGAGATCCCGTTCGACTTCCAGCGCCGCCGCATGTCGGTGGTGCTGGGCGGCGACGACGGCCGGCACCTCCTGGTGTGCAAGGGTGCGGTGGAGGAGATGCTCGCCATCTGCGCCTTCGCGCGCCACGGCAATGAGGACGTGCCGCTCACCGACGGCCGCCGCCGCGCCATCCGCGCCATGACCGGGCGCCTCAACGAGGACGGCCTGCGCGTGCTGGTGGTGGCGATCAAGCGCCAGCCGCCCAGCGGCCGCCCCTACGGCGTGGCCGACGAGAGCGGGCTCACCGCGATCGGCTGCCTGGCCTTTCTCGACCCGCCGAAGGACTCGGCCGCCACCGCCATCGCCGCGCTCCACCACCACGGCGTGGCGGTGAAGGTGATCACCGGCGACAACGAGGCGGTGACGCGCAAGATCTGCCGCGAGGTGGGGCTGGAAGTGACGCACACCGCCCAGGGCCGCGACATCGAGCCGCTCGACGATGCGGCGCTGGACGAGCTGGTGGCGCGCACCACCGTGTTCGCCAAGATGTCGCCGCTGCAGAAGGCGCGCGTGGTGAAGGCGCTGCAGCGCCGCAGCCACACCGTGGGCTTCCTCGGCGACGGCATCAACGACGCGCCGGCACTGCGCGAGGCGGACGTGGGCATCTCGGTGGACAGCGCCACCGACATCGCCAAGGAGTCGGCCGACATCATCCTGCTGGAGAAGAACCTGATGGTGCTGGAGGAGGGCGTGCTGGAAGGGCGCATCACCTTCGGCAACATCATGAAGTACATCAAGATGACGGCCAGCTCCAACTTCGGCAACGTGTTCAGCGTGCTGGTGGCGAGCGCCTTCCTGCCGTTCCTGCCGATGCTGCCCCTGCAGATCCTGGTGCAGAACCTGCTCTACGACATCTCGCAGCTGGCCATTCCCTTCGACCGCATGGACGAGGACTACCTGCGCCGCCCGCGCAAGTGGGACGCCAGCGACATCGGCCGCTTCATGGTGTGGATCGGCCCGATCAGCTCGATCTTCGACCTCACCACCTTCTGGCTGATGTGGCATGTGTTCGGCGCCGACTCGGTGGAGCACCAGGCGCTGTTCCAGTCCGGCTGGTTCGTCGAGGGCCTGCTCTCGCAGACGCTGATCGTGCACATGATCCGCACCCGGCGCATCCCGTTCGTGCAGAGCTGGGCGGCGGCGCCGGTGCTGGCGCTGACGGTGGCGATCATCGTGCTCGGCCTGCTGGTGCCCTTCGGCGCGCTGGGCGCCAAGATCGGCATGCAGCCGCTGCCGCCGGCCTACTTCGGCTGGCTGGCGCTCACCCTGCTCAGCTACGGCGTGCTGACCCAGCTGATGAAGCGCGTATACATCCGCCGCTACGGGCGCTGGTTGTGAGGCCGGCGCCGAGACGCCTGGACGTCCGGACATGAACCGTCCCGCGCCGCGCGGTGGACGCGCGGCGCGGGCGGCGGTTACTGTCCAGCGGTTGCTCTCGGGACAAGGCGGAGGCGCGGGACGCGCATGGATCTAGTCTTCACCATCCTCATCCTGCTGCTGGTGGTCGCGCTCTCCGGCGTGGTGCTGCGGCTGCTGCCGTTCAAGCTGCCGCTGCCGCTGGTGCAGATCGGCCTGGGCGCGCTGATGGGCGCGCCGCCGTTCGGCATGAAGGTGCAGTTCGACCACGAGCTGTTCTTCCTGCTGTTCATCCCGCCGCTGCTGTTCGCCGACGGCTGGCGCATTCCCAAGCGCGAGTTCTTCCTGCTGCGCGCGCCGATCCTCACCCTGGCGCTGGGGCTGGTGTTCTTCACCGTGGTCGGCATCGGCTACTTCGTGCACTGGATGATCCCGGTGGTGCCGCTGGCGGTGGCCTTCGCGCTGGCCTCGGTGCTCTCGCCTACCGACGCGGTGGCGGTCGGCTCGATCACCGGCGGCAGCCGCCTGCCGCCGCGCCTGCTGCACATCCTGGAGGGTGAGGCGCTGATGAACGACGCCTCTGGCCTGGTCTCGCTGCAGTTTGCCGTGGCCGCGGCGCTCACCGGCACGTTCTCGCTCGGCGACGCGGCGCTCAAGTTCGTGCTGATCGCGGTGGGCGGCCTGGGCATCGGCTTCGCCGTGACGTGGCTGTTCAGCCGCGTGCGCCGCCGCCTGGTGCGCTGGAGCGGCGACATGGACCCGGCCAGCCAGGTCGCGCTGCTGCTGCTCCTGCCCTTCGCCGCCTACCTGCTGGCCGAGCACCTGCACGTGTCGGGCATCCTCGCCGCGGTGGCCGCGGGCATGACGATGAACTACACCGACATCCTCAAGGGCCACCACGCCGCCACGCGGATGCAGAACAATAGCGTGTGGAACATGCTGGAGTTCGTCTTCAACGGCATGATCTTCCTGCTGCTCGGCCTGCAGCTGCCGGGCATCGTGGGCGACGCCCGGCTCGACCTCGACCAGGCCGGCGGTGGCGAGCTGTGGTACCTGGCCGGCTACGTGCTGGCCATCACCCTGGCGCTGGTGCTGCTGCGCTTCGCCTGGGTGTGGATCTCGATCCAATGCTCCGGGCTGCTCGCGCGCCTGCGCAACAAGCCCTGGCAGAAGGTGCGCGTGCGCATCGTGTGGGTGACCGCGCTGTCGGGCGTGCGCGGGGCGATCACCCTGGCCGGCGTGCTGTCGCTGCCGCTGGTGCTCGAGAACGGCAGCGCCTTCCCGGCGCGCGACCTGATGATCTTCCTCGCCGCGGGGGTGATCCTGTGCACGCTGCTCGCCGGCAGCGTGGGCCTGCCGCTGCTGCTCAAGAAGCTGGAGCTGCCGGCCGAGGGCCAGCGCGTGCAGGAGGAACGCCTGGCGCGCGAGCTCACCGCGCAGTCCGCGCTCAAGGCGCTGGACCTGCGCGCCGATGAACTGGCGCAGCACGAGGATCCCGCCTACGGCGCGCTGGCGCTGCGCGTGAGCACGCGCGTCATCGCCGACTACCAGCAGCGCGTGGAGGCCGCCGGCGAGGAGGGTGAGCTGCCGGAGCAGGCGCGGCAGGATGCGCGCATCGAGCGCGACCTGCGCCTGACCGCGCTGCGCGCCGAGCGCGACGAGCTGTACCGCCTGCGCCGCGAGCGCCGCATCGACGACCAGGTGATGCGCGCGCTGATGCGCGAGCTGGACCTGGCCGAGGCCTCGCTGACCGCGACCGGCGGCAGCGTGCACTGATCCTCTGGGGCGGCCGTGCGTTTGTCGCGGCGTGGGCCAGTGGTGGAGGTTGCCGGCGTCAAGCTCGGGTGAGGGCTGCCGCCTGCGCAGGCATCGTGCGGGGGTGGGATCGCGCCTCGTCCCGGCGGGCCGCGGGCGCATGGGCGGCGGTCTTACTCTTCCGCCGTGCGCGCCGGCCGCCGGCGCCGCCACCACAGCAGCGTGGCGGCGAGCACGGCGAGGCCGCCGAGCACCCACAGGCTGCTCTGCCCGCGGCGGATCCAGGTCACCAGCCACTCGTGCCGGTTGGCGCCGAAGTAGCCGAGGTAGACCCAGAACGGCACGCTGATCAGCGCCGCCAGCCCGTCGAGCAGCACGAAGCGCGCGAATGACACCCGGTGCGTGGCGCCGGCGGTGATGTACACCGCCGTGCGCATGCCGGGCAGGAAGCGCGCGAAGAACATCAGGCGGTTGCCGTAGCGCTCGAATTTCTGCTGCACCATGGCGTAGCGCGCGGGCGGCAGCAGGCAGGCGATCAGCCGCCACTTGAGCATGCGCGCGCCGTAGTGGTGGCCGAGCAGGAACATGCCGGCGTCGCCGATCAGCACGCCGACCATGGTCACCGCGGCCATCACGTGCACGTTGCCGTAGCCCAGGCCGGTGATCACGCCGCCGGCGACCAGGGTGATGTCCTCCGGCAGCGGCGCGCCGGCGCCGCACAGCAGCAGCGCCACGAACACCGCAACGTAGCCGTTCTCGGCGAACAGCGTGACCAGTCGTTCGAGCAGCTCCATGCGGTCGCCTCAGCGCGGACGGACCGGCGACGGCGAGGCCGGGTGTCCGCGGAGCGGCGTCTGGCTGCGGTGCTGTAGCGACATGGACCTCATTCCTTCTCTTGCCCGCGGGCGCCGGTGGCCGGCGCGACGGCCCGCGCCGGGTGCGGGACGGCATGCCCGAAGCGCGACATCATCCCACACGCGGACGCATGGTTGGGCCGCGGCGGCGGTGCGCGCCGCGCGCGAAGGCCGCTGCAACGCAGCATCGGAAGCCGGATCGGGCGGCGTTCTCCATGCCGGGGATCAGCCTTCTTCGGCCGCGGCCTTGACCACGCGGGCGGCCAGCAGCTCGCGCAGTTCGGCCTTCTCGGCGCTGTCCAGCGGGCCCGTGCGGCTCTTGGCGGTCAGCGCGTCGCGGCGCTGGTCGATGGCCTGCTGCACCATGCGCGCCAGCGCGTCGAAGAATTCCACGCGCTGCGTCTCCGGCTCGCCCACCACGGTGGCCGCCAGCAGCTTCTGCAGGGCGGCGTATTCGGGGCGCTCGGCGAAGTGCTCCACCAGCGACATGGCGTGGACGCCCGGGCGCGCGCGGGCGAGGTCGATCAGCTCGGCCAGCAGGCCGACGCCGGGCTTGTCCAGGCGCAGGAAGGCGTAGGGCCGCTCTACCTGCTCGGCGAGGCCGGGCTGGGCCAGCAGCAGGGCGATGGCGCTGCGCACCAGGCTGCGCTGCACGGCGACCGGGCGCTGCGCGGCGGGCCGCGCGGCCGGGGCCGGCTCGAACACCGCGCGCGCGCCGCTGCGTCGCTCCAGCTCCTGCGCCATCAGGTCGCGGAAGGCGCCGTCGGGCAGCTTGGCGATCAGCGGCCGGGCGCGCTCGGCGAGGCGGGCGCGGCCATCGAGGCTGGCGGTGTCCACGTCGCGGGCCAGCTCGCCGAAGAAATACTCCGACAGCGGCGTGGCGGCCTTCAGGCGCTTCTCGAAGCCTTCCTTGCCCTCCTGGCGCACCAGCGTGTCCGGGTCTTCGCCCTCGGGCAGGAACAGGAAGTACGCCTGGCGCCCGTCGCGCAGGCGCGGCAGCGCCGATTCCAGCGCCTTCCACGCCGCGGCGCGGCCGGCGCGGTCGCCGTCGAAGCAGAACACCACGTCGGGCGCGGCGCGGAACAGCACCTCGGTGTGCTCGGGCGTGGTGGCGGTGCCCAGGGTGGCCACCGCGATCGGCAGCCCGGCCTGGTGCAGCGCGATCACGTCCATGTAGCCCTCGACCACCACGATGCGCGCGAGGTTGCTGTTGGCCTGCTTCACCTGCCACAGCGCGAACAGCTCGCGGCCCTTGTGGAACAGCGGCGTCTCGGGCGAGTTGAGGTACTTCGGCCCATCGCCTTTGCGCGCGTCCTGCACGCGAGAATCAAGAGGCGGCGATCCATCGCCGCGTTGCTCGATGATTCTTCCTCCAAAGGCGATGACCCTGCCGCGGCGGTCGAGGATGGGAAACATCAGCCGCTCGCGGAAGCGGTCGTACTTGCTGCCGCGCTCATTGCTGGCGACCATGCCGGCCTCGTTGAGCAGCTGCATGCGCCGCTCGCTGCCGCCGAGCGCGCGGATCACGCCGTCGTACCCGGCCGGCGCCCAGCCGAGGCGGAAGCGCGCGACGGTGTCCGCGTCCAGCCCGCGCTTGGCGCAGTAGTCCTGGGCCTCAGGGCTCCTGGGCAGCTGCTCCTGGTACCAGCGCGCGGTGGCGTCGAGCAGGGCGTAGAGGTCGGTCTTGTCCTCGCGCGGGCGGTCGTCGCCGCCCTCGCGCGGCACCTTGAGGCCCACCGACTGCGCCAGTTCCTCCACCGCGTCCGGGAATTCCAGCCGCTCGTAGTCCATCAGGAACTTGATCGCGCTGCCGTGCGCGCCGCAGCCGAAGCAGTGGAAGAACTGCTTGGCGGGGCTGACGTAGAAGGAGGGCGTGCGCTCGTTGTGGAACGGGCAGCACGCGGTCCACTCGCGGCCGGCTTTTTTCAGCGGCACGCGCCGCTCGATCACGTCGACGATGTCGACGCGGGCGAGCAGTTCGTCGATGAAGCTGTCGGGGATGCGGCCGCGCATAGGCCGCCTAGTCTAGCCGTTCGGCGGCCGCCGGACCCTGCGGCGCGCGCTATGTCGCGGCGTGGAACACGCCGATCACCGCCAGCAGCGCGATCAGGAACAGGATCACGAAGATCGCGAACAGCACCTTGGCGATGGTGGCGGTGACGCCGGACAGGGTGCCGAAGCCCAGCCAGCCGGACACCAGCGAGACGATGGCGAAGATGATGGCCCACTTGAGCATGCGGCCCTCCTCCCGTGGCGGATCGCATCGCGGGGATGCCCGCACCGCACGGTGTAGACGGACGCGCGTGAACGCGGCGCCACGGCGCCGCCCATCGCGTCTTCACGCGCCGCGCGGGCGGCGCGTGGCGGGGCTCAGCCGGCGAGGCGGGCCTTGATGCGGGCGGAGGCCTGGGCCATGTCGGCGCGGCCGGCGGCCTTGGCCTTCACCGCGGCCACCACCTTGCCCATATCGCGCGCCGAACTGGCGCCGGTCTCGGCGATGGCGGCCTCGATCAGCGCATCCACCTCGGCCTCGTCGAGCTTGGCCGGCAGGTAGGCCTCGATCACCGTCATCTCGGCGCGCTCGACCTCGGCCAGGTCCTCGCGGCCGGCGGCCTCGTACTGGCCGACGGAGTCCTTGCGCTGCTTGAGCATCTTCTCCAGCACGGCGAGGATCTGCGCGTCGTCCAGTTCGACGCGCTCGTCCACTTCGCGCTGCTTGACCGCGGCCAGGATCAGCCGGATCACGCCCAGGCGGTGCTTGTCGCCGCCGCGCATGGCGGTTTTCATGTCTTCGGTGAGCTGCTGCTTGAGGGACATGGCGGATCTCCGGAAACGCACGAAGCCAGCGTTGCGCGGGGCAACGCCGGCCAGTGCTGGACGATGGGGGCTACGGCTGCGGAAGAAGACTCGCGCCGGATCACCCCTCCGAGCTTGCGGCGGCGCCGGGCGGCGCGCGACCGGCTGTCCGCGCGAAGCGGACGGCGGGGCTCAGTACAGGCGGGTCTGGCGCGCGGTTTCGCGCGACAGGCGACGCAGGTGGCGCTTCACCGCGGCGGCGCGCTTGCGCTTGCGCTCCTGGGTCGGCTTTTCATAGAACTCGCGCTTGCGGGTCTCGGCAAGCACGCCGGCCTTCTCGCAGGTGCGCTTGAAACGGCGCAGAGCAAGCTCGAACGGCTCGTTCTCGCGAACTTTAACGTTAGGCATGGAAACTCCGGGTGGTAAACTGGCCCGCGAAACCGGGCGAGCCGTGAAGTATAGCGTGGACAACCAGCAATTTTCAAAGCCGGTGCTCGGCATCGAGACCTCCTGCGACGAAACGGGCGTGGCGCTGCTGCGCTGGGAGCCCGCTGCGCCCGGCCGCGGCCTGCTGGCGCACACCCTCTACAGCCAGATCAAGCTGCATGCCGACTACGGCGGTGTGGTGCCGGAACTGGCCAGCCGCGACCACGTGAGGAAGCTGCTGCCGCTGGTGCGCGAGGCCCTGGCCGAGGCCGGCCTCACCCCGGCGGACCTGGGCGGCGTAGCTTACACCGCCGGGCCGGGCCTGGTCGGCGCGCTGCTGGTGGGCGCCGCCGCGGCGCGGGCGATGGCCTGGGCGTTGGGCGTGCCGGCGATCGGCGTGCACCACATGGAGGGCCACCTGCTGGCGCCGCTGCTGGAGGACGACCCGCCGGCGCCGCCGTTCGTGGCGCTCCTGGTCTCCGGCGGCCATTCGATGCTGGTGGAGGTGGCCGCGATCGGCGACTACCGCATCCTCGGCGACACCCTGGACGACGCCGCCGGCGAGGCCTTCGACAAGACCGCCAAGCTGCTCGGCCTGCCGTATCCCGGCGGCCCCGCCCTGGCCGCGTTGGCCGGGCAGGGGCGGCATGGCGCGTTCCGCTTCGCCCGGCCGATGACCGACCGGCCGGGGCTGGATTTCAGCTTCTCCGGCCTCAAGACCCAGGTGCTGCTGGCCTGGCAGCAGTCCGACCGCCGCGAGCAGACCCGCGCCGACATCGCGCTGGCCTTCGAGGAGGCGGTGGTCGACACGCTGCTGATCAAGTGCCGCCGCGCGCTGGCGACCACCGGCGCCCGGCGGCTGGTGATCGCCGGCGGCGTCGGCGCCAACCGGCGGCTGCGCGAGGAGCTGGCGAAGGCGGGCCAGCAGGACGGCTTCAGCACCTACTTCCCGCGCCTGGCCTTCTGCACCGACAACGGCGCGATGATCGCGCTGGCCGGCGCGATCCGCCTCGCCGCGGGCCAGCACCAGGGCGAGGCGGTGCAGGTGTTCCCCCGCTGGGACCTGGAAACCCTGCCCCCCGCAGACTGAGCCTCGCGGCTGCTGGCGCGCGCCTTGCGCGCGACCGCCTGCGCCGCGGCAACGCCGTTACGCCGCGGTCGCACGCAAGGCGCGCCTACAGGACGGATGCCATCCGTTACCCTATCGCCATGGACATCGTTTTCATCGAAGACCTGCGCATCGACGCCGTGATCGGCATCTACGACTGGGAGCGGCGCGTGCGCCAGACACTGTCGCTGGACATCGAGATGGCCTTCGACAACAGCGTGCCCGCCGCCAGCGACGACATCGCCCACACGCTGGACTACAAGGCGGTATCCAAGCGCCTGATCGCCTACGTGGGCGAGTCGAGCTTCGGCCTGGTGGAGACGCTGGCCGAGCGCTGCGCCGCGATCATCCGCGAGGAATTCGACGTGGCCTGGGTGCGGCTCAAGCTCTCCAAGCCCGGCGCGGTGCGCGGCGCGCGCGCCGTGGGCGTGCGCATCGAGCGGGGCGTGCGTCCCGCCGGCTAGGCCCGCTTCTTTCGTCATCGTTCGACGCGCGGCGCGCCCGCGCGCCGTCTTCGTGTTCATCGAGTCACCGCAAGCTTTCGCATGAAAATCCTGCACGATCTCTGGCAAGACCCCGCCGCGCGCGAACTGATCGGCCTGCTGGCCCTGCTGCTGACGGCCTGGGTGGCCAGCGCGCTGGCCCGCTTCCTGCTGTTCCGCGTGCTGCACCGGTTGGCCGAGCGCACCAGTTGGCACTGGGACGACGCGCTGTTCGAGCACGGCGTATTCCGCTGGGTGGCACGCATGGCGCCGCTGCTGGTGATCGAGCTGGGCATCGGCATGGTCGGCGGCCTGCCGGCGGTGGCCGTGGCGCTGGTCGGCCACGCCGCGCTGGGCGCGATCGTGTTCTGCGCGGCGATGGCGGCCAGCGCCCTGGTGTCGGCGGCGGCGGCGGCCTACCAGCGCCTCGAACAGGGCCAGCGCCATCCGGTGAAGGGCCTGGCGCAGCTGGCCAAGCTGGTGGTGTTCGTGATCGCCGGGCTGGTGTTGATCGGCGTGCTCACCGACAAGAACATCGGCCTGCTGCTGTCGGGGCTGGGCGCGATGTCGGCGGTGCTGATCCTGGTGTTCAAGGACACCCTGCTCGGCCTGGTCGCCGGCCTGCAGCTCGCCTCCAACGACATGCTGCGCGTGGGCGACCGCATCACCATGCCGGCGGCGGGCGCCGACGGCCACGTGGTGGACATCACCCTGTACACGGTGAAGGTGCGCAACTTCGACAACACCATCGTCACCATCCCCACCTGGCGCATGGTGGCCGACAGCTACCAGAACTGGCGCGGCATGGTCGAGTCCGGCGGCCGGCGCATCAAGCGCGCGCTGTGGCTGGACGCGAGCCGCGTGCACTTCCTGGACGAGGCGGCGCTGGTGCGCCTTCGCCGGCTGCACCTGCTGCACGATCCGCTGGCGGGCGTCGATGCGCAGCTCGGGCGGCGCAACGACGCGCCGGGCGAAGCCGGCGCGCCGGCGGCCAGCCGCCTGACCAACCTCGGCGCCTTCCGCGCCTACGCCCGCGCATACGCCTGGCAGCACCCGGCCATCCATCGCGGCATGACCTGCCTGGTGCGCCAGCTGGAAGCCCAAGGGCAGGGCGTGCCGCTGGAGCTGTGGTGCTTCACCACCGCCACCGCCTTCGAGGCGTACGAGGCGGTGCAGGCGGAGATCTTCGACCATCTGATCGCGATCCTGCCCGAGTTCGGCCTGCGGCTGTTCCAGCAGCCCACCGGCCGGGACGTGCGCGTTTCCGACCTGCGCGTGTCGCTGGCCGCCCCGCACGAGGGCGGGCACAATGGCCGGCCCCTTATCGACCACCACGACGATGGCGCGCGTCTACCTGAGCCTGGGCTCGAATCTCGAACCGCATAAGCACCTGCGCGCCGCGCTGGCGGAACTGCGCGCGCGCTTCGGCGCGCTCGACGTCTCGCCCGCCTACCGCAGCCGCGCGGTGGGCTTCGACGGGCCGGACTTCGTCAACCTCGCGGTGGGCCTGGACACGGAGCTGGAGCCGCAGCCGCTCAACGACTGGCTACACGCGCTGGAGGACCGCCACGGCCGCCGCCGCGACGTGCCGCGCTACGCCGACCGCACGCTCGACGTGGACATCGTGCTCTACGGCGAGCGCGTGATCGACGGCCCCGGCCACCTCAACATCCCGCGCGGGGAACTCCGGCACGCCTTCGTGCTCAAGCCGCTGGCCGATATCGCCCCCGCCGTGCGCCACCCGGTGAGCGGCGCCACCATGGCCGCGCTGTGGGCGGCGTTCCCCGCCGAGCGCGAGCCGCTGGTGCCCGAGCCGCTGGCCCCCTAGCCGCTGGCCTCCTGGCCGGATGGCGCCGCGTTCCGGCGGATGCTAAAACAGCGCCTTCCGGGGCATGGGGAGAAAGGGCATGGCTGGCAAGTTTTCCCGTAGTTGGGCGTTGCTGAAGGCGAGCGCGGCGGTGCTGCGCGAGGAGCCGGCGCTGCTGGTGTTTCCGCTGCTGTCCGGCGTGTGCCTGCTGTTGCTGGCGGCGAGCTTCCTGGTCCCGGTGGCGATGATCGCGCTGGCCGGCGAGCACGCGGGCCGGCACGGCCTCGCGCCGAGCGGCTACGCGCTGATGTTCGGCTTCTACCTGGTGCAGTACTTCGTGATCGTGTTCTTCAACACCGCTCTGGTCGACTGCGCGCTGCGGCGCCTGCGCGGCGAGCCGGCGCGCCTGGCCGCAGGCTTCGCGGTGGCGCGCTCGCGCTGGGTCGGCCTGCTCGGCTATGCGCTGATCGCGGCCACGGTGGGCATGTTCCTGCGTGCCTTGCAGGAACGGCTGGGCCTGCTCGGCCGGCTGGCGGCGGGCCTGCTGGGCCTGGCCTGGACCGTGGCCACCTTCCTGGTGGTGCCGGTGCTGGCCAGCCAGGACATCGGCCCCATCGACGCCATCCGGCGCAGCGTGGAGCTGCTCAAGCGCAGCTGGGGCGAGAACCTGATCGGCAACCTCGGCCTCGGCGCGGTGTTCGGCGTGGTGGGTTTCCTGTTCGCCCTGCTGGCGGCGGGCCTGATCGTCGGCGCCGAGATGGCGCAGTCGACGGTGGCGCTGGTGACGGCGGTGGGGCTGGCGGTGCTGGCGTTCGTGCTGCTTGGCCTGGTGCAGGCCTCGCTGCAGGGCATCTACGCGGCTGCGCTGTATCGCTACGCGACGGACGGCGAGGTCGGCGCCGGCTTCGACCGCGCGTTGCTGGAGCAGGCATTCCGTCCCAAAGGGTAAAGCCTCGATCCAGCTCCAGTGCGCGGCACGGGACGTCGGCGGCCCGGGATGCCGCATGGCCTTGACGGCCTTCCGGCGCCAGTGCATGTTGCGATGCACAGGGGTCGCCGCGGCTGCCTGGGAGCGCCATGCCGGCGCCGGTGGCCGGGCATGGCACGAGGGCAGGCATGGATTGGACGCGGTATCGATCGTCGACATGGGATGAGCTGGTCGGCTCTGACGGCCAACCCCGTCCGGCAGCGCGTCCGCTGATCGAATACCTGTCCGGCCTGAGCCGGCGCGAGCTGGCCGAGCGGCAGCTCGCTGCCGACGTCACCGCCCGCGTCATGGGTATCACCTTCACCGTCTACAGCGAAGGGCGCAACGTGGATCGCACGCTGCCCTTCGACCTGATCCCGCGGGTGATCGAGCGGCGCGAGTGGGAGCGCACCGCGGCCGGCCTGCGCCAGCGCATCCAGGCGCTCAACCTGTTCATCGGCGACATCTACGGCAAGCAGAAGATCGTCAAGGACAAGGTGTTCCCGCGCGCCCTGCTGAAGGAGTCGGTGAACTTCCGCCAGCAGTGCGTGGGCGTGACGCCGCCGCTCGGCGTGTGGGCGCACATCTGCGGCTCGGACCTGGTGCGTGACGGCGACGGCACGCTCTACGCGCTGGAGGACAACCTGCGCATCCCCAGCGGCGTGTCGTACATGATCGAGAACCGCATGGTGGCCAAGCGCGTGTTCCCGGAACTGTTCGAGACCAGCGCGATCCGCCCGGTGGACGACTACCCGGCGCAGCTCTACGACACCCTCGCGGCGCTCAGCCCGCGCCCCGGCGACACCCCGGTGATCGCGCTGCTCACGCCCGGCATCTACAACAGCGCCTACTTCGAGCACTGCTTCCTGGCCCAGAGCATGGGCATCGAGCTGGTCGAGGGCGGCGACCTGTTCGTGGGCGACGACGACGTCTGCTACATGCGCACCGTGTACGGCCCCAAGCGCGTGGACGTGATCTACCGCCGCGTGGACGACAGCTTCCTCGACCCGGAGGTGTTCCAGCCCGAATCGGTGCTGGGCGTGCGCGGGCTGATCCGGTGCTGGCGCGCCGGCAACGTGGCGCTGGCCAACGCGCCGGGCGCGGGCGTGGCCGACGACAAGGTGGTGTTCACCTTCGTGCCCAAGATGATCAAGTACTACCTCGGCGAGGAGCCGATCCTGCCCAACGTGCCGAGCTACCTGTGCCACGACGCCAAGGAGCGCGCCTACGTGCTCGACCATCTGCACGAGCTGGTGGTGAAGCCGGCCAACGAGTCGGGCGGCTACGGCATGCTGATCGGCCCCCGCTCCACCAAGCGCCAGCGCGAGCAGTTCCGCGCGCTGATCGAGGCCAACCCGCGCAACTACATGGCGCAGCCCACGCTGTCGCTGTCCACCGCGCCGATCCTGGGCGAGAAGGCCCCCGAGGCGCGCCACCTCGACCTGCGCCCGTTCATCCTCTCGCGCGAGGACGTCTACGTGACCACCGGCGGCCTCACCCGCGTGGCGATGAAGAAGAACTCGCTGGTGGTCAATTCCTCGCAGGGCGGCGGCGCCAAGGACACCTGGGTGGTGGACCTCGAGGAGGGCGCCTGATGCTTTCGCGCGTGGCCGACAATCTCTACTGGTTCAGCCGCTACGTGCGCCGCGCCGAGAACGTGGCGCGGCTGGTCGAGGTGGGCAGCCAGCTGCAGCTGGACCTGCCGCGCGCGGCGCGCTTCGCCTGGCGCCCGCTGGTCGACACGCTGGGCGCGGGCGAGGAGTTCGACCGCTGGCACGGCGAGGGCGCCACGCCCAGCGAGGCGGAGGTGGTGCGCTTCATGCTGGTGGAGCCGGACAACCCGCTGTCGCTGCGCGGCGTGGTGGGCAACGCGCGCGAGATCCTGCGCACCGTGCGCGAGACGATGCCGCAGGACTGCTGGGTCGCCATCAATGACCTGCACCTGTACATCGAGGCCGGCGCCGAGCGCGCCGGCAGCCGGCGCCACCGGCACGAGTTCCTCGCCCGCGTGATCGACAGCTGCCTGCGCGTGTCGGCCCTGCTCAGCACCAACGTCAGCCGCGATATCGGCTACCAGTTCCTGCGCCTGGGCGCGGCGATCGAGCAGGCCGACATGACCTCGCGCATCATCGACGCGGCGGCCGCCGGCCTGATCCAGCCGCGCGCGGCCGAGGACGTGGAAGCCTTCCGCGCCATGCAGTGGATGAGCGTGCTGCAGTCGCTGGCCGCCTACCAGATGTACCGCCGCCACCTGCGCCAGCGGGTGAGCGTGGAGCTCGCGCTGCAATTCCTGCTCAAGGACCGCGAGTTCCCCCGCAGCGTGCTGTTCTGCCTCGCCCGCATCCAGGCCATCCTGCCGCAGATGCCGCCGCGCCGGCCGGTGCAGCAGGCCTTCCGGCGCTCGCTGGGGCTGGTGTTCGACGCCGACCCCGCCAAGCTGGCGGCGAGCGGCCCGTGCGATTTCATGGACCGTCTGCAGGTGGAACTGGCCGCGCTGCACGGGGCCATCCACGAGTCGTATTTCGTCGGCTGATCGGCCTGCCGGCGGTCTTGGGGCGCCGGCGCGGGACGTGCACTACGAGGGTTATTGCTGCTGCTGCGCCGCCTGGCTCGCCGTCACGTCGTCGTGCGGCACCATGCGGCGCTGGGCCTGGGCCGGGGCGGGCGCGGGGGCGTTGTCGGCCTTCTCCCACGGGAAGCGCGGCAGGCTGCGCACGGCGGCTTCGAGCTTGCTCGACCAGTTGTCGCGGATCTCCACGTACAGCGGCGTGTCGGCGTCGAGGCGGATGCGCTCGTCGATCTTCAGCGCGCCCTCGCGCAGCAGCGCCAGGTCGATCGGCAGGCCCACCGAGACGTTGGAGCGGATGGTGGAGTCCAGCGACACCAGCGCGCAGCGCGAGGCGTCCTCCAGCGTGGTGTCGTGGCGGATGATGCGGTCGAGGATGGGCTTGCCGTACTTGGACTCGCCGATTTGCAGGTAGGGCGTTTCCGGCGAGGTGGCGATGCAGTTGCCGAGCGGGTAGATCAGGAACAGGCCAGGTGGCTCGCCGGCGATCTGGCCGCCGAGGATCAGCGTGGATTCCACGCTCACCCCGTTCTGCTGCGCGTTGCCCGACACCTGCGCCTGTGCGGCCACCAGCGCCTGGCCGACATACTCGGCCACCTCGAACAGGTGCCGCGGCGTGCGCAGGCTGGTATGCGCGTTGTCGGTGAGGTCGCGCTGCAGGCGCGCGAGCACGGCCTGGGTGGTGCCCAGGTTGCCCGCCGACATCAGGACGAAGCTGCGCTCGCCGGGAAACTCGAACACGTGCATCTTGGCGTGCACGCGCACGTCGTCGAACGACGCACTGGTGCGCGTGTCGGAGGCGAAAACCAGGCCTTCTTCGACCTGGATTCCGACGCAGTAGGTCATGGGGAGGCCCGCGCTTCGAGGTTGCCGGCATTGTAGAGGGCGCGCTCGCGCCGATGCCAGCGCGAGCGGCAAGGCATCCTGCCGCGCCATCGCCGCAAACCGCCGTGCGGCGCGCGCTGCCGGCGGATGAACGGCGTCACACCGACAGCGTGCGGCCGCCGTCCACGCGCAGGATCTGGCCGGTGACGTAGGGGGCGTCGCGCAACAGCCACAGCACGGCGCCGGCCACGTCCTCCGGTTCCCCGGCGCGCGCGAGCGGCGTGCGCGCCAGCAGCGCCTGCTGGTCGGTGTAGGGCTTGCCGTCGCTGGGCCACAGCACGGCGCCCGGCGCCACGCCGTTGACGCGCACGGCGGGGGCGAGGTCGAGCGCCAGCGAGCGCGTCATGGCCGCCAGCGCGGCCTTGGCCATGCAGTAGATCGGGTGGCCGGCCAGCGGCCGCTCGGCGTAGATGTCCACCAGGTTCACGATGCCGCCGCGCGCCTCGCGCAGCGCGGGCGTGGCCGCCTGGGCGAGGAAGAACGGCGCCTGCGCGTTGGAGGCGAACAGCTCCTGCCACTGCGCCGGCGTGGCGCTGCCGACGGGCGTGGGGTAGAAGGCCGAGGCGTTGTTGACCAGCGCGTCGAGCCGGCCGTAGCGGGCCAGCACCGTCCCCACCAGCGCGGGCAGGCGTTCGAGTTCGGCCAGCTCGGCCTGCACGGTCAGCGCGCTGCCGGGGCGGGCGGCTTCGAATTCGGCGGCGAGCGCGTTCGCTTCCTCCGCGGTGCGGCGGTAGTGCAGGGCGAGGTCGTAGCCGGCCCCGTGCAGGCGCCGCGCGATGGTCGCGCCGACGCGCTTGCCGGCGCCGGTGATCAGCGCGACGGGGCGGGGATGGCGGGTCGGCATGCGCGGGCTCCGAGGGTGGGGATCGGGCGAGCTTGCCGCAAAGCGGCCGGGCGCGTCAGCCGCGGGGCGCGGTGCCGTTGCCGTTGACGCGGCGCGCGGGAATCGCCCGCGAGAGCGGCGCGGCTTCGTCCGCATGCGCCTCGCGGGCGATCTCGCCCTCGAACAGGGCGATCGCGGTGTCGGCCACGCGGCGGGTGTCGTAGTACGCATAGGCGCCCACGCCCACCGCGCCCACCACCGGCAGCCAGCGCGTGACGCCCTTGCCCAGCGCGCGCTGGGAGACGTGCACGCCGATGCGCTGCGCCACCCGCCGCAGCGCCGTGGCCGACATCTGGCGGAACAGCAGGCGGTCGCCCATGCGCACCACCAGGTCGCGGAAGGCCTGCGCGGCGGTGTGGCGGAACAGGCACCACAGCATCTGCTCGCGCCCCAGCTCCGCGTGGCGGCCGTAGGCGGCGGCGATGTCGCTGACCAGCTGCGCCTGGATGCGCCAGATCGCCACCAGCTCCGGCAGCAGGGTGAGCCAGCCGACCGGCCCTGGCGGCAGCGCCAGCGAGCCGGCGGTGAGCGCGGCCCGCTGCGCCGCGCGCTGGGCAAGGCGGCGCGCGGCGTCGGCGGGCGCCTGGCTGCTGCCGACCTCGCTGGGCGGGATCTGGCTGACGAAATCGAGGATGGCGCGGGTCACCGGGTTGGGGTCCGGGGCGACCACGGCGGGCAGGTGACGGTTGTCGCCGGTCATGGAGTCGTCGGTCACGGTGGGGCTCCTTGGGGTTGCGGCTTCGGCGCCCTGCATGGCGCCAGCGCGACCGGGCCAGTCTAGGCGCCGGCGATGAAGGCCAAGCGAATGCCATCATGATCCGCTCCCGCTCCCGCTCCCGCTCCCGCTCCCGCTCCCGCTCCCGCTCCCGCCTCCGCCTCCGCCTCCGCCTCCGCCTCCGCCTCCGCCTCCGCCTCCCGCCTCCCGCCTCCCGCCTCCCGCCTTCCCCCGATTCCCGATTCCCGATTCCCGATTCCCGATTCCCGGTTCCCCGGTTCCCCGGTTTCCGCCACCAGCAAGAACTTTCGTCGCCGGGCATGACTTTCTACCTATGCGCCGGCCGGCCCGGCGTCCAACAATGGCTAGAACGTTATAACGTAACGATCACGCTTTCTTTCCCCCGTCATTTCCCCCGGATCCCATGAAGCCCACCTTGCTCGCCCTCAGCCTCGTTGTGGCCTTGTCCGCCGCGCCCGCCTTCGCCGCCGACAGCCCGGCCGCCGCTTCCGCGCCGCCGCCGGTGGGCGCCGACGCCGACACCGGCACGCGCAACAAGCCCGCCTCGAAGGTGAAGAACCTCGGCACCGTGGACGTGAGCGCCGCACTGGACCAGGCGCGCAACAGCCTCTCGCCGGACACCGGCAGCAGCCAGTACGTGATCGACCAGAAGGCCATCGCGCAGCTGCCGCTGGGCGATTCCACACCGGTGAACCAGGTGCTGCTGCAGGCGCCGGGCGTGGTGCAGGATTCCTACGGCGGCCTGCACGTGCGCGGCGACCACGCCAACCTGCAGTACCGCGTCAACGGCGTGATCATCCCCGAGTCGATCTCCGGCTTCGGCCAGACACTGGACGCGCGCACCATCCAGAACGTGAAGCTGCTCGACGGCGCGCTGCCGGCGCAATACGGCCTGCGCACGGCGGCGGTGGTGGACATCACCACCAAGAGCGGCCACGACCTCGGCAACGGCGGCAGCGTGGGGATCACCGGCGGCCAGTTCGGCACGCTGAACCCCAACGCCTCGATCTGGGGTAGCAACGACCGCTGGAGCTACTTCCTCACCGCGAACTACCTGGAGAACGACGTCGGCATCGAGAACCCGACCGCCAGCCGCAAGCCGGTGCACGACCACACCAACCAGGTGAAGGGCTTCGGCGACATCTCCTACCTGATCGACAGCGACACCCGCCTGAGCTTCCTGTTCGGCGTCGCCAACAACCGCTTCGAGATCCCCAACAACCCGAACCAGAGCCCGCAGTTCGGCTACCTGGACACGGTGGACTTCAACTCCGCCGACCTCAACGAGCGCCAGCAGGAGAAGACCCGCTTCGGCGTGCTGGCGCTGCAGGGGCGCATGGGCGCGACCAACTACCAGGTGTCGGTGGGCCAGCGCTACACCAGCATCGGCTTCACGCCCGACCGGGTGGGCGACCTGATGTTCAACGGCGTGGCCTCGACGGTGGACCGCAGCAACCGCGCCAGCACCCTGCAGGCCGACTTCGCCACGCCGCTGGGCGACGAGCACACGCTGCGCTACGGCCTCTACGGCAGCTTCGAGCGGGCCTACAGCGGCAACGATGCCTGGGTGTTCCCGGCCGACGCGGACGGCAACCAGGCCAGCACCACGCCGCTCAACATCCAGGACAACAGCCGCATCACCGCCAAGACCTGGTCCGCCTACGTGCAGGACGAGTGGAGCATCGGCGACAAGTGGACGGTGAACTACGGCCTGCGCGGCGACCGCTACAGCGCGTCGCGCACGGAGAGCCAGCTGAGCCCGCGCGTGGGCGCGGTGTACCAGGCCACCGACAGCACCACGCTGCACGCCGGCTACTCGCGCTACTTCACCCCGCCGGCGACGGAGCAGATCACCAGCTCCAATATCGCCAAGTTCAATGGCACCACCAACCAGGTCTCCAACGACGGCAACACCATGCCGCTGTCGGAGCGTTCGGACTACTACGACCTCGGCATCTCGCAGAACTTCGGCTCGGCCTGGACGCTGAGCCTGGACACCTACTACCGCAAGGTGCGCCGCCTGCAGGACGAGGGCCAGTTCGGCGCCGCGCTGGTGTACTCCACCTTCAACTACGCCAAGGGCAACGTGCGCGGCACCGAGTTCACCGTGAACTACGACCAGGGCCCGCTGTCGGTCTACTTCAACCTGGCCTACAGCCGCGCGATGGGCGAACACGTCATCACCGGCCAGTACAACTTCGCGCCGGACGACCTGGCCTACCTCGAGCACCACTACATCCACCTGGACCACGACCAGAAGCTGGCTTCCTCCGGCGGCATCAGCTACGCCCTCGACGACGCCACCCGCGTGGGCGCCAATTACCTTTTCGGCAGCGGCTTGCGCAAGGACGGCGACGTGCCCAACGGCCTCTCGCTGCCGTACTACTTCCAGTTGAACCTCAGCGTGTCGCACGACTTCAACTTCGCCAGCACCGGCAAGCTGCACACCCAGCTCGCGCTGATCAACGCGCTGGACCGCAGCTACGAGCTGCGCGACGGCACCGGCATCGGCGTGGGCGCGCCGCAGTTCGGGCCGCGACGCGGGCTGTACCTGAGCCTGCAGAAGGATTTCTGAGCGGGCGCCCGAAGGGCCGGGGCGAGGGCGGACCCGCCCTCGCGATTTGCCAGTGCAGTCCTTCTCCCTCCGGGAGAAGGTGCCGGCAGGCGGATGAGGGTTCGGCCGGAGCGTAAGCATCACGCCGTCTATGGCCGGACCCTCGCCCCAATCTCTGATCTACCGACGGTAGAGGGGCTTCTGCGTGGCGCACCGGCAGCACAGGCCACGCCGCCGTCGGCCGGACGTACCACGTTGCCCGTGCAACGCCTCGTTCGCGCCCGCCGTGCGGCTATCCTTGGCGTTCCTCCAGACGCCAGAGCCTCATGCCTTCCCGCCTTCCCGCCCCCGGCGCCGACGAGCTGGCGCATTCCGAGCGACTGTTGCTGCAGCTGCGCGAGCTGATCGCGGCGCAGGGGGCGATCCCGTTCTCGCAGTACATGGAGCGCTGCCTGTACACGCCGGGGCTCGGCTACTACAGCGCCGGCACCACCAAGTTCGGCGCCGCCGGCGACTTTGTCACCGCGCCGGAACTCGGCGCGCTGTTCGCGCGCTGCGTGGCGCACGCGGTGGAGCCGGTGCTCGGCCTGCTCGGCGAGGGGGCGGATTTCCTCGAGCTGGGCGGTGGCAGCGGCGCCTTCGCCGAGCATGCGCTGGCGGCGTTTGCCGCGGCCGGCACGCTGCCGCGGCGGTATCTGATCCTCGAACCCAGCGCCGACCTGCGCGAGCGCCAGCGCGAGCGGCTGGCCGCGGCGCTGCCAGCCGGGCTGTACGGGCGCGTGCAATGGATCGATCGCCCGCCGGAGGAAGACTGGCAGGGCGTGCTGTTCGCCAACGAAGTGATCGACGCGCTGCCGGCCACGCGCTTCACCCTGCGCGGCGGCGAGGTCTACGAGGAATACGTGGCCCTCGACGGCGAAGGGCGGCTGCTGCGCCAGGATCGTCCCGCCGACGCGCTGGTGGCCGGCGCGGTGCGCCACGTCGAGCGCGACCTGGGCGAGGCCTTCGCCGACGGCTACCGTTCGGAGATCCTGCCCCAGCTGCCGTACTGGATGCAGGCGGTGGCCGGCGCGCTGCGCGCCGGCGTGATGCTGTTCGTCGACTACGGCTACGTGCGCCGCGAGTTCTACCTGCCCGAACGCGGCGACGGCACCTTGATGGCGCACTACCGTCACCACGCGCACGGCGATCCGTTCCACCTGCCCGGCCTCAACGACCTCACCGCCTCGGTCGATTTCACCGCGCTGGCCGAGGCCGGCAACAGCGCCGGCTTCGGCGTGGCAGCCTACTTGCCGCAGGCCCAGTTCCTGCTCGCCAGCGGCCTGCCGGCCCTGTTCGAGGCCGCCTACGCCGAAGCCGCCGACGAAGCGGCCCGCTACCGCCTGGCGCAGGAGGTGAGGCGGCTGACCTTGCCGGACCGCATGGGCGAGCGCTTCCAGGCCATGCTGTTCGCGCGCGGCATCGAGGCGCTGCCGCTGCCGGCCGAGTTGCTGGCTGCCGACCAGGGCGGGCGGCTTTGAGCGTGGGCGTCCAGACGTCTGGACGGCTGGACTGGCATCGGGTCTGGTTCGCCATCGGCGTGCTGCTGATGGCTTGGATCCTGTGGCAGGCGCTGCGCCCGGACCCGGCCGTGGCGCTGGCCTTCCCCTACGGTGACAAGCTGCTGCACGCGATCACCTTCACCTGCCTGATGGGCTGGTGGGGCAACGTCTACCGCACGCACCGCGGCCGCTTGGTAGCCGCGGCATGTTGCCTTGCCTACGGCATCGCCATCGAAGTGGCCCAGGGCTTCGACCCGCCGCGTGATGCCGACCCCCTCGACGTGCTCGCCGATGCGGCCGGCATCGCGCTCGCACTGATTTTTTTGCGCACGCCATTGGCCCGGGTGCTGGTCGGTATCGAGACCTTGCTGCGGCGTCGTAGCTCCGACCCAGGCTAGAAACGGGCGGCAGGCTCATAGCGTCGGCCTGCGCCAAGTCCATGCCTGGGTCACCATCGCCCAGGGGCTGAAGCGCATCTGCAGCACATGCGTGCCGGCGGGAACACATACCGCGCGGAACATGCCGTTGGCACGCAGTATGGGCTGTGGCGCGCCGTCGATAGTGGCCTGCCAGCCCGGAAAATCTAGTTCGCCGAAGACAAGCCACCCGTCCTCGCCGGACTGCGTGCGTAGCGTCCATTGAGTGGGCAGGTTGGCGAGCGGCTGTACTTGCACGTGACCTGTGCAATGGGTGGCCAGCCGTAGAACGGCGTATGCGTGCCGAACATATACAGGCAGGCCAGCAGTCCCGCCGCCCCCATGCCCAGCAACAGGCGTCGCTGCGAAGCTTCGCGCCATGCGTCGCGGAAACCGGCGAGCAACAGCAGCACGGGCATGGTGCCGATGTACAGGAAGCCTTCGACCAGGCTGGCCGGGCCCTCGTAGCTGCCATGCAGCGCGTGAGTGGCGTTGGGGATCAACAGGGTGAGGAAGGCGCGCCAGTCCATCGAGGCCGGCGTCGCCGCTGTCAGTGGCAGGCTGGCCCGGCCCGACAGGCTCATGAAGGCGAGGCTGAAAAGCAGCTGTGGTAGTGCGATGGCCAGCGCCGTCGTGGCGGCGACCGCGGAACCACCCAGCCAGCGCCAGCGTGCGGCGGTGTCGTAGCCGTGCCAATGGCGCACCGTGGCGATGACGGCATAGGCGAGCAGCATCAGAGTGAGCAGGTAGCTCAACTGCACCAGTTGCGTCGCCATGGCGCCGGCAGCCAGGCCGAGCACGAGGCCGCGCCGGATGCCCGGCTGTGCGATGTGCCGCATGAGTAGCCACCACACCAGCGGCGCATAGCCGTAAGCGAGCACGATCGGTACGTGCTCGAGCCGGGATGCGGCCACGCCGCCGGCCATGAACACCGTGGCCCCAACCAGGGCGCCGACGGCGTTCGCGCCGCGCCGGCGCAACAGTGCGAGCATTGCGCCGGCACCCATCAGCATATGCAGGAGCACGCCCCAGGTGAACCAGGTGGTGCCGGGCGACTCGCGCATCAGCATCCAGCCCATCAGCAGGGGCGAGAACAGCATCCCCTGTGGATCGGCGATTTGCGGATAGCCGGCGTAGACATAAGGATTCCACCACGGCGCAAGCCCCTGCCGCAGGCTGTGCGCGTTGAAGTAAACCGTCGGGTAGAACTGGTCGACGGCATCCCACGGCAGCACGCGGTGCCCACGCAGCAGCGGCAGATAGAGGGCGACCCACAGTAGGCACAGCGCGACGGCGAGCCGAACTGGCTCGCGCGCTGCCCAGGCTGCCAAACGTGGCGGAAGCGTCACCGCGTGACAGCGGTGACTGGAGTGGCGGTATTGCTCGTTGGGGCAGGGGCGGCGTCATGGGCGACCGGCGCGCCGTCGTCCGGCCGGCGCACCAGCTGGCCGTTCTTGAACAGGTAGGCGGCCACCTGGTAGTAGGCCGTGGCGTCGTCGAGCAGGGCGTGGTCGGCCGGGTGGGTGGGCACGGCGTCGCCGGTGGCGTAGTCGGGCTTGAACTGCTCGGGCTTGCGCTGGGGCTCGAGGATGCTGAGCAGGTCGTTCCGGAGGTAGCCGAGCTTCTCGTAGGTGGCCGGGAAGGCGCGCTCGCGGCCGGCTTCCAACTGGAAGATGTCGTAGCCGAAGAAGCGGCTGCGGTAGCTGAAGTTGAGCAGGCCGAGCAGGGTCGGCGGGATGTCGATCTGGCTCATCAGCGTGTCGACCTTGCGCGGGGCGATGTGCGCCGGCGCGTAGATCCACAGCGGGATGTGGTAGCGGTTGATCGGGATGCTGGCGCGGCCGGCGCTGGAGGCGTCGTGGTCGGCGGTGATCACGAACACGGTGTCGGCGAAGTACGGCTTGGCCTGCGCGCGTTTGATGAAATCGGCGATCGACCAGTCCGTGTAGGCCACTGCGCCGTCGCGAGAGCCCTGCGGGAAGTTCACGCGCCCGGCCGGGAAGGTGTAGGGGCGGTGGTTGGAGGTGGTCATGATGTGCAGGAAGAACGGCTTGCCCTGCGCATGCGCCTTGTCCATCTGGCCGAGCGCTAGCGTGTAGAGGTCTTCGTCGGCCACGCCCCACACGTTCTCGTGGTGGATGGTGGCGTCCTTGGGGATGTCCTTGCGGTCCACGGCGGTGTAGCCGTTGTGGCCGAAGAAGTAGTTCATGTTGTCGAAGTAGCCGTAGCCGCCGTAGACGAAGTCGGACTGGTAGCCGCGGTCGTTGAAGATGCCGGCCAGCGAGAACAGGTTCTCGTTGTGCTTCATCTTGATCACCGAATCGCCCGGCGTCGGCGGGATCGACAGCGACAGCGCCTCAAGCCCGCGCACGGTGCGCGTGCCGTTGGCGTAGACGCGGTCGAAGAACAGGCTCTTGTCGGCCAGCGCGTCGAGGTTGGGGGTGAGGTGCTGGCGGTTGCCGAAGGTGCCGAGGTAGTCGGCCGAGAGGCTCTCCACGCTGATCAGCACCACGTTGAGGTGTTGCTCGGGCCCCACGTGGCGGATCGCGCGGGTGAGGTCGCGCGGGTCGGCGCTCACGTAGGTCGCCTCGGGCGTCTTCAGCCGCTCGCGCACGCGGGCGAAGGCCTCCTCTTCCGGCAGCGTGCGGTAGAAGTGCGCGTAGTCGAGGTGGTTGCTGCGGAAGGCGGCGAAGAACTGGTACACGCCGTTGCCGGCCAGCTCGTTGACGAAGTTGTTGGCGGTGCGGTCCTTGATGGTGCCGTTCACCGCCACGACCGAGAGCACGGTGAGCACCAGCCAGGCCAGCGCCACGGCGCTGCGCTGGGCGAAGCGGCTGCCGCCGTCGCGGGCGCGCAGGCCGCCGCGGCTCAGCCACACCAGCACCACCGCCACCAGCGCGAGCAGGGCGAGCCAGGTGCCGATGGGGTAGGACTCGCGGATGTTGCCGATCACCTCGTTGGTGTAGACGAGGTAGTCCACCGCGATGAAGTTGAAGCGCACGCCGAACTCGTTCCAGAACACCAGCTCGGAGGCGGCCACGAACAAGAGGCCGAAGGCGTAGGCCAGGCCCAGGCCGTACAGCGTCCAGCGCCCGCTGCGGCGCTGGTAGGCCAGCGCGGGCAGCGGCAGCAGGTACAGGAACAGGATCGCCAGCGGCCAGATGTCGTGCGGCTGCGCGCGCCACAGCATGTACAGCGCGCCCCAGCAGGCCAGGTAGGCGGCGAGCAGCGCCAGCAGCCACAGCGCCCAGCGCGCGGGCGTGCGCAGCAGCGGCCGTTGCGTGGGCACCACCCACAGGAACAGCAGCAGCGGCCAGGCCACGTAGAGCAGGGCGATCAGGTCGAACACCGCGCCCACGCCGAAGGCGTACAGCCAGTACAGCGGGTTCGGCGCCACGCCGCGCCCGGTCATCGCCAGCAGCGCGATGCGCGTGACGGCGCCCAGCAGCAGGTAGCCGATGCCCAGCCACCATAGCGGGCGGAAGCGCTGCTTGAGCGGCGAGGGGGAAGCGAGGGACGGGGACATGCGCACTCCGGACTCGGAAAAGTGCCGCGCGCATCGGGCGCGGCCACAAAAGGTAGAGCTTACCGTGGGATGGCGGCGATCGCGGCGGTGCGCGCGCGTTCCAGCGCCGCGCCGACCGCCGGCCCCGCCAGGCCCTCGGCCACGAACGGCGCGGCGGTGACCGCGGCGGCGGCCTCGCGCGCGCGGCGCAGGTAGGCCGCCTGCGGGTAGGGCGCGTCCTCGTGGCCGGTGCGCCCGCGCGCGTCGGCCTCGCAGGCGGCGAGGAACACCTCCAGCCGCTCCGGCCGCCGCAGCGCGTCGAGCGAGGCGAGCAGCTTGAGCACGGTGGCGGGGCGCAGCTCGAAGGCGCGGTGCGCGTTGAGGTGCCCGCGGCATACCGCCTCGGCCAGCGCGGCGTGCTCGGTGGGCACCTTGAGCCGCGCGGCCAGCGCGCGCAGCGGCTTGACGCCGCGGCCCTCGTGGCCGATGTGCCGCGGCAGTTCATCGGCGGGCGTGAGCGCCTTGCCGAGGTCGTGGGTCAGCGCGCTGAAGCCCACCCGGTCGTCGCCGGGCGCGATCCGCGCGGCCATGTCCAGCACCAGTTCGATGTGCCGGCCGGTGTCGATCTCGGGGTGGTGTTCGGCGCGCTGCGGCACGCCGTAGAGCGCGTCCACCTCGGGGAACAGCACCGCCAGCGCGCCGCTCTCGCGCAATACGCGCAGGAAGGCGGAGGGCTGCGCCTCGCCCAGCGCGCGGCGCGTTTCCTGCCAGACCCGCTCGGGCACCAGGTGGTCCACCTCGCCCTCAGCCACCATCCGGCGCATCAGCGCCATGGTTTCTTCGGCCACGGTGAAGCCCAGCGGCGCGAAGCGGGCGGCGAAGCGCGCCACGCGCAGCAGGCGCACCGGGTCTTCCACGAAGGCGGGGGAGACGTGGCGCAGCACGCGCGCCTCGAGGTCGCGCGTGCCGCCGTAGGGGTCGACCAGCGCGCCGCGCTCGTCCTCGGCGATGGCGTTGATGGTGAGGTCGCGGCGGGCGAGGTCCTGCTCCAGCGTCACCGTGGGGTCGGTGGCGAACACGAAGCCGTGGTAGCCGCGGCCGCTCTTGCGCTCGGTGCGCGCCAGCGCGTATTCCTCGCCGGTGTCCGGGTGCAGGAAGACCGGGAAGTCCTTGCCCACGGGCCTGTAGCCCTCGGCCAGCATCGCCTCCGGCGTGGCGCCGACCACCACGTGGTCATGGTCGACCAGCGGCCGTCCGAGCAGCTTGTCGCGGACGGCGCCGCCGACGAGATAAGTACGCATGGCGTGCATTTTGCCATGTGAGCACGGCTGGCTTGCGCGCGGCTTTCCGGGGCGCCCTGCACGGTATCGCCGGCGCCATGGCCCGCACGCAAGGGAGGCGCATGTCAGCGTCGGCGGTGGCTGGGGGTCGCCCCTGGCCGAAACGAAGCCGCGTAGGAGCGCGCCTTGCGCGCGACCGGGGTGCCACGGCATCACCGCTGCGTAGGCTTGTCGCGCGCAAGGCGCGCTCCTACGCAAGGCGGCGGGGGGAGATCGCTAGGTTGTTTGATCCCGGCTTCCGGGCCGGGGCGGTACGGTCAGCGGCGCATCGCGCGCGAGCGGTCGAGGCGGCCCTGGCGCCCGGGGCCGCCGAGCAGGCGCGGCAGCCACGGCGTGAACGCCTGTGGCGCGATGCCGAGCGCGGCGTAGCCGTCCTGGCGGCCGACCGAGTCGGTGCGCAGGCTGAGGAAGTTGTCCGGCGAGAACGGCTTGCCGGGCAGCCACTGCGCCAGCTGCGCCTGCAACCGGCCCAGGCTGTCGGGCAGCGGCAGGATGCGCGTGCGTCGCCCGGCGGCGTCGCGGATCGCCTGCACGATCTCGCCGAGGGTGAGCACCTCGGGGCCGTACAGCTCGAAGCTGTGGCCCGTGCCGAGACTCGGGTTCGCCACGCAGCGCGCGTAGGCCTCGGCCACGTCGCCGACGTAGGTGGGCGCCATGCGCGAGCCCGCGCGCGCCAGCGGCAGCACCGGCATCCACCGCAGCAGCCTGGCGAAGCGGGTGACCAGGCCGTCGCCGGGGCCGAAGATCACGCTGGGCTGGTAGATGGTCCAGTCCAGGCCCGACTGGCGCACCAGCACCTCGGCCTCGCCGCGGGTCTTCAGGTACTGCGACAGGCCATGGCCGGCCTTGAGCGCGCTCATCTGGTGCAGCCGGCGCACGCCGTTGGCCCGGCAGGCCTCGATCAGGTTGCGCACCAGCTCTACGTGCACGCGCTGGAAGCTGTCCCGCCCGTGCGGGTTGAGGATGCCGACCAGGTTGATCGCCGCGTCGGCGCCGTGCAGCGCGCGCTTGAGCTCGTCCGGGTCGTGCACGTCGGCGTTGCGCAGGCTCACCTGCGGCAGCACCGCCAGCGTGCGGTGGCGCTCGCGGTTGCGCGTGAGCAGCAGGATGCGGTGGCCGTCGGCGGCCAGGCGGGACACCAGGCGGCTGCCGACGAAGCCGGTGCCGCCGAGGATGACGAGGCGTTGCGAGTTCATGTCCGACCCCTGTGCCGGAAGTGTTGTATCACGGTGCGCCGGCCGAGGCAGCCGCGGCAGGAACGCCGGCCGGGCACAGCACCGCCTTGCGTTCGGTATGGGTACCCGGCAGCGCGTAGGGCTGGCCGGGCGGGGGCATCCGCTGGGCCAGCGCCACCGCCTGGCCGGCCTCGCCGGAGAGGCGCCAGTCGTAGATCACGCTGAAGGCCATCACGCGCGCCACGTATTCGCGCGTCTCCTTGTACGGGATGCTGGCCACGAACAGGTCGGGCGGCAGGCTGCCGCGCGCGGCCAGCCACTCGTCCACCTTGTTGGGGCCGGCGTTGTAGGCGGCGCTGGCCAGCCACGGCGCGCCGCCGAAGCGCTCGGCCAGCTGGGCGAGGTAGCGGGTGCCGAGCTTGACGTTGACCTGCGGGTCGTAGAGCGAGTCGCCGCCGTTCCAGTCCAGCCCGTTGCGGCGGGCGACCAGCGCGGCGGTGCCGGGCAAGAGCTGCATCAGGCCGCGGGCGTCGGCGCCGGAGCGCGCGTCGCTGACCCATGCGCTCTCCGCGCGCAGGATGGCGTAGGCCCACGACGGATCGACGCCGGCCTGCCGCGCCTCGGGCACCACGCCGTCCTGGCTGGCGAGCGGAAAGCGCTGGGCGTAGTAGCGCAGCGCCTCGCCGCTGGTGTAGGTGAACACCGCGCGGTCGTACCAGCCGCGGCGGTAGGCCAGCTCGGCGGCCAGCTGCAGGGTGGCGGGATCGGCGTCCTGCAACGCCTGCGCCCACTCGCGGCGCGCCTGCCTGGGCAGGTCCACCGCGAACAGCTCGAAGGCGCGTTCCAGGCCGGGCCGGGCCAGCAGCGCCTGTTCGCGCGCCGGGTCGCCGGCGTAGTCGAGCGGGCAGATGGCGTAGTCGCGGCCGAGGCGGTCGGCGGCGAGGAAGCCGAAGTAGCTGGCCTCGCGGGCGAGGTTGGCGTAGAGCGCGCGGGCCTCGTCGGCGCGGCCGTCGGCCTCCAGTGCGCGGGCGCGGAAGTAGCGCCACTCGCCGTCGTCCTGCTGCTCGGCCGGCATGGCGGCGATGGCCGCCAGCACCTGCGGCCAGTCCTGCCGGGCCAGCGCCACGCGGGCGCGCCACTCGCGGCTGGTGGCGGTCTGCGCGGTGGCGGGCAGGGCGGCCAGGCGTTCC
>NZ_LFQR01000140.1 GCF_001182895.1 Frateuria defendens | reverse complement strand
CAAAGGCCGGCCAGATCGCGATAAGAACTTCAATGCAATCCAACTGCACCGCGCCGAGTGACCAGCTTCGCTGGTTGTAAAGCGCCTTCGGCCTACGCCGGAACAACGAGCAAGAGCACATCACCTCCTCGATCGTGGCCAGCAAGCCCCCATGCGCAGCCACCTACAACACCGGCCGCGCAAGCACTCCAGGCAAAGCCTCGGCCTTGAGCAATTCCTCGTAGACCTCGATGGTGCGCTGGATCACCAGCCGCTCGTCGAATTCCTCCAGCGCCTTCTGCCGCGCGCGGCACCCCAGCCGCCGCAAGAGCTCGCGGTCGTCGTCCAGGCGGGCGATGCAATCGGCCAGCGCGCGCGCGTCGCGCGGCGGCACGCGCAGGCCGTCGATGCCGTCCTGCGCCACCACTTCGCGGCAGCCGGGGCGGCCGGTGGTGATGATCGCCAGGCCGCAGGCAGCGCCTTCGATGAGGCACTTCGGTACGCCTTCGCAGTAGTAGCTCGGCAGGGCCATCGCATCGACCCGCGCCAGCAGGGCCGGCATGTCCTCCACGTGCCCCAGCCAGCGCACCACGCCCTCCCCGGCCCACTGCCGCACCTGCGCCTCGGCCACCGCGCGCGGGTTGCCCGGGTCAGGCGTGCCGGCGAGCAGGAACTCCACCTCGCGCCCCTCGGCCGCCAGCAGCCGCGCGGCCTCGACGAATTCGCCCACGCCCTTCTCCCACAGCAGCCGCGCCGCCAGCAGCACGCGCAGCCGCGCCGCTCCGCCAAGCCGCGTCGCCGGCGGCTGGAAGCGCGCGGTGTCCACGCCGGAGCTGCGGATCACCCGGATGCGCCCCGGCGCCACCGTGCGCGAACGCACGAAGACCTCGGCATCGTCGGGGTTCTGCAACACCAGCAGCGAGCGACGGCCGTCGAAGGCGATGCGCATCAGCGTGCCGACCAGCGGACGCAGCAGGCGCGCCTTGGGGCGGTTGCAGGTGAATACGTAGCCCATGCCCGCCACCGCGTTCACCACCGCCGGCACGCGCGCCGCCCGCGCGGCCAGCGCGCCATACACCGCGCACTTCACGGTGAAGTTGTGCAGCAGGTCCGGCCGCTCCCGCTCGAGCAGGCGCACCAAGCGGCGCAGCGTGAGCGCCTCGCGCCACGGGTTGAGGCTGGCGCGATCCATCGGCAGCACCAGCCAGCGGAAGCCGTGCGCGGCGAAGCGCACGCCGAACTCGCCCGGCGGCGAGAGCATCACCACTTCGTGGCCCTCGGCCTGCAGGCGCTGCGCCGTGGACAGGCGGAAGTTGTAGAGGTACCAGTCGGTGTTGGCGAAGAAAACGAATTTCATCGGTCCGATCCCTCGCGTGTCGGCGCTTCCTCCACGCAGCCGGTGCCCGGGCGAGGCGCCCGCGCCTAAGATGAAAACGTGTTGCCCGAAATGCGGACGTTGCGGGTGGACGGGTCCACCCGCAGGTCGCGGGAGACGCCGCCCGCGTCGGCCGGCAGGGCCAGCGGCCGGCGCCGGGTGAAGAAGCGCGCGCTGTTGCGCTGGACCAGGTTGGCGGTGATCTGCACGTCGTAGGCGCGCGCCGTCATGGCGATGCCGTCCAGGCCGTTGCCGGTGATGGTGTTGCGCTCCAGCGTCACCTGCCCCGGCCCCACGCCGAGCACGCCGTAGCCGCGGTTGCCGGTGATCGTGCAGGCCACCACCACCAGCCCGACCACGTTGTCGTGCAGCTCCAGCCCGCAGCCCTGGTTGCCGGACAGGGTGCAGCCCTCGATGCGGATGTCCTGCGCCATGCCCTGCGTCTGCGGCTCGATGTCGATGCCGGACTGCGGCCGGGTGCCTTCGGTGTTGCGGAAGATGCAGTCGATCACGCCGACCCGCCGGCACGGCGTGATCGACAGCCCCTGGCGCCGGTTGCGGTCGCACACCACGCGGCGCAGCTCGATGTCGGTGGATTCGACCGCGCTGCCGCGGCGGCCGGTGGCGCCGATGAACACGCCGTCGCCCCAGCAGTCGGTCACCTGGATGTCGCGCACGCTGACCTGGTGCGCGGCGCGGATGCAGATGCCGTGGCCCCACTCGCCGGTGTCGCCGCGGTGCTGGTCGCGCTCGCCGACGATGCGCCCGCCCACGATCTCGACATTGCTCACCTGCAACACCTTGAGCACGCACGAGCGCTCCAGGCCGTTGGGCATTGCCTGCAGCTGCGCCTGCGGCGCCATTCGCAGGCGGGTGCCGGAGCGCAGCACGATCGAGCGCGCCGCATCGACCAGGTAGATGCCAGGCGGCACCGTCACCGTGCCGCCTTCGGCCGGCAGGGCGTCGATGGCGGCCTGGATGGCGGCGGTGTCGTCCTGGCGCCCGTCGCCCCTGGCGCCCTTGCTGCGCACGTCGATCACGGTGGTGCCAGGGATCGCGGCGAGAAAGGCCGAGGCGAAGGATCGTCCCGCCGCGGCGCCCAGCACCCACGGCGCGACGGCCGCCAGCCCCGCCTGCCGCAGGAACGCGCGGCGGCTGCCGCTGGCCGGCTCCGGCGGGCGCGCGGCGCGTTTCATGGCAGGGCGCCTCCCGCCGGCTTCGCGCCGGCCCCGCCGCCGAGGCGGCTGTGCAGCCACGGCAGCGTGATCGCCAGCAGGTAGAACTTGGAGGCGAAGTACTTGTTGTCGAGCCGGTGGCGGTTGGCGAGCAGCCAGCCGGGCGCGCCGGGCAGCAGGTCGCGCGCCTCCACCGCGTAGCCGTACACCTGCTCGAAGCGCTGCCGGGCCAGGCCGCACAGGTCGAAGCGGAAGCAGCCCTTGGCCTTCACATACGGCAGCTGCTCGAAATGCCGGGCGATGTGCCGGCGCACCAGCACCTTGTTGACACCGCCGGGGCCGATCCGCCGGTCGTGCGGCACCTCGCGGAACACCCAGTCGCACAGGCGCGCGTCGCAGTACGGGTACACCACCCGCAGCGCCAGCGCGTTGGCCGCGTACATGCCCTTGCCGAAGGTGGCCGCCTCCACGATGGTGGCGGCCAGCCGCCGGCGCTCCTCCATGGAGCCGGCGGCGGTGATCTCCGCGCGGAAGGTTTCCAGCCGTTGCCGCGACTGGCCCGAGATCTCCCGCCCGAACAGCGCGTCCACCTCCGCGTCGCTGAAGCGCGAGCCCGGGTAGAAGCGCTCGAAGCCGTTCATCTGCAAGGTGCCCAGGGCGTAGCAGAGCTTGAAGTTGCGATCGATCAGGCCCCACTCCAGCACGCTGCGCGGCAGGCGCACGCTGCGCGCGAGCAGCGCCTGCACGCGCTGGCGCCAGTGCGTGGGCAGACCGAAATAAGGGTCCGAGCCCATCGCATCGACGATGCCGTCGCCGTCGTAGGCGGCGATCTCGGTCGCCAGGTCCGCGTAGGAGAGCATGGCGAAATCCGCCGTCAGCAGCGGCATGCGCGGCACCATCGCCAGGTAGCGGTCGTAGGCGCGGCCCGGGTCGCACACCAGCGCCTCGTGGCGCAGGCCGAGCTGGCGCGCCACGAAGCGCGCCGAGTCCACCTCGTTCTCCTCGTGGCCGCCGAGGTAGGTGATGCAGGTGGCCTGCGGCTTGGCCTCGGCCAGCGCGATCGCCATCGAGGTCGAGTCCTTGCCGCCGCTCTGCAGCAGCCAGGGCGAGCGCATGCCGGCGCAGGAGCCCGCCACCGCCTCGCACAGCAGCTCGTGGTAGGTCTTCAGCAGCTGCTCGTCGTCCACCGGCGAGGGCGGGCGCACCGACATCGGCGCCGGTCGATAGACGAAGCGGAAGCGCGGGTCCTCGTGCAGGTCGTGGGCCGGGTCGAAGCCGGCGATGATGGCCACCTTCACGTCCTGGTAGATCGAATGCGGCGGGTAGACGAAGGCGTTGCGCAGGAGGTCCGCGATCGACACCGCATCCAGCGCGGCGCCGTGCGCGTGCTCCGCCAGCGAGGAGAAATCCACCTCGCGCGCGCCCGGCGGCAGGTGGATCTGGATGCGCCGCGCGAGCATGGGTGAAGCCGCTTCAGGTCCCTGCATGAGCGACGCGGTCATAGGGTCACCATGTGTGTGACGTAGTAGGCGAATACGCCGCAGGCGACCACCAGGCCGCCTCGCAGCAGCACCGGGTTGCGCAGCGGGGCCAGGCGGCTGTGGAAGCACATCGCGGCGAGCATCAGGGACGCCGACATCCACGCCGGCAACAGATAGCGGTTGGAGTAGTTGCCCCAGCCGATCAGGAAGAACGGCAGCAGCTCGGCCAGGTAGATCGCGGCGCCGTGCTGGATGCGCCGGTCGAACGGCTCGCGCACCAGCCGCCCCAGCACGTAGGGCAGCAGGTACCAGAAGATCGAGAACAGCGCGAAATCCAGCCGCACGCCCGCGCGGTACACGGCGTTGGGGCTGTAGGCCATGACCATGTTGTAGAGCACGGGCACGCCGGTGCGCACCAGCAGCATCGTCAGCCCCGAGCAGTAGGCCAGGAAGGCCGCCGCCGCCGCCAGCCTGAGCATGCGCTCGCTGAGCAGCAGCACCGGCGCGCAGGCCAGGTACAGCAGCGAGGAGTAATGGAAACTCACGGCCAGCGCGCCGTATACGAAGAACGCGCGCCACTGCCGCCGGTGGAACGCCAGCAGCGCCGTGAACACCAGCATCGAGGCCACGCCCTGGCGCACCGCGTTGATCGCGCCGTTGACGAAGGTGGGCGAGAGGAACAGCCACATCAGCGCGGCGACCAGGAAGCCCAGATAACCGCGCTCGCTCCCCAGGTAGTCGAAATAGCGACGGCTCGCCACGAACACGGTCAGCAGCATCAGCGCGAACAGGCTGGCCTGGTAGGCGTGCAGGCTCATGCCGGCGGAACTCAGGGCATGGGTGAACAGCACGAAGCTCGGCTCGAAGCGGGTACCACCCACGCCTTCGCGCAGCGACACGAAATAGGCGGCATAGACGTGGGTGTCGGTGCCCACGTCGATGCCGCGCAGCCCCACCACCGCATCGGCGAACAGGCAGGCCGCGGCGAGCAGCATCAGGCTGAGCAGGATGCGCGCGTTGACCAGGCTCGAGTGGCTTTCGTCGTAGGCGATCGCAGGCTGCATGTCACGCCCTCCCCGAGCGCGCATCGCGCCAGAGGCGCCAGGCGATGGCGAGGCGGCGGCCGTAGGTGATCACGCAGCGGCGCACGTAGCGCACCACGCCGATGGTGTTCACCAGGTACAGCTGCCCCCGCCCCAGCAGGCCCTGCGCATGCAACACGCGGCGCGCATCGATGCCGGCCTTGTACATCGCGGCCAGGTCGCCGCTCAGCCCGCCGGCGCCGAACGGCGGCTTGTGCCAGGAGGCCAGCACCTGGTTGATCTTGGCGCAGCGGTAGCCGGAGAGCAGGATCTGCGCCCACAGCAGGAAATCCTCCGAACGGCGGCGGCTCTCGTCGAAGCGGAACGGCAGGTCGCGGCGGATCACGATGGAGGCGGTGGGGAACGGGCTGCGCAGTTGCAGCAGATGGCCGGGCAGCACGCGCACCTTCATCGGGTAGCGCTGCGCCGGCGGCGGCGCCGAGCGCAACTGCACGTTCATGCGATGGGCGAGCAGCGCGATCTGCGGGTCGGCGGCCAGCACCTCCATCTGGATCTTCAGCTTCTGCGGGTGCCAGGTGTCGTCCGCGTCGAGGAAGGCGATGTAGGGCTGCGTGGCGTGCGCCCAGCCCAGGTTGCGCGCGCCCGAGGGCCCGGTGTTGCGCGACAGGGCGAACACCCTGACCCAGCCGGGCGGATAGGCCCGCGCGACCTTGTGCAGCTTCTCGCGCGTGCCGTCGCCGCTGGCGTCGTCCACCAGCAGCACCTCGGCCGGCTTGAGCAGCTGCGCCGCCACCGAAGCCACCGCGCTGTCGATGGTGGCCGTGCAGCGGAAGCAGGGCACGATCACGCTGACCGGCGCCACGCCCTCGACGGCCGCGCCGTCGGGGTCGAGGACCGCCCGCGCAAGCGCGTCCGGCCGTCCCTCTCGCTGCGCTTGTTCGATCAGTACGTTCACGTTGCCGCTCTCCGCTCAGTGGACCAGGACTTCCGAGAGACGCGCCGTCGCCATGCGCGTCTGCGCCTGCAACTCCTCGATGCGCCGGTACAGCAGCAGGCGCAGCGTGCCCTCCTCGCGCACCAGCCAGTCCAGCGAGCGCTGCAGCGCCTGCGCCGAGATGTCCAGGCTCGACAGCACCGGCTCCTCGCTGCCGAACAGGTCGTGGTTGATGCCGCGCGCCTTCACGCTGTAGGCGATCGAGACCGTGGGCACGCCGCTGGAGAGCGCCGCGATGGTGGCGTGCGTGCGCGCCCCAATGAAAAAGCGCAGGCGGCTGATCACATACTTGGTCTGCACCGCGTTGAAGTCGTTGGGCATCATCGTCACCGCCCCGCCGAGGTCGGCGACCTGGTCCAGCAGGGCGGCCATGTATTGCGCGTCGTCGTCCTGCACCCGCCCGCGCAGCGAGTTCGCGTGCGGCACCAGCAGCACGCCCAGGCCGCGCTCGCGCACGGCGTGGCGGATAAAGCCGGCCACCTCGCCGCGCACGTCGTGGCCGGCCTTGCCGTAGCGCTCCAGCAACTGGCTCACATTGAGGCCCAGCACGTGGCCCTCGCCCATCGGCCAGAACGGCGCCAGATCCACCGGCTGCTTGGCCAGCATGAAGGCCGGATCGGCCATGCGGACCAGGTTGCGCAGGCCCAGCTTGTGCAGCAGGTAGTCGTGGCTGACCGACTCGCGCGTGGCCACGAAGCGCATGCGCGCCAGGTGCCGGGTGATCGGCTCGACGAAGGCCGGCTCGCGCTCGAACGGACCGACCGATGCGCCCCACAGCACCACCGGCTTGCCGAGGTCCATCGCCCATTTGTCCACGCTCATGATCGGCGTGGGCAGGCGGTAGTCCAGCGAATAGTTGTCGCCGCCCACCGCCAGCACCGCGTCCACCGAGGCCAGCTGCGCCTCCAGCCAGTGCGGCAGCGGAAACGGCCAGCCCGCGCGCTTGAAGAGCGGCAGCCGCTGCAGGTTGACCCAGTAGCGCGTCTGCGGCGGCAGGTAGGCCGGCACGAAGCGCACGCCGCCCTCGGCCGCGTCGGGCCACTGCGCGCTGTCGCGGGCGATGTCGGTGGAAGGCACCAGCACCTCGACCTCGCCGAACTGCTCCCTGAGCAGCCCTACCGTGCTGCGCACGATCGCCTCGCAGCCGCGGTTGCCGAAAGTGCGTTGTCCGGAGAGATAGAAGCGCTTCACGGGGCTAGTCCAGGTGGGTGAGGATGCTGGCGAGCGGCCGCCGCGCGGAGTAGCAGACCTTCAGGCGTTCGCTCGCGTAGCCCACCGCCATCAGCATGATCACGGTGTGCGCGCCGTCGATCGCCACCGCGCGGCGCAGGGCCAGGTCGTCCAGCGGGCCGCGGCTCCAGTTGAGGCAGCACGAGGCCAGCCCCAGCGCGTGCAGCGCCAGCACCAGCGACATCGCGAACATGCCGCCGTCGATCCAGTGCTGGAAACGCTCGCCGTGGCTGTCGAAGGCGCGCAGGTCGGCGGTGACGATGAGCAGGCACGGCACCTCGTGGCCGAAGCCGCGGTTGCCGTTCTGCAGCGCCAGCGCGCGGTCGATGCTCTCGCGCCGGTCGAGCTGGTAGACATGCCAGGCCTGCCGGTTGCACACCGAGGGCGCCTTCATCGCCAGCCGCACGGCACGCTCGAGCAGCGCCTGCGGCACCGGCTCGGGGCGGAAGTCGCGCACCGAGTGGCGGCTGAGGAAAAAGCGCTCCGGGTCGTCCAGCCGCCCGGCCCGCAGCGCCTCGGCGCTCAGTTCGAGCACGCCGCCCTCGGCGGGCCACAGCGCCGCGCGGCGCAGGAACTCGCTGACCTCGCGCCGCGGCGCCTCGGCCGGCGCGGCGGCGACGAAATCGCGCAGCACCTTGATGCCCACCGTCTCGTGGTAGCCCAGCGCCGCCGCGTCGAAGCCGCCGCGGCTCAGCAGCCGCACCAGGTCGCCCGCGGCGTCCCAGCCCGAGCCCTGCCGGCGCTGGCGGAAGCTCAGGCTCTTCTCCAGCCGGTGGTAGGCCTTGACCGCCTTGTAGTCCTTCTTGCGCCGGTCACGGCGGCCACGCCAGCCGGCGTAGCGCACGTAGCGCGAGAAGTCGTAGCCGAAGCCGCACAGCGCAGCGAGCACGTTGCGCGCGGGCCGCAGCGCGTCCTTCAGGCGTCGCACCGCGCGGCTCATGGCGTCACCTCGCGCGCGGCCGGGTAGAACCGGCGCACGCCCAGGTACGAGGCCATCAGCAGCACGCCCTCGCCTATCACCGTGGCCGCCGCCGCGCCCAGCTCGTGGAAGACCGGGATCAGCAGCAGGTTGAGCACCACCACCACCAGCGCGCTCGCCCCCATCACGAACACCCGGTAGCGCGTGTGCTGCTCATTCAGCAGTGCCGAGCCCACGCCGCTGGAGAGAAAACGCAGCGGCGCGCACAGCGCCAGCATCATCAGCACCGGCACCACCGGGCGGTATTTCTCGCCGAACGCGAGCGGCACCAGCGAAGGCGCCAGGGCCACGATGGCGCAGCCCACCAGCAAGCCGGAGACCAGCATGGCGAGGTTGCCGTGGCGATAGATCAGCCAGAACTTGGCGGGGTCGTGCACGGCCCAGCGGTGCTGCTTGGAGAGCAGGAACTTGTGGTACACGGTGAGCGGGATGAGGTAGGTGGCCGTCATCACGCCGAGCCCGATGCCGAAGATGCCGGCCTCCACGTTGCCGTCCAGGTACTTGAGCAGCACCGTGCTGATCTGGAAGAAGATCGGATACAGCACCGCCCCGAGCCCGTAGGCCCAGGCCTGCGACCACACCTGCATCGCCCCCGGCGCCACGGCCGCCTCCGGCGCGGCCGGGCGCGGGCCGTGCCCGCGCAGCTGCATGCGACCGCGCAGCATCGCGTTCAACTGCGGCAGCGCCAGCAACGCCACGCCCAGCGAGATCACGCCGAAGCCCATCGCCACGAAGCGACCGGCCAGCGAAGGCACCGCCATCAGCAATACCGCCACCAGCAGGCGGCTGCCCGGCGTCGTCAGCTGCCACAGCGCCAGCGCGTGATCGCGTTCCTCCAGCCTGAGCTTGCTGCTGATCAGCGCCACCGCCGCGACGCCCAGCACCACCGGCGACAGCAGCAGCAGCGTGCTGGCCGCGTCGGCCGGCGCGCCGGTAAGGGCCCACAGCACCACCGACGCCAGCGTGAGCAGCGTGGTCGCGGTAATGAAGCGCAGCGAGGGCCGCAGCCAGCGGCCCGCCGCCCAGCCTTCGGCGCCGTACACCTTGAGCCAGAACTGCGCCAGGCCGAAGCCGGCCAGCGGCGCGATCATGGTGACGGTGGCCAGCGAGGAGGTGAACAGGCCGAAATCCGCCGGCCCCAGCTCGCGCGCCAGCAGCGCCTGGGTCAGGAAGGCCATGCCGGCGCCGAGCGCCGTGGCGATCCACAGCATCGAGATGGCGGCGAGTGCACGCCGCGCGCCCGGCGACACGCCGGTCAGCCGCCGCGTCACGCGGGCGAAGGCGCCGGAGCGGGCCGGCGGGGTGCTCTCCCCTACGTGCTCACGGCCTGCCGCCGCCGGCGGCCGTTCCAGCGAGGACATCGGAACGCGCCCGCCCTGCGCAGGCGGCATGCGCGCGGCCTCGCGCAATGCTGCGCCTGCGCGCATCGCCGGCCCGCTCTCCGCCAGGCCGGCGCCGGCGACCTGTTCGGCCGGGCCGGCGCCCAAGGGGATGGATTTAAGTGCCATGCTTTTTTCTTGTCGGGGGTCGGGGCCGGTTACCTGGCGCATCAGGCTTTCGTGGTGGCGTATTCGTAGTAGGCGTAGGCGTAGTAGCCGGCGCTGCGTTTCTCCACGGCGTTGAAGATCGCACCCTTGAGCGCCACGCCGTTCTGCTCCAGGCGCTGCTTGGCCAGCGCGATCTCGCGCGTCTGGTTGAGGCCGAAGCGCACCACCATCAGGCTGGTGCCGGCGTGGTGACCGATCACCGCCGCGTCGGTGACGGCGAGCACCGGCGGGGTGTCGATGATGATCAGGTCGAAGCGCGGCTTGAGCTTGTCGAGCAGCGCGGTGAAGTGCGCGTGCATCAGCAGCTCGGACGGGTTCGGCGGCACCTTGCCCCGCGCGATGAAGTAGAGGTTCTCCGCCCCCTCCACCGGACGGATCGCCTGGGCCAGGGTGATCTGCCCGGCGATCAGCTCGGACAGCCCGTCCTCCGGCCTCCCGCCCACCAGCGTGTGCAGCGCGCCCTTGCGCATGTCCGCGTCCAGCAGCAGCACTCGCTGCCCGGCCTGTGCGATCACCGCGGCGAGGTTGGCGCCGACGAAGGTCTTGCCCGCGGCCGGGCCGGGGCTGGCGATCATCAGCAGGTTGTTCTTCGCCTCCAGCCGCGCGAAGTGCAGGCTGGTGCGCAGGCTGCGCAGCGCCTCCACCGCCAGGTCCTCCGGCTCGCTCTGCGCCAGCAGGTGCTGGGCGTGCGCGCTGCCATGGCGGCGGCCCTTGGCGCGTACCGCGATCTCGCGCTCGGCCGCGCTCAGCGGCACGCAGGCGTACACCGGCAGGCCCACGTGCTCGATCGCCGCCAGGTCTTCCACGCCGCGCTTGAGCATCTGGCGCACGAAGATGAAGGCCAGCGCCAGCAACCCGCCCAGCACCGTGCCGCCCAGCACCACCAGGATCCGCCGCGGCCAGACCGGCTTGGCGGTGTTGGTGGCCGCGCGGTCCACCACGCGCACGTTGCCCACCGTGCCGGCACGCGCGATGTCCAGCTGCTGCGCCTGGTTGAGCAGGCTGGTGTAGGTCTGGTTGCTGACCTGCACGTCGCGGGTCAGTCGCAGCAGCTCCTGCTGCGTGTTGGGCAACTGCCCGACCTGCCGCTCCAGCGCGGCCTTCTTGCCCTGCAGGCCGCCGATCTGCTGCGCCAGCGCCTGGTAGTTCGGGTGGTTGCGCGTGAAGCGGTGCTCCACGTCGGCCATCTGCAGGCCGAGCTGGGCGATGTTGGTGTCCAGCGCCACCACCTGGTCGAGCAGGCCCTTGGTCTGCAGGCTGATGTCCACCGAGCGGGCGCGGGTCTGGAAGGCGTTCAGCGCGCGGCTGGCCTGCTCCAGGTCCATCTTCACCTTGGGTAGCTGCTCCTTGACGAACTTCAGGCTGTTCGCCGCCTCGGCCGAGTTGCGCTCCACGTTCTGGCGCACGTACAGGCTGCTGACCTGGTCGAGCAGCTGGGTGGCCAGCACCGGGTCCGGGTTGCGGTAGGTCATCTCGATGATGCCCGAGTCCTTGCCCTGCTCCACCGCCAGGATGCCCTGCTGCAGGGCGGTGATGGTGGCCAGGTGCGAGTAGCGCGCCACGTCGAAGCGGGTGCCCGGGTTGGCGCGCAGCGACTGCACCTGGATGGTGATGCCGTGCGCCGTGGCCGACTCGCCCACGCGGCCCCACAGCAGCACGTTGTCGTCGTCGTCCATCAGCGTGTAGGCGCCCTGCTCGCCGGCGACGATGTGCAGCGGCTGGTCGAGCAGGCCGGACGGCACGTCGAGCTGGAAGATGTTTAGCTCGGCCCCGCCCCAGTCGTAGCTGTTCATGCCGCCGAGCGGCGGCGCCACGTCGCCGGGCTTGTCCGGCGCGTAGCGGCGGGCGATGAAGTCGCCGATCAGCGGAAAGCGCTTCGGCTCCACGTCGATGTCCAGCTTGAGGTTGGTCACCGCCTGCCCGATCACCGTGCGCGAGGTGAGCAGCGCGATCTCGGTGGTGGCCTGCGAGGTCGAGGCGCCCAGCGTCTGGGTGAGATCGTCCAGGCCCGGCAGGCTGGGCACCTTCTGCTCGACCTGCACCGTGGCGCTGGCCTCGTAGATCGGCGTGGCGAGCACCGCGTAGAGCACGCTCAGCACGCAGAACGCCGCGGTGACGCCGGCGATCAGCCACTTGTGGTCGAGCAGCGTGCCGAGCAGCGCGCGCAGGTCGACGTCGTCGTCCCGGCGCGGCGAGGAAGGAAAGGTTTGCTTTGCGGTCATGACGCCCTCGCTCCTTAGGCTGGACGGAGGTTCACAGGTAGCGCAGCCAGCTGCCGACGCCACGCTCGATGGCAGCGTGGACTTCCTCGAACATCCGGCGCGAATGCCGGTACGGATCGGGGACGTCGCTGCCGCCGTGCCATTTGTCGAACAGGAAAAACTTGCCGCTGGCCTCCGGCGCGAGCCGCGCCATCGAGGCCAGGTGGCGGTGTTCCATGGTCAGCACGAGGTCCGCCTCGCGCAGCATCGAGGGCTCGAGCTGGCGCGCGCGGTGCGCGCTGGCGTCGATGCCGCAGTCGTGCAGCAGCGCGATGGCGTTGTCGTCCATCGGCCGGCCCACCAGCGCACCCAGGCCCGCGCTGCGCACCACGATGCCCCGGCCGCCCAGGCGGTAGCGGAACAGGAACTCCGCCACCGGGCTGCGGCATACGTTGCCAAGGCAGACGATCAGGATGCTCTTGAACACGCCCTGCTACCCCCTCGCCCTTGCATGGAGCCACTACGGAGCGCCCTGCGGGCTCCGCAACCATTTGTCCCTGTAAATCCGGAAAAACCATTCCGGCGCGGCCCGCAAGAAAACCGATCAAATCGCCGCGAACGACCCGACCGAAAGGCCGGGAACCGGAATCTAATAGCATTCCAACGGAAAAATCAAATTAGACATCCTTTTCATTTAAATAAATAAAGCAAGCCGCGACAACCATGTAATTTTTTCACCCCGCAATACGGCTGTAGGGACTTCTCATTCCATTCACGAGTGCTGGCGTTAGCTTTGAAGAGCTTGCTTCAATTTCGGCCCGGGATGGGCCTTTTCGCGGCACCGCAAGGCTTCAAACGTCCGCCCGGACGCATGGCCGCCAGGCATTATCTCCCGCTGGCGACACCATCCACGCAGCCGGCCGGCCTATATCGGAAAGCGGATGCAATGGCACCAATGGCCGACTCGCCCGCGCTTTCGATTTAGACGGCACGGATTTCCAGCATCAGGCCATCGAGAAAGAAGGGATGCATTATGAAAAAGAAGCTCTACGCCATAGCTCTTTTCGCCATCCTGCTCGGCGGCTGCGCCATCGTGCCGGGCCAGCACATGGACGTCGGCGCGCTCGAACGCGACGACAGCCGCGTGAAGCTGGTGCAGATCACCCCCGAGCTGATCGGCGCCAGGCAGAACGAGCCGGCGATCCCGCCCGAGCTGCTCGACTACCAGCCGCAGCCCTACCAGATCGGCCCCGGCGACGCGCTCTACATCACGGTCTGGGATCACCCGGAGCTGACCTCGCCCGCCGGCTCGCAGCAGCAGACGGTCGCGAACGGGCGCCTGGTGCGGCCCGACGGCACCTTGTTCTATCCCTACGTGGGCACGGTCAAGGCCGCGGGGCTCACCATCGAGCAGCTGCGCCAGGAGCTGACCCGCAAGCTCAGCGCCTTCGTGCGCAACCCGCAGGTGGACGTGAACGTGATCGGCTACGGCAGCCACCTCATCACCCTGGAGGGCGCCTTCGTCAAGACCGACCCGCAGGTGCTCAACACCGTGCCGCTGACGCTCTCGCAAGCGATCGGCGCCGCCGCCATCAACACCGAGCAGGCCGACCTGTCCGGCCTGACGCTGATCCGCGACGGCCGCCGCTATCGCCTCGACCTCGACGCGATCAACCGCGGCCAGGGCGCCGATGCGATCTATCTCAAGCCCGGCGACAAGCTGTTCCTACCCTACAACGACAACAAGGAGGTCTACGTGGTGGGCGAGGTGATGCGTCCCTCGGCGATCTCCTTCAAGACCACCGCGCTCACCCTCACCCAGGTGCTCGGCCGCGCCGGCGGGCTGAGCCCGGTCACCGCCAACGGCGATGCGGTATACGTGATCCGCGGCTCGGAGAACCTCACCCAGACGCCGGCCGAGGTGTTCCACCTGAGCGCGCGCTCGCCGGCCTCCTACGCCCTGGCCGACGGCTTCAAGGTCGAGCCCGGCGACGTGGTGTTCGTCGGCGCCGCCGGCGTGACCAAGTGGAACCGCGTGCTGAGCCAGTTGCTGCCGCTGTCGGGCTTCATCTACAACGCCTCGCGGGTCGATAACAACAACTGAGCCGCCGCCGGTTTTCCCGGGCGCTTGGCATCGAACCATCGGACCGATCCGCCGGATCGGCCCGATGGTTTTTTCATGCCGCCATGGCGCAATGACCGTTGCAAAAACGGACATGCCGAATCATGCCCCGGAAGTATTTTCGGCGACACAACACTGTTGAAAATGCACTTGGCCGCATAAGCCAAATTTTGGTTTTTTATTTCAATGACGGCTTATTCGCCGGCGAAGCCGAATCGAACCGCGAATGGAAAAAATCCACCACGCCAATGGGCCGAGCCTGGCATTACCCGCCGAGAGCGTCAAGCAAGCCTTTTGCCATCGGGCTAAAACAGCCAGGCTTCCACGATTCAGCGCATGCCATCGCCACTGTATTCCCCGCCGAGGGCGCCGGAACGACGGAAAAACACATCGGAATGCACCGCCAATCCCAAGGCGGCTTCGAAAATCCCCAAGCGCTGGCTCGCGCCACAAAATCGCCTGCGCGACCCGTCGGGTGCGCCATGCGATCCCCCACGCCGGGCCCGGCACTCCCGCCTGCCGCCTCACCCTTGCGCCAGCCCATCCACCGCCTGGATCACCCGCTGCATCACCAGTTGCGCCGCGCGCGAGAGCTGCCGGCGCGGCGCCACGCACAGGGCCAGCACCAGCGGCTTGACGTGGCGGCCGTGCAGCGGCACGAAGGCCAGCCGCCCTTCCTCCAGATCGGTGGCGACGTCCAGCAGGCTCAGGATGCCGATGCCGGCGCCGTGGCGGATCAGCGAGCGCATCATGCGGATGTCGTTGCAGGCGATCGAATGCGCCCCTTCCATGTGGTGCCGCGCGTACAGCACCTTGGCGCGCTCGTGCACGATCAGCGGCGCAGCCGGCATCACCTGGCGATAGCCCATGATGCGGCTCATCGTCAGGCGCGCCTCGCCGGCCAGCGGGTGATCGACCGGCATCGCCACGCCGAGCGGGATGTCCACCAGCACGCGCACCTCCAGCGCGGCGTGCTCGACCGGGTCGAGCAGCAGGCCGAAGTCCACCTCCGAGGCGCTCACCTGCTCGCGCACGTGCTGGTTGTCCACCACGCGCAGGTCGAAGGTGAGGCGGGGGAATTCCACCCCGACCTCCGCGATGGTCTGCGCCACCAGCCCCTCGCTCAAGGCGTCGATGACCGCGATGGCCACGTGCCCGCGGCGCAGCCCGCGCAGCTCGTCGAAGCGCTCCACCGTGCGCGCGTGCTCCTTCTGCCAGCGCCGCAGGTCGTCGAGCAGCAGCTCGCCCGCGGAGGTCAGCCGCAGCCCCGTGGGCAGGCGCTCGAACAGCGCCGTCTCGAACTGCGCCTCCGCCAGCAGGATCTGCCGGTCGATCGCCGAGGCCGAGACGTGCAGCGCCTCGGCCGCCTTGCGCAGGCTGCCCAGCCGGGCCACCTCGAGGAAGTAGCGCGAGAAACGCGAGAAAGCGAACATTTTCGACCTGCTCTAATTTTTGCAACACCTTCCAAAAATATCTCTTATGGATTGCAACGCAACTTTTGCCTAGGTTGGGACCATCCACCGATCCGCAGGCGCCGCGCCGCTCGACACGGCCGCCACCTGCGCCCCGGAACGAACCTTTCCATCCCTCAAGGCAGCCACGATGAGCGCAACCCTCACGCCCCCGCCGCACTGCAGCTTCGACGTCGACGACTGGCAGCGGCTCGCCCGCCACTGGTACCCCGTCGCCAAGGCGGAAGAGGTCGGCGAGCGGCCCTACAAGGCCACCCTGCTGGACGAGCCCCTGGTCGTGTACCGGGTGAAGGGCGAGCTGGTGGTGGCGCGCGACGTGTGCCCGCACCGCGGCGTGCCGCTCACGCTGGGCACCCACGACGGCGAGGGCGTGGTGTGCCCCTACCACGGCCTGCGCTTCGGCGCGGGCGGGCGCTGCAATCGCGTGCCCTCCAGCCCCGACCAGCCCATCCCCGCCAAGCTCAACCTCACCACCTACCCGGCGGTGGAGCGCTTCGGCCTGGTCTGGACCTGCCTCGCGCCGGAGGAAGACGCCGCCACCACCTTCCCCACCATGCCGCACTGGGAAGACGCCGGCTTCCAGCAGATCGTCTGCCCGCCGGTGGACATCGCCTGCTTCGCCGGCCGCCAGGTCGAGGGCTTCATCGACGTGGCGCACTTCGCCTGGATCCACACCGAGACCTTCGCCGACCCGGACAAGCCCGAGGTGCCGCCCTATGCGCCGGTGGAAACCGCCTACGGCTTCGAGGTGGACTACCGCAGCACGGTGGGCAACTACCCCGTGGGCAGCATGGACGGCCGCGCGCCGTCCGAATTCGAGTGGCTGCGCCACTTCGAGGTGCACCTGCCCTTCACCGCCACGCTCACCATCCACTTTCCCGACGACCAGCGGCTGGTGATCATGAACGCCGCCTCGCCGGTGTCGGCGCGCAAGACGCGGCTGTTCGCCCCCATCGCGCGCAACTTCGACCTGCATATCCCGGTCGAGGACGTGCACGCCTTCAACCTCAAGATCTTCGAGGAAGACCGCCTGATGGTGGAGACGCAGAAGCCCGAGCGCCTGCCGCTGGACCTCACCATGGAGGCGCACATCCCGGCCGACCGCAGCTCCATCGCCTACCGCCGGGGCCTCAAACGCATGGGCTTCGGCCAGTTCTTCCTGGTCTGACCCATCCCCACACCGCGAGAGCGCCATGACCACCCTGTCCGTGATCATCGACACCCTCGCCGCGCAAGGCGCCGGCAACCTCGCCGTGCACCTGGTCGCGGCGGACGGCACCACGCTGCCGGCCTTCGAGGCCGGCGCGCACGTGGACGTCCATCTCCCCAACGGGCTGATCCGCCAGTACTCCATCGCCAGCTCGCCGCACCAGCGCGAGCACTACGTGCTGTGCGTGCGGCGCGAGCCGGCCTCGCGCGGCGGCTCGGCCTACGTGCACGACCAGCTGCGCGTCGGCCAACGGCTGGCGATCTCCCTGCCGCGCAACCTGTTCGCGCTGGAGCCCGCCGGCCACTACCTGCTGATGGCCGGCGGCATCGGCATCACCCCGCTGCTGGCGATGGCCGAGGCGCTGGACGCCGCCGGCACGCCGTTCGAGCTGCACTACTACGTGCGCGAGCGCGGCCACGCCGCCTTCGCCAGGCGCCTGGCCGCCGGCTTCCGCCACGGCGCAGTGCACGTGCACTGCGACGCCGAGGGCAGCAACCCGGCCAATCGCCTGCCGGAAGGCCTCGACACGCCCGGCGCGGCGCGGCGCCTGTATCTGTGCGGCCCGGACGGCTTCATGCGCTACGTCACCGACACCGCCTTGCAGCGCGGCTGGAACGAGGCGCAGATCCACCGCGAGGCGTTCGGCCCCGCGCCGGTGCCGACGGCGCCGGCCGCCACCGACGGCGCCTTCGAGGTGGAGCTGGCCTCGAACGGGCAGGTCTTCAGCGTGCCGGCGGACAAGACCATCGCGGCGGTGCTCTGCGAGGCCGGCGTCGAGGTGCCGCTGTCGTGCGAGATGGGCATGTGCGGCGCCTGCCTCACCCCGGTGGTCGCCGGCCAGGCCGACCACCGCGACACCGTGCAGAGCGAGGCGGAGAAGGCCTCGCCGAACCAGTACGTGACGCTCTGCTGCTCGCGCAGCCTCACGCCGCGCCTGGTCATCGGGCTCTGACCATGGCGGCCGTACGCGGACGCACGGCGGGCGGAGCCGATCCGGATGGACGTCCAAACGCCGGCCCCGCCCAGGCCGCCGCAGCCGGGCCCAGGTTGAGTTATTGGGGGGAAGCCGTTACAACCGACGCATCGCGGCAATGGCCAGACGCAGACCCGAGGGTCTGCCGGCTCGTTGCGGCCCGCCCCCGACCACCCTGCCCGTCGCGGGCCTCCCAGGACGCGGAGGCCGACGCCTCGGCATGGACGGCTGGCCGTTTTCTCAAGCAGCAATCCAAAGATTCAGATAGGGGACACCAAAGCATGCGCAAGACAGTGAAATGGCTGATGGCCGCCCTGCTCGGCACGTTCGCCGCCGCCGGCGCGCACGCCGCCGAGGAAGTGCGCGTGGTGGTGGTCGCCAACTGGGAGACCGGCGCCGACAGCGGCGACGCGCCCGGCGAGTACCAGGACTGGGTGGAGCGCGAACACCTGGACACCACGGTGCCGGTGCGCGGCGCGCCCGACGTGCTCCGCCGCAACAAGGAGGGCCTGTACGGCCTGGTGATGCGCCACGGCGTGATGGACCTGATCGCCTTCGCGCTCGACCCGCGCTTCGACCTCAGCCACACCTACTGGCTGTTCACCGGCATCTCCGGCGTGGACCCCAACGCCGCCTCCGTGGGTAGCGCCGCCTGGGCGCGCTGGGTGGTGGACGGCGACTGGGCCCGCGAGCTGGACGACCGCAGCATCCCCAAGGGCTGGCCCTACGGCATCTTCCCGATCGGCGCCCAGCGCCCCAACCAGCTGCCGGAGAAGCCCGAGGGCATGCTGCAGGAAGCCCTGCCGCTCAACGCCGGCCTGGCCTACTGGGCCTTCCACCTCAGCCGCGACGTGCCGCTCGGCGACGCCCCGGAAGTGGCCGCCCGCCGCGCCGCCTGGAAGGGCTACCCGCAAGCCCAGCGCAAGCCCTTCGTGCTGATGGGCGAGACCCTGGGCGCCACCCGCTACTGGCACGGCGAGCGGCGCAACCGCTGGGCCGAGGACTGGGTGAAGCTGTGGACCCGCGGCCAGGGCCTGTTCGTGATGACCAACGAGGAGAGCCAGCTCTACCAGCGCGCCATCCTGGCGCTGGCCGACCAGGGCTTCGTGGACCGCGACCGCGTGATGGTGCTGCGCACCGCCAGCAACTTCTCGATGCCGCCGCCGGGCGTGAGCGAGACGGCCTCCATCGGCGACGAGTCGCCGGGCATGGCGCTGGCCTTCGACAGCAACCAGCGCGCCGGCACGGTGGTGCTGCACGAGCTGCTCGCCCACTGGAACCGCTACCGCGGCGCCATTCCCAGCGCCTCGCCCTGACCGCACGCCCCTCGCCCGCCGGCAATCCGACCCAAGGCCCCGACCATGACGGCACGCACGCCCCGCCACCGCCAGACCCCCCCGCCCGCCGCCGCCCGCTGTTGCGAGGCGTGTCGATGATGGGCCTGAACTTCCGCCTCGCCGAACACGGCACCACGGCGCGCACCGAGCTGCTGGCCGGCGCCACCACCTTCCTGACGATGTCCTACATCGTCTTCGTCAACCCCGATATCCTCTCCAGCACCGGCATGGACCGCGGCGCCACCTTCGTGGCCACCTGCCTCGCCGCCGCGCTCGGCTCGCTGCTGATGGGCCTGATCGCCAACTACCCGGTGGGCCTCGCGCCCGGCATGGGCCTCAACGCCTTCTTCGCCTTCACCGTGGTCGGCGGCATGGGCTACCGCTGGCCCGAGGCGCTGGGCCTGGTGTTCGTCTCCGGCTGCCTGTTCCTGCTGCTCACCCTCACCGGCGCGCGGCGCTGGCTGATCGAGGGCATACCGCCCTCGCTGCGCTGTGCGATCGCCGCCGGCATCGGCCTGTTCCTCGCCATCATCGGCCTGCAGAAGGCCGGGCTGGTGGTGGCCGACCCGCACACCCTGGTCACCCTGGGCAACCTGCACCGGCCCGAGCCGCTGCTGGCGCTGGGCGGCTTCGTGCTGATCGCCATCCTGGAGGCGCGCAAGGTGCGCGGCTCGATCCTGCTCGGCATCCTGGCGGTGACCGCCGCCGGCCTGCTGCTCGGCAAGCTGCATTTCAACGGCCTGGTGGCGCTGCCGCCCAGCCTCTCGCCGACCTTCCTCAAGCTCGACATCCCCGGCGCGCTGCACGCGCACGGCGAGGGCTCGGCCATCGCCGGCCTGCTGCACGTGGTGCTGGTGTTCGTGCTGGTGGAGGTGTTCGACGCCACCGGCACGCTGATGGGCGTGGCCCAGCGCGCCGGCCTGCTCAGCAACGAGGCGCAGCGCCTGCGCTTCAACCGCGCCCTGTTCGCCGACAGCACCGCCATCCTCGCCGGCTCGCTGATCGGCACCTCCAGCACCACCGCCTACGTGGAGAGCGCCGCCGGCGTGCAGGCGGGCGGGCGCACCGGCCTCACCGCGCTCACCGTGGCCGCGCTGTTCCTGGCCGCCCTGCTGTTCTCGCCGCTGGCCGCCCTGGTGCCCGCCTACGCCACCGCCCCGGCCCTGATCTACGTGGCCGGCCTGATGCTGCGCGAAGTGGTGGAGGTGCGCTGGGACGACCTCACCGAATCGGTGCCCGCCGCCGTATGCGTGCTGGCGATGCCGTTCACCTACTCCATCGCCAACGGCCTGGCGCTGGGCTTCGTCAGCTACGCGCTGCTCAAGCTCGGCAGCGGCCGCTGGCGCGACGTGCACGCGGCGAGCTGGGTCATCGCGGCGCTGTTCGTGCTGCGCTACGCGCTGACCTAGCGGGCGAATGTTTCACCGGTGCGACCGGCGTCACGCCCGATTGTCGCACCCGGTTGACAGGTGTCCACGCAGAAATTTACGTTCATGATGGGAGTGGTGTAAGGCGCGAAAGGCCCCGCAGGGCCCAGGCGCGCCAGGCACGACGCAAGCCCGTCTTGTGCAAGGGGAGCTTTCCGCGGCGCGGCCTGGATCGCTGCAAGCGTTGAGAGTTCGGTCGAACTTGGATCGATCGAACGCCTCGCACAAGGTCTTGCGAGAGCCTTGTTCGAAGCATGGCGCCGCCGTTTTCGGGCGGCGCCGCATCACGGAGCGGTACGCAGGCACGGCACGGCCGAGGGACCGCCGCCGCACCGCCTCGCACGAATTTTTTCTCGGTCTTTACTTCGGAGAGCATGGGGATATGAAGAGCAACTATCTGGCCGCCGTCATCGCGCTGTGTCTGGGCACCGGCACCGCGATGGCCCAGGACGCGGACCAAACCAAAACCACACAGACCGAGAACCGCGCAAGCGTGTTCAGCACGTCCAACAACTCCTCCACCAACACCAAGCGCGTGCAGCAGATGACCGCGGTGAGCGTGTCGGGCCAGTCGGCCGCGCTGGGCGGTGGCAACATGACGGTGCAGGACGCCCCCAAGGCGGTGTCCACCATCACCCGCGAGGCGATCGAGAAAGTGTCGCCGAGCTCGGACTTCACCTCGATCATCGCCACCGTGCCGGGCGTCAATTTCCGCACCAACGACTTCACCGGCCTCAACGACGGCCACTACACCCTGCGCGGCTTCAACGAAGACGAGATCGGCATGACCGTCAACGGCGCGCCGGTCAACGACGCCGCCACCTACGCGCTCTACTCCACCGAGTACGGCGACGCGGAGAACATGGGCGACATCACCGTCTCCCAGGGCTACCCCGACCTCGGCATGGCCACCGCCTCCGCGGTGGGCGGCTCGGTGGCCTGGGTCACGCTCACGCCCTCGCACAAGGCCGGCGTGGACGTGAGCCAGTCCTTCGGCAGCAACAGCTTCCGCCGCTCCTTCGTGCGCCTGAACACCGGCGACACCGGCCCCGTGCGCTCCTGGCTGTCCTACTCGGACAACCGCGCGGACCTCTGGCGCGGCTCGGGCAAGATGCGCGTGACCAAGGTGGACGGCAAGTCGGTGTGGACCATCGACGACAAGAACTCCATCGCCGCCTCGCTGCAGTACAACCGCGAGTTCCGCCACAGCTACCTCAACCTGACCAAGGAAGAGGCGCGCGAGGACTACGACCAGAACTACGCCCGGCAGTTCGTGCCCGGCGGCAACCCGTTCGCCAACCTCGACTACTACAAGCTCAGCACCAACCCGTTCATCAGCTGGATCGCCAGCCTGGACGGCGAATTCACCCTCACCGACAGCCTGCGCCTCTCGGTAGTGCCCTACTTCCAGTACGGCCACGGCGGCGGCGGCTTCTCCATCCCGCTGTTCGAATCGGCCACCCCGTCCGATAGCTTCCTCCATGCCAATCAGGACGTGAGCGGCGATGGCGTCATCACCGACGGCCAGCCGGCCCCCGGCTACGCCTTCTTCCACTCCAACACCTACCGCCCGGGCATGCTGGTCAAGTTCAGCCAGGACTTCGGCATGAACAACACCCTGGAATACGGCGGCTGGTACGAGCGCCCGCGCCAGCAGCAGGGCTTCGTGGTGATGCCGGTGGACTCGAAGACCGGCGCCCCGTCCGACCTGTGGGGCGAGGACGAGAGCGTGTGGCTGCGCTACGCCAACGGTGCCCCGCAGCGCGGCGTGGAGAGCTACTCCGTCTCCAACACCCGCAAGGCGTTCGTCACCGACACCTGGACGCCGAACGACCAGTGGACCTTCACCTTGGGCGGCGCCTACCTGTGGATGAAGCGCAGCGGCTTCAACTTCAGCTCGCCCGGCTCCGCCGTGCAGGCCGGCGGCGACACCGGCGCCAGCTTCCACAAGTTCACCCCGGCCGGCGGCGTGAAGTTCCAGCTGGACGACAAGAACCAGTTCTACCTCGGCGTAGCCAAGACCTTCCGCCCGCCGACCGCGGGGCAGATCCTCAACAACGCCGTGGTGTCCGACCCGAAGTACCGCGTGCGCAAGGCCGAGACCGCGACCACCGCGGACCTGGGCTGGCGCTTCTACGGCGACAAGCTCTCCGCGAGCGTGGACGCCTTCGCCACCAACTTCCACAACCGCACCATCACCGGCACCATCCCGGGCACGCAGATCTCCACCTACCAGACCCTGCCCTCGGTGCACACCCGCGGCATCAACGCCGAAGGCAGCTATGCGTTCGCCGACCACTGGCAGGTGTACGCGGCCTACAGCTACACCCAGGCCCGCAACCAGACCAACATCTCGCTGGCGAGCGCCGGCACCCTGCCCGACGGCACGGTGACCGACGGCATCTACTACACCCGCGGCAAGCAGTTGGTGAACTCGCCGCGCAACCTCGCCAACGCGTCGCTGAACTTCGACTACGGCCAGTTCTGGGCCAGCCTGAGCGCGCGCTACACCGGCGCCTACTGGGCCGACTGGTCGAACACGGAGAAGGCCGGCGGCTTCACCACCTTCAACCTCAACGCCGGCTGGAAGTTCCACGACTTCAACGCCTGGTTCCACAAGCCGTACATCAAGCTCAACGCGTTCAACCTGTTCGACCGCAAGGCGCTGACCGCCACCGCCTCGGTGTCCAACTACCTGGCTGACGGCAACACGGTGGTGGGCAGCAACGGCGCCACCCTGGGCACCTACGGCACCCCGCAGTACAACCTGCTGCAGCCGCGCGCCTTCATGGTGACCTTCGGCGCCTCGTTCGACTGAGGCAAAGGCAAGAGCAACTCCCCCGTTGGGGCGGCGACTTCGGTCGCCGCCCATTTTTTTTGCGTGTTTTTCTTGATTTTCGAGGCAACCGCCCAAGTCGAACCTTGCCCAACCCCCTAGCCAACCGCGCCACCACCTTGTTCTTGAACTGTCCTGATTAGCGTCGAACCTCAGTGGCAAGTCGCGTGATTTGCGACGGCCGCGGAGGATGCTGAAGCCATGTTCACGACGGGAGTGTGAGTCATG
>NZ_LFQR01000014.1 GCF_001182895.1 Frateuria defendens | reverse complement strand
GGGAGCGAAACCCCCGGCCAGCGGCCGGCCAGATTGCGCTGACGTTTCGCTCCAAACAATGCACGAGGCACTGGGTGACGAGCTTCGCTGTGGTGAAGCGACACCGGCCTGCGCCGTAACGACGAGCAAGAGCGACGAGAGCAAGAGCGGGATAGAGGCCCCCGCCAGCTTCCACCCCCACCCCGGCTCCCCCGCCACGGAGTAGAGCGAACCGGCGCGTCACTCACGACTTGCCGTGGAACAGCTCCCGTCCGATCAGCATGCGCCGGATCTCATTGGTCCCCGCCCCGATCTCATACAGCTTCGCATCGCGCAGCAGGCGCCCCGCCGCATAGTCGTTGATGTAGCCGTTGCCGCCCAGCGCCTGGATCGCCTCCAGCGCCACCTGCACCGCGTTGTGCGAGGCGTTGAGCAGGCAGGCGGCCGGGTCGATGCGCGACTTCACGCCGGCGTCGAACTGCTGCGCCACCATGTAGGCGAAGGCGCGTGCGCTCTGCAGCGCGGTGTACATGTCGGCGATCTTGGCCTGCATCAGTTCGAAGGTGCCGATCGGCGCGTTGAACTGCTTGCGCTCGCGCACGTAGGGCAGGGCCAGGTCCAGCGCCGCCTGCATCAGGCCGATCGGGCCGCCGGCGAGCACCAGCCGCTCGGTGTCCAGCCCGCGCATCAGCACGCGCACGCCTTCGTCCACCTCGCCGAGCACGTTCTCCGCCGGAATCTCGCAGTCCTCGAACACCAGTTCGCAGGTGTTGGAGCCGCGCATGCCGAGCTTGTCCAGCTTCTGCGCGGTGCTGAAGCCCTTCATGCCCTTCTCGACGATGAAGGCGGTCATGCAGCGGCTGCCGGCGGCGCGCGGCGCGGTGCGCAGGTAGACCAGCAGCACGTCGGCGTCGGGGCCGTTGGTGATCCACATCTTCGAGCCGTTGGCGACCCACACGTCGCCGTGCCGTTCGGCCTTGCAGCTCATCGAGCCGACCACGTCGGAGCCGGCGCCCGGCTCGCTCATCGCCAGCGCGCCGACGTATTCGCCGCTGCTGAGCTTGGGCACGTAGCGCTGCCGCTGCGCCTCGTTGCCGTTGTGGAAGACGTTGTTGAGGCAGAGGTTGGAGTGTGCGCCGTAGGACAGGCCCACCGAGCCGGAGGCGCGCGAGATTTCCTCCATCGCCACCACGTGCGCCAGATACCCTAAGCCCGAGCCGCCGTATTCGGTGGGGATGGTGACGCCGAGCAGGCCCATGTCGCCGAGCTTGCGCCAGAGATCGGCGGGGAAGGCGTTCTCGCGGTCGATGCGCTCGGCGCGCGGCGCGATCTCCTTGTCGGCGAAGGCGCGCACGCTCTCGCGCAGCAGGTCGAGCTCTTCTCCGAGCGGGAACGGACGCATCGCGAACTCCTTGGGGGCGGGCCGAGCATCGTAGCGTGCGCGCCGCGGCAAGCCTTGGCGCAACGCATCATCGCGCGCCGCGGCGGCGCGCGCTACAAGGCGGGGCCGAGCTCGGCCAGGCGCGCGCAGGCGCTCTCGATCTGCGCGTATTGGGCGGCGATCAGGCGGTGCGCCTCGTCGTGCTCCGGCGTTGGCGCCGCGGGGGCGGCGCGCGGCGCGAAGTGCGCCGCGCGGCCCGCGCGCAACGCGGCGGCCAGTGCTTCGATGTGCTGCGCCAGGGCCGCGCCGCGCTCCTCCAGCGGGTCGTCGCCGGCGAATACGCCGCCCTGCCGGTGCGCGCCGAGCGCGGAGAGGTAGGACAAGAGGTCGTGCGCCACGCCGAGCGTGCGCAGCGCGTGGTCGGTGTAGTCGCGGGTGTGGCCGGGCTCCTCGAGCATGTCGCGGATCGCGCCGCTCAAGGCGGCGTGGGCGTTGTGCGCGTCGCGGCGCACGTCGCGGTAGGGCACGTCGTCCTCGCGGCCGCTGCGGTATTGGCGGGCGATGCCGGCGAGGTAGCGCGCGTCGCTGGCGAGCACGTCGGCCAGGCGCTCGCGCAGGTGGCGCACGCGCCAGTCGGGCAGCACGAAGCGCAGCATCAGTGCGGCAATGGCGGCGCCGACCACGGTGTCGACCAGGCGCGGCCCCAGCACCTCGTAGCCGCTGGTGATCTGGTCGAAGCACAGCACCACGAACAGCGTCACCACCGCGGTGGCGGCGGTGTAGTAGCGGTAGCGCAGGGCGAAGAAGGCGGAGCCGGAGACCACCAGCAGCGGCAACTGCAGCAGCCGGTCGGGCATCAGTTGCAGCATGGCCCAGCCGGCGACCAGGCCGATCACCGTGCCGGCCACGCGCTGCACCAGGCGGCGCCGGGTGGCGCCATAGCCGGGCAGGCACACCAGCAGGGTGGTCAGCAGCGTCCAGTAGCCGTGCTGCGGATGGGTGACGAGCAGGGCGAGGTAGCCGGCCAGCATGCCCACCGCCAGGCGCACGGCGTGGCGGAAGTGCAGCGAGCGCGGCGTGCACTGGGCGCGGATGCGCGCGAAAGCCTCGCCCAGCGAGTGCGGGTTGGGATCGAGCAGGGCCTGGTCCTGGCCGTAGGGTTGCGGCGCGCGCCGGCGGCCGAGCCGGTCCTGCAGGGCGATCACGTTGCGCAGCAGTGCCTCCACCGCGTCGAGCAGGTGGGCGGGCGGCGCCGGCACCTGCTGGCGGCGGTGGGCGAGCGCGGCGCGCGCGTCGGCCAGGGCGGTGCGTGCCTGGTCGTTCACCGGCATGCGCTTGCGCTCGCGCAGTGCCCGCGCGCGCCGGCGCAGGGCGGCGGCCTGCAGCTTGAGCAGGCGGCAGCAGCGGAACAGCAGGTCGCTGTGGAAGAAGGCCTCGGCCAGTTCCTTGTACGGGTAGTGCGAGGAATGCACGCGCTCGTGCAGGTCCTGCGCCATGAAGTAGAGGCGCAGTTGCTCCTCGGTGTCGCCGCGCGGGCGACGGCGGCCGAGGCGGTCGAGCAGGGCGCGGCGGGTTTCGTTGAGCGCGGCCACCACGCGCGCGTTCCACTGCGCGAGGCCGACGCGGATGGCCTCGTGGTCGGTATCGCGCACCGGCTCGAGCAGCGCCGCCTTGGCCTCGATCTGCCCCGCCAGTGCCTCGAACACGTTGGCGAGCGCGTGGCGCACCGCGTTCTGCGGCGCGAGCACGCTCCAGGCCAGCGAGAGCAGGCCGTACCACAGCGCGCCGACGAGCAGCAGCAGCGGCTCGTCGAGCAGGTTGCGCGGGCCGGTGTCGACCTCCATGCCGATCATGGTGTAGATGGCGAGGATGAGCGTGGCGGTGGCGATCGAGGCATAGCGCCCGCTCGCCGCGCCCAGCATCACCAGCGCGAAGGTCGCCAGCGGCAGCACCGCGGCGAACAGCCATGGCCGCCCGAAGATCAGCTCCACCACCACCGCGGCCAGCGCGAAGCAGACCAGGGTGACGGCGAGGCTGCCCAGCCGGCCGCGCCAGGACTCGTCGGTTTCCGCCAGCGCGCAGGCGATCGCGCCGAGCAGCAGGGTGATCAGGATGTGCAGCTGCCCGGCTGCCACGCAGTAGACGGCCGCCCCGCCCAGCGCCAGCGCGACGCGGAGCACGTCGGCGGAGCGGTCGGAGGCGAGCAGGCGGGCGAAGGGATGGGGGGCGAGGGGAAAACGCATGCGCGAAGTATGCCGCAGGAGGGGCGGGGGGCTCGCGGCGAAGCTCGCTCGAAGCGAGGGTATGGCGAGCGTGCCCCCTCACCCCAGCCCTCTCCCCGGCGGGGAGAGGGAGGACGTTGGGGCAAGCCCCTGGCCCGGGCGCGGGGCTACGGCGTCACCTTCGCCAGCTTGCCCTTGAGCGCGACGCCGGACATCAGGAAACCGACGTGGCACTCGTAGTTGTGGTTGTCGCGGTATTCCACGTGCTTGTAGTTGCTGACGATGTCGATCACCGCGTTGGCGCCGGCGTTCTTGGCCGAGTTCTGCAGGGCGATCAGCGCCGACTGCAGCACCCAGGCGCAGGACGCCTCGCCCTTGCCGAAGGCGTTGGTGCGCTGGCTGGTGGTGACGTTGTCGTTGACCACGGTGACCTTGCCGGCCGGCTTGGCGTCGGCGAAGTAGAACTTCACGCTGCCGTCCAGCTTGCCGCTCTGGGTGGCGGCGGTCACGGCGTCGGCGAAGGCCAGGTGCACCACCTTGTCGTCGGCGCGGCTGAGCCCCGGCAGGGCGAACAGCAGGGCGGCGAGGGTGGTGAGGGCGAGGGCTTGCGTCTTCATGCGGGTCAATCTCCTTACTGACGGGATGAAAGCGGCCCGCTCGGGCCGCGGCGGAAACGCGGTGCTCAGCACAGGCCGCCGTTCACCGCCAGCACCTGGCGGGTGACGTAGCCGGCGTCGGGGCCGAGCAGGAATTCGACGGCGGCGGCCACTTCTTCGGGCGTGCCCATGCGCTGGGCGGGGATGGCCTTGAGGATCTCCTCCACCGGCACGTTCTCGTCGAGCATGTCAGTGTCGATCAGGCCCGGCGCCACGCAGTTGACGGTGATGCGCCGCTTGGCCAGCTCCACCGCCAGCGCCTTGGCGGCGCCGATCACCCCGGCCTTGGAGGCGCTGTAGTTGACCTGGCCGCGGTTGCCGATCAGCCCCGACACCGAGGTGATGCACACGATGCGTCCCGGCGCGCGGCGGCGGATCATCGGCATCACCAGCGGGTGCAGCACGTTGTAGAAGCCGTCGAGGTTGGTGCGCAGCACGCTGTCCCAGTCCTCACCGGTGAGCGCGGGGAAGGCGCCGTCGCGGGTGAGGCCGGCGTTGCAGACCACGCCGTAGGGCGCGCCGTGCGCCGCCACGTCGGCCTCCAGCGCGGCCGCGCAGGCGGCGCGGTCGGCGATGTCGAACTGCAGGATGCGGGCGTGCCTGCCGTGCGCCGCGATCTCGGCGCGCACGGCCTCCGCCTCGTCGCGGCGCGCGCGGCAATGCAGGGCGAGGTCGTAGCCGGCGCGCGCCAGGCGCAGGGCGATGGCGCGGCCGATGCCGCGGCTGGAGCCGGTGACCAGGATGGTGTCGGTCATGCGGTGTTTCCTTGGAGGCTGTGCCCGGCCAGGAAGGCCGTGCCGTCCGGCGGGCTGAAGACGGTGAGCCGTGCCTCGGCGTGCAGGCCGGGTGCGTCGATGCGGCAGTGGAACACACCCATGCCGGCGTCGTCGTGGAAGCCGCGCACAGCTTCGACGGCGAGCACGGTGCCGGCGGGGAAGGCGTCCACGTCGCAGCGGTAATGGCGGGTGCCGAGCAGGAAGCCCAGCCGCACCGGCCGCCCTTCGCGGCGCGCCTGCCAGCCGGCCCAGGCCGCCACGGCCTGCGCCATCAGTTCGATGCCGGCCCAGGCCGGCAGGTGGCCGTCCGCGTCGTGCAGCGGGCCGCCGTGCGGCACGGTGCGGGTGCACAGCACACGCTCGGCATCGGCCTCGACCAGCGCATCGAGCAGGATCGCCGGGCCGGCGTGCGGGAGCAGCGCCTCGATCGGGCCGTAATCGGCGGCAGCGCCGCTCATGGGCGCCTCCGGTGCGCCGGGCGTGGGCCCGCGCCTCGGCCGCTCGGGCGCGGAAGGCGCGCCGGGGCGGAGACGGTCGCGCGCCTCACGCCGCATCTCCCAGGATCAGGCTGGCGTTGTTGCCGCCGAAGGCGAAGGAGTTGCTCATCAGGCGGCGCGGCCCGCCCGGCGGCAGGCGGCTGCCCGTGGCGGCGAAGGCGAGCGCGGGCAGGGCGGGGTCGGTCCGGCCGTTCCAGCGGTGCGGCGGCAGGCGGCGTTCGGGATCGGCCAGGCTGAGCCAGCAGAAGGCCGCCTCCAGCGCGCCGGCGGCGGCCAGGGTGTGGCCGGTGAGCGACTTGGTGGACGAGCACGGCACGCCGTGCGGGAACAGCGCGGCCACCGCCTGGGCTTCCATCGCGTCGTTGTGCGCGGTGGCGGTGCCGTGCAGGTTGAGGTAGTCGATCTGCGCGGGTTCCAGCCCCGCCGTGGCCAGCGCCGCGCGCATCGCCTGCTGCGCGCCCAGCCCCTGCGGGTCGGGCGAGGACATGTGGTAGGCGTCCGAGCTGGCGCCGCCGCCGAGCAGGCGCACCGCGCCGCGCTCGCGGGTCATCAGGAACAGCACGGCGGCCTCGCCGATGTTGATGCCGCGGCGGTCCACCGCGAACGGCTTGCAGCGCCCGGCATCGACCGCCTCCAGCGCGAAGAAGCCGTTGATGGCTAGCCGGCACAGCGTGTCCACGCCGCCGCACAGCACCGCGTCGCACAGGCCGAGCTTCAGCAGGCGCTGCGCGCTGAGCAGGGCGCGCGCGCTGGAGGTGCAGGCGGTGGAGAGGCTGTAGCAGGGGCCGGCGAGGTCCAGCCACTCGGCCAGGAACCCGGCCGGCTGCGCCAGCTCCTGGTGGGCGTAGTGGTAGTCCGCGGGCCAGGCGCCGTCGCGGCGATAGCCGGCCAGCCCGCGCGTGGCCTCCTCGATGCCGGCGGTGCTGGTGCCGAGCACCACGCCGAGGCGCTCGTTGCCGTAGCGCTCGAGCGCAGCGCGGATGTCCGCCTCGATCTCCAGCGCCGCCGCCAGCAGCAGCCGGTTGTTGCGGTTGTCGTGCCGCGCGGCCAGCGCCGCCGGCACCGCGGGCAGCGGCGTGCGCACCGCGCCCAGCGGCAGCGCGTGCCCCGGCACCCAGCCGGCCTCGGGCGCGAGGCCGCGGTCGTCGGCGGCGAACAGCGCCTCCGCCACCGCCGCCTTGCCGGCGCCGAGCGTGCAGGTCACGCCGAGGGCGTTGAGGTAGGTGTCCATCAGGCGGGTTTGCGCGCGACCACGTTGACCAGGGTTTCCTCGCGCCGGCCGGGCGGCGGCGGCTTGCGGATGCCCCAGCGTTCCAGCAGGCCGAAGTCGCGCGAGCGGCTCCACCACAGGTAGGGCAGCGAGACGTGGCGTGGCTCGAAGGCGAAGCCCTGATCGCGCAGCATGGCGACGTATTCGTCGGCGCTCTTCTGCACGTGCATCGGGTGGCGGAAGAACCAGCGGATCACCCAGGTGTCGATGTAGGCCTTGGTGGATTCGGCGAACAGCAGCCGCCCGCCGGGCTTGAGCACGCGCCAGAACTCGGCCAGCGCCTTCTCCTGCTCCACCAGGTGGTGGAAGGTCTGGTGGCAGAACACGGTGTCCACGCTGGCGTCGGGCAGCTCGATGCGTGCGCAGTCGCCGGCGATCAGCTCCACCGCCATGCCTTCGCGCGCTGCCTCGGCGCGGGCGAGGTCGAGGCTGTGCGGGTCGGCGTCGAGGCCGAGCAGCCGCGCGGGCCGGAACGCATCGCGCAGCAGGCGGAAGGATTTGCCCTGGCCGCAGCCCACGTCGAGCAGGGTGCCGCCCTGCGGCGACGGTTCGCCGAGCAGGCGCTTCAAGTCGTTGATCGCCACGCGCAGCACGTGGTGCTGCCAGGTGTGGGTGCTGAGGAAGCGGAAGCCGATGCGGGTTTCCTCGACGTAGGTATCACTGGCGTAGGTCATGCGTCACACGTCATCTTGCGGAGGCGGCCGGGCCGCCGGGTGAAAAGGAAAGGCGTGCGGTCGGGCCGCGGGGTGGAAACGGGCAGGTTCACGGTAGGTGGCGCTCCACGGCCTCGATCAGCGCGGGCGGCGAGGCCAGCAGCATCTCGCCGCTGGCCGCTGCCACCGCCACCTGCACGGTGCTGGCGCGGGTCAGCCGCTCGCCGCTCTGCGCGTCGCTGATCAGGTAATGGAACTTCAGGCGGTTCTGCCATTCGACCAGGCCGGCGCGCACGGCCAGGCGCTGGTCCAGCCGCGCGCTGCGCGCGTAGCGTAGCTGCACGTCGATCACCGGCCACAGGTAGCCGGAGGCCGCCATCGCGGCGTAGCCGTAGCCGATTTCTTCGAGCAGGGCGCTGCGCGCGATCTCCAGGTACTTCACGTAGTGGCCGTGCCACACCACGTGCATGGAGTCCACGTCGTGGAACGGCACCGCGATCTCGACGGTGCGGTGCAGGATGCCTTCAGCGCGCATCGTCGCCCCCTGCGGCCGGGGCCTGCCAATACGGGTAGAAGTTGAACCATTGCAGCGGCGCCAGCAGGCACAGCTGGCCCAGCCGCTCCGCGTAGCGGCTCGCCCACTGCGCGATCGCCGCCTCGCGCCGGCCGCGTTCCCACGCGGGCTCGTCGAGGAAGGGCTCGAGGTGGATGCGGTAGCGGCCGTCGACCTTCAGGCAGCACATCAGGCTGGTCCGGCAGCGCAGCAGGCCGGCCAGCAGCCACGGACCCTGCGGGAAGGGCGCGGCATGGCCGAGGAAATCCACGCTGACGCAGCGGTCGCCATGCAGCGGCACGCGGTCGCCGGCGATGGCCAGCCATTCGCCGCGTTCGATGCGCTGGGAAAGATCGAGCATCAGCGCCGCGTCCAGCTCGCTCACCTGGATCAGGCGCAGGCGGCGGTCGCCGGCCTCGCGCTGCAGTTGGTTGAAGCGCTCGACGTGGCGCGAGTGCAGCAGCACGTTGATCGACGAGCCGCCCAGCTCGGCCAGCGCGCGGCACACGTCGAGGTTGCCGAGGTGGGCGCCGACCAGGATCTCGCCGCGCCGGCCGGGCCCGCTCTGCGCCAGGCGCTCGCGGATGCCGCTGGGGTCGATCAGCTGCACCTGCTCCGGGCGCAGCTTGCCGCGCCAGACGTCGAGCCGGTCGAGCAGGCTCTCGGCGAAGGCCATGAACTGCCTGAATACGCGGCGCGTGGTGGGCCGCAGTTCGGCGCGCCCGCTCCACGCGGCAAGGCGCTGCTGGTATTCCCGCGCGGCCTGGCGCGCGCGGCGGCCGGAAGCGAAGAAGTACAGCACGATCAGGTACAGCACCGGCGCCATCGGCTTGCGGCCGATGTGGCGCAGGCCCAGGGCGGTGAGCTTCATCAGGGCGAAGCTGCCGCGTTCTTTTTGGGTGGCCCAGTGGCGGGAGGGGAGGCTGGTGTCGCTCATGCCGGGGCCGTTTCTTTTTGTTTGTCCGCATAGCCAGACGATGCATGTGCGGCGTGTTGCGATGTCGCTTCGGACTGCGGTTGCAGGTGCGTAGTGGTATTGCTTTTCAGCGGCTGCCTCGTCGTGGTCTGGCCGGCCTTTGGGCCGGGGTTTCGCTC
>NZ_LFQR01000139.1 GCF_001182895.1 Frateuria defendens | reverse complement strand
GGAACGGGGGCAAGATCACAGGCGATGGCGCGCGAGTCAGCGCGCCATCGACTTCGTGCACGACGCCTTCGCCCACCTGAAGGCCATCGCGGTGGACGCGGGCGGGCGCGAGCTGCTGACGATCGCCGGGATCGAGCCGGACGCCGGGGTGGTCGACGCTCGGCGGCGTCGCGGTTCATCGCCTCGGCCAAGACCAGGCAGTGGCAGTGGGAGGCGCTGGTGCCGATGCTTGGCCAGCGAGAGGCGAGCACCGGGAGGAAGCCGCGCATCTTCCGCGCGGTCCCTCCCGTTCCGTTCATTGTCAGCGCCTGTCGGGCAGCGCGTAGGCGATCACGTAATCGCCGCGATCCGGCGACTGGCGGGCGCCGCCGGCGGAAATGACGATGTACTGCTTGCCGGTCTTGGGCGAGACATAGGTCATCGGGCCGCCTTGGCTGCCGACCGGCAGGCGGCCTTTCCAGACTTCCTTGCCAGTGGCGCTGTTGTAGGCGCGCAGGTAGTAGTCCTGAGTGCCGGCGATGAACACCAGACCGCCCTGGGTCGAGAGCGTGCCGCCGAGCGTAGGCATGCCGATGGGCATCGACATGTGCATCTTGATGCCGAACGGGCCGGTGTCCTGGACCGTGCCGACCGGCACCTGCCAGATGATCCGGCGGGTCTTCAGGTCGATAGCGCTGAGCGTGCCGAACGGCGGCTCCTGGCAGGGGATGCCCAGCGGCGACAGAAAGCGGTTCTTGTTGACCGCGTAGGGCGTGCCCTTGAGCGGCACCGCGCCCATGCCGGTGTTGACCGCCTCGCCGCCGCTGGAGGAGCCGCTCTTGTTGGCCGAGGGAATCATCTGCTCCCACAGGCCTAGGCGCATGTCGTTGACGAAGATGAGGTCATGCACCGGGTCGGTGGAGATGCTGCCCCAGTTCATGCCGCCCAGCGAGCCGGGGAAGCTCAGCGCCACGTCGGTGCCCGGTGCGGTGTACAGGCCCTCGTAGCGCATCTTCTTGAAGGCGATGCGGCAGGCCAACTGGTCGAACGGGGTGGCGCCCCACATGTCCGATTCGGTCAAGTGCTTGGTGCCGATCTGCGGCATGCCGACCGACAGCGGCTGGGTGAGCGAATACTGCTCGCGCGGGATGTCCGCGGGCTTGACCGGCACTTCCTTGACCTCGGTCAGCGGCCTGCCGGTGACGCGGTCGAGCACATAGATCTGCCCGGCCTTGGTGCCGACCACCACGGCCGGCACGTGGCGGCCGTCGTCCATGGGGAAGTCGACCAGGCTCGGCTGCATCGGCACGTCGAAGTCCCACAGGTCGTTGTGGACGGTCTGGAACACCCACTTCTCGTTGCCGGTGCTCGCGTCCAGGGCCAGGATCGAGGCGCCGTACTTGTGGTCCAGCGCGGTGCGCTCGGCGCCGTACAGATCGGTCGAGGAACTGCCCATCGGCAGGAATACGGTGTTGGAGGCGGGGTCGTAGGACATCGGTGCCCACGAGTTGGGCGTGCTGCGCACGTAGTGCCGGCCTGGAGACGGCGCCTGCTTGTCCTGTGGGTTGCCCGGGTCGAAGGCCCAGCGTTGCGCACCGGTGATCACGTCGAAGCCACGGATCACGCCGCCCGGCATGTCGGTCTGCACGTTGTCGGCGACGCGGCCGCCCACCACCACGGTGGTGCCGGCCATGGTCGGTGCCGAGGTGAGCTGGTAGAACGGGTCGGGCGCGTCGCCCAGGCCCGCCTTGAGCTTCACCTGGCCGTTGTCGCCGAAGCCCTGGCAGAACGCGCCGGTGTCGGCGTCGACGGCAATCAGGCGGGCGTCGGTGGTGTTGGTCAGCAGCCTGCGCTGGCAGTTGGCGCCGGCCGGCACTGCTGCCGGCGGCACCGGCGAGGCGCCGGCCACGGTCGGCTGCTGCAAGGGTGCGGTGGCGTCGAAGTAGGCCAGGCCGCGGCAGCGCTGCCACACCTTGGACTGGGCGTTGATCTCGCGCTTCCACAGCTGCCGGCCGGTGCCGGCGTCCAGGGCGATGATGTTGTTGTGCGGGGTGCACAGGAACAGCTTGTCGCCCACTTGCAGCGGGGTTTCCTGGTCCTCGGCCCCGTTGCCGTCGCTGAGCGCGACGTCGCCGGTGTGGTAGGTCCAGGCGACCTGCAGCCGGCCGACGTTGCCGCGGTTGATCTGGTCCAGCGCCGCGAAACGGCTGCCACCAGGGGTGTTGCCGTAGTACGCCCAGTCCTTCTGGGCGTGGGCCGGGTCCACCGGCGTCAGGGCCGGACCGTCGCCGGCGGCGGCGACCGGCGGGTGCGGTATGAACATGCCCGCGAAGCCTGCCGCCAGCGCCATGGCCAGCACTGCCGCCAACGCATAGGTGCCGCGGCCGCCCGCCTTGCGCTTGAGGGCCGGGTAGAGCAGCGCCACCAGCAGGGCGAAGCCGGCGAAGGTCATCAGGCGCGAGACCAGCGCCCAGAAATCCAGGCCGGCGTCGGCCAAGGCCCAGGCCACGGTGAGGACGAAGGCCAGGCCGTAGAGCTTGGCCCCCAGTGGCCGCTCGGTCACGATGAGGCCGCCGGACACCAGCATGGCAAGGCCCATCAGCAGGAAATACCAGCTACCGCCTAGGGTGGCGAGCCGGACACCTCCGATCAGCAGGGCCAGCCCCGACATGGCGATGATCAGGCCGACCAACCTCGCCAGCCATGTGGAGACGCCGCCGGCGTCCGTCGAATCGTTCATGGTGAACCTCACTTCAGCTTGCTTGCCATGGCCGCATGCGTGCATGCGGCCGCGTTTCGAGAGGCGCCGATGCAGGCCTGGCGCCCCGGTCAGAACACGATCTTCAACTGCAGGCCCACGGCGACCACGTTGGGAACGTGCTGGTACGAATAGGCGCCGGGATGGATCACGTACTGGACGTCCGGGCGCACCAGCAGCCAGGACGTGGCCTGCCAGCCGTAGCTGAGTTCAAGCACGCTCTCGGCGTTGGCGAGGGTGTCCAGGAAGGCGTCCTGGACGATGCCGCGGTTGTCCTGCCGGTGGGCCTGCACCAGCCTGGGATTGATCACCGCGCGCACGTAACCGAGCGCGACCGTGTCCTGGTCGCGGCCGGGGAACGTGCCCTGGTAGATCGCGGCAAGCGCGTACCAGCGGGTGATCTGGGCGGTGGTCGGGTCGGCGTTGGTCCATTCGCCGGCCAGGGTCAGGCCGCGCCGGCTGTCCGCATGCTCGTGGTAGACCTCCTGGGTGCCCAGCACATAGAAGCCATGGCGTCCCTCGACTTCGCCCGCACGGCCTTTGCGCGGGGTCCTCGAGTTGTCGTAGTAGCCGCCGATCTTCAACTCGCCGAGGTACTCCGTCTTCTTGCCGGCGGGCGTGTGCAGATCCAGTTCGACCGGGAAGATCGCGCCGGTAGTGCCCCGCGCGTCGAGAGAAAAGGCGTGGGCCTTGGTGCTGTAGTCCGGGTTGACCTGGAAGGCGCCGACTTTGAGGTCGACGGTGGGAGAGAACGTCCACCTGGCCCGGACACCCCACCGCGAGTTGGGATAGTTGCCCCAGCCGCTGCCGCCGGAGAAGCTCAGGGAGTGGGCACAGAACGCGGCATTGACCAGGTCGCAGAGGATCGGCAGGCCGCCGAAGTCGTTGCCCATCGCCGAGAAGCCGAGCTTCACGTTCAGGCGATGGTCGAGCATGTCCTGGTCGTAGCTCAGCTCGGTGAGCTTGGCGAACTGGCTGCTGTAGACCTCCTGGATCGGCAGGCGGTTGCCGGTCAGGTCGGAAGACACGCCGCGGCCGGCGCGGTCGTTCAAGGTGAGATGGAAGGTACCCGCGCTCCAGCCGGCTAGCCTGCTCATGTCGAAGTCCGCGCCCAGCCTGATCTGCTGGGCGTAGCGGCTGCCCTGGCGCAGGCCACCGTGCGTCACCCGGAAGCTTTCCGATACGTAGTCGCCGCGCAGCGTCACGCCACGCTGTTGCCAGTCCCGGCGTAGGCCACCCCAATCGCCGGTCATGGTGTCGGCCAGGTCCTGGGCGTGGCTAATGCCGTTGGTGCAACCCAGCGACAGCAATAGTCCTCCCAGGGTGGCCGCAGGCAATGCCGGCCTTTTCAGTTTTTTATGGCTCCGCGCGGTTTCTAGCTCGACGGAATCGCACGGCGGGGAATCGCAATGGTCGTTCCGGACATTTATTACTTGGCGTTTGCAGCTTCCGGCCATGATTTCAGGCGTTTCCTTCCGGCACAAGGCAGCCTCCCGGTGAAAGGCATTCCCTGTTCTGGGTGAAAATGAAAATGCGCGTGCGCGTGCGCGTTGAGCATCGGCCGCCCGAAGGCGGACAGACGGCCATCCCGCAACTGTCCGGTGCCGAGTGGCAGGAGCATGCGACCAAATGTCCAGTTGGATTCCTGGTCGCCCCTGCGGCAATCTGCAGGTCTCGGCGTTCTACTCGCCTACACTTATTCTCCGTGCCGGACGATCATTCGGTCGTGCCCAATATCGGATGTCGCAATCGGCGATCGCCGGAAACCCCGGTCCCGTTCGAATGGCCGGCAATCTACTACCGGGGTCTGGCGCAAACAATTGCTGTCTCGGCAAGCAAGGTTTGCGGTATCCGCAATGGTGCTTCCTTGAGACGCGAATTAGCGTGGTGGCCGCCATGTTTCCATTCCCCTGGATGGCGTCCGGCGCACCTTGCGCGCAGCCTGCCTCCAAGGGCACGTGTCGCGCTTTGGGCGCAGAATGCGCACCACCCAGTAGTCTGACTTCCATACATGCACAAGCCCATCAATTTGTTGGCGCTGCGCATATTCGTGCGCGTGGCGACCCACATGAGCTTCTCCCGTGCTGCCGCCGAGTTGAACCTGCTGCCTTCCTCGGCATCCCGCCACGTAGCGGCGCTGGAGCATGCGCTGGGGCATCCCTTGTTCGTGCGCCATTCCCGTGCCGTGCATCTGACGGAGGCCGGGCGTCGCTATTACGAAGTCGTCCAGGATGCGCTCGAGCAGATCGACCAGGCCGGGGAGCATCTGGGCGACGAGGACGAGCCGCGCGGCCTGCTGCGGGTCAGCTCGCCGCCGGCTTTTGCGCGCAGGCACCTGGCCCCGATCCTGATGCGTTTCCAGGAGCGCTATCCGGCCGTCGAACTGGATCTGTGGCTGACGGACACCTTCGCCGACCCCGTGGAAGCCGGCATCGACGTGTCCATTCGCATCGGCGAGTTGAACGATTCGAGCATGATTTCCCGCCTGCTGGCGGTCCAACGGTTCGCCTTGTGCGCCTCGCCAGCCTATCTGGTGGCCTGCGGTCATCCCAGGAGGCCGGAGGACCTGCGTCGGCACAACTGCTTCGTCTATCAAGCCACCTACGGACCGCAGAAATGGCATTGCCGCAAAGGCAAGGGAAATTTCGCCTTGGTCGAGGTCGACGGCAATGTCCGCAGCAACTATGTGGAATACCTGCTGGAGCTGGCCAGGGCCGGCAAAGGCATCGTCTGTTTTCCTACCTGGCTGGTTTCGCGCTATCTGCAGCGCGGGGAGCTGACACCTCTCCTGGAATCCTGGACATGGGCACTCGAGCCGCAGGCGCTAGGCGTTCATGCGGTCTATCCGAGCAATCGCCAGCGTTCGCGCAAGACACAGACGTTCCTGCAGTTCCTGTCCAGGGAGATCGGCGAGCCTGCCTACTGGGACCGGTGGCGCGGCACTGCCGTGCCATCCGGGTGAGCGCCGGAGCGGTGGGGCGGAGCTGGATCACGGGGACGGCCGGACCCTGGTGTAGACGTAGCGAACAGTCTTGCCGCCGGACGGATGGGATTCCTCGTTGGTCGAGAGCTTCCCGTCACTGCGCAGGGCCATCCACACCTGCAGGTTAGGCCGTCCGCCTGCCCGGTTCGGATGCAGGCGACCGTGTCGTAGGCAATGCTCTCAACTTAAGCCAAGAACCGCTTGATCGCAGCCGCCTTGTCAGGCATTATGG
>NZ_LFQR01000138.1 GCF_001182895.1 Frateuria defendens | reverse complement strand
CGATGGCCATCACCATCAGCGCCGTCAGCACCGGGTTGCGGCGCAGGCTGCGCAGGCCGAGTTCAAGGTAGTAACCGAACATCTACTCCTCCCATCCGAATCCCCACCTGCGAGGCAGCTTCGACCTCTCGCAGCACCCTCTTTCATACCGACCGCGTCGCCTCCACCGGCGGCACCTTCGACGCCCGCAGCGCCGGTGCCAGCACCGCGCCCTGCCCCAGCAGCAACAGCAACACCACGCCCACCGCCACGTAGGCCAGCGACAGCGGCGGCATCGCGAAGCGCACCACCAGCCACAGGTTCATCGCCACCGCCAGCAGCACGCCGAGCAGCACGCCGCCGCCGCTGATCAGGAGGTTCTCGGTGAGGAAGTAGCCCAGGATGTCGCGCTGGCGCGCCCCCAGCGCCCGGCGCACGCCGATCTGCTTGCGCCGCTGGCCCACCCAGAAACTGGTGAGCCCGACGATGCCCGCGGCGGTGATCGCCAGCAGTACGGCGCAGATCACGCCCATCAGGATCGCCATGCCGCGGTCGCTGTCGTAGGCACGCCGGCGGATCTCGGCGAAGCTGCCGCCATCGGCAGGGTCGAGGATGCGCTGGCGGCTCTGCGCGTACAGCGCCCGGGGCGCCTCGCGCATGGCCGCGTCGAGCTGGCCGGGCTTGGCGCGCACGATGTAGTACAGCCCGATGGGCCAGGCCTGGCGCAGCGGCCACAGCATCGACTGGTAGGCGTAGGCGGCCTGCCAGGCCTCCACGCTCTGCGTCTGCAGGCGCTCGACGATGCCGACGATGGTGCTCGGCGTCGCGCTCATCGCATACAGCGGCTTGCCCAGCGCGGCGCCGCCCGGATACATGCGTTCGGCCAGTTCGCGGGTGACGATGACCACCGACGGCACCACGTTCTCGCGCAGGCCGATGGCGCCGACCTCGTCGGCGCGGAAGTTGCGCCCGGCCACCAGCTTCACGCCCAGCGTGTCCAGCAGGTGCTCGTCGCCCAGGTAGACGGCGGCGTCCGAGGTCGGCTCCACCTGCTCGGGCGTCAGCGCCACGAAGTTGTCCCAGCCGCCGCCGCGCAGCGGATAGGAGTTGCTGGGCGTGGCGTCGCGCACGCTGGGCAGCTGCCGCAACGCGGCCAGGTCGGCCCGGATCTGCGCGTCGATCTGCGCCGTGGACAGGCTGCCGCCTGCCCACTGGTTGGCGATCACGAACAGGTTGGCCTCGTCGATGCCGGTGGGCTCGGACAGGTGCGCCAGGCGCTGCTGGATGATGAACAGCGCATTGCAGACGATCGCCAGCGTCAGCGCGATCTGCAACACGATCAGCACGGTGCCCGCCTTGTGGCGGCGCAGTGCGGCGAGGATGGGTTTGATCTGCATGCCGAGCCCTCCCTCAATGCGACTTGAGCTGCCACGCCGGCTGCACCTGCGCCGCGCGCCAGGCCGGGTAGAACGCCGCCAGCAACGTAGCGAGCACGGCCACCGCCAGGCACAGCCCCACCAGCGGAAAATCCAGCTGCGCCAGGCGCGCGATCTGCGGCTTGAACAGCACGCCCACGCCGCCAATGCCCAAGGCGGTGAGCAGCAGCCCCAGCACGCCGCCGGCCAGGCCCACCGAGGCCGCCTCGACCAGGTATTGCGCGTAGATCTGCCGGCGCGGCGCGCCCAGCGCGCGGCGCACGCCGATCTCGCCCGCGCGGCGCATGAACTTCGCCAGCAGCAGGCCCACGGTGTTGACCAGGCAGATCACAAAGAAGCCCAGCGCCACGACCAGGGCGATGCGGCTCTCCGGCGGCACCACCTGCAGGTAGTCCAGCCACTGCATGACGTCGCGCAGGCGCACGTTGGGCGCCCAGGCGAAGCGGCCGGCGCGCTGCTGGTCCGCGGCGTAGCTTTCCAGGAAGCCGCGGTAGCGCGCCGCCTCCGCCTCGCCCTCCAGCTCCACCCACGGCGTGATCCACACGCAGTTGCTGCGCAGCCATCCCTCCCAGCCGCTGAAGTCCGGCTTGCCGCGGCAGCTGTTGTTGCCGGCGGTGTCGAGCTTGAGATCGATCGCACGGGTGAACGGCAGGTAGAAATCCGCCGGGTCGCGCTGGAAGCCGTTGCTGCCGCCCCACACCGCGAAGAAGCGCGGCTTGGGGTCCCAGTGCCCGGCCACGCCCACGACGCGGTAGGCGTGGCCGCCGAGCACGATCTCGCGCCCCACGCTGTCGGCGCCGCCGAACAGGTGCTGGTTGAGGGCCTCGCTCAGCACCACGATGGCGGCGTGGTGCGCGTCGTCGGCCGCGCTCCAGGGGGCGCCGTAGCGGAACGGCACCTCGAACATCGGGAAGAAATCCCCATAGGCCGCATAGCCGTTGGCGCCGACCGGCAGGCTGCGCCCGCCTTCCGGCGACACCGATAGCCACAGCGGGTAAAGCAGCGTCTGGCGCAGCGCCCGGTGCGCGCGCATCAGCGCCATGGCGTCCACGTAGTTCAGCGCATAGGGCGGCTCACCCTGGATGTTCTGCTGCGGCCCCCAGCTGTCGATCTGCGGCGTGAAGAGGCGCTCCGACTTCGCCGGGATCGGGTTGCCCGACACCGCCCGGAACACCGAGTAGGTGATCATCGACGCCGCCACGCCGAAGCCGATGGCCATCACCATCAGCGCCGTCAGCACCGGGTTGCGGCGCAGGCTGCGCAGGCCGAGCTGGAAGTAGTAGGCGAACATGTCGGTGTGGTTCTCCGGGGACTCAGGGCGCATCGTGGCAAGCGGCTCATTCGAGCAGCCGGTTGGCGTCCTCCAGGTCGTGCACGTCGATGGTGCCGGCGGCCTGCTTGAGCAGCAGCTTGTTCAGGATGAACTGGTGGCGCACCACGGTGTATTCGCTCTCCACCTCGGCCAGCGTCTGGATCGCCACCACCACGTTGGTGAGGCTCTGCGTGCCGATCTCGTAGCCGGCGCGCATCGAGGCCAGCGACTTCCTGGCCGAGTCCACCGAGTCGCGTGCGCTCTGCACCTGCTCGATGCCGTCCACCACCAGGTTGTAGTAGTTGTTGGCGTCGCGCGCGGCCTGGCGGCGCTGGCTCTCCAGCACGCCGCTGTCCTCGTCGCGCTGGTGGATCGCCTGGCGCACCTGCGACTGGGTGAGGCCACCGCTGAACAGCGGCACGCTCAGGGTCAGGCCCACCGTGGTGGTGCCCGGCCCGTAGCCGGCGCCGCCGCGCGCCACGTTGGACCAGCTGCCGTACTTGCTGTAGCCCACGTTGGCGTTGAGCGTGGGCAGGTGGCCGGCGCGCGCCGCGTTGATGTGCCGCTCGTCGGCCGTCACCACGTGGCGCGCGGCGAGGATGGCGGGGTTGCTCTGCATCGCCGCTTCCACCCAGGCCTTGGGGTCGGCCGGCGCGGGCGGCTGCATGGGCAGGTCCTCGCGCAGCTTCTTCAAGGCGCCGGTCTGCCGGCCGGTGATCTGCTCCATGGCGCGCAAGGCGTCCTTGAGCGCGTTCTGCGCGGTGATCCGCTGCGACTTGATGTAGAGGTAGTAGGCCTGCGACTGCGATACGTCCGCCGCCATCGCCAGGCCGTTCTTGAAGCGCTCGCTGGACTGGTGGTACTCCTGTTTGTAGGCGTCCTCGTAGGACTGGTACACCGCCAGCTGGTCCTGCGCGATCAGCACGTTGAAGTAGGCGCCTGCCACGCGCACGTAGAGGTTCTGCAGGGCGGCGCGGTAGGTCTCCTCCTGCGCGTCGCGGGTGGCCTGCGCGGCGCGCAGGCTGGCGATGCGGGAGAGATCGAGGATCGGCTGCACGAGTTCGCCGCTCACCGAGCGCGAGCGGGTATGGCCGCCGGCGCCGGTCTCGATGATGTTGCCGTTGGCATCGGTGGTGGTCGAGCCGCCACCGCCGCCGTGGAACTGCTGCAGGCTCAGCCCCGCGGAGAGCTGCGGCAGCAGCGCCGCGCGCGCCTGCGGCACGCCCTCGGCCACCACCAGCCGCGCGGCGTCGGCGGTGGCCAGCACCGGGTCGTTGGCGATAGCCTCGCGGTAGGCGTCCATCAGGTCCTCGCCGTGGACGGCGAGCGGGGCCAGCACCAGCCCCAGCGCGAGCAGCAGCGGCTTCACGCGCAGGGGGTTTCGCAGCGGACGGTGAGTGCGGCGCACGGGTGGGACCTCAACCGGAAACCGTATCGTGCGTCCGCGCGCCGGCATGGAAGCGCGGATCCTCGGCGAGGTCCACCACCTGGCCGTCGATGATGTGCACGTTGCGCTGGGCGCGCGCGGCCAGTTCCGGGTCGTGCGTCACCATCACGATGGTGGCGCCCTCGCGGTGGATCTCCTCCAGCAGTTCCAGCACGCCGCGGGCCATCTGCGTGTCCAGGTTGCCGGTGGGCTCGTCCGCCAGCAGCAGGCGCGGGCTGCCGGCCAGCGCGCGGGCGATCGCCACGCGCTGCTGCTGGCCACCGGAAAGCTCCGCCGGGTAGTGCTTGTAGCGCGAGGCCAGGCCCACGCGCTCGAGCGCGTCCATGATGCGCTGCTTGCGCTCGGCCGCCTTCATGCCGCGGTAGCGCAGCGGCACTTCCACGTTGTCGAACACGTTGAGGTCGGGGATCAGGTTGAAGGCCTGGAAGATGAAGCCGATCTTCTCGTTGCGGATCTTCGAGCGCGCGTTGTCATTGAGCTGGCTCACCTCGATGCCGTCCAGGTGGTAGGTGCCGCCGGTGAAGGTTTCCAGCAGACCGGCGATGGTGAGGAAGGTGGTCTTGCCCGAGCCCGAGGGGCCGGTGACGGCGACGAACTCGCCCTCCTTCACGTCGATGTTGAAATCACGCAGCGCGTAGGTCTCCACCACTTCGGTGCGGTAGACCTTGGACAGGTGGGTCATCTTCAGCATGGCTTGCTCCTTGGTGAATAGGGAATCGGGAAGGGGGAATCGGAGACCGGCCGGGCCGCGCGAGCTTTTGCGCTCTTGCTATTCCCTATTCCCGACTCCCGATTCCCAGCACGTCAGCGACTAATCGCCACCCGCGCCGCGTTCTTGAAGCTGTCGGTGCCGGAGATCACGATGCGCTCGCGTTCCTTGAGACCGTCGAGGATCTCCACCTTGTCGATGCTGCTGGCGCCCACGCGGATCGGCCGCTTCTCGGCCACGCCGTCGCGCACCACGTAGGCGTAGCTGCCGCCCGATTCGTCCACGAACGAGCCGCGCTGCACGGTGAGCACGTCCTCGCGGTGGTCGAGCAGCACGCGCACCGACAGGCGCTGGTTCTGGCGCAGCTGCCTGGGCGTGGTGCCCTCGAAGCGCAACCGCGCGGCCACCTCGCCGTTCACCACCTCGGGCGAGATCGCGCTCACCAGGCCCTTCCAGGTGTTGCCGTTGCCGCTGATCTCGCCGGTCATGCCGATGCCGAGATCGCGGGCGAAGCTCTCCGGCACCTTCATCTCCACTTCCAGCGCGGAGAGGTCGATCACCGAGAGCAGCTGCGCGTCCTTGGCCACCGTGGCGCGCTCGGCGATGAACAACTGGCCGACCTGGCCGTCCACCGGCGAGCGCACGTCGAGGTTGCGCACCTGGCGCTCGAGGTCCTGCACCGCCAGCATCTGGTTGTCGTGGGCGAGCTTCTTGGCCTGGATGTTGAAGCGCAGGCTGTCTTCGTTCATGCCCAGGCCCGACTTGGCGTGCGCCAGCGCGATGCGCGCCTTCTCCAGCGTGTCCTTGGCCTGGTCCACCGCCACGTTGGTGGAGGCGCCGGCGGCGAAGGCCTTCTGCTCGCGGGTGAGGTTGGTCTCGGCGCTCTTGGCGTCGATCTGCGCGTTGTCGTAGGTCTTCTGCAGCTCCGCGCGCTTGCTGCGCGCGTCCACCTCGGCCTGCAGGTAGTCCACCTGCATGGCGTCGGCCTTGGACTGCTCCTGCGCCAGCTTGTTCTTGAGCTCGGGGCTGTCGATCATCGCCAGCACCTGCTCCTTCTTCACCGCGTCGCCGGCGTGCACCTCGAGCGTCACCGCGCCGCCGTAGGTGGCGTAGAGCGTGGGGCTGACCGCCGCCACCACCTTGCCCTCGGCGGCGATGTCGCGCACGAACGGCCCGCGCTCCACGGTGGCGAAGGCAAGGCGCGAGGCGCTCACCGAGGCGTCCGCCGAGAACAGCCGCAGGATGCCCGGCATCGCCAGCGCCAGGGCGACCAGCACGGCGATGCCGCCGCCGATCCACAGCAGGCGGCGGCGACGGTTGGGTTTGACCTCGACCATGCGGTCTTGCGCGGAGGTGTCGCGAATCATCGAACTGTCCCCTGGCCGCGGACAGCGCGGCCATGCTCCCCGTTGGAGCAAACCGTGTGCCAAGCCGGCAGGGCGACAGGAACCCCTTGTGATTCAGTCCATTGGCGATGCGGCTGCGCGCGCGTCCACTGTCCGCGGACACTTGGGCGGACAGCTGGACAACGGCGCGGACACCACCGCGCTCAACCGGGCGCGAGCGGGCGCTGCACGTGCACCGATTCCGCCTTGGCGATGCGCAGGGCGAGCTGGCTGCCCAGCGGCGACATCGCGGTGGGCGTGCGGGCGTCGAGCAGGCTCATGCCGGCCAGCGTGCGCGCCTGGAAGCGCAGCACATGCGCCCCGGCCGGGCAGAACACCGCCGGCGCGCGCAGCGGCGCAGCGCCCGGCGCGCCGGCGGCCAGCAGCGCATCCCAGGCGAGGTAGTCGGTGTCGGGCAGCAGGTACAGCCGGGCCAGCACGCGGCCCTGGCGGTCCACCGCATCCAGCCATTCGCGCGGGCCGTCGCCGGTGACCAGGCTGGCCGCGAACAGGCCACGCAACCCGGCCAGCGGGGCCAGTTCGGCGCGCAGCGGCAGCAGTCCGCCGGCCGGAGCAGGGGCGACGCGGGCGGGCAGGTACAGCACGCAGCCCAGCGCCGGCAGCCGCGCGGCGCATGCGCGCGGGTCGAGCCAGCGCACGTGGCGCGGCGCCGGCGCGGCGAGGCCGCGCGCGGGCAGGACGGAACGGATCATCGACCACATGGCAAGGCTCCATGTCAGAGCCCGGCTGGCGATGTGCTGGCGGGGGCGTGGACTGCGGCGCCCATGAAGCGCCGTGCAAAGAGGCGGGCGTTACTTGGTCAGGATCAGCTTGTCGTTGCGGGTCAGGCGCAGGTGGTACTCGCCGCCCTGGTGCTGGATCACCAGCTCGCGCCCGCCTTCGAGCAGACTGTCGCTGCTGATGCGCCGCACCGCGGTGGCGTTGGTGGATGGCATCCGGTGCCCCGGCGACAGCGGCAGGCTGGACGGCGAAACAAGCGTGGGAATGCTGACGGACATGGGAGGGACTCCAGCGGCAGGCGGGCTTCAGATGATAATAATTCTCATTTGATCGTCAAGCGACCTAGCCAACATCTGGATTTTTCGCGGCCCATCGCGGCTTTCCGGACCCGCCCCGCCCGCACGCGGCGCCTCGCCGGCGCGGCTTCTCCCCTTGGCGCGCCCAGCGTGATCCCGCAGGGCCCTAACCCGCCCCACCCTCCACCACACGCTCGATCCGCTGCTTGAGCGCGAGATCGAAGTGCGGCAGGAGATCGAGCACGGCCAGGTTCTGCTCCAGCTGCTCGCGCCGGCTGGCGCCCAGCAGCACCGTGGACACTTGCGGATTGGCCAGGCACCAGGCGATGGCGAGCTGGGCCGGCGTGGCGCCCAGCTCGGCCGCCAGCGGGCGCAGCCCGCGCACCCGCGCCGCGCGCGCGCCGCCCTCGCCCAGGGCGATCTCGCGCAGCCATTCGTAGCCCGGCTGGGCCAGGCGCGAATCCTCCGGCACGCCGTGGTCGTACTTGCCACTGAGCAGGCCCGAGGCCAGCGGCGACCAGATCGTGGTGCCCATGCCGTAGGCGGCATACAGCGGCGCGTACTCCACCTCCACCCGCTCGCGGTGCAGCAGGTTGTACTGCGGCTGCTCGGCCACCGGCGCGGCGTAGCCGCCCTCGCGCGCCACCCGGTGCGCCTCGTGGATCGCCGCCGCCGGCCATTCGCTGGTGCCCCAGTACAGCACCTTGCCCTGGCGCACCAGTAGGTCCATCGCCGCCACCGTCTCGGCGACCGGCGTGTCCGGGTCGGGCCGGTGGCAGAAGTAGAGGTCGAGGTAATCCACGCGCAGCCGCTGCAGGGCCTGGTGGCAGGCCTCGACCACGTGCTTGCGCGAGAGCCCGCGCTGGGTCGGCCGCGGGTGCTCCACCGCGCCGAAGAACACCTTGCTCGACACGCAGTAGCTGTCGCGCGGCAGGCGCAGGTCCACCAGCACGTCGCCCATCAATTGCTCGGCCTCGCCGTGGTTGTAGGTCTCGGCGTTGTCGAAGAAGTTGATGCCGCGGTCCCAGGCCAGCGAGAGCAGCTCGCGCGCCTGCTTGCGCCCCACCTGCTGGCCGAAGGTGACCCAGGCGCCGAAGGAAAGCGCGGACAGTTGCAGGCCGGTGCTGCCGAGGCGGCGGTATTGCATGCGGTATCTCCGGTACGAAAAGCCCAGGATGATGCCAGTTCCGGCTCCGTCCGAGCCGGCTGCCCACAGCCGCCGAGCCGCGGCCATCCGGGATCCCCTGTGGGCGCGCTTCGGCTGTCGCCAAGCGCGCGGTGCCCGCGCGGGTGGAAGCGCGGCGGGCGCGGCCTTTAGTGCTGGCGACTCGCGGCCGGCATCGCCGCCGGGTCCATCCAGAAGATCCCCCACATGTGCCCGTCGAGGTCGGCGAGGTCGCGGGTGTACATGAAGCCGAAGTCCTCGGCCGGGTTCACATCGGCCTGTCCACCGTGGGCCGCGGCGGCACGGTTCATCGCATCGACGGCGTCGCGGCTGCCCATCGACAGCGAGAGCATCGACCCGCTCGTCCCGGCCGGCGGGAACGGCCGCTGTGTGAACGTCCGCCATTTGGCGTGGGTGAGCAGCATGGCGTAGATCGCCTCGCTCCACACCATGCAGGCGGAGGCATCGTCGCCGAATTGCGGGTTCTGCTCGAACCCTAAGGCCTTGTAGAAGGCCACCGAGGCCTCGAGGTCGGCGACCGGCAGGCTGACGAAGATCATCTTGGTCATGGGGTTTTCCTGTGGCAGGCGGAGGCGCCGCCAGTACGACGATCGAACAGCGTCCGAATCGACCACGGCGGCACCGGCCGGCCGGATGCCGCCACCATGTCCTCCCGGCCGCCTTGCCGCCGTTACAGGTCCAGGGTCACGTTGAGGAAGTACGAGCGCGGGTCGCCGAGGAAGATGTAGGTGGCCGATCCGCCGATCCAGTAGGACTTGTTGAAGGCATTGTTGATGCCGGCGCGATAGGTGACGAGGTGGCCGCCGACCATCTGGGCGTACTTGGCGCTGAAGTCGAAGAGCACGTAGCTCGGCGCCTTGATGGTGAGGCGCCTGGTGGCGTTCTGGTAGGCCACCGTCTCGCCGGTGTAGCGCGCGTTGGCGCCGAAGGCCAGGCCCTCGATGCCCGGCACCGTGTAGTCCAGGTGCAGCGCGCCGCCGAAGCGGTAGGCGCCGGGCACGCGCTTGCCCAGCAGCCAGGGCGAGGAGGCGTTGAGGTAATCCGCCTTCTGCAGGTAGACCGCCGAAGCGCCGACCGTGAGGTTGCGGGTGAAGTGCACGTCGAGCGCGCCGTCCAGGCCCTGGTAGCGGCTGATGCCGCTCTGCACGAACACGTTCCTGTCGTTGGCGTAGCCCGTGCCCCGGTCCACCCGGAAGGCCGCGACGGACGACTGGATGCGCAGGCCGTCCACCTTGTAGCCGACTTCCCACTGCTTGCTTTTCTGCGGGTTGAGCAACTGGCCGACGTTCGCGTACTGCGCGCCCACCGGGCCGCCCGATTCCAGCGCCTCGGCATAGCTGGCGTAGGCGGTGCTGTCCGTGGTGGGCTTGTACATCACCGCCACTGTCGGCGTGGTTTCGTTGGTCGACACGTAGGTGGCGGCGCGCGTGTAGTTCGCCGGCGTCTTGAACGTGTAGGTGTTCTGCATCTGCTTGTAGTGCGTGAAGCGCACGCCGAGCAGGACCTTCCACTTCGCCGACAGGTCCAGCATGTCGCTGGCGAACGCCGCCGCCTGGCTGTTGGAGCTGTCCGGGAAGCTCTGCTGCCCCTTGCCGTAGTTGGATTGGTAGGAGAAGTCTTTCCAGACGTAGAGGTTGCGGTAGCCGTAGTTGACGTACTTCTGGTACTCGTAGCCCATGCCCTTGGTTTCCGCATGGCGGATCTTGGTCGCGCCCAGCACCACGTGGTTGTGCTTGCCGAACACGTCCACGTCGCCGTTCACGACCAGCTGCGCGGCGGTGTTGCTGTAGCTCTGGGAGGTTTCGAATATCCGGTCCTGGTACCTGCCGCCCGCGTCGATCAGGGCCAGGTAGTCCTTCGAATACAGCTGGTCGGTATTGCTGTAGGCAACGCTCAGGTCGGCACTCCAGTTGGGCGCCATGGTCCACCTGACGCCGGTGCCCAGATAGACGAACTCGGGGTTGTCGAAGGCCTGGTCCGCCTGCGGGTTCTGCACGATCCCCGCGGTGCCGGGCAGCTTCTCCTGCGTGTACGAAGTCAGGAACACCATCGGGCTGGGCTTGGTGAACCTGGACTTCTGGTAGATCGAATCGAACGACCATTGCAGGTTGTCGGCCAGGTTGGCGCCGAGGTTCAGGCCGAAGGCATTGCGGTGCACGCCGGTGCCGGTCTGGGTGTGGCCTTCCTCGTGGGTGGCGTTGAGGCGAAAGCCCAGGCCGCTGCCGTCGCCCGCAGCGCGCCCGATGTCCACGTGCTCCCGGTAGATGCTGTTGGAGTGGTAGCCCACGTCGAAGCTCGTCAGCGAGCCCTCTTCCGGCGGCTTCTTGGTCACGTAGTTGACCGCGCCGCCCGGCGTGGCGAAGCCGTACATGAAGCCCGAGGCGCCCTTGAGCAGCTGCACCTGGTCCATGAACTCCATCGGCAGGCTCATGCCCCAGAGCGTCACCGGCACGCCGTTGATCTTCTGGCTGCCGTCGGTGGAGGAGATGGTGATGCCGCGAACGGTGAGGAAGGAGGACCAGCCGGTGTAGTCGCTGCCCGCCTGGCGGGTCACGCTGGCGTCGTTGGCGAAGACGCCGTAGACGGAGGCGGGCTGCTTGTCCTGGATGACCTCCGAAGGCACCGCGCTGACCGAGAAGGGCATGTTGAGCTTGGAGACGGAGCCCAGGGCGCCGCCGGTCACGTCCTTGATCTCGCGCGTGGCCTTGATCACCACCGCGTTGAGGTTGACCGTCTTGTGTCCGTCCGGCGCAGTGCCCTTGCCGCCGTCGTCCGCGGGGGCCTGTGCCGCGGCGTCGGCCGCGGGCAGCGCCCAGGCGGGCGTGGCGCCGCCCGCCATCAGCATGAGGGACGCATAGATGCTCCGGGCGAGCCGGCCCCTGGCGGGGTGGATGCGGGCGGTCGCGCCGCGTCGGGCGGTGCGCATGTCGGTCGAGCTTTTCATGATGTAGGAACCCCTCATTGACTGATCGGCGCCTGCGGTCCGGCGACCGCAGGCGTGCTGTGCGCTCTCGATCCCTGCGCGCGACCGCCGCTGGCTGGCCGCTCCCCTCCCCCTACGGCCTCGCAGGCCGGGATCCCGAGGCCGCCCCGGCACGGCCGGGAACCTCGTGGGGTGTGATCCGAAACTGTTCGCCGGGCTGGCCGCTCACCCCGCCGGGTTCACGAGCCGCGGCGCGGCAAGCTCGCGCGCCTGCTCCAGGCACGGCAGGCGCCGGCGGGCGTCGGCCACCGCGGCCGGGTCGAGGTCCGCGCAGGCGATGCCCGGCTCCTCGCCGCAGCCGGCCAGCACCTCGCCGAGAGGGCCGATGATCCGGCTCTGCCCATGGGTCGGTACGCCGTCGTGTTCGCCGCACTGCGCGGCGGCGACGACATAGCTTCCGGTTTCGATGGCCCGGGCGCGCAGCAGCGTCTCCCAGTGCAGCGGCCCGGTGATGGCGGAGAACGAGGCCGGCACCAGCATCACCGTCGCGCCGGCCTTCGCCAGGCCATGGAACAGGTAGCCGAAGCGCAGGTCGTAGCAGATCGAAAAACCCAGGGTCAGCCCGCTGCCGGGCAGTGCCACCGCCAACGGCGCGTCCTCGCCGGGGCGCACCACGGCCGACTCCTGGAAGTCGCCCTGCCCGCCCAGCCGCACGTCGAAGGTGTGCAGCTTGTCGTAGTGGGCCACCACCTCGCCGCGCGGCGAGATGAGATAGCTGCGGTTCCAGATCCGGTCGCCCTCCTCGGTGCGGACGAGCAGCGACCCGCTGTGCAGCCAGATGCCGTGGCGGGCGGCCAACTCGCGGCACAGGCGCAAGGTGGTGTCGTCGCGCTCCGGGACGCAGACGGCCGGGTAGCGGCGGTTGTCGCGCAGGAGGATGTTGGCCGCCTCCGGCAGGCACACCACCTGCGCACCGGCGGCCGCACCGCGCGCCACCGCCTCGGCGATGGCGCGGTTGTTGGCCTCTACGTCGGGCGTGGTACAGAGCTGGACGGCGGCGAATCGGATGGGTGGCGTCATGGCGGCCTCCGTCAGTCGTGTTCGGCAAGAAAACCCGCGACCGTCTCCATGGTCCCTTCGCGCTCCTCGACGTGGCACATGTGCGCCGAGCGCTCCATCAGCACCCAGCGCGCGCCGGGGATGCGCTCGGCGTAGGCCGCCACGCAGGCGGGCGTCGCCTCGTCGTGGCGGCCGGACATCACCAGGGTGGGCACAGCGATCCGTTCGAGCCGCTCCTCGATGCTCCATGCGCGCAGGCTGCCGATCACATGGAACTCGGTGGGGCCGTTCATGGTGCGGTAGACGGTGGGGTCGCTCTCCACCGCCGCGAAGGTGCGCCGCACTTCCTCGGGCCACACCGCCAGGCGGCAGACGTGTCGGCGGTAGAACACCTCGGTGGCCGCCAGGTAATCCGGGTGGTCGTAGTCGCCGCGCTGCTCGTGCAGGTCGAGCGCGCGCTGCACGTCCGCCGGCAGGTCGCGGCGCAGCCGCTTCGCCTCGGCCACCCACAGCGGGAACGAGGAAGGCGAGGAAACGATCACCAGCGCATTGAGCCCCGCCGGCCGCAGCACGGCGTGCTCGGCCGCCAGCATGCCGCCCCAGGACTGGCCCAGCACGTCGTAGCGCGCGGCGATGCCCAGGTGCCGCACCAGGTTGTCCAGCTCGTCCAGGAACAGCGGGACGGTCCAGAACCCGCTCGGCGCCTCGCGCAGGTGCGTGGACCGGCCGTTGCCGAGCTGGTCGTAATGGATCACCGCCCGGCCGCCCTGCGCGAGGTCCGCGAAGGCGTCCAGGTAGTCATGCGTGCAGCCCGGGCCGCCGTGGAGCACCACCAACGGCGGCCGCTCCGCGTCCAGGTCGCCGACCACGCGATACCAGGTGCGGTGGCCCAGGTAGGGTGCGTAGCCTTCGCGGCGGGCGGGAACGGTGATGGCTGACATGCGGGACCACGGCAAGAATCGGTTCCCGCTAAGCCTCCACCAATGCTCCCCGCGGCCACCAGCTATAAGAAATTACAGTTCCATTCCGAACCCGCCCCCCTAGCATAAGGAGCGAACGCGGACGGCGCGCCCGGCAAGACTACGGACGTCCAGCCGTCCATACGCAAAGCCGTTCGCCAGCCCCGGCAGCGGGGCGGGCGAAGGCGCCGCTCTTTGACAGCTTGCGCATTCCCCTCACCGCGCCAGCAGCCCGAAGTGGGCCGCGCGGGCGATCGCCTGGGCCCGGTTGCGGCCGCCCAGCTTGCGCGCCGCCGACTGCAGGTGAAGGATCACCGTAGACTCCGAGCGGTTGAGCTTCCAGGCGATCCGCTTGGTCGAGAGGCCCTCGGCGGCCAGCGAAAGACACTCCAGTTCGCGCGGGCTCAGCGACACCCCGGCGGGCGCCAGTTCGCGCGCGCTGAACAGGCGCACCACGCGATCGTTCATCACGTGCGCCAGATAGGTGAACTGGACCACGCAGCCGCCCACCGAGGCACCGAGCCGGCGGAAGGTGTCGTCCCGCCACAGGCCGGTCATCGTCGCAAAACGGTTGCCCGGCATGTGCAGGGGCACCGTGACGCCCTGCGAGATGCCGCAGTCGCGGAGAAACGTCGCCACCGGCGCCGACCAATCGTCGAGGACACCCTGCAGCGCCGAGCGCTCGCCCTGCCGGTACGACCAGAAGAACGGCCGCGAACCGCGCAGCGCCAGCCTCTGCACCGGGTCGCGCTGGTACAGGCCATGGCCCACCCACAGCTCGCGCATGTCCTGCGGCACGTTGCGGAACTCGACCACGCTGGGCGTGATCAGGCGGCCCTCCGGCGTGGTCGAGACCGGGGCGAAGTCGTAGGTCACCGCGTCGAAGCCCAGCTGTGCGGCCAGCCCGTAGGAACAGTCCAGGCAGTCGGACACGCTGGTAGCCAGTTCGCCGTCGTCCTGAAAGCAGAGATCCGCGAGAGAGTCGAGCATGGCCTGGGCCCCCGGAAGTCGTTGCTTGAAGCGGCCGGCCCCCAGCCGGCGCCCGCGAGGCGCGCCGGCGCGAACACCCGCCGCGGCGGCCTCGCCCGAAGCGTTATCAACCGGCAAATCCGAAGTCAAGGTCGGCGATGACGCACCGCGCGCCGGCCTGGCCAGCGGCAGGCGCCCGTTGCGGCAGCCCCGGCTTCGCCGCGCGCCGCCATGGCCCGGGCCCTGCGACGAAGCGCCGCCTGGCTCCGGCGCCACGCCTGGGCGATGAGTGAGCCGAGGGAGCCGAGGGAATGCGCAAGCCGATCGAGCGCGCACGCGACGTACCCACGAACCCGGCGGACGCCATCGCGGCCGTCACGAGCGCCCTGCGCCACACCAGCGGAGAACCGACATCGACACGCAGCCGCTCCACCACGCCACCGCCGCGCCGAGAAGCGGCCGGGTCCCGGCCCAGGCCTGCCGCTACGACCAGCGGTTCTCCTACTGCCTCTACGTACCCGCGCAGCTGGCGCCCGGGCAGGCGCGCCTCTTCGTCGCCGTGCACGGCAGCGAGCGCGACAACCAGGCCTACTGCGACGCCTTCCAGGACCTCGCCGACGCGGCCGGCATGATCGTCCTGGCGCCCCTGTTCCCATGCGGGATCATCGACCCGGACGACACCCACAACTACAAGTACATCGAGTACGCCGGCATCCGCTTCGACCGGGTCCTGCTGGACATGGTGGCCGAGGTCGAGGCCCGCTACCGGCTCGCCGGGCGCCGCCTGTGGCTGTTCGGCTTCTCGGGCGGCGCCCATTTCGCGCACCGCTTCGCGTACCTGCATCCCGCGCGGCTGGACGCCGTGTCGATCTGCGCGCCGGGCTCGCCCACCCTGCTCGACGCCGGCCTGCCCTGGTGGCTGGGCGTGGCCGACCTGGAACAGCGCTTCGGCGTGGCGCTGAACCTGGAGGCCATCCGCCGGCTGCGCATCCACCTGGCCGTCGGCGAACAGGACCTGGGCACCGCCGCCATCGCGCACCGCCCCGGCAGCGCGCACTGGATGCCCGGCGCCGACGCGCTGGGCGCGACGCGCGTGGAGCGGCTGGCGGCGCTGGCGGCCAGCCTGAGGCGCCAGGGCGTCGCCGTCCACGAGGAGCAGGTGCCCGGCGCCGCGCACGACCGCGCCGCCCTGATCGCCTGCGCCAAGCGCTATTTCCGCTCGCTGCTCGAACCGGAGCGGCTCGAACCGGAGCTGCTTGCATCGTGACGACCGACACCCCGCTTCCCATGCCCCGCATCCGGCAGCGGATGCGCCGCGGCCAGGCCGCCCGCGGCGGCTGGCTGTTCCTGGGCAGCCCGGCCGTGACCGAAGTGCTGGCCGACACGCCCGTGGACGCGCTGATCATCGACCTGGAGCACACCTGCGCCAGCCTGGACACGGCCCTGATGCAGCTGCGTGCCGCCGGCACGCGCGGGCCCGACGTGCTCGCGCGCGTGGACGCGGCCGGCTCGCCGCTGATCAAGCCGCTGCTCGACGCCGGCGTGCAGGGCATCCTGGCACCGAACGTGGAGTCGGCCGAGCAGGCGGCGCAGCTGGTGGCCGCCTGCCACTACCCGCCGCTGGGCCGGCGCGGCCTGCACTACACGGTGTCCCGCGCGGCGCGCTGGGGCGCTTGCGGCGAGGCTTACGCGGCCGGCGCGCGCGAGCATACCCTCGTGGTGGCGATGATCGAGTCGGCCGCAGGCGTGGCGGCCATCCCCGAGTTGGCCCAGGTGCCCGGGCTCGACATGCTCTTCATCGGCCCGCTGGACCTCTCCGCCAGCATCGGCCAGCCGGGCGACTACGGCTGCGCGGCCTTCCGCGAACTCTGGCACGAGGCGGAGCGCCGCTGCCTCGAACATGGGCTCGCCCTCGGCGGCACGGTGCTGCCGGGCCACGGCTTCGACGCGCTGGCGGCGCGCGGCTACGCCTTCGTCACCCTCGGCTCGGACGTCGGCCTGCTGCGCCAGGCCGCCATGGCCCAGTTCGCCGGCGGCGACTGAACGCCATCGGCCCGACAACCTCCGTCTCCCCGCGCGAGAAACACCATGGACCAGCTGCCCCGCTACCGGCTCAACGCCCATCCCGACCCGCTGCCCGAGGCGCTCGTGCATGCGCTCGGCCGGGTGGAAACCTCCACCCTCGGCCACGGCGTGCCCTGGCACCTGATGGCCCGCGCCATCCGCCCGCTCGACCCCGGCCAGCGCCTCGTCGGCACGGCCGTGACCCTCGCCATCCCCGGCGCCGACTCGACCCTGCTCCACCACGTCCTCGCCGGCCTGCGCCCGGGCGACGTGCTGGTGATCGACCGGCTGGGCGACACCCGGCACGCCTGCTGGGGCGGCATCGTCACCGCCGCCGCGCAGCGGGCCGGCATCGCGGGGGCGATCATCGACGGCCCCTGCACCGACCTGCCCGAGATCCGCGCCAGCGGCTTCCCGTTGTGGTGCACCGGCACCTCGCCGGTGACCACGCGCCTGCTGGACTGGGGCGGCCGGCTCAACGCGCCGGTCGCCTGCGGAGGCATCGTCGTCGCGCCGGGCGACGCCATCGTCGCCGACGCGGACGGTGTACTGGCCCTGCCGCGCGGCGAGGCGCTGGCCGCCGCCGAATGGGCGCTGGGCGTGCAGGCGTTCGCCGCCGACCTGCTGGCCGGGGTCAGGCAGGGGCAGGCCCTGGGCGATCTCAGCGGCGCCAGCCGGCTCGTGCGGGCGGGGTGCCGGGCCGGCCATGCCCACTAAGCCTTATCGCCACCTGCTGGACGGCACCTGCTGGCACTTCGGCAGCCTGCGCGAGCTGCTGGCGAAGGCCAGCCCCATGCGTTCCGGCGACGCGCTGGCCGGGCTGGCCGCGGGCTCGGAGATCGAGCGCATGGCCGCCCGGATGTGCCTGGCCGACGTGCCGCTGCGCCGCTTCCTCGACGAGGCCGTGGTGCCCTACGAGGAGGACGAAGTCACCCGGCTGATCGTGGACAGCCACGACCGCGAGGCGTTCGCCGCCATCGCCCACCTCACGGTGGGCGGCTTCCGCGACTGGCTGCTCTCGCCGGCCGCGGACAGCGCCGCCCTGGCGCGCGTGGCGCGCGCCGTCACCCCCGAGATGGCCGCTGCGGCGAGCAAGCTGATGCGCAACCAGGACCTGATCCTGGCGGCCAGCAAGTGCCGGGTGGTCACGCGCTTTCGCAATACCATCGGCCTGCCCGGGCGCCTCGCCATCCGCCTGCAGCCCAACCACCCCACCGACGATCCGCGCGGCATCGCCGCCTCGATCGTGGACGGCCTGCTCTACGGAGCGGGCGACGCCGTCATCGGCATCAACCCCGTCTCCGACCACCTCGGCAGCCTGGCGGCGCAGGTGCACCTGCTCGGCGAGATCATCGAGCGGCTGGGCATCCCCACCCAGTCGTGCGTGCTGACCCACGTCACCAACACGCTGCGGATCATCGAGCGCGGCGCGCCGGTGGACCTCGTATTCCAGTCCGTCGCCGGCACCGAGG
>NZ_LFQR01000137.1 GCF_001182895.1 Frateuria defendens | reverse complement strand
TGGGGTTATGCAAACTGCTCCAGAGCATCCTTAGCTGCCTTATTACCAAAAGCTACTGTTACGCACCCACCAACATTTCACTCAGGCATCGGCATATCAATATCAAATGCCCGCATAAAGGGGTAAGGATCGTCGTAATGAGAAAGGGGAGATATGGGCAACCATTCCGACGGAATCCATGGCGAGCTTATATCCACCTGATACCCATGGCGCCAAGCGATTTTGGTGTAAATAACCGCTTCACGCACAATAAACCAACCCGTATATCCATCATCCTCATTCCTCCATTTGATGGAATCCGGCTTCACCATTTCACTTAAAGCATCTTCCATCGCTCCAATATCACCCCGAGCCAAGGCAACAAAAAAACGATTATCTGATGCAAATCTTTTCATGCGCTCCGGCACATTCAAAAGAAATCGTTCACTACGTTCAGCAAGAACCTCCCATTCACCACGCAATGCAAGTTTTGCCTGAAAAGTCAGAAACTCCCAAGTGCTACTTTTTTTAGACCTATTGACATCAATGCCGTTGAAAGTTCCATACCACCTAACGAGCTGGGAATGGTCGGACAACAACGGCCATAGCAGATCCCGGAAGGGAACGCCTGGCGAATAAATACCAGTCAGGGGCGCATTCTGGCAAATCATGCGCCGTAGCTTAGCTGCAACATAGGACCACTGTTTACAAGCCATCAAGTTTTTATCTTGAAACCAAGATATTAGCGAAGCTGCCTCCGCGTGGGATTGAAGAGCCCGCTTGCAAGCCTCGGGGTCACCCGAATTGTTCCTTATATGATTTAAGCGACTAGCTAAACGCTCTAGATGGCCCTCCAAGTGCGACCCAACATGAGCCAACCCTTTCCTCAAACTATCCTCATAGGCAAGGACCGCAGACATAATTATCTTCCTCTTAACGCTAAGGGGTCTTCACAGGCACCCCTATCAGCTGCCCAGTATTTTTATTGACGCCAACTACCGCAGTGGTCAAGGTACCATCCTCTTGGGCTTGACTGATAGCCTTATAAGCTGGTGATGTCTTATCCAGCCTATCCATTACACTCTGTATCCAGCCAGATGAAAGCTGCATGTCACCACTTGTAGTCTGACTAAGTGAGAAGGTTCCATTGTTAATTTGCTTTCCATCTACTAAGAGGGTAACCGAGCCATCAGAGTTCTGTAGAACAGCATCAAATCCTCTGTTGCCACCATATTTTCCGCCCTCCAGCACCGTCATACCCTGCTTCTGTGCCACCGAATTAATTAGAGACTCGGTAAGCTCCCCCGTTGGATCGCCATTCAGAGCAATCTGTGTTGCAACGGCCTGATCCGCAGGATCGCTAATATTCAATGCACATTGACTTCCACAGACTTTTACCTGATTGACATAACCTCCCGGCGTAGGCGTTGCGGGCGCACCCTTTGCAAGCAGTTCGAAATCATTAACCGCATTCAGGCCATTGCTACCACCCGTGAGCGTGAGGGTGCCATCGGCATTAATGACTGTTGCTGCCTTTGCCCACGCCGGCAGCAATGACAACCCGGCATAAGCTTCACCCGTCCCTCCCAGAGCCCCGTAAATTAGCTCAGCTGCACCAGGGGAAACTCCCAATGCCTGCTGGATAGCTTGCCCACCAAAAGTCTGCCTGATTAGCGTCGAACCTC
>NZ_LFQR01000136.1 GCF_001182895.1 Frateuria defendens | reverse complement strand
TGGACACTATGGACGGGACACTGTGGACACTGTGGACGGGACAACACCAGATTGACGGTATTGATACTACGATGGGATACCACCCTAGGAATTTTTATCTTTAACACTGGCATCACCCACTTCCCAGCCGCGCAGCAGCAATTGAAATCCAGATAGGCGATTAGATAAGACTGGAAAACTCATGATATCCGAATCAAAAAGCCAGCGAGATAATCCACCCAAATCACGCGGCGATGTAATCCTCCCCAACTTGGCATCGGAAATAGCAAGTTGCAACGGCTCATACTTAGAAAGAAACTCAACATCCTTGCTATTTTCAACATTCTCAGATATAGACTCTTCAAGCAAGATTGCATATTCTTTAATTTTCTCGACATTCATCGCCCTGAACCCCTAATTTCACCTATTTTATTTTTATTAGGATCTGCCCACGCCCCTCTATTGGGAACAAGAATCTGCTCACCACCCCCTGATGCCGAATAGGCGCCTTGTTGCGCAGGAGCAACCTCACTACTGAATACAGTTGGCGCTTGCCCTGGCTTTGGAGTGGAATACACATCAAAACCAAGCTGCGATCCTCTAATGCCTTGCTCAGCCGGCAGACCAAGATAGTCGGCAACTTGCGCGGCAGACATAGCAGATATTTTATTGTACTCATCCACGGTCATGAAAAATGGCGAGTAATTGCCAACCGCATCACCGCCCATGGCAGTCTTTGGGACAAGTTTAATTAATTGCGTATCCGAAGTAACATTTATTGCCGCAGGCAAGCCACTGCCTGTTTGCAATAGATTGGCAGTGTAATTTAATGCCTCTTGCTCAGAAGCCCCTGCTTTCAAATACTGGCCAACAATCGCCTACGCGTCCGGCGTCTGCATAATCTCCGGCGTTACCTGCAACCCCCTTGCCCCAAATTGCTCAATTGGGGTGTACGACAGCTTTGCAAGCTGATTTGCCGCAGCTTGCGCATTAATTATCTGACCTGCGATATATCCCTGTGATGTGTTGCCCAGACTCTAGAAGATCGCGAGCGTGTATCCCAGCAGTTGTTGTTTGCTTTTCGTCGTTTCGACGCATTCAGAGGCGGAGCCAGCTTGGCGCGCTGCGGGAAGATAGAAAATTTTCTGACGTCCGCGATCCGTTTCGATCCACCGCAACGTCTAACTTTGCAGAGAATGCCGATCCCCGGTGTTCATGGGAGAGTTCAAGATGAACAACATCACTATTGGGCGCGACGGTGTCACCCTCGTCAACATTCTGGCGTGTGAGCCCGCCAATCAGGCAAATCTGTCGTCGCTGTTGCAAGCGAACATCGATCAGGTGATCTCGACGCTGGACGGCTGGATTTCGACGAGCCTTCTGACGGCGGCGGATGGTGCAAAAGTCTTCATCGTCTCCCAGTGGCGTGACGGCGATGCCGTCAAGGCCATGCAGGCGGATGCGCGCATGCAAGCCTATTTTCCGAAGATCGCGGCGCTTGCCCGGTTCGATTCCATCCTCACCACCGTCGCGCACCTGCGTGCGGCTTGAGATGGAGGCGACAATGGCTGGCTTGGGAAACAAGCGCGCGATCGTCACTGGCGGGAGTACAGGCATCGGATTGGAGATGGTCCGGTCGCTTGCCGCTCAGGGAGCAGAAGTTATCGCGATCGCCAGGGACGAAAGCAAACTGGCAGCGGCTCGTGATTCCGGTGCCCGAACGATCGCCGGCGATGTAACGGACGCTGACCTGATCGCAAGCACGATCAATGAGGTCGATCCCGACATCCTCATCCTCAACGCCGGTGCCCGCTTGGCCGCAAAGACTCTGGACCGGCAGAATTGGGAGGATTTCTCGGCGATCTGGAATACCGATGTCAGGGCGACGTTCGTCGGCATTCAGGCAGCGCTCGACAAGCCCTTGCGGCCGGGATCGCGCGTACTCGTGACGTCGAGCGGAGCGGCGATGGTGATGAGCATGCCTGCCATAAAGCCGGAAGATCTACGCATGTCCGGCGGCTATATCGGCGCCAAGCGCATGGTATGGTTCATGGCACACCAGGCTAACGCGGTCTCTCGCGAGCGCGGCCTCGGCATCCGCTTTCAGGTTCTCGTTCCTGCGCAATTGATGGCCGGAACCGAGCTTGGACACAGTGTCGCGGCCGCCTACGCCGAGGCCGAAGGGATCACGATCGATGACCATATTCTCACGCGTTACGGCGCTCACCTTGAGCCAAAGCAGGTCGGGCGGCAGGTCGCCGAATGGCTTGCCGACCCCGCTTACGCAACGGGCGTGGCCTATGGAATTCGTGCCGGCATGCAGCCTTTCCCACTCGATTGAGGCTGGTCGATGAGCCCCCACCAACAGAAACTCGAACGATTGTCGGCCGCAATGCGGCCAAGGCTGCACCGTTACTGCGCGCGCATGGTGGGCTCGACTATCGATGCCGAGGACATCGTGCAGGATACCTTTCTGAAGGCGGTAGCTGCCTGGCACGAAGAGCAATTGGCAAATCCCGAAGGCTGGCTGTTCCGCATCGCCCACAACACGGCGCTCGATTTCCTGCGCCAACGCCGCCGCGCACCAGTGACCGAAGACCTGGAGACCATGGAAATGATTGCTGTTTCCGCCGAACTTGATCCTTTGGCCGCGTCTACATCAATCCGTACGTTCATGCGGTTGCCGCCCCTGCAACGCAGCGCGGTGGTAATGAAAGATGTACTGGGTCACTCGGTAGAGGAGGTGGCAGAGGTCAATGGCGTAAGCGCGGCGGCGGCAAAATCGGCCCTGCAACGCGGGCGCAATGCACTCCGCGCGTTTATAGACGAGCCGGAGGACATCGGACCGCCAGTTCTGACCAACGAGATGCGGGATCGCCTCGCCGCGTACGTCGATGGCTTCCGAAACGGTGATTTCGATGCGGTGCGCGCCATGCTTTCCGAGGACGTGCGCCTCGACCTCGTGTCGAAGCTGACCCGCCAGGGAAAATCGGAGGTCGGCGAATATTACGGTCGCTATGCGGCATGCGAGCAATGGGCATTTGACGCTGGTGTCGTCGAGGGACGACCAGCCATGCTCGTCTACGATCGTGAGGTGTCGCTCGACCAACCTGCCTATTTCGTCGCTTTGTCGTTCAATGCGGAACGTGTCGTCAAAATCCACGATTTTCTATTCGCGCGTTATGCGATCGAGGGGGTGCGGATGCAGCGATTGGATGATCAGTCCAAAGCGACTCCGTGAACTAGCGACCAACGACGGCCTAGGCCGCCGCAATGGTGGGCATTGAGACACACTATGAAAGAAGGAGACGGTCGATGACCTTTGATGTGAAAGTACGGGAGCGCATTCTCAAGCCCGTCGACGAGGTGTTCGACGCAGTCGTCGATCCGGCCAGGATGGCCAATTACTTCATCAGCGGCGCCAGCGGACCGATCGAAGAGGGCGCCCATGTGACATGGGAATTCGCCGACGTCGGCGCAAAGGTGGCTATCGATGTCGTGACGGTGAAGAAGAATAGCAAAATTATCTACGAATCGTCGGCGCTTGGCCAGTTGCTGCGCACGACTATCGAATTCGAAGCGGACGGCCCGAGCGCAACCGTCGTCACGGTCACCGATGCGAGTTTTGAACTTGACGAGGACGGCGTGAAGCTCGCCCTCGGTCAGAATGCCGGTTGGACCTACACGCTTTGTGCTTTGAAGGCTTATCTGCAGTTCGGTGTGAACCTTCGCACCGGCCTCAACAGACGTCTGACGGACGTTTCCTAGCCCTCATGCGACAACTTCTCGCGCGCAAACCCGGGAGATGTGAAATGTCGATCCCCCGTCACCTCACATATGATTTGCGCCACAAAGTCGCGATCGTCGTGGGTGGCTCTCGCGGAATCGGCCGAGCGATCTCGGAGCGCTTGGGTCGGGAAGGCGCTGCGGTCGTTGTCAACTACGTTTCGAACGATGAAGCCGCGAACAATACGGTTCGGACGATCGCGGAAAGGGAAGGCAAGGCGCTCGCGGTGAAGGCCGATATATCTCGTATCCCGGATATCCAGCGCCTGTTTGACGAAGCCCAGACAGCCTTCGGAGAGATCGACATCGTCGTCGCGAACGCGGCCACGGCAATTATCAAACCGTTCATCGAATTCACCGAAGACGAATACGATCAGGTATTCAACGTCAACGCCAAAGGCATCTTCTTCATCGTCCAGGAAGCGGCAAAGCGCCTGCGGAACGGTGGCCGCATCATCGTCACATCGACCGGCGGCGTCAGAATGCTGATACCAGGCAATGCTCTCTACTTGGCGAGTAAGGGAACCATCGAACAACTCGTCCGCACCGTGGCGCAGGAGCTCGGACCGCGTAACATCACCGTCAACGCGATACTTCCAGGCTATACGACAGACCTCTTGCCGGAGCGCGATCGCCGCGTGGCCGCCGAGGCATCTCCGTTCAAGCGAATTGGCGAACCCGAAGATGTGGCGGACGTCGCCCTTTTTTTGGCAAGCAATGAAGCGCGGTGGATTACCGGGCAGGAGCTCGGCGCGGGCGGAGGCGTGTTCTAGATTGCAGCTTCTCTGAAACGGAGGAGCAAACCTGGCTCACAGGCATACGCTTCTATCGAAGAGCGTTCGACGGGACGATATTGACAGGCATCTGGGTAACGATCTGGACCTGCAAACGATTACTAAGGATGCTCTGATCTA
>NZ_LFQR01000135.1 GCF_001182895.1 Frateuria defendens | reverse complement strand
CAGGCTGTGCGCGAGGTCGGCCAGCGGGTAGTCGACCAGGGCCAGCTCCATCTTGCCGGCCTCGATCTTGGACAGGTCGAGGATGTCGTTGATCAGCCGGAGCAGGCTGCTGCCGGCGTCGTGGATGATCTGCGCCGACTCGACCTGCTCGGCGTCGAGGTTGCCCTCGCGGTTCTCGGCCAGGTTGCGCGAGAGGATCAGCAGGCTGTTGAGCGGCGTGCGCAGCTCGTGCGACATGTTGGCGAGGAACTCGCTCTTGTAGCGGCTGGCGCGGGCCAGCTCCTGCGCCTTCTCCGCCGTCTCGCGCTGCAGCGCCTCCAGGGTCAGCTTCTGTTCCTGCAGCGTCTCGCTGGTGGCGCGCAGCTCTTCGTTGGAGGCCTGCAGCTCGTCCGCCTGCACGCGCAGCTCCTCCTCGGAGGCGAGCAGGCGCTGCGACTGCTCCTGCAGCTCCAGCGTCTTCGCCTGCAGCTCGTCGTTGGCCAGGCGCAGCGCCTCCTGCTGCTGGCGCAGGGTGACGCTGGACAGGCGCAGATCCTCGGCCTGCTCGCGCGACTGCTCCAGCAGGGTCTGCGTGTTCACCGTGCGGTTGAGGTTCTCCAGCGTGAGCGCGACCAGCGGCAGCAGCTCGTCCAGCAGCTGCCGGTGCGCCGGCGCCAGCGGCCCGAAGCCGGCCAGCTCCAGCACGCCGAGCAGGCGATCGCGCAGCAGCAGCGGCAGCAGGGTGAGCTGGCGGGGCAGCGCCTGGCCGCTGCCCGATTCGATGTGCACGTATTCCTCCGGCACCGGCGACAGCTCGACCGGCTGGCGCGCCAGCGCGCACTGGCCGACCAGCCCCTGGCCGGGCACGTAGCGCTCGCGCGGGTGGCTGCCCAGGCGCAGGCCGTAGCTGCCGAGCAGGTCCAGCCGCTGGCTCGCCTCGTCGTAGCCGTACAGCACGCCCACGCCGGCGCCGAGCAGCGGCATCAGCTCGCCGGTGAGGGCGGCGGCGAAGTCGTGGTGGCTGGTGGCTTCCTGCAGGCGGTGCGAAATGTCGGAGATGCTGCTCTTGAGCCAGGACTGGTGATGCGTTTCCACCGCCATCTGTCTGAACACCTGCAGCGCGCGGGCGATCTCGCCGATCTCGTCCTGGCGTTCGAGGTTGCGGATCTGGATCTGGTGGTCGTGCGCGGCCAGCCGGGTCATCTGGTCGGTGATGCGCCGCAGCGGGCGGGTGACCAGGCGGAAGGTGAGCACGATCACCAGCAGGCCGAGCAGCATGCCGGCCACGCCGAACGCCGCGCTGACCAGCCGCGTGGTGGCCAGCGTGCGGTCGAGCTGCTCGTTGCGCTGGGTGAGCAGGTCGCGCTCGGTGGCGGCCATCTGGTCGACCGCGGTGGTGATGTCCTCCGCGCGCACCGTGCGGCGGGCGACGTAATCGCCGACGATGTGCTTGATCGCGAGCAGCGCCTGCGGGCTCTCGTCGCCGTCCAGGCGCTGCACCGGCTCGATCAGCATGCTCTGGAGCTGCCGCTGCCATTGGCTGGCCAGGGTCTGGATGCGATCGAGGCGGCTCTGCTCCAGCGGGCTGTCGGCGACCAGGTGGCGCAGCTTGGCGAAGCTGTTGTCGAACTCGTGGTCGGCCTGGTGGAGGGCGGCGATGCTGTCCGTGCTCACGTCCGCGTTCACGCGCAGCGCGTAGCCGCGCGCGGCGACCTGGGCGGTCTGCGCGTTGCGCTGCAGGCGGTTCAGTTCGAGCAGCACGCTGTAGGTGTGGTTGGCCCAGTGGCGGGTGCTTTCCTGCTGGCCGAGTGAGTACTGCATCACCAGGCTGCCGAACAGGAACAGCCCGAGCAGCAGGCCGATCGCCAGCAGGATCTTCCGCTGCAGGGGCTGGTCGGCCAGCCAGGAGTGTTGCCGCCGCGGCGCCGCCGCCGTTCCGTCGAGGATCATGGTCTTTCACCGCTGCGAGCCGATGCCATGCCTCCCGCCGTGCCGGAGGCGCCGCCCAGATTATCGGTCAGGCAGGCTCGGCGGTAGCGGTGCGGCCGCCAGCGCCCGCCGTGGCAGCGGCGGCACCGGCAGGCGCCGCCGCAGCGCCTGCGCCAGCAGCCCTGCCGACACCAGCAGGCACAGCCCCAGCGCCACCACCGAGGCCTCCGCGCCGAACACGCCCCCGCTCAGCCAGTCCGGCCCGCTGCGGGTGGAGACCAGCCAGCCGTCCGCGCGGGTGCCCGAGACCGGAATGCCGTACACCGTGCCCTGCATGAAGTTCCACGCCGTATGCAGCCCCATGCAGAGCCACAGCGAGCGGGTGACGTGGTAGAGCAGGCCGAACAGGATGCCGGCCTCGATCGCGATCGCCGCCGAGCTCCACAGCGTGGCGCCCGGGTTGGCGAGGTGCGCGCCGCCGAAGAACAGCGCCGAGACGCCCAGGGCGACCCAGGTGCCCAGGCCTTCCTCCACGATGCGGAACAGCACGCCGCGGCAGATGATCTCCTCGCCGATGCCCGCGCCCAGCCCCACCATCAGCAGCGCGGGCAGCCAGTTGGCATGCGGGTTGGTGCCGACCACGTGGTAGCTGCCGGCCAGCCACAGCGCGCCCACGATGGCGCTGAACAGCACGGTGCCGGCGGCCAGGCCGGCCAGGCCATACGGCGCCAGCGCGCGTAGCGATAGTTCGGACGGTCGCCGCCGCTCAACCCAGCGCACCAGCAGCAGGTAGGCGGCCAGCGCCGGGGCGGCCCGCGCGAGAAACTCGGCCAGTCCGCGCTGCAATGGCGTGGTGCCCTTGGCGAGCCAGCCCAGGTCGCGTAGCACAAGGCTGGCGAGGGTGCTCGCCAGCGCCAGCAGCACGGCGAAGATCACGATGCGCGCGAGCGGCGAATACACCAGCCAGCGCTTCCAACGCGGCGCATCGGTGGGGGTGAGGAAGGCGAGGGCGTGGCGGTCCATGGGCGCGCTCCGAAGTGGTGGTGGCACGCTAGCAGGGCAGGGCGTCGCCGGCACGGGTCATTCGTACCGGCTCCCTCAGACCTCCACCGCCGTCGCATGCTCCCGCGTGGCCGAGAAGCGCACCTGCGGCCAGCGCTCCTGCGCCAGCTGCAGATTGACCCGCGAGGGCGCGAGATACACCAGCTCGCCGGCCGCATCCAGCGCGAGGTTCATCGCGTTCTTCTCGCGGAATTCCTCCAGCTTCTTCTCGTCCTCGCAGTGCACCCAGCGCGCGGTGGCCACGCCCACGTTCTCGAACGCCGAATCCACGCCGTACTCGTCCTTGAGCCGGTAGGCCACCACGTCGAACTGCAGCACGCCCACCGCGCCCAGGATCAGGTCGTTGCTCATCAGCGGGCGGAAGAACTGCGTGGCACCCTCCTCGGAGAGCTGCGCCAGGCCCTTCTGCAGCGCCTTCATCTTCAGCGGGTCGCGCAGGCGCGCGCGGCGGAACAGCTCCGGCGCGAAGTTGGGGATGCCGGTGAAGCTGATCGCCTCGCCCTCGGTGAAGGTGTCGCCGATGGAGATGGTGCCGTGGTTGTGCAGGCCGATCACGTCGCCCGGGTAGGCGTGCTCCACGATCTCGCGGTCGCTGGCCATGAAGGTGAGCGCGTTGGCGATGCGCACGTCCTTGCCGGTGCGCGTCTGCACCATCTTCATGCCGGCCGCGTAGGTGCCCGAGCACACGCGCATGAAGGCCACGCGGTCACGGTGCGCCGGGTCCATGTTGGCCTGGATCTTGAACACGAAGCCGGTGAGCTTTTCTTCCTCCGGCTCCACCTCGCGGGTGAGCGTGCCGCGGGCGCGCGGCGAGGGCGCGTGCTCGACGAAGAAGTCCAGCAAGAGCTGCACGCCGAAGTTGTTCACCGCCGAGCCGAAGAACACGGGCGTGAGGCGGCCGGCGAGGTATTCGTCGAGGTCGAACGGGTGCGAGGCGCCCTGCACCAGTTCCAGCTCCTCGCGCAGCTCGGCCAGCGCCGGCGCGCCGAGGGCGGCCTCCAGCCCCGGCGCGTCCAGGCCCTTGAAGATGGTGGAGTCCTGGCGGGTGAAGTTCTTGCCCGGCTCGAAGAGGTGCACCTCGTCCAGCGCCAGGTGGTACACGCCCTTCAGGCGCTTGCCCATGCCGATGGGCCAGGTGAGCGGCGCGCAGGCGATGCCCAGCACCGACTCCACCTCGTCCAGCAGCTCGATCGGCGAGCGGCCCTCGCGGTCGAGCTTGTTGATGAAGGTCATGATCGGCGTGTCGCGCAGGCGGCACACCTCCATCAGCTTGATGGTGCGCTCCTCCACGCCCTTGGCGCAGTCGATCACCATCAGCGCCGAGTCCACCGCGGTGAGCACGCGGTAGGTGTCCTCGGAGAAGTCCGCGTGGCCGGGCGTGTCCAGCAGGTTGACGATCTTGCCCTCGTAGGGGAACTGCATCACCGAGGAGGTCACCGAGATGCCGCGCTCCTTCTCCAGCGCCATCCAGTCCGAGGTGGCATGCCGCGCCGCCTTGCGGCCCTTCACCGAACCGGCCATCTGGATCGCGCCGCCGAACAGCAGCAACTTCTCGGTCAGCGTGGTCTTGCCCGCGTCAGGGTGGCTGACGATGGCGAAGGTGCGGCGGCGGTGGGTTTCGGCGAGATGGGAGGACATGCGGGCGGATCGACAGGAAGGCCAGCCGTCAATGATAGCGTGGAACGGCGCATCGGCCCGACCGGCGCACCCAGGTCGTCAGGTTTGCGGTGCCGGCTTCAGCGGCGCCGGCACGGCGTCCGGCCGCCCCATCCGCCGCAGCCAGCGGTAATGCGAGGCGATGCCGGCGCTGAACGAGCGGTTCGCGTGATAGGGCACGCCATATTCGCGGCAGGTCGCCTCGACCACGCGCGCGATGGCCGGGTAGTGGACGTGGCAGATGCGCGGAAACAGATGGTGCTCGACCTGGAAGTTCAGGCCGCCGACCAGCCAGGTGATCACCCGGTTGTCGCGCGCGAAATTCACCGTGGTCTGGAGCTGGTGGATCGCCCAGGGCGTGTCCATGCGTCCCGATTCGTCAGGCGACGGAAACGCCGCTTCTTCCACCGCATGCGCCAGCTGGAACACCAGGGCCAGCAGCAGGCCGGCGACCATGGCGGTCACCGCGTAGAACAGCACGACCGTGCCGAGCGGATGAAAAGCCAGCGGCAAACCGAAGGCGAGGCCGAAGAAGACCAGCTTGCCCAACACGAAAACCGCCAGATCCTTGCCGCGCGGGCGCGGGAAGCGCTGCTTGCCGATGGTGGCGGTGGCGATGTCGCGGAAGTCGTCGTGCAGATGCCAGCTCACCGCGGTGAAGCCGTACAGCACCCACAGGTAGAGGTGCTGCCAGCGATGATGCCAGTGGCGTTTCTGCGCCGGCGAGAACCGCGCCAGGGCGCCGAGGTGGATGTCGCCGTCGTGGCCGTCGATGTTGACGTAGGTGTGGTGGAGGTGCGCGTGCTTGCGCTGCCAGATGTACGAGCTGCCGCCGACCAGGTCCAGCGTCATCGCCATCCACCGGTTGACCCGCCGCCGCTCCGAGTAGGCCTGGTGGCCGGCATCGTGCTGGATGTTGAAACCGATCTGCGCCATCGCGACGCCGAGCACGATGCTGAGCGGCAGCCCCTGCCACCACGTCGTCGCGACGAACACCAGCAACACATAGGCGATGGCGAAGACGGCCAGGATGATCGCCGTCTTCAGGTACATCTGTCCGCTGTCGCGCTGGCCGTGCCCGTTGCGCTTGAAATGCGCCTCGACCCGCCGGCGCAATTCGCGCTGGAAGGTGTTGTCGCCATTGAATTTCAGCCGGTCGGCGACCGCCCCGGTGGACGGGGAGCGCGTGACATCCGCCGTTTGCGGTGGTGACTGCGGCATGTCATGGATCCAGGCGAGAATGCATGCATGGTAGTCAATGCGCGGTAAGAACTTGTTGGGTGGTGATGCCCGACGCGGCCGATCGCCCCCGCTGGCGATCGCCGCCGCCATCCTGCCCGGCCTGTAGCTGGCACGGATGCTTGACCGCCGGTCGCGGACCCCGCCCGCCTGTTTGCCCGTGGCGCCGGCGTGGTGCCGGAAGTCGCGGCCGCATCGTGGCCATGCGCGTCTCGAACAACGCGATGCGTGGCGGAGGGCGGCCCTTGATCGAGATCGACCCGGTGACCCTGCCCGGACGGCGCGGTGCGATGAATCCATCACGGGTACACCGCAACGGTCGTCGTTGCCAGCCTGTGCGCGCCGCCAGGCGTCGCGCAAAAAAAGACCCGGGGATCGCTCCCCGGGTCCTTTCGTTTCGAGCCGGGCCGAAGCCGGCGCGAAAGGGAGGCGAATTACTTCGCTTCCTTCTCCATCAGCTTGTCGACCAGGTTGGTCGGCACTTCCTCGTAGTGATCGAAGATCATCGTGAAGTTGCCGCGGCCGCTGGTGGCCGAGCGCAGGAAGTTGATGTAGCCGAACATCTCCGCCAGCGGCACGAAGCCCTGCACGAAGGCCTGCGGGCCCTTCTGGCCCTGGTCGCTGACCGAGCCGCGACGGCGGTTGATGTCGCCGATGACGTCGCCCAGGTAGTCGGCCTCGGTGACCACTTCCAGGCTCATCACCGGTTCCAGCAGCTTGGGCTTGGACATCCGCTGCGCTTCGCGGAAGCAGGCGCGGGCGGCGATTTCGAAGGCCAGCGCGGAGGAGTCGACGTCGTGGTACTTGCCGTCGATCAGGCGCGCCTTGAAGTCCACCACCTCGTAGCCGGCGATCTGGCCTTGGTTGGACTCGGTCTTGATCGCGTGCTCTACCGCCGGGATGTACTCGCGCGGTACGCGGCCGCCGACGATCTCGTCGGAGAACACCACGCCCGAACCCGGCTCGCCCGGCTCGAAGACGATCTTCACTTCGGCGAACTGGCCCGAACCGCCGGACTGCTTCTTGTGGGTGTAGGTGTGCTCGACCGGGCCGCCGAAGGCCTCGCGGAAGCTGACCTTGGGCTTGCCCATGTTGGCGTCCACGCCCAGCTCCGAGCGCATGCGGTCGATGGTGATCTCCAGGTGCAGCTCGCCCATGCCCTTGAGCACGGTCTGCCCGGTTTCCTTGTCCACCTCCAGGCGCAGCGACGGGTCGGCCTTGACCATCTTGTAGAGCGCGGTGGACATCTTGTCGACGTCGTTGCGGCTCTTGGGCTCCACCGCCACGCTGATCACCGGGTCGGGGAAGCGCATGCGTTCCAGCAGCACCGGATGGGCCGGATCGGAGAGCGAGTCGCCGGTCTCGGTTTCCTTCAGCGAGACGAAGGCGCAGATGTCGCCGGCGCGGACCTCGTCGATTTCCTTGGTGGCGTTGGCCTGCACTTCCACGATGCGGCCAATGCGCTCCTTCTTGCCGCGGGTGACGTTGAGCAGGGTGTCGCCCTTCTTGATCACGCCCGAGTACACGCGGGTGAAGGTGAGCGTGCCGAACTGGTCGTTGATCACCTTGAAGGCCAGCGCGCGGGCCGGGGCGTCGTCGGTCACTTCCTGCTCGCCGAGCACGTTGCCGTCCTCGTCCACCACGGAGATGCCGCCGTTCTCGCCCGGGTAGGGCATGTAGTCGATCACGCCGTCCAGCAGCTGCTGCACGCCCTTGTTGCGGTAGGAGGAGCCGCAGAACACGGGCACGATGGTGCCGGCCACGCAGCCCTTGCGGATGCACTTCTTGAGCGTCTCCAGCGAGGGCACCTCACCGGTGGACAGGTAGGCTTCCATCGCGTCGTCGTCCGCTTCCACGGCGCTCTCGACGCTGGCCTCGCGCAGCGCGGCCAGGTCGGCCACCCACTGCTTGTCGGCGGCGGAGCCGAAGGCCTTCACCTTCGGGTGGTCGGCGATCTGGTCGAGCGGGATGGTCTCCCACTTGCTGTCCTTGTCGTCGCCCTGCCAGATGTAGCCCACGCCTGCGATCAGGTCGGCCATGCCGATGAAATCGTCGTGGCTGCCCAGCGGCACCTGGCACAGCACCGCGTTGGCGCCCAGGCGGTTGCGGATGCCGTCCACGCAGTGCTTAAAGTTGGCGCCGATGCGGTCCATCTTGTTGACGTAGCACATGCGCGGCACGTTGTACTGGTCGGCCAGGCGCCAGTTGGTCTCGGTCTGCGGCTCCACGCCGGCCACGCCGTCGAACACCACCACGGCGCCGTCCAGCACGCGCAGCGAGCGGTTCACCTCGATGGTGAAGTCCACGTGCCCGGGGGTGTCGATCACGTTGATCTGGTAGCCCTTCCACGCGGTCGACACGGCCGCCGACTGGATGGTGATGCCGCGCTTGCGCTCCTGCTCCAGGTAGTCGGTGGTGGTGGAGCCCTTGCCGTCCTTCGTGTCGTGCACGTCGACGATCTGGTGCTTCTTGCCGGTGTAGTACAGCACGCGCTCGGTCGTGGTGGTCTTGCCGGCGTCGATGTGGGCGATGATGCCGATGTTGCGGTAGAGCGAGAGGGGCTTCTGTCGGGCCATGGTCTTTGGATTCCGGGAGGCGCGGGTGTGGATAAACGCGCAAGTTTAAGGCAGAACGGGCCCAAAGGCGCGCTTTTCCGGCGCAGGCCGCATTCCTATGCGGTTCGCCGGTGGCCTTGGGCGGGCCCGATCGGGCCGTGAGCGGTGGCTGGACGGGCGCGATCGCGCCGGCCGCAGCGTCTCAGATGGGGGCGGCGGGGCCGGCCAGCAAGTCCTCGTGGAAGGCCCCGAAGGCTTCGGTCGGGTGGGCGATCTGGATCTCCAGGATCCACAGCCCGTCCGAGGGCCGGCTCGCCAGGGTGCCGAGGTCGCCGGCCTTGTGCACGGCGTGCGGGAAGTCGCCCACGCGGTGGCCCTTGATCGCGTGGTTGAGCCGCCAGCCCAACGCCGCCGCGCGCTCGCCGGCGTAGGCGTACAGCGCCTGGCCGCTCAGGCCCTGCGTGCGCCAGGCCGCGGCCACCTGGTCGAACAGCGCGCGGGCGGCCTCGGCGCAGGCCTGCCGCTCCGGCGCCTCGCCCACGGCGAAGGTGTCGCCCACGTCGCCCTCGTGGCCGTCGAACACCAGGCCGAGGTCGATGAAGTAGATATCCCGCTCGCCCAGCCGCACGCCGGGCTCGGACGGCTGGCGGAAGGTCCGGGTGGTGTTGGGCCCGATGCGCACGATCGGCGGATGCCACAGCCGTTCCACGCCGTGCTCGCGGAACACCTCCGCCGCCATGGCCCGCGCCTGCGCCTCGTCGATGCCCGGCCGCATGCGCTCGCGGATCGCATGCAGCACGGCCCAGCTGCGCTCGCGGGCGCGCCGCATCAGGGCGGGGTCGAAGCGCTGGCCGACGGCTTCGCGGGGGTGGGGCAGGGGTTGGGTCATGGTGAGGCGTTGGGTTCCGGTCGGCCGCTCAGGCTAGCAGGAGCAGCAGCGCCAGCGCCGCCGGCGCGGCCTGGAGCGCCAGGATCTTCCGGCTGGCGGTGAAGCCGCCGAAAAGGCCGGCCACCAGCACGCAGCCAAGGAAGAACAGCTTCACGGGGCGGCCGTCCCCGCCCAGCCATAGGCCCCACAGCAGCCCGGCGGCGAGGAAGCCGTTGTAGAGGCCTTGGTTGGCGGCCAGCACCTTCGACTGCGCGGCGAAGGCCGGGTCGAGGCCAAAGGCGCGGCGGCCGGTGGGCGTGTTCCACAGGAACATCTCCAGCACCAGGAACCACAGGTGCAGCAGGGCGACCAGCACGACGACGGCATTCGCGGCGAGGGACATGGCGTTTCCTGTCGGGCCGCGGCGCGCGGCAGGACAGTGTTGCAGGCGGCGTGGCGACCGCAAAGAGGTGGGCGTGGCAGGCCGCCGCCGAGTGCCGCGGGCGCTTATCCCGTGCCTGTTCGAATGCTTGCCGTCGGCGTTGCCGCCCGCTGCTTGCGGGCGGGGATGGCCTCGAGGCACGGGTTCACCCCCTCTGCATACAGGGGAGGGTGGTGGCCTCAGACCGCCCGCAGGGTCACCACCAGCACGTCGCGGTGCGCCGGCTGGGTCGGATCCTTCGGCGTCACCGCGGTCACGCCGTGGAACACGCGGGCGTCGTCCACCAGGGCCGCGTCCAGCGGCCGGGCCAGGGTGAAGCTGCCCAGCTCGGTGCCGTCGGCGGCGTGGATGGTGGTGGTGCCGCGCTCGATGTTGTGGCGGTCGACCAGCAGCACCAGCACGTAGTCCACGCCGTCGCGGTGCACGCCCTCGGGGGTGGGCTCGCCGGCCTCGTCGGGGCGCGCCTCGATGCGGAACTGGTGCACCTCGATGTGCCAGCGCCGCACCTGGGGCGACAGCGTGCCGAAGAACTCGCGGCTGAAGGCGAGGATGCGGCGCAGGCTGGCCCCGTCCGCCACCGCCGGCCGGATCGGCTCGAACCAGCGCTCGATGTCGCCCTGCAGCTGGTTGTAGGAGAGGCTCTGGTAGTGCGGCTGGTGCGGCGCGCGGCGCAGCTCGCCGTCCCCGGCCGAGAACACCGCGTAGCGCCGGCGGCGGTGGCGGCCGAGCGCGGCGAGGTAGATGTCCGGCGCCAGCTCGTTCCAGCTGGCGGCGAAGGCGTCCCAATCGGCCAGCGCGCCGGGGCGCAGCAGCTCGCGCATGGCGGCGCCTTCGGCGAAGGCGAAGCCGTCGCGCTGCAGCCGGGCGTGCAGGACGGACGAATCGGGCAGCGGATCGGAGGTCATGGATGGACGGCGGGCGGGGAAATCGACAAAGGGTACTCCTTCCGCGGCGCGGCCGGTTAGGGCAGGGGCGGAGCGGGGCGCGGCAAGCCCGGAGCAGGCTTCATGCGGGCCGGCGCCCCGGGCGCGGGCGCCCCGCGTCAAAATGGATGTGTAGACGTTTAGACGTCTGTTGACATGCCTGCGAACGCCCCCTAAAGTTGGCCCCGTTCATCGAGACCGGCGGAGGGATGGGCCCTTTGATGCCGGGGCAACCAGCGGGAGCCTTCCCGCCACGGTGCCAAATCCTGCGGAGGGCGCGAGGCGCCTGCCGAGAGATGGGCGCAATTCCCGCCGCGATGTCGTCGCCGCGAGGATGGCGGCCTTTTCACGGTGCTCCGCGGGCGATGCCAACGGAGACCAGAGCATGACCCCGCAGCCGCTGCCCCTTCCCGCTACCGCTTCCGCCACCGTGGTGTCGCTGCGCTCGCGCGCGTTCGGCCGTCGCGGCGGCATGGCGATGCAGCGCGGCAGCCGGCGCGTGGCCCTGCGTCCGCGCTACGGCACGGGCCCGGTGGTGGCGGAGGTGGGCTACCTGTGGTGCGGCGCGCCGGACGCGCCCACGGTGATCGTGCAGGGCGGCATCTCGGCCTGCCGCGACGTGGTGTCGCTGGAAGAGGGCGAGCCGGCGGGCTGGTGGCAGGAGCTGGTGGGCGCGGGCCGCGCGATCGACCTGGAGTGTTGCCGCGTGCTGTCGATCGACTGGCTCGCGCCGGAAAGCCTCGGCGTCGGCGCGGTGTCCAGCGAGGATCAGGCCGACGCGCTGGCCGCCCTGCTCGAAGAACTCGGCATCGGCCGCGCGCACGCCTTCATCGGCTCCTCCTACGGCGCGATGGTGGCGCTGGCCTTCGCCGCGCGCCACCCGCAGGCGGTGGACCGCCTGGTGCTGCTGGCCGGCGCGCACCGCCCGCACCCGCTGGCCACCGCGCAGCGCAGCGTGCAGCGCTCGATCGTGCGGCTGGGCCAGCAGAGCGGCAACGTGGACGAGGCGCTGGCGCTCGCCCGCCAGCTGGCCATGACCACCTACCGCGGCAGCGAGGAATTCGCCCGCCGCTTCGAGCACGCCCCCGAACTGCGCGACGGCCGCTTCCGCTTCCCGGTGGAGGACTACCTCGACCACGCCGGCAAGCGCTTCGTCGAACGCTTCGACGCCGAGCGCTTCCTGGCCTTGTCCGAATCCATCGACCTGCACGACGTGGCGCCCGAGCAGGTGGCCGTGCCGGCCACCCTGATCGGCTTCCCCTCCGATCGCCTGGTGCCGCTGGCGGACCTGTGCGAACTGCAGCGCCGCCTGCGCGGTGTGGCCACGCTGGAGGTGGTCGATTCGCCCTACGGCCACGACGCCTTCCTCAAGGAAACCCGGAAGCTGGCGCCGCTGCTGCGCGCCGCCCTGGCCTGAACCCATTCCCCCTTCGAGCATTGACGGAGTTCCACCCCATGAGCGACTCGGCCCCCTGTACCCGCGCGGTGCGCGCCGGCATCGAATCGGACAGCCAGCACGGCGCCGTGGTGCCGCCGCTGCACCTGTCCACCAACTACGCCTTCGAAGGCCTGGGCGGCAAGCGCCCCTACGACTACTCGCGCAGCGGCAACCCCACCCGCGACCTGCTCGGCAACGCGCTGGCGGAGCTGGAGCAGGGCGCCGGCGCGGTGGTGACCGCCAGCGGCATGGCCGCGGTGGCGCTGGCGCTCGAGCTGGTGCCGGCCGGCGCCACCGTGCTCGCCGCGCACGACTGCTACGGCGGCACCTGGCGCCTGCTCGACGCCTGGGCCAGGAAGGGCCGCTTCAAGCTCAGCTTCGCCGACCTCACCGACCCGGCCGCGCTGGCCGCCGGCCTCGCCGACAAGCCCGCGCTGGTGTGGGTGGAGACGCCCTCCAACCCGCTGCTGCGCATCACCGACATCCGCCACGTGGCGCAGGCCGCGCACGCGGTGGGCGCGCTGGTGGTGGTGGACAACACCTTCCTCTCGCCGGCCCTGCAGCAGCCGCTGGCGCTAGGCGCCGACGTGGTGGTGCACTCCACCACCAAGTACATCAACGGCCACAGCGACGTGGTGGGCGGCGCCGTGGTGGCGCGTGACCCGGCGGTGGCCGAGCAGCTCAAGTGGTGGGGCAACTGCAACGGCCTCACCGGCGCGCCGTTCGACAGCTACCTGACCCTGCGCGGCCTGCGCACCCTGGGCGTGCGCCTGCGCCAGCACCAGGAGAACGCCGCGCGCATCGCCGAGCGCCTGGCCGGCCACGCGGCCGTGCGCAAGGTCTACTGGCCCGGCCTCGCCGACCACGCCGGCCACGCGCTGGCGGCGCGCCAGCAGCAGGGCTTCGGCGCCATGCTCAGCTTCGAGCTGGTGGGCGAGGTGCCGCAGATCGAGGCCTTCGTGAACGGCCTGGACTATTTCTCGCTGGCCGAGTCGTTGGGCGGCGTGGAAAGCCTGATCGCCCACCCGGCCTCCATGACCCATGCCGCGATGGCCCCGGAGGCGCGCCACGCCGCCGGCATCGCCGACACCCTGCTGCGCCTCTCGGTGGGCATCGAGGACGGCGACGACCTGCTGCGCGACCTCGACGCCGCCCTGGTGCGCGCCGAGTCGGTGGCCGACGCGGGCAAACGCCGGGTGAGCGCATGAGCGCGGTGGAGGCCGACTGTGCGCCCGTCGCCGCGCCGGCGCCTGCCGCGCACGGCGTCGCGCTCGCACTGCTCGGCACCGGTGTGGTGGGCGGCGCCTTCCTCAAGCTGCTCAACACGCCCGCCGCGTCCTCGTTGAAGCTGGTGGCGGCGGCCAATTCGCGCCGCCAGCAGCTCGACCCGGCCCAGCTCGCCGACCGCGCCCTGCGCGAGAAGCTCAAGACCCACGGCGAGCCGCGCAACGACGAGACCCTGCTCGGCGCGCTGGCGCAGAGCGGGGCGGCGGTCAAGGTGATCGTGGACGCCACCGCCTCGGCCGCGCTGGCCGCGCACCATGCCGAGTGGCTCTCGCGCGGCTACCACGTGGTCACCGCCAACAAGTCGCTGGCCGGCGGCGCGCTGCCGGACTGGCGCGCGCTGCAGCTCGCGCTCGCCAGCGGCTGCACCTACGGCGACTCCGCCACCGTGGGCGCGGGCCTGCCGGTGATCGCCACCGTGCGCCGCCTGCGCCAGTGCGGCGACGCGCTGCTCACGCTGGAGGGCGTGTTCTCCGGCTCGCTGTCCTACCTGTTCAACCAGTACGACGGCAGCCGCCCGTTCTCCGCCCTGCTGCGCGAGGCGCGCGCGCTGGGCTACACCGAGCCGGACCCGCGCGCGGACCTCTCCGGCGAGGACGTGGCGCGCAAGCTCCTGATCCTCGCCCGCTGCGCCGGCTTCGCGCTGCGCCCGGAAGAGGTGGAAGTGGAAAGCCTGGTGCCCGAGGCGCTGCGCGCGGTGGACACCGAGACCTTCCTCGCCCGCCTGGAGGAGCTGGACGCCCCGCTGGCCGCGCGCCATGCGCAGGCCAAGGCCCGCGGCGGCGCGCTGCGCTTCCTCGCCCGCCTCAACCAGCGCGGCCACGCCCGCGTGGGGCTGGTCGAGGTGCCCGCCTCGCACCCGGCCACGCGCCTGTACGGCACCGACAACCAGTTCGCCCTCACCACCACCCGCTACAACAGCCAGCCGCTGGTGATCCAGGGGCCGGGCGCGGGGCCGGAGGTGACGGCGCAGGCGCTGCTGGGCGACGTGCTGGCGCTGGGCTGACGGCCCTCTTCGAAAACCTTGTCGAGGCTGGGTAACTCCTCTCCTTAGCCTGCAGGGCCGGAAGGGGTGAAGCCTTGCCGCGAGGCTAGCGTTCCCCATTTCCCCATCCTCACCTGCAAGCCGGGCAGGGCGATGCCGCGGCCTAGCGCGTCGACCCGCTGGCGCGATCGGCGTGGCCGGGCGCCGCCTGCTGGATCGCCTCGACCTGGATGCGCAGCGTCACGTCCATCCGGAAGCCGTAGTCCTTGCCGGCGGTCATGCCGTAGTCGTCGCGCTTGAACGTGGCCAGCGCGTCCGCGCCGCACACTTCGCGCTTGAGCATCGGGTGCGGCATGCACTTGAAGCTGTCGATCTTCAGCGTCAGCGAATGGGTGGCGCCGTGCAGACTGAGCTGGCCGACCACCTCGGTGGGCTTGCCGTCCACGAAGCCGCCGAGCCGGCCGGTGTAGGTGGCGGTGGGGTACTTGTCCGACTCGAACAGTTCCTTGCCCTGGGCGCCCTGGTTGAGCGCCTCCTGGCCGAAGTCGGCGCTGCGCATGTCCACCACCACCTTCACCGTGCCGGTGCCGGCGGCCTTGTCCAGGGTGACCGTGCCGGTGGTGTGGTTGAACTTGCCGCGCCACACCGAGAGGCCGCCGAGATGGTCCGCCTCGAAGCTGGGGTAGGTGTGGTCGGGGTCGATGTCGTAGGTCGCCGTGGCGGCCGACGCGGCGCCGCCGGCGAGTGACAGCAGGGCGGCCAGGGCGAGGCGGCGGAAGGCGGGGCGGGCGGCGATGGGCATGGCGGGTCCTCGATGGTGGGGCAGGCCAGGAAGCACGGCGGGGCGCATGCCCACGGCGGGTCCATGCAGCCACGACGAACGGGCCGGCGCGCTTTCGACAACACCGTGCTCGCGTTCGCGGCTTCTCCACCGAGGCTCGACACCCGCGCCGCCGCCCGGCAGATTGGCGGGCACCCTCGCTGCACGAACAGGCAGGACGAACCGATGATGATCGCCACCCCCGACTACCGCGCCATGCTCGACACCGCCATCGCCGAAGCCCGCCAGGGGCTGGCCGAGGGCGGCATCCCGATCGGCGCGGCGCTCTACCGCAACGACGGCCAGCTGCTCGGCCGCGGTCACAACCGCCGCGTGCAGGAGGGCGACCCCTCCGTGCACGGCGAAACCGACGCCTTCCGCAAGGCCGGCCGCCAGCGCCGCTACCGTGACACCATCATGGTCACCACGCTGGCGCCGTGCTGGTACTGCAGCGGGCTGGTGCGCCAGTTCAACATCGGCACCGTGGTGGTGGGCGAGTCGGTGAACTTCCCCGGCGGCCTGGACTGGCTGCGCGAGCACGGCGTCAAGGTGGTCGACCTCGCCAGCGAGGCGTGCATCCACCTGCTGGGCGACTGGATCGCCGGCCACAGCGAGGTGTGGAACGAGGACATCGGCGAGGATTGAGCCCGCGCGGCCGCACTTCACTGCATGGTGCACTGCGCGCCGTCGCCGGAATAAGAACGCGCGGCTTCGGCCGCGCGTTTTCTCATGGTAGGAGCGCGCCTTGCGCGCGACCGGGGCGCCATGCCGCCGCCGCTGCGCAGGCTTGTCGCGCGCAAGGCGCGCTCCTACAGAACCGCCCTTGGCGGCAAGACGGTGAACGGGCTCTTACCGCTCTGTGATGCGCTCCGCCGTCGCCTCGTCCGGCGGCACCAGCGGCGCGTTCGGGGCGATCAGCTGGGCCTCCAGCTGCGCGGCCTCCACCGACGGCGTGCGCCAGCCGGACCTCACGCCCCACAGGTAGAACACCACGCCGACCACCGCCACCACCGCCAGGTCGGCGCCGTAGGGCAGGTAGCCGTGGCCGCCGAAGGTGGGGCTGCCGGCCCAGGAGACCAGGGCGATGGCAGGCAGGTAGACGATCATCCACCAGGCGCCCTTGAGCTGGCGGCCGAAGTCGTGCCAGCCGGCGCGGGCCTGGTAGTAGAAGTACACCGGCAGCGCCACCACGATCAGCAGGATGATCTCGCCGGTGAGCGGCCAGCGCGCCCAGTACAAGAGCTCCGTGGCGAACACGAAGGCCAGCGCCGAGAGCACCGGCAGGCCGGCCAGGCGCAGCGGGCGGTGCAGGTCCGGCGCGGTGCGGCGCAGGGTCATCGCGCTCACCGGGCCGGTGAGGTAGGAGATGATGGTGGCCACCGAGATCACCGCTGCCAGCGTGCCCCAGCCGCGGAAGAAGAACAGGAACAGGTAGGACACCACCAGGTTGACCCACATCGCCGGGCGCGGCACGCCCCACTTCGGGTGCACGCGGCCGAGCAGCTTGGGCATGGTGCCGTTGCGCTCCATGCCGTAGAGCATGCGCGCGGTGGTGGCGGTGTAGGTGATGCCGGTGCCGCTGGGGCTGATGAAGGCGTCCACGTAGAGCAGCATCGCCAGCCAGTTGAGGTTGACCAGGATGGCCAGCTCGGCGAACGGCGAGCGGAAGTCGATGCCGTGCCAGCCGGCCTTGGCCAGCAGCGCCGGCGGCACCGCGCCCAGGTAGGCCACCTGCAGGATCACGTAGACCACGGTGGCGAGCAGGATCGAGCCGAGCACCGCGAAGGGGATGCTCTTGCCCGGGTTGTGCGCCTCGCCGGCCAGGTTCACCGGGCTCTGGAAGCCGTTGAAGCTGAACACGATGCCGGCGGTGGCCACGGCCGTGAGCACCGCGGCCATGTCGATCGAGTGGCTGTCGCCGTGGATGCCCACCGCGAAGTTCTCGCTGTGGAAGCCGCTGGCGATCAGCGCGAGGCCGGTGGCGGCCGGCACCACCAGCTTGAACACGGTGATGGCCGTGTTGGAGTGCGCGAACAGCTTCACGCTCCAGAAGTTGAGCAGGAAGTACACGATCACCAGCACCGCGGCGATGGCGATGCCCGGCGCGGTGAGCTCGCCATGCCCGTCGGGCATGTGCATGTAGAGGCCCTGCGCCCACTCCCACGGCCACGAGGCCATGTACTGCACCGAGGCCTCGGCCTCCACCGGGATCACCGAGACGATCGCGATCCAGTTGGCCCACGCGCCGATGAAGCCCACCAGCGAGCCGTGCGAGTAGTGGCTGTAGCGCACCATGCCGCCGGACTCGGGGAACATGGCGCCCAGCTCCGCGTAGGTCAGCGCGATGGTGAGGATGATGGCCGCGCCGATCACCCAGGCCCAGACCGCGCCGGGACCCGCCAGGCCGGCGGCGCGCCAGGCGCCGAACAGCCAGCCCGAGCCGATGATCGAGCCGAGGCCCGTCAGCATCAAGGCGAAAGGGCCGACTTCGCGGCGGATCGCACTATCGTTGGACATGCTTGCGCTCCCGTGGAAAGCACCGGGCTCCCGACCCGGCGGTGGAGGGCGGCAACGCCCGACAAACGACCGATGGTCGCAGATCGGCCGGGCCGGTGTCATCTGGCGGCGCGGCGGCGCGCAAGACCTTGCGCGTGGCCGCGGCCCGTGCCGGCATGCGAGAATGTGCCGCACGGGAGGGGGCTTTGGATACGAAGCAGGCCCGTTGTGATCGTCAAATGGTTAATCGTCGCCTTGTTCCTGGCCTCGGTGCTGTACGTGCACCGGCGGGGCAGGGTGCGGCACAAGTTCGGCCGCCAGTTGTTGGACCATTCCACTTTCATGGCCCCGCTCAACGTGCTGATGTACGCCTTCTCGCGCGTGCCCACCACGCCGTTCATTGCCGTGCCGGAGCGGCACTTTCCCGAGCTGGAGCCGCTGCGCGCGCGCTGGCGGGAGATCCGCGAGGAGGCGCTGAAGCTGCGCGCGCAGCAGCAGATCAAGGCCGCCGACGGCTATAACGATGCCGGCTTCAACTCCTTCTTCCGCCGCGGCTGGAAGCGCTTCTACCTCAAGTGGTACGACGAGGCGCACCCTTCCGCCGCCGAGCTGTGCCCGGTCACCACCGAGCTGCTGCGCGCCATCCCCTCGGTCAAGGCGGCGATGTTCGCGGAACTGCCGCCCGGCAGCGATCTGCGCCGCCATCGCGACCCCTACGCCGGCTCGCTGCGCCTGCACCTGGGGCTGGAGACGCCCAACGACGACGGCTGCTTCATCAACGTCGACGGCCAGCACTACAGCTGGCGCGACGGCGAGTGGACCATGTTCGACGAGACCTACATCCACTTCGCCAAGAACCAGACCGCGCACGACCGGGTGATCCTGTTCTGCGACGTGGAGCGCCCGCTGAAATACCGCTGGGCGCAGCGCTTCAACCATTTCGTGGCCCGCCGCCTGCTCGCCGCCGGCGCCTCGCCCAACAGGGAGGGCGACAAGACCGGCGGCATCAACCGCCTGTTCGGCCGCTTCTACGCGCTGCGCCTGCGCTCGAAGGAATTCCGCAAGCGCAACAAGCGCGCCTACTACGCGCTCAAGTACCTGGCGGTGCTGCTGGTGGTGCTGTTCGTGGTCTGGATCTGAGCGCTGACCACGATCTTGCCGCCGACTCGCCGGCCTTGCAGGAGCGCGCTTGCGCGCGACCGGGCGTGACGGCGGCGACGCTGCGAGGGTTTGTCGCGCGCGAGGCGCGCTCCCGCACGATTTCAAGGCCGTTTGGCGAGGCGATCGCGAACAGGCGCTGCGGCTTGCCCGGACTCTCGACATCGGCGTGGCCTAACTCCCCAACCCTTTCCGGCATACCTGATTAGCGTTGAATCTCAGCGGGTCTTTGCGAGCGCCTTGCCATGGCCTCACTTCCCCAAGCCGGCACCTTCTCCCCTCGGGAGAAGGTGCCGGCAGGCGGATAGAGGGTGCGGCCGGAGCACAGCCCCTCGCTCCGCCCGAACCCTCACCCCAAACCCCTCTCCCGACGGGAGAGGGGTTTCACGTCGCTGCATCGACAGCCTTTGCCACGTGCACAGGCCATCGCTGAGATTCAACGCTAATAGACCCTGCAGACAGGGAAGGGAGCCACCGGCCCTGAGCCCGGCCAGGCGGGCTTCCTTCCGCGGGCCCGCTGACGTCAAAGCCGCTCATAGAGCCGCAGCAGCTCGCGGGTGTAGGCGTTGATGTTGGCGGGGTGCATCACGTCCAGCGTCTCCAGGAACTGCCGGGCGCGGGTGCGGTAGGCGTCGAGCTCCCGGTCGTGGCGCCCGAACGCTTCGCGCAGCACGCGGCCGCCCTCGGCGCAGTCGAAGTCCGGATAGAAATAACCGCAGGGGCGGATGAACTCGGAGTTGTGCACGAGCGGGTAGCCGCCGTACAGCGCCTCGTAATACAGGTAGTTCTGCCCGTTCTCCCAATGGTGGGACACCACGCAGTCGCCATGGGCGGCCATGAACTCGGCCAGCGGGTAGCGCCCCTCGAAGCTCGCCACGCCGTGGCTCACGATGTCCAGGCTGCGGGCGAAGTGCACGAACTTGGCGTGTTCCTTCACCTGCAGCGTGTTGCAGAGGCGCACGGCCTCGAACATGGCGGGGGCCGCCCGGTAGGCCTCCTCGCAGGCCAGCATCGGGACGATCGAGGTCTTGACCATGCACACGTTGGGCTCGAACGCGCATACGCGCCAGCGCGCGCGTCCCGCCCGGTAGCCCCAGCGCAGGTCCGCCGGCAGCGCGGCGATGCTGCGGTCGAGGAAGTAGGGCGTCCACAGATGGGGCACGATCCGCACCGGCGCGCGCGCCATGATGGCGAAGTAGTCGTGGCAGCTGCGGGCGTACTCGGGGATCGTCCACACCGCATCGTAGGGCTTGTCGCTCGCCAGCCCCGCGTGCGGCTTGCCGAAGATCGCCCGCTCGATGTCGATGACGAAGTCGTTGCCCACCCGCATCCACACATAGCGCCCGCCCGCGGCGCGGAACGAGCGGGCCCAGTCGTCCTCGAGCTGGGCGCTCATTTCGATCACCACGTCCAGCGTGGCGTGGGCCTCCTCGACGCCGATGAACGCGATGCCGGCGTCGGACAGCATCATCGACTCGTGGGGAACGCGGCCCTCGCCGCCGCACACGATGACCACGTGGCCGACGAGGGGGCTCTGGCGCAGCAGCTGCGCCAGGAAATAGCAGTTCTGGAAGATGCCGTTCTCCCAGATCGACTGGTGGCCGCTGCGCAGGTGGAGGGTGACGCCGACGTGCATCGTCCGGTCCGGCGTCCATTCGCGTTTCATCGGCATGCCGCGGCCTCTCCCTGCATCAGGTCGGCGATGCGGCGCGCGAAGGCGGCCACGTTGGATTCGGCCGCCGGGCTCACGGTCGGCAGGAAGCGCCGCGCCGTCTCCCGGTAGTCCTGCCAGTACCCCTCCTCCCGGCCGTGGAGCGCGACCAGGTGCTCGCCCGCGCGCACGGCGTCGAAGTCGGGGTAGTAGAACCCGATCTTCGCGGCCTCCAGGTAAGGGGAGTTGTGGATCAGCGGATAGCCGCCGTACAAGGCGTCGTAGTAGAGGTAGTTGAGCCCGCACTCCCACTGGTGAGACACCACCACGTTCAGGCGCTGCCCCGCCATGCCTTCGACGAAATCCAGGCGCGGCTCGTAGGACGCCTTGCCGTCGCGGGTCAGGCTCAGGTTGAGCGCGAAGCGGTTGAAGGTCAGGTGCTCTTTGAGGTGAAACGTATTCATCACCATCATCAGCGCGATCGCCACGCCGCGTTGGCGATAGGCCGACTCGCAGGCCAGCATCGGCGTGAAGCAGTTTTTTACCACCGAGATGTTGGGCTCGAAGATCGCCACGCGCCACGGCGCGGGCCCGCCCCCGCCTGGCGAGGGAACGTAGCCGAAGGCCATGCCCTGCGCTTCCACCTCGCGCACCCTGCGTTCGATGAAGTACGGCGACCACAGGTGCGGGACGGTATGGACCGGGGCGCGCGAAACGGTGGCGAGCAGGGGCGCGCAGGTCTTCGCGTGATGCGGCTGGATCCAGATTTCATGCCAGGGCGTGCCGTTGAAGAGGTGCCCGGGCGCCTTCTGGAAGATCGTCGATTCGCCGAGGTCCGCGTACACGTGGCCGGCGAAGAACGACACGATCCTGGCGCCAAGCGCCCGCACGTGCCGCAGCCATTCGAGCGGCAGCTGCGCGCCCATCTCGATCACCAGGTCCACCTCGTGGGTGACTTCGTGCGGCCAGACCAGGGGCACGTCCAGCGCGTCGAAATCAAGGTCCGGCGGCAGTACGTCCAGGTCGCCGCCATTGAGCAGGTAGACCTTGCCGACCCATTCGATCTGCCTCAGCAGGATCACCAGGAAGGCGATGTTCTGGTTGATGCCGCTCGACCAGGCGTGGGTGCCGGCACGGGAGAAAAGGGAGATGCCGACATGGATTTTAGGTTTCATCGCAGGGGACGTTCCCTTCAGGGGGCTGGCGCCGGCACGGCGACGATCACCACGAGTGGCCCACGCCCACGCTGACGAGAACATGGTTGCCGCTGCCCGAGGTCGTGCTCACGCCCATCTTCATCACCGTGCCGCCGTTGAAGCGCGCGCCCATGCCGACCGCCATGGCCGAATAACCGGCGTAGCTGCCGACGCCCGCGCCGACGTTGAAGCGCTTGCCGTCGTCCACCGGCGGGATGCCCAGCATCGCCGCGCTCATGGCCAGGCCCGAGTAGGCGCCCTGGGTCACCTGCGTGACCCGGCGGGAGACGCCATTCAACTGGCCCACGTTCACCGCGTCGGTCCAGTTGGCGCCCGGCGCGACGTTGGTGATGCGCCGCTCGTTTCCCGGCGCGCCCACCGACACCGTGTTGTCGGCGCTGGCCACCGAGCCGGCGCCCAGCGCCACGCTGTTGGCGCCGTTGGCCACGCTGTCGGCGCCGAGGGCGACGCTGCGGTGGCCGTTGGCGGCGGCGTTGTTGCCCACCGCCACGGTGGGCGAGCCGTTCGCCTGCGCGCCCTGGCCGATGGCCACGGCGCCGGCCGCCGTCGCGCGCGCATGCTCGCCCTGCGCCACCGCGCCGGCGCCATCGGCGGTGGCCGCGATGCCGGTGGCGATCGCCCCCTGGCCCTGGGCCGAGGCGGGCTGGTAGCCGTCCACCGAGCACTGCATGGCGCCGTTGCTGACGGTGCAGACACCCTTCTGGCCGTTCACCATGGCCGCGATCTGCACCACCGTGGTGGAGAGCGCCGCCACGTTGTGGTTGGTGACGCTGAGGCCCGTCGACAGTGTCGCCACATGGCTGTCGGTGGTGCTGAGCCCCGAGGACAGCGAAGCGATGCCGCTGGTGGCGGT
>NZ_LFQR01000134.1 GCF_001182895.1 Frateuria defendens | reverse complement strand
CCGCACCCCGCACCCCGCACGCGCCGCCTCAGCCGACCATCTCCAGCGCCGTGCTGCGCACCGCCTCGCGGATTTCTTCCCTGAAGCCCTGATCCTCGAAAGTGCGCGCCAGCACCATGCCGCCCACGCACAGCGCGGCGAGGGCGAGGCCGCGCCGGCGCTCCTGTTCGGGGTCGGACTCCGCCAGGCCAGCGGCGAGGATGCCGGCCATGCGTTCCAGCAGATGGCGGTAGGCCTCCTTGACGCGCGGGCCCGCCCTGGCCACGTCGGAGGGCAGGGCGATCATCGGGCAATGCGCGTCCAGGTCGTCCAGGTGCGCCCGCGACAGGTAGGCGTTGACCATCTCGCGGGCGTGGGTCTTGCCGCTGGCGCAGGCGGTGAAGGGCACGCCGTCCCAGCGCGCGCCCGGGTCGAAATCGAGGTAGGCCTCGATGGCCTCGAAGAACAGGTCCTCCTTGGCTTTGAAGTGGTTGTAGAAGCCGCCGCGGGTGAGGCCGGCGCGGGCCATGATCTCGTCGATGGACACCTCGACGAAACCCTTCCGGTTGAACAGCTCGCGGGCGCATTCGACGATGCGCTCGCGCGTCTTCCGCTTGTGCTCGACGGTGTAGGGCATGGCGTGGGCTCCGCGGGGCGAGTCCCAAGCCTAGCGCCGCGGATGAATATGTTCTTGAACATATGGTGTGGGGCGCCAGACTGTCCGCCGCACCGCTGCCGATGGCCGCGGCGGCCTTTCCACCCCACGCTTTGGAGGCACGGCATGAAGCTCTACTACGCAGAGACGATGAACCCGCGCAAGACCTGCGCGGTGGCCAAATACCTCGGTTCGCCGGTGGAGTACGTCCGGGTGGACCTGGGCAAGGGCGAGCAGTTCAAGCCCGAGTTCCTGGCCGACAATCCCAACGGCAAGGTGCCGCTGCTGGTCGACGGGGACCTGAAGCTGTGGGAGAGCACCGCCATCATGGCGCACCTCGCCGTGCAGGCCGGCTCCGACCTGTGGCCCGTCGAGCCCACCCGGCAGGTCGAGGTGCTGCGCTGGCTGTCGTGGGACATCGCGCATTTCTCGCGCCACGGCGGCACGCTCTATTTCGAGAACCATGTGAAGCCACACCTGAACCTTGGCGAGCCGAACCCGGCGGCCGTGGAGGAGGCCACCAAGTTCTACAAGCGCTTCGCCACGGTGCTCGACGTCCACCTGGCCAGGCATCCCTACCTCGTGGGCGACCGCCTGAGCATCGCCGATTTCGGCGCCGGCACCCTGCTGCCGTGGGCGAAGGAGGCGCACCTGCCGGTGCAGGGGTTCACCCACATCGCGCGCTGGCACGAGCGGCTGATGGAACTGCCGGCGTGGCGCGAGCCGTTCCCGCAGCGTTTGCCGGAAGCGGCGTGAGCGGCGTCGCTGCGCCGGCGTAGCGCACGTCGGTCGCGGGTGCCGCGTCCTCGCGCGGCGCCCGCGATCGCGGCGTCACCGGCTCAGCGGCACCCACTCGCCCACCAGCGGATAGAGCGACAGCACCAGCAACAGCGCCATGCCGAGGTTGAAGCCGCGCAGCACGCGCGCGTCGTGCAGCCAGCGGCGCATGACGCTGCCGAAGCCGGCCCAGATGCCGACGCTCGGCAGGTTGACGAACGCGCACAGCAGCGCGGCCAGCAGCAGGTTGGCGAAGAAGCCCTGGCGTGGCGTGTAGGTCGCCACCACGCCGATCACCATCACCCAGGCCTTGGGATTCACCCACTGGAAGGCCATCGCCTGCAGCAGGCCGATCGGCCGCTCCTTCGAGGTGCCCGTGGCGGGCGCGCCGGCGCGGGCGATCTTCCAGGCCAGGTACAGCAGGTACAGCGCGCCGGCGTACTTGAGCAGCGTGTACAGCCACGGCCAGCGCGCGAACAGGCCGCCCAGCCCCAGCCCCACCAGCACGATCATCAGCGAGAAGCCGGCGGAAACGCCGAGCATGTGCGGCACCGTGCGGCGGAAGCCGTAGTTGAGGCCCGAGGCGGCCAGCATGGTGTTGTTGGGGCCGGGCGTGATCGAACTGGCCAGGGCGAACATGGCCAGCGGGCCGAGCCAGGCAGGCCAGGACAGGATGATGGGCGAGAGGGCGTCTTGCATCGGCGTGTTCCGTTTCGGTGGTATGCCCCGTGCGCGGCCACGCGGCAGCCGCGGGCGGATGGGGACGGCGAGCAGGCTACGATGCGGGGCCGATACAGTACCGGTACACTTTGTCCGGTCACTTCCAAACTGATCCGGGTGAATCACCATGACAGCAGATGCCGGGCCATCGACAGATGGCGCCACCGCGGCGGCCGGGCGGCACGAGGGCGACGCCGGTTCCACTCCCTGGCGCCCGGTGCGCGGCGGCGCGCACGGGCTGGTCGAGCAACTGGTGGACGAACTCTCGCGGCGGATCGAGCAACAGGCGTTGCGGGCGGGCAGCCGGCTGCCGTCGGTGCGGCAGATGGCGCAGCAGGCCGGCGTCAGCCGCTTCACCGTGGTCGAGGCCTACGAGCGGCTGGCGGCGCGCGGGCTGGTGCAGCCGCGCCACGGCGCGGGTTTCTTCGTCAAGGCGCGGCGCGTGCGGCTGGGCGGCGCGCAGCCCACGCCCGAGCGGCTGACCTCGCCGGAGCAGGTGGACATCGCCTGGCTGTTGCGCAGCATGTTTCGCGACGACGCCACGCCGGGCACCTCGGGCGCCACCGGCCTGCTGCCGGCGGCGTGGCTGGACCCGGACCTGGTGGCCGGTGCGGTGCGCGCGGTGGGGCGCAGCGCCGGCGAGTCGTTTCTCGGCTATGGCCATCCGCAGGGTTACCCGGCGCTGCGCGAGCAGTTGGCGCAGGTGCTGCTGGCCGAAGGCATCGCGGCGGACCCGGAGCAGAACCTGCTGATCACCAGCGGCGTCACGCATGGGCTGGACCTGCTGCTGCGGCTGCTGGTGGAGCCCGGCGACACGGTGCTGGTGGAGGACCCGGCCTGGTACCTGATCTTCGGCCGCCTCGCCGCCTTCGGCGTGCGCGTGCTGGGCGTGCCGCGCGGGCCGGAGGGGCCGGACATCGCGAAGCTGGAGCAGTTGGCCGCGCAGCACCGGCCCAAGCTGTTCCTGGTCAACAGCGTGGTGCACAACCCCACCGGCCACACCTTGAGCGCGGCGGCAGCCTACGACGTGCTGCGCATCGCCGAGCGCCACGACTTTCTGGTGGTGGAGGACGAAACCTATGCCGACCTGCACCCGGGCGGCGCGATCCGCCTGGCCACGCTCGACCGCCTGAACCGCGTGGTGCTGGTGGGCGGCTACGCCAAGACGCTGGCGGCCAGCCTGCGCGTGGGCTACCTCGCCGCGCGGCCCGAACTGGTCCGGCGCCTCACCGACCTGAAACTGCTCACCGGCCTCACCACCGTCGAGCTGAGCGAGCGGGTGCTGCACAAGCTGCTGCAGGACGGCCACTACCTGCGCCACGTGGCGCGCGTGCGCCAGCGCGTGGACGAGGCGCGCCAGCGCTGCATCAAGGGGCTGCAGCGGCTGGGCCTGCGCATTCCGCACCTGCCGTATGCCGGCATCTTCGTGTGGGCCGACTGCGGGCGCGATGCCGAGACGGTGAGCCGTATCGCCGCCGAACAGGGCCTGCTGCTCGCGCCCGGCAGCCTGTTCTCGCCCAGCCAGTCGCCGTCGACCATGCTGCGCTTCACGGTGAGCATGATCGAGCGGCGCGATGCGTGGCCGCTGTTGCAGCGGGTGTTGGCGGCGGCGTAGGCGAAGGGGTACGGCTTTTCGCTGGGCAGGAGCAGCTATCGGATGAAGGGGCGACTATCGGTCGGCCCGCGCGGGTTGCGGACGCGCGCGAGCCCGTTCCAACGCCTATGCCAGCCCCTTCAACCGGTACAACGCCTCCAGCGCCTCGCGCGGCGACAGCGCATCCGGGTCGATGCCTTCCAGCGCGCTCTCCACCGCCGACGGCGCCGGCGGCGCGAACAGGCCCAGTTGCGGCGAGGCGGGCGCGGCCTCGGCCCGCGCGACCTGGGCGTGCATGCCGCGCTCCAGTTCCGCCAGCGTGCGCCGCGCGTCGGCCAGCACCGGCTTGGGCAGGCCGGCCAGCGCGGCCACCTGCAGGCCGAAGCTGCGGTTGGCGGGGCCTTCCTTCACCGCATGCATGAAGACCAGTTGCTCGCCGTATTCGACGGCGTCCAGGTGCACGTTGGCGATGCCCGCATATTCGCCGGCAAGCTCCGTCAGCTCGAAGTAGTGGGTGGCGAACAGGGTGAAGGCGCGGCTGCGCGCGGCCAGGTGCACGGCGGCGGCGCGGGCGAGGGCGAGGCCGTCGTAGGTGCTGGTGCCGCGGCCCACTTCGTCCATCAGCACCAGGCTGTGCTCGGTGGCGTTGTGCAGGATGTTGGCCGTCTCGCTCATCTCCACCATGAAGGTGGACTGGCCGCGCGAGAGGTCGTCGCCCGCGCCGATGCGGGTGAACACGCGGTCGATGGGGCCGATCGCCGCGCGCGAGGCCGGCACGTAGCTGCCGATGTGGGCGAGCAGCACGATCAGTGCGTTCTGGCGCATGTAGGTGGACTTGCCGCCCATGTTCGGGCCGGTGATCACCAGCATGCGGCGCGCGTCGTCGAGCTTGAGGTCGTTGGGCTCGAACGGTTCCTCGCGCACCTTCTCCACCACCGGGTGGCGGCCGCGCTCGATCAGGATGCCGGGCGCGTCGGTGAGTTCGGGCGCGCTCCAGTCCAGCGTCTCGGCGCGTTCGGCGAGGGTCGCCAGCACGTCCAGCTCGGCCATCGCGGCGGCGGCGGATTTCAGCGGCTCCAGCCGCTCGGTGAGCGTGTCGAGCAGCGCCTCGTACAGCGCGCGCTCGCGCATCAGCGAGCGCTCCCTGGCCGAGAGCACCTTGTCTTCGAAGGCCTTCAGCTCCTCGGTGATGTAGCGCTCGGCGTTCTTGGTGGTCTGGCGGCGCGTGTAGTGCGTGGGCGCCTTGTCCGACTGCGCCTTGCTGATCTCGATGTAGTAGCCGTGCACGCGGTTGTAGCCCACCTTGAGGGTGGGGATGCCGGAGGCTTCCTTCTCGCGTTCCTCCAGCTCCACCAGGTACTGGTCGGCGTGGGTGGAGAGGCGGCGCAGTTCGTCCAGCTCCGCGTCGTAGCCGTCGGCGATCACGCCGCCGTCGCGCTGGAGGACCGGCGGCTGCGGCACCACGGCGGCTGCGAGCAGGGCGGCGGTGTCGGCGTGGTCGCCGATGCGCTGCACGAGTTCGTGCAGCAGCGGCGAGGCTGTTCGATGAGTGCGGCCAGGGATGACCTCTTCTTGATTCTCGCGCTCAGGGAAGAGCGCACTGGGAACCGCCCCGCGCAGCGCGGGCGCGGCGGCGAGGCCGTCGCGCAGGGTGGAGAGGTCGCGCGGGCGCGCCGAGCGCAGCGCCACGCGGGCGAGGATGCGCTCCAGGTCGCCGATGCCGCGCAGCAGCTCGCGCAGGCCCTCGTAGCGGCGGCCGTCGATCAGCGTGCCGAGCGCCTGGTGGCGCCGGCGCAGCAGCCCGCGCGCGCGCAGCGGGCGGTTGAGCCAGCGGCGCAGCGCTCGCGCGCCCATCGGCGTCACCGATTCGTCGAGCACGCCGAGCAGGGTGTGCTCGGTGCGCCCGCTCGGGTGCATGTCCAGTTCCAGGTTGCGGCGGGTGGCGGCGTCCAGCGCGATGGTCTCGCTCGCGCTTTCCACCGCCATGCCGGAGAGGTGCGGTAGCGCGCTCTTCTGCGTCTCCTCCACGTAGCCGAGCAGGCTGCCGGCGGCGGCGATGGCCAGCGGCAGCTTGTCCACGCCGAAGCCGGAGAGGTCGCGCGTGCCGAAGAAGCGGTTGAGCTCGCGCCGCGCGGCGTCGCCGTCGAAATGCCATGGCGGGCGCTTGCGCAGGCCGGGCAGGGCGGCCACCAGCTTGGGCCAGGCCACGCTCTCGTCCACCAGCGTCTCGGCCGGCTGCAGGCGCGCGAGTTCCGCCGCCAATGCCTCGGCGTTGGGCACTTCGCTGAGCAGGAAGCGGCCGCTGGCGAGGTCCACCCAGGCCAGGCCGTAGGCGCCGTGCGCGCCGGCGGCGATGGCCAGCAGTAGGTTGTCACGGCGCTCTTCCAGCAGGGCCGCGTCGGTCACCGTGCCGGGGGTGACGATGCGCACCACCTTGCGCTCGACGATGCCCTTGGCCAGTGCCGGGTCGCCGATCTGCTCGCAGATCGCCACCGACTCGCCCAGGCGCACGAGGCGCGCCAGGTAGTTCTCCACCGCGTGGTAGGGCACGCCCGCCATGGGGATCGGCTGGCCGGCGGACTGGCCGCGCTGGGTCAGCGTGATGTCGAGCAGCCGCGCCGCCTTGCGGGCGTCGTCGTAGAACAGCTCGTAGAAATCGCCCATGCGGAAGAACAGCAGCACCTCGGGGTGCGCGGCCTTCGCGGTGAGGTATTGCCGCATCAGCGGCGTGTGGTCCCGGTAGTCCGCGCTCGCTTGGTCGGGCATGGTGTTCTGCATCGTGCTTGAGGTGCCGTGGGTTCGTGGGGGCGGGGAAGCCTCCCGCGCCGTCGTCGAAAGGCCTTCCGCCAGGCGCGAGCCGGCGCGTCCGCCGCGGACGCGATGCGCTGGCGCGAGGCCGGCTCAAGCGGGCAATGATCGGTGCATGCTGCCTGCGTGTCCATGGCGGAACGTCGGTGAGGCGCCCTGCGGCCCCGCCGGAGAGCTTCGCGCCAAGGCGTCGGATCATGGCGACGGCTTTCGCGGACAACGGCTTGCGCATGCTGCGCTGCGTCATCGCATCGGCAGAAGGGGATGTCTGGATGCACCGGCGACGTAATGGCCTCCCGCGCCGCGAAATGTTGCGGTTGCACATCGTGTCCAAAGGTGTACGATCCCGGCGGTCAATTTGACGCGCGGCAGCTTGTCGCAGTGATGACTACCGCAGGAGGCGGCCTTCGGGCCGCCTGCATCCATCCCAGAAGGACTCCCCACGTGGACGAACTCCATCCGCAACCCGAACCCGACGGCATCAGCGCCAAGGGCTTGGCCCGGAGGCGGCTGCTGCGCCATTCCGGCACCGCCGTGGCCGGGCTGGCGCTGGCTTCCGCCGGCCTGCGCGCACAGCAGGCGACCGCCCCGGCCATCGTGGCGCCGAACGAGGCCGAGCTCGACGCCTTCCACAAGCTCTCGCGCCTGCTCACCGGCCACGAGAACCTCGACCTCACCCTCGGCACCCGCCTGTACCAGGCGATGACGCAGCGCGACGCCACCTTCCCGGCCACGGTGAAGGCGCTCGGCGACTACGCCGCACAGCACGGCCACACCACGGTCGAGGCGCTGGAACAGGCGCTCAAGGGCCAGCCGCTGCACGCGCCGCTGATGGCCATCGTCGGCGCCTGGTACAGCGGCGTGATCGAGCCGGGCACCGGCGCCACGGTGTATGCCTACGAGCGCGCGCTGATGTACCAGCCCTCGCGCGACGGCATGGTCATCCCGACCTACGCGCACAACGGCCCCAACTACTGGGTTGCCGAGCCGCCGCCGCTGGATCGCATGCCCTCGTTCTGAGCGGATCGCGCCGCCGCGAAAGCGCAGGCGCCCATCTGGAACACCCACGTCAAGCGATCGAGGCCGTCAGGGCGGATCTGGTCGCTTTTTCTAGGTCGCACATTTGGATCGATCTAATGGATCGATCCAAATGTCGATCCACGCCATATGGAGAGCCCGTCCTTGTCACAGGATCAGCCAACCCCGACGCCGCGGCGGCGGCGTCACCTGCTCCGCCTCGCCGCCTGTCTCGCCGTTGCCGCGGCCGGCGTGGCGTCCGCCTTCGCGCAGGAGAAAACGCCGGTCGCCACGCCCGCGGCCGGGCAGGTGCAGAGCGACCCGGTCAAGCGCGGGCAGTACCTCGCCATCGCCGCCGACTGCGCGGCCTGCCACACCGTGCCGGGCAGCGCCAAGCTGTTCGCCGGCGGCTACGCCATCGACTCGCCGATGGGCAAGATCTACTCCTCCAACATCACGCCCTCCAAGCAGTACGGCATCGGCAACTACACCGAGGCGGAGTTCGCCCGCGCCGTGCGCGAGGGCGTGAACGCGCACGGCACGCACCTGTATCCGGCGATGCCATACCCCTCCTACGCGGCGATGACCGACGAGGACGTGGCCGCGCTCTACGCCTACTTCATGCAGGGCGTGCAGCCGGTGGACGAGGCGGCGCCCGAGACCAGGCTGGCCTTTCCCTTCAACGTGCGCGCCTCGATGGCCGGCTGGAACCTGCTGTTCCTGCACAACCAGCGCTTCGCGCCGGATGCCTCCAAGAGCGCCGAGTGGAACCGCGGCAAGTACCTGGTGGACACCCTGGCCCACTGCGCCGAATGCCACACCCCGCGCAACGCGATGATGGCCCTCGAGGACGGCGCGGCCAGCTACAGCGGCAGCCAGCTCGGCAGCTGGCACGCGCCCAACATCACCAGCGACGCGGTGAGCGGCCTGGGCGGCTGGAGCGACGCGGAACTGGCCGCCTACCTCAAGACCGGCCACGTCGCCGGCAAGGCGCAGGCCGCGGGGCCGATGGCCGAGGCGGTCACCAACAGCCTGCAGCATCTCACCGACGCCGACGTCCGGGCCATCGTGGCCTACCTGCGCACCATTCCCGCCGTGCGCACGCCGGGCCAGGCGGCGCCGTCCTACGCGCAGGGCAAGGCGGCCGACACCGACGCCGACACCATCGGCCTGCGCCCCATGCAGGTGAACATGGCCGACATGAAGGGCGAGGAGCTGTACGCCAACGCCTGTGCCAGCTGCCACCAGAGCACCGGCGAGGGCACCCGCGACGGCTTCTACCCGTCGCTGGCGCACAACACCGCGGTGGGCGGCGCCTCGGTCGACAACCTGGTCGCCGCCATCCTGTTCGGCGTGGACCGCGAGGCCGGCGGCAAGCACGTGCTGATGCCCGGCTTCGGCCCCGGCTCGGAGGTGCAGGCGCTGAGTGACGCGCAGGTGGCCTCGCTCGCCAACTACGTGCTCCAGCAGTTCGGCAATGCGGCGCTGTCGGTGACGGCAGCGCACGTGGCCGAGCTGCGCGAGGGTGGCCCGACGCCGGCGCTGGCGAAGCTCGCCGGCCCCGCGGTGGGGATCGCCGTGGTGATCGTGCTGGCCCTCGTCGTGTTGCTGCTGGCGCGCCGCAAGCGCCGCGCGCGGCACTGAGCGGGCATCCGGATCAACGCAGGCAATTCGACTATCACCGGCCGGCGCGGCAAACGCGCGGCCGAGCACGAATCTGAGAGGTTGTCATGGCAAACGAACTTTCCGCCGACGTCGTTGTGGTCGGCACCGGCATCTGCGGTTCCTTCGTCGCGCACGAACTGGCCCAGGCCGGGCTGTCGGTGCTGATGCTGGAGGCCGGCCCGCGCCGCGAGCGCGCCCAGCTGGTGGAGAACTGGCGCAACATGCCGCCGGCCAACAAGGCGGCGTCGGACTACGCCACGCTGTACCCCACCGTGCCGTGGGCGCTGCACCCGCAGTACATGCCCGAGAACGGCTACCCGCAGGTCGACGGCCCCGACGCGCACGCCTACCGGCAGGGCATCCTGCGCGGCGTGGGCGGCACCACCTGGCACTGGGCGGCGTCCTCCTGGCGCTACCTGCCGTCGGACATCCAGCTGCACGCCACCTATGGCGTGGGCCGCGACTGGGCGGTGACCTACGACGAGCTGGAGGACTACTACTACAAGGCCGAGGTGGAGATGGGCGTCAACGGCCCCAACGACACCTCGCTCAAGTACGTGGCGCCGCGCAAGCAGCCGTTCCCGATGGAGCCGATGCCCTACGGCCCGGCCGACCGCCGCTTCACCGAGGTCGTGGCCACGGCCGGTTACGCCAACACGCCGGTGCCGCAGGCGCGCAACAGCCGCCCCTACGACGGCCGCCCGCAGTGCTGCGGCAACAACAACTGCATGCCGATCTGTCCGATCGGCGCGATGTACCACGGCGTCTACCACACCCTCAAGGCCGAGAAGCTCGGCGCGCGGGTGATCCCCAACGCGGTGGTCTACCGCATCGACACCAACGCCGCCAACGAGGTGACGGCGGTGCACTACTACGACCCGGACAAGGTCTCGCACAAGGTCACCGCCAAGACCTTCGTGATCGCCGGCAACGGCATCGAGACGCCCAAGCTGCTACTGCTGGCCGCCAACGACCGCAACCCCAACGGCATCGCCAACAGCTCCGACCAGGTGGGCCGCAACATGATGGACCATCCGGGCATCCTGATGAGCTTCCAGGCGGCCGAGCCGATCTGGACCGGCGGCGGCTCGGTGCAGATGAGCTCGATCACCAATTTCCGCGACGGCGACTTCCGCCGCGAGTACGCGGCGATCCAGATCGGCATGAACAACACCGCGCAGAATCTCAAGGCCGGCGTGAAGGCGCTGCAGATGGGCCTGGTGGGCAAGAAGCTGGACGAGGAGATTCGCCGCCGCGCCGCCTGCGGCATGGACATCTACGTCAACCACGACGTGCTGGCCAACCCGGAGAACCGCCTGCGCCTGAGCACCACCCGGAAGGACGGTCTGGGCATCCCGTTCCCGCACATCACCTATGACGTGGGCGAGTACGTGCGCAAGTCGGCGGTGTTCTCGCGCCAGCACCTGCAGAAGATCGCCGCGCTGTTCGGCGCCACCGAGATCGAGACGACGCCGTACTTCAACCCCAACAACCACATCATGGGCGGCACCATCGGCGGCGCCGACCCGAAGAACTCGGTGGTGGACAAGTGGATGCGCACGCATGACCACAAGAACCTGTTCCTCGCCACCGGCGGCGCCATGGCCTCGGCCGGCACGGTGAACGCCACGCTGAGCATGGCGGCCTTGTCGCTGCGCGCGGCCGCCGCGATCAAGCAGGACATGCTGCACGGCTGATCGCGTCCGCCTGCGTCCGCCGGCCCGTGCGGTCGGCGGGCGCTCTTCCCGCGCGGGCCTCGCCCGCCGGAACCCGCATGGCGCCAGACCCTTCCCGGGCGCCGTGACCCACGTTTCAAAAAGGGAGAAACACCATGTTCTTTTCCCTTGGCCTGCCGCGTCCCCGCAAAGCCGCGGCCTTGCTGGCCTTGCTCGGGCTCGGCGCCTCCACCGCCTGCGCGGCGGACGACCTCGCCAGCCGCCCCTACCTGTTCGGCGACTGGGGCGGCACCCGCACCCGCCTCGCCGACGACGGCATCGACTTCAGCTTCGGCTACCAGAACGAAGCCGGCCACAACTACCGCGGCGGCGACCGCCGCCTCACCCGCATGACCGACCAGTGGAAGGCCGGCGTGACGCTGGACCTGGACAAGCTGTGGGGTTGGCACGACACCGTGTTCACGCTGCTCTACACCAACCGCAACGGCCGCAACCTCGACACCGATTCCAGGCTGGGCAACCTGCAGCAGACGCAGGAGCTATACGGCCGCGGCCAGACCACCTGGCTGACCAAGCTCACCGTCGAGAAGGGCTTCTTCGACCACCGCCTGGCGATCAAGGCCGGCCGCGAATCGGAGGGCGACGACTTCGGCTACGCCAACTGCGATTTCCAGAACCTCAGCCTGTGCGGTTCGGAAGAGGGCAACGTGTTCGGCCGCTACTGGATGAACTGGCCGGTGAGCGTGTGGATGGTGCGCGGCAAGTGGGCCACCAGCGCGCACACCTACGTGCAGCTGGGCGTGTACCAGCAGAACCCCACCTACATCGACAACGCCTGGATGCGCCGCAGCGCCTGGAAGATCAACAACCCCGGCGGCACGCAGGGCGTGGTGGTGCCGCTGGAATTCGGCTGGACGCCCACGTTCGGCGGCTACGACGGCAGCTACAAGTTCGGCGTGGTCTACAACAGCGGCGGCCTGCCCGACCTGATCGAGGACGCCAACGGCCAGCCGCGCGCCATCACAGGCCTGCCGGGCCGCCAGCGCGACGGCGCCTACAGCGGCTACATCGCCTTCCTGCAGCAGGTCAGCGGCATCAACGGCGGCAAGGGCCTCACCGTCGGCCTGCGCGCGACGGCGGGCGATCGCCAGACTTCGCCAGTGGATCGCCAGTTCTCGCTCAACCTCGAATACCACGGCCCGTTCGCACGCAGCGGCGACATCATCGGCCTGGGCTTCGCAGCCACCCATGCGAGCAGCCGGCAGGCGGACTACCAGCGCCTCTACAACGCCTATCACCCCGACGACGCCGGGCTGGTGGCCGACAGCTACGAATACGTGAGCGAGCTGTTCTACAGCTGGCAGCCGATCCGCTCCGTCACGCTGCAGCCCAACCTGCAGTACATCCTGCATCCGGGCGGCACCAGCGAGAACAAGAATGCGCTCGTGCTGGGCCTGAAAACCGTGGTGGCCTTCTGAAGACGCGCCGATAGGAAGGCGCCGTCGTGCGCCCGGCCGGAGCGCGCGGCGCTGGGCGGGGCGCATCGCTTTTTGCCTTCCCGATTCACCGAACGATCCGCTGCCGTGGATCCACGGCGCCCACGCTCCGGCGGGGCGCCGTTCTTTTTGGTCGGCCGGGAACGTCGGCGCGATGTCTGCGCGCAGATGGACGCGCACAAAAAACGAAGCCCGCCTTGCGGCGGGCTTCGTTTACAATTGGTGCCCAGGAGAGGACTCGAACCTCCACGGTTTTACCCGCTAGTACCTGAAACTAGTGCGTCTACCAATTCCGCCACCTGGGCAGGTGGTCAAGCAAGCCGCTCGGGCTGCGTGAGCCGCGTAGAGTAGGCACCTGTCCGGGTCTTGTCAACTATTCTTTCACTCCAGTGCCCGAAATTTTTTCGGGCACCTCGCACCACAAGGACACTACGTGACCAGAAAACCCCGACCCGGCAGCCGTCGCCACGCCTCGCCGCCTTCGCCGTCCAAGCACGGTGCGCGCCGACCCGGCGCGCACAAGCCGCAGGACCCGCATGCCGAGCGCGAGGCGCAACGCTACGAGCGCCCGATCCCCAGCCGCGAGGTGATCCTCGCGCTGCTGGAAGAACGCGGCGAGCTGCTGACCGAGGCGCGCATCGCCGAAGCGCTGGAGCTTGGCGACGAATACGAGCTCAACGCTCTGCGCAAGCGCCTCAACGCGATGGTGCGCGACGGCCAGCTGCTGCTGGGCCGGCGCGGCGGCTACGCGCCGGCGAACAAGCTCGACCTGATCCCCGGCACCGTACTCGCCAATGCGGAGGGCTACGGCTTCCTGCGTCCCGACGAGGACGGCGAGGATCTCTACCTCTCGCCGCAGCAGATGCGCGGCGTGCTGCACGGCGACCGCGTGCTCGCCAGCGTGGTCGGCATCGACCGGCGCGGGCGCCGGCAGGGCGCTATCGTGGAGGTGCTGCAGCGGCGCCCGTCGCGGCTGGTGGGCCGCGTGGTGGTGGACAACGGCGTCATCGTGGTGGTGCCGGACGACCGCCGCCTGCACCAGGACATCCTCATTCCCCCGGCGCAGACGCAGGACGCGCGCTCGGGCCAGATCGTGGTGGCCGAGATCACCGACCCGCCGACGCCCCAGCGCGGCCCCATCGGCGCCATCCGCGCGGTGCTGGGCGAGCGCCTGCAGCCCTCGCTGCTGGTGGAGATGGCGGTCGCCAGCTACGGCCTGCCGCACGAGTGGCCCGCCGACGTGCTGCGCGAGGCGGCCCAGGTGGAGCCGGCGGTGAGCGCCGCCGAGCGCGAGGGCCGCGTGGACCTGCGCGCGCTGCCGCTGGTGACCATCGACGGCGCCGACGCGCGCGACTTCGACGACGCCGTGTACGCCGAGCCGCGCCGCGGCGGCGGCTGGAAGCTGATCGTGGCGATCGCCGACGTCTCGCACTACGTGCGCCTCGGCAGCGCGCTCGACCGCGAGGCGCACGAACGCAGCACCTCCACCTACTTCCCCGGCTTCGTGGTGCCGATGCTGCCGGAGACGCTGTCCAACGGCATCTGCTCGCTCAACCCGAAGGTGGAGCGGCTGTGCATGGTGTGCGAGATGCAGGTGGACGCGGACGGCGAGGTGGCGCGCTCGAAGTTCTACGACGCGGTGATGCGCTCGCACGCGCGCCTCACCTACGACCGCGTGTGGCAGGCGGTGGGCCTCAAGGACGCCGACGCCCGCCACGAGGTGGCCGACGTGCTGCCGCAGCTCGAGCATCTGCACGCGCTGTACAAGGCCATGGCCGGGCAGCGCCGCCGCCGCGGCGCGATCGACTTCGAGACGGCCGAGGTGAAGTTCCGCCTCGACCAGCGCGGCGAGGTGGAGAGTCTGGGCGCCACCGCGCGCAACGACGCGCACAAGCTGATCGAGGAATGCATGATCGCCGCCAACGTGCAGGCGGCGCTGTTCCTCAGCAAGAAGAAGATCCCCGCGCTGTACCGCGCGCACGAGCCGCCGCCGGCGGAGAAGTTCGAGGACCTGCAGCAGTTCCTGCGCGAGTTCAAGCTCGGCCTGCCGTCGCTGGAAGAGGTGACGCCGGGCGACTTCGCCGACCTGCTGCGCCTGGTGCACGACCGGCCCGAGCGCGAGCTGATCCAGTCGGTGCTGCTGCGCGCGCAGAGCCTGGCGGCCTACCAGCCGGAGAACCTCGGCCACTTCGGCCTGGCGCTGTCGGCCTACGCGCACTTCACCTCGCCGATCCGCCGCTACCCGGACCTGCTGGTGCATCGCGCGATCCGCCACGCGCTCGCCGGCGGCAAGCCCGCCGACTACCGCTACGCGCCGGCCGAGATGGCGGCGCTGGCGGTGCACTGCTCGCAGCGCGAGCGCCGCGCCGAGGAGGCCGAGCGCGACGTGGACGAGCGCTTCAAGTGCGCCTGGCTCGCCAAGCACGTGGGCGAGGAGTTCGAGGGCACGGTGACCGGCGTCACCTCCTTCGGCCTGTTCGTGGAACTGGACGAGTCGAAGGTGTCGGGCCTGGTGCACGTCACCCAGCTGCCCAACGACTATTTCCACTTCGACCCGATCCGCCACCTGCTCAAGGGCGAGCGCACCGGCACGCAGTTCCGCCTGGGCGACCACGTGCGCGTGCAGGTGCTGCGCGCGAGCCTGGAGGATCGCAAGATCGACTTCCGGCTCGCTTCACCGCGGCCGGCGCGCGGCGCGGCGCCGCCGCATCCGGCCAAGGCCTACGACTACGCTGCGGCCGGCGAGCGCTATTCGCTGCCCAAGTCCAAGCCGGCCGGCATGCTCGGCCGCGCGGCCAAGGCCATCGGCCGCGTGTTCGGTCGGCGCAGCGAGGAGCCGGAGGAACCCAAGGCGGCGCCGATCAGCGATAATCCGCCGCCCCGTCCGCGCGCCCATGCGCCGGCGCCTCCGGCCGAGCGGCGTCCCCGCCGTGCCGCCGCGGCGCCGGGCAAGGCGCCCTCGAAGCGGGCGCCGTCGGGCAAGCCCGGCAAGCCGGCCGCGAAGCAGGCGCCGACGCCGCAGGGCGACGGCAGGAAGCCGGGCGGGCGTCCACCGAAACCCAAAGGCAAGCGATGAGCGAAAGTTGGATCGTCGGGATCAACCCGGTCGAAGGCGCGCTGGGCAACGACGCCGAGCGCGTGCGCGAGGTGCTGGTCGAGCAGGGCCAGCGCAACCCGCGCGTGCAGGCGCTGGCCGAGCAGGCCAAGGCCTTGCGCATTCCGGTACACCATCGTCCGCGCGAGCAGCTCGAGCGCCTCGCCGGCGAGGCGCGCCACCAGGGCGTGGCGGCGCGCTACGAGGCGCCGGCGCCGGCGGGTGAGCAGGACCTGCCGGCCCTGCTCGAGGCGGCCGGCAGCGAGGCGCTGGTGCTGGTGCTGGACGGCGTCACCGACCCGCACAATCTCGGCGCCTGCCTGCGCAGCGCGGCGGCGGCCAAGGTCACCGCGGTGGTCGTGCCGAAGGACCGCGCGGTAGGCCTCACCCCGGTGGTGCGCCGCGCCTCCGCCGGCGGCGCCGACCGCGTGCCGCTGGTGGCCGCCACCAATCTCGCGCGGGCGTTGCGCACGCTGAAGGATGCGGGCCTGTGGATCACCGGCCTGGCGGGCGACACCGAGCAGTCGGTGTACGACCTCGACTTGAAGGGCCCGGTGGCGCTGGTGCTGGGCAGCGAAGGCGAGGGCATGCGCCGGCTCACCCGCGAGACCTGCGACTTCGTGGCGAAGATCCCGATGCCGGGCACGATGGAGAGCCTCAACGTCTCCGTCGCCACCGGCATCGTGCTGTTCGAGGCGTTGCGGCAGCGGCAGGCGCGATGACGTAAGCGCGGCGTCGCCCTTCGCCTGGTCGGCCGGTCGCGGCGCAGGCGGAGGGCGCCGGCGGGAGCGCACCCGGCGCGCGTGCCGCAAGCGTGGCGAGCGGCGGGGCAAGCCGCGCGCAGGCCGTTCTGCGTGCGGCAAGCTTCGGCGGCAGCTGTGCTGCTACCGTGGCCGCCTGGCTTGCGGCAAGGCCCGCTTTGCATCGGGGCCGATGCCGCTGTCCGACAGGGACGGCCCTGGCGGCCATCCATCCGACGGGGACGCCCCCGACGCGACGCGCCAACGGAGCTTGCGCATGGCCTGGATCTATCTGCTGCTGGCCGGCCTGTTCGAAATCGGCTGGGCGATCGGCCTCAAATACACCGAGGGCTTCACCCGGCTATGGCCCAGCCTCGCCACCCTCGCCGCGATGGCGGTGAGCCTGGCGCTGCTGGCGTTGGCCGCGAAGAGTTTGCCGATCGGCACCGCCTACGCGGTGTGGACGGGCATCGGCGCGCTCGGCGCCGTGCTGCTGGGGATCGCCCTGTTCGGCGACCCGGCCACGCCGGCCCGGCTGGCCTGCGTGGTGCTGATCGTGGCCGGCATCGTCGGCCTGAAGCTCACCTCGGTCTGAGGGGCTGTTCAAAGTCTCTCCTACCTGCTCCCTCCCCTGCGTGCAGGGGAGGGTTGGGGAGGGGTGAACCCTTGCCTCGAGGCCAGAGTTCACCCCTCCCAGCCTCCCCCTGCAGGGGGAGGAGCCAAGCCGCGTCAACGGCAAGACTTTGAACCGGCTCGGAGGGGCTGTTCACGACCTCCCTTCATGACGCGCTCCACGGCGTTGACGCGCGAGTGGCCCGCGGCGCGGATCACTCGTCGAGCCGGCCGGGCTCCGGGTTGGAGGTGAAGTCGCGCTTGATGCGCTGCTTGTTGAGCGGCTCGCCGTGCACCTGGAACCAGATGTTCTCGGCGATGTTGGTGGCGTGGTCGCCGATGCGTTCGATGTTCTTGGCCATGAAAAGCAGGTGCGTGCACGGCGTGATGTTGCGCGGGTCTTCCATCATGTAGGTGAGCAGCTGGCGGAAGTAGCCGGTGTAGGCGTCGTCCAGCGCCACGTCGTTCTGCCACACCTGGTAGGCACGTTCGGTGTCGCGGTCGTTGTAGGCCGCCAGCACTTCGCGCACCTGCTCCGCCGCCAGTTCGGCGAGGTAGGCCAGGCCGCTGGCCGGCGCCACCGGCGCCACCATCGACAGTGGGATCGAGCGCTTGGCGACGTTGGCGGCGTAGTCACCGATGCGTTCGATGTCGGCGGCGATGCGCAGCGCGGCGAACACGTTGCGCAGGTCGCCGGCGATCGGCGCGCGCAGCGCCAGCAGGCGCACTACGTCGTGGCTGATCTCCTGCTCCATCTGGTCGATGGCGTCGTCGTTGGCCACCACCCGCTGCGCGGCGCGCTCGTCGCGGCGCTCGACCACGTCGATGGCCGACTCCAGCTGGGTCGCCGCCAGCTCGCCCATGCGCACGATCTCGCCGGTGAGGCGGGCCAGCTCGTCGTCGTAGCTCTTGATGATGTGTTCTTTGCCGCTGCCGTTCATGGGTTTTTCTCGGGAGTGGGGAATAGGGAATCGGGAATAGGTGGTGGCGTGCGGGCTTCTGCGATTCCCGATTCTCTATTCCCTATTCCCGGCCGGATCAACCGAACCGGCCGGTGATGTAGTCCTCGGTCTGCTTCTTGCCCGGCTTGGTGAAGATCTGCTCGGTGCGGTCGAACTCGATCAGCTCGCCCAGGTACATGAAGGCGGTGCGGTCCGAGCAGCGCGCCGCCTGCTGCATGTTGTGGGTGACGATGACGATGGTGTACTCGTGCTTGAGTTCTTCCACCAACTGCTCGATGCGGCCGGTGGCGATCGGGTCCAGCGCGGAGGTGGGCTCGTCCAGCAGCAGCACCTCGGGCCGGAGCGCGATGGCGCGGGCGATGCAAAGACGCTGCTGCTGGCCGCCGGAGAGGCCGAGCGCGTTCTGCTTGAGCTTGTCCTTGACCTCGTCCCACAGTGCGGCGCTGCGCAGCGCCTGCTCGACGCGCGCCTCCATCTCGCTGCGGGACAGCCGTTCGTGGTGGCGGATGCCGTAGGCCACGTTCTCGAAGATGGTCATCGGGAACGGCACCGGTTTCTGGAACACCATGCCGACCTTGCTGCGCAGGCGGTTCATCGAATAGCCGGGGGCGAGGATGTTCTCGCCGTCCAGCTCGATCGAGCCCCGGGCCTCGAGCTTGGGATAGATCGCGTAGATGCGGTTGAAGATGCGCAGCAGGGTGGACTTGCCGCAGCCGGAGGGGCCGATGATGGCGGTGACCTGCTTCTCCGGCACGTCCATGCTGATGCCCTTCAGGGCATGGAAGCCGTCGTAGTAGAAGTTGAGGTCGCGCACCTTCAGCTTGGGCGGCGTGGCCGCCGCGGCCTGGACCGGCGGCGCGGCGAGGGCCGAGTCATTCATGGGACACCTTGTTGCGGGAAAGGACGAAACGGGACGCCAGGCTGAGCAGCAGCACGAACATGGTGACCACGAACGCGCCCGCCCAGGCCAGGGCGTGCATGGCGTCGCCCGGATCGTTGGCGTACTGGTAGATCACCTGCGGCAGGCTGGCCATCTTGTCCAGCGGGTTGAGCGTCATGTAGTTGTTGCCGAAGGCGGTGAACAGCAGCGGCGCCGTCTCGCCGCTGATGCGCGCCAGCGCCAGCAGCACGCCGGTGATGATGCCCGAGCGCGCCGCGCGCACCAGGATCTGACAGGTCAGCTTCCACTGCGGCACGCCCAGCGACAGCGCCGCCTCGCGCAGGGTGGAGGGCACCAGGCGCAGCATCTCGTCGGTGGTGCGCACGATCACCGGCAGCGCGATCAACGCCAGCGCCACGCCGCCGGCGAAGCCGGAGAAGGTGGTGTTGCCGGAGGTGAGCGAGGTGATGGGCAGCACCACGATGGTGTAGACGAACAGGCCCAGCACGATCGAGGGCGCCGACAGCAGGATGTCGTTCAAGAAGCGGATCGCCTCGCCCAGGCGGGTGCGGTTGGCGTATTCGGCCAGCCAGGTGCCGGCCAGCACGCCGATCGGCGTGGCGATGGCGATGCCGATGAAGTCGATGATCAGGCTGCCGACCATGGCGTTGGCCAGGCCGCCGTCCTCGCCGTAGGCGGTGATCTTGGTGAAGAGCTTGAGGTCCAGCGCGGCGATGCCCTGGCGCAGGGTCTCCCACAGGATCCACACCAGGAAGGCGAGGCCGAGCAGGGTGGCCAGGCCCGAGAGGGCCAGCGCCACCCAGTTGGCGATGCGCCGGCGCAGGTAGAGCGCGCTCATCAGCGGCCCTCCTTGTGCGCCAGCCGGCGCAGCATCAGGCGCGCGATCAAGAGCACGATGAAGGTCACCACGAACAGCAGGAAGGCCAGCGCCATCAGCGCGGACTTCTGCATGCCGGCCGCCTCGCTGAACTGGTTGGCGATGGTGGAGGCGATCGAGGCACCCGGGTCGAGCAGGGAGGGGGAGAGCTGCATGGCGTTGCCGAGCACGAAGGTCACCGCCATGGTCTCGCCCAGCGCGCGGCCCAGCCCCAGGAAGATGCCGCCGATCACCGCCGAGCGGGTGTAGGGCAGCACGATGTCCCACACCACCTCCCAGGTGCTCGAGCCCAGCGCGTAGGCGGACTCCTTGAGCCGCGTGGGCACGGTCTGGAACACCTCGCGCATCACCGAGGAAATGAACGGGATGATCATCACCGCCAGCACGATGCCGGCGGCCAGCACGCTGGCGCCGAACGGCGAGTCGCTGCCGAACAGCTTGCCCACGAAGGGCACGTGCGCGGCCACCCACGACAACTTGCCGTCGTCGGGCTTGTCGCCGAGGTAGTTGGTGAGCCACGGCTTGATGTGGTCGGCGAAGAACGGGGCGAACACGAACAGACCCCACATGCCGTAGATGATCGAAGGGATGCCGGCCAGCAGCTCGATCGCCGAGGCCACCGGCGTGCGCAGCCAACGCGGCGCCACTTCGGAGAGGTAGACGGCGACGCCGAAGCTCACCGGCACCGCGATCAGCAGCGCGATGGCCGAGGTCACCAGCGTGCCGTACACCGGCACCAGCGCGCCGTAGGTGTCGCTGCCCGGGTCCCAGGCCGAGCTGGCCAGGAAGCCGAGCCCGAAGTGGCCGAAGGCCTCGCGCCCGCCCCACAGGGTGGCGCCGGCGGCGCCGAGCAGGGCGGCCAGCACCAGCAGGGCGCAGAGCTTGAGCAGCCAGCCGAACAGTCGGTCGTCGCGCGCGTCGCGGCGGGCGCGCTGCTCTTGGATCATGCCGGGCGCGGTGACACCGTCGTTCGCTTGCATCTGCTCCATCTTCCTCTATCGCGACAGGGGGCGAGCCATCGCATCGTGCACGATGCCGTTCAAGCCGTGGGCCGCCCCGTCCGGAAGGACGAGGCGGCCCGGTCGATCGGCCTCGGCGGCCGGTGCCGCGCCACGCGGGCGCGGCGGGGGCATCAGTGCTTGAACTCGCTGGTCCAGTAGGCCTCGATGTTCTTCACCAGCGCGGGCGGCAGCGCCACGTAGTCGAGCGAGGCGGCCTGCTGCTGGCCATTCTCCAACGCCCACTTGAAGAAGTCGAAGGCGACCTTGGTGTGCTCGGCGTTCTTCGGCTGCTTGTACAGGATCACCCAGGTGGTGGCGGTGATCGGCCAGGCGTTGGCGCCCGGCGCGTTGGTCATGATCAGGTTGAAGTCCTTGGCCGAGGCCCAGTCCGCGGTGGCCGCGGCGGCGGCGAAGGTCTCCGCGCTCGGCGCCACGAACGCGCCGGCGGCGTTCTTGAGGTTGATCCAGCTGATCTTGTTCTTCACCGCGTAGGCGTACTCGACGTAGCCGATCGAGCCCTTGATCTGGCGCACGTACTGCGACACGCCCTCGTTGCCCTTGCCGCCCACGCCGCTCGGCCAGTCGACCGAGGTGCCGAACTTCACCTTGTCGGCCCACTCGGGGTTCACCTTGGACAGGTAGTTGGTGAAGTTGAACGAGGTGCCCGAGCCGTCGGAGCGGTGCACCACGGTGATCTTGCCCGCGGGCAGGGCGAGGCCGGCGTTGAGCGCGGCGATCTTGGGGTCGTTCCAGTTGGTGATCTTGCCCAGGAAGATGTCGCCCAGGGTGGCGCCGTCGAGCTTGAGCTGGCCGGCCTGCACGCCGGTGATGTTGACCACCGGCACGATGCCGCCGACCACCACCGGGAACTGGCCCAGGCCGAACTTGGCCAGGTCCTCGGCCTTCATCGGTGCGTCGGAGGCGCCGAAGTCGATGGTGCCTTCCTTGATCTGCGCGATGCCGGCGCCCGAGCCCACCGACTGGTAGTTGAGCTTGTTGCCGGTCTTCTCGGCGTAGCTGGCCGACCACTTGGACAGCACCGGATAGACGAAGCTGGAGCCCGCGCCGGTGATGTCGGTGGCCTGCGCGGCCGTGCCGAACACGGCGGCGGCGGCGATCGCGGCGATCGAGCCGAGGCGGATCAGGGTGGATGCGTTCAACACGGTTGCTCCTTCAGCAGGCTGTGCGGCACGGGGAATTCCCGTCCGCCGCCATTTCAAGCCGGACGTGTTGCAATGAAATGAGCTGGATGTTTCACCAATATGACAATCGGGCAGGATTGTCATGACCGGCGCCCCGCGCGAGCTTGCAAAGCCTTGCGCGGACAGTCGCTTAGAGCCTGTTCAACATCTTAGCTTATGGGCGGGACTTGGCGCCTCCCTCTGCACGCAGGAGAGGGAGCAGGCAGCGGTTCTGGGCAGGCTCTTAGGCGACGTCCAGGCCGCTTTGCTCGCGTTCGGCCAGTTCCAGCCGGCGCCAGCGGTTGACGATGGCGCAGAACAGCTCGGCCGTGCGCTCGGCGTCGTACACCGCCGAGTGCGCCTCGCGGGCGTCGAAGACGTGGCCGGAGGCCTGCACCGCCTTGCTCAGCACGGTCTGCCCGTAGGCCAGGCCGCTCAGCGTGGCGGTGTCGAAGCAGCTGAAGGGGTGGAACGGGTTGCGCTTGTGGCCGCAGCGGCGCACGGCGGCATTGAGAAAGGAGAGGTCGAAGGCGGCGTTGTGGCCGACCAGGATGGCGCGCTGGCACTCGGCCTCGCGCATGGCCTGGCGGATCGGGGCGAACACCTGGTCCAGCGCCAGCCGCTCGGTCAGGGCGCCGCGCAGCGGGTTGTCCGGGTCGATGCCGGTGATCTCCAGCGAGCGCGGGTCGATGCGCGCGCCGGGGAAGGGCTCGACGTGGGCGAACACCGTGGGCAGCGGGCGCAGCAGGCCCTCCTCGTCCATCGCCAGGGCCACCGCGGCGATCTCCAGCAGGGCGTCGTGCTCGGCGTCGAAGCCGCCGGTTTCCACGTCCACCACCACCGGCAGGAAGCCGCGGAAGCGCTCGGCCATGCGGGGGGACAGGCTATTGCTCGGATTCTCCATCGGCCAAGCATATCAGTCGCGCTCGCCGCCGCACCGGGGCAGGAGGCCGCAAGCGGGGTGGCTGTCTTCGTTCTGTCATGCGAAGTGCACAGAAGCGTAAAAGGCCCGCCGCATCCTGTGCCGGCCCGAAGCTGGCCGCCATCGCGATCGATAGGGGGCGCGATCCAGCCGGCTCTTTTCCTATCTACGGAGACAGTCCATGCGTTCGAAGTTGCTCGCGGTAGCCATCGCTGCCGGCCTGGGCGTTGCCAGCCTCCACGTTGCGGCGGAGCCGGCACAGACGAAGAAGGCCCACAAGCCGGCGGCGAGCCAGTCGCAGGCTTCCTCGTCCGCCAGCGCCGAGATCGAGGCGCTGAAGGCCCAGCTGCAGGCCCTGCAGGCCAAGGTGGACGAGCTGCAGGAGCGCACGGATGCGCAGTCGGACATCAACGTCAGCACCGGCCAGAACATCGAGGCGGTGCAGAAGGCGCAGGTGGCGGCCGACAAGAAGGTGTCGACGATCGACAAGTTCGTCAACAACACCAAGATCGGCGGCACCATGTTCTTCGACTTCACCAACGTGGACCACAAGGAGCGCGGCACGGCCGGCGGCTTCGCCGACAAGGACGGCCACGGCTCGGTGAACGGCTCCGGCTTCGACATGAAGCGCTTCTACCTGGTGGTGGACCACCAGTTCAACGACATCTGGTCGGCCAACCTCACCACCGACTTCAACTACGTCAGCGCCATCGGCCAGACCAGCCTGTTCGTGAAGAAGGCCTACGTGCAGGGCAAGTTCGACCCGCTCTTCACCGTGCGCCTGGGCGCCAACGACATGCCGTGGATCCCGTTCGCCGAGAAGTGGTACGGCTACCGCTTCCTGGAGAACACCATCACCGATCGCTCCATCGACGGCGGCCGCGGCTCGCCCAGCGCGGCGGCGGCGGGCGTGGGTTCGTTCGGCAACTCCTCCGACTGGGGTATCCATGCCCTGGGCGGCACCACCGGCGACAACTCGTTCAACTACCAGCTGTCGGTGGTCAACGGCCGCGGCTTCCGCAATCCGTCGCGCTCGAAGGGCGTGGACGTGGAGGGCCGCTTCGCCTACCAGCCGATCGAGGAGATGGTGCTGGCCGTGGGCGGCTACACCGGCAAGCGCGGCAACGACGTGGAGAACGGCCAGCCGACCCGCACCGCCACCCGCGGCAATGCGCTGGCGATGTTCCGCAACAAGACCTTCGGCGTGGGCGTGGAGTACTTCACCGCCAACAACTGGGACGACGTGCTCGAGCATGCCGGCGTCTCGACCGACCCGATCAGCCGCAAGGACAAGGCCAACGGCTACTCGGTGTTCGCCGACTGGACCTTCATCCCGCAGTGGTCCGTGTTCGCCCGCTACGACTACGTGGACTACAAGTACTGGCTGTACACCAACAACACCCAGCAGAAGCTCAAGGACACCTACTACAACGCCGGTGTGTCCTACGACGTGCTGAAGAACCTGCGCCTGGCGCTGGCCTGGAAGTACGACAAGCTCCAGGGCCCGAACAGCGCGTTCCAGTACAAGACCAACGAAGTCGGTCTGTGGGGCCAGCTGACGTTCTGAGCATCGGTTATCGGAAGGGAGTTCGACCCAAGGATGGAGAACGGCGGGCCTGGTGCCCGCCGTTTGCTTTCGGGGCGACGCAATGCGCCGTCTCGCGTTTCACCATCGAAGGCGGGCACGGTGCGCGGCCCGCTGGGATGCGGACGGGCATCCCTGGAATGGAGGAACTCGGTGAGAGGCCGGCGACGGAAGCGCCGGGGCAGCGTCCCGAAACGTCGTTACGGCGTGGACGCCGGCGGCGCCGGCGGCACCAATGCCTCTTCCGCGAGGTGGGCCAGGCGCTGGCGGGCGGCGAGACCGGTATCGCGCGCAGGGCCGGCGGCCGCCACGAAGTGTGCGGTGGAGAGCGGGGTCTGGCCCTGGCAGAGCGTGACGCCGTAGCGTTCGAGCGGGCCGGGTTGGGCCGAGGCCGGCCCGGCGGTGCAGCCGGCGTCGGCGGTGCGCTCGTAGCCGTACACCAGGTGCAGGCCATGGCTGTCGGGAGCGCCGTCCGGGGCGACCCGGGCGGCTTCGGCCGCCAGCGTGCCCGAGGGTTTGACCAGCGGCTCGGAGCTGATGGTGTTGGCGCAGCCGGCCAGCAGGCCGGTGCAGGCGGCCGCGAGGGCCAGGGCGGAGCCTTGCTTGAGCAGGGCGGGGCGTCGGAAGAGGTGCATCGGTGTCTCCTGTCGGGTGAGGGCCGCCGTGGCGGGCTGCCACGGCGTCGCCAGGCCGACGGGAGCGCCGGCGCGAGGCGCGCCGGCCGTCCCTGTGCGTCGCGCCGGCGGGCCTGGCCAGGGCCGGCGCGATCGTCCTCGCCGCTCAGCGCGCCGCGGTCATCGGCGCATGGCCGCCTGCCGCGGCCTGCGCCAGCGCCGCCGTGCTCCAGCCGCCGCCCACCGCGCGGATCAGGTCCACGCTGGCCTGCAGGCGGCGGGTGCGCACGGCCTCGGTCATGCGTTGCGCGTCCAGCACCACGGTCTGCGCCGTCACCACGTCGAGGTAGCTCACCGCGCCCTCGCGGTAGCGGTTGGTGGCGATGGTCTGCGACTGCGTGGCGGCGTCCGCCGCGGCCTGCTCCTGCTCGGCCTCCTGGCCGAGGTTCTTCAGCAGCGAGAGGTTGTCCTCCACCTGCTGGAAGGCGCCGAGCACCGTGCTGCGGTACTGCGCGGAGGCCTCGTCGAAGGCGGCGCGCGCCTCGCGCACCTGGGCGCGGCGCAGGCCGCCGTCGAACAGGTTGAGCGCGGCCAGCGGGCCCACCGCCCAGAAGCGGTTGCCGGCGGTGAGCAGGCTGCCGCCGCCCATGTTCTGCCAGCCGTACTGGCCCGAGAGGCTGAGGCTCGGGAAGAAGGCCGCGCGGGCCACGCCGATCTGCGCGTTGGCGGCAAAGGTGCGCCGCTCGGCGGCGGCGATGTCCGGCCGGCGCTGCAACAGGGTGGAAGGAATGCCGAGTGGGATCGCCGGCACCGTGAGCGGCGTGGCGTCGGCAGGCAGGCTGAAGCTGGAGGCCGGCTCGCCGACCAGGCTGGCGATGGCGTGCTCGGCCAGCGCGCGCTGGGCGGCCACGTCGGAGGCCTGCGCCTGGGCGTCGGAGAGCTGCGCCTGGGCGCGGGTCACGTCCAGCATCGAGGTGATGCCGCCGGCGAAGCGGTCCTTGGTCAGTTGCAGGCCCTGCCGGTAGACGCCGATGGAGTCGGTGAGGATGCGCGCCTGGATGTCCAGCCCGCGCGCCTGGATGTAGAGGTCGGCCAGCTCGGCCTCCAGGCTCAGCTTGGCCGAGGCGAGGTCCGCCGCCGAGGCGGCGGCCTGTGCGTTGCCCGCCTTCACCTGGTTGCGGATGCGGCCCCACAGGTCCAGCTCGTAGTCGAGCGCGAGGCCGGCGGTGTTGCTGGTGTATTCGTCCGGCTGGTTGGCGCCGCGCAGCGGCTTGTTGTTGGACTGGCGGATGCGCTGCGGGTTGGCGCCGAGGTCGAGGCTCGGGAAGAGCCCCGCGCGCAGCTGGCCGGCGTAGGCGGTGGCCATGTCGTAGCGGGCCAGCGCCGCCGCCAGGGTGGGGCTGTGCTGGTCCAGGCGGGTTTCCAGCTCGCCGAGCGTGCGGTCGCCGTAGGCCGACCACCAGTCGCCGCGCGGCTGGGCGTCGGCGGGCGCGGCCTGCACCCACATCTTGTCCACTTCCTTGTAGGCGGCGGGCACGACCGTCTCGGGCACGCGGTAGGTCGGCGCCAGCGAGCAGCCGGCGAGGGCGGCGAGCAGGCCGGCGGCGAGCAGGCTGCGCCGGACGGCGCGCGGGGGAAGGGCGCGCGTCATGTCAGCCTGCCTTGGCGACGGCGGTGGCGTTCTTGCCGTCTGCGTCCGACACGCGCACCGCGTCGCCCTGCTGCAGCGAGTCGGTGGGGTTGACGACCACGCGGTCGTGCGGGGTCAGGCCCTGGTCGATCTCCAGCGTCTGGCCCATGTCGAGCGCGATGTGCACGTCGTGCAGCACCACCTTGCCGTGATCGTCCACGGTGGCCATCTGTGGGCCGGCCGCGCGGAACAGCAGCGCGCTGGAGGGCACCACCACCAGTTGGCTGTTGGGGATGGCCTGGAAGTGCACGTCGGCGTAGTCGCCGGGCAGCAGGTGGTTGTCCTTGTTGTTCACCATGAACTGCGCCAGCACCGCACCGGAGAGCTGGTTGACCGCGCCGGAGGTGCCCACCAGCGTCGCGTCGTAGAGTTGGCCCGGGTGTTCGGGCACCGCCAGCTGCACCTTCATGCCGGGCTTGACCATGGTGCTGTAGTTCTGCGGCACGCTCACGTACAGGCGCAGCTTGCTGGTGTCGGCCACGGTGAACAGTTCCGGGCCGGTGGAGACGTTGGCGGTGATCAGGTCGCCGATGTCGGTGCGGCGCGCGGTGACGGTGCCGTCGAAGGGCGCGATGATCTTCTTGTACGACTCCAGCGCGGCCAGCCGGTCCACGTTGGCCTGGGCGGAGAGCACGCTGGCGTGGGCCGAGTCGGCCTGGCCTTCCTTCTCGTCCAGCTCCTGCTGCGAGACCGAGTTGGAGGCGCGCAGGTTCTTCCAGCGGCGGGCGCTGACGTCGGCCAGGCGGGCGTCAGCCTGGTAGCGCACCAGGTCGGCCTTGGCCTGCTCGTACTGCTGGTCGAGGTCGGGCGTGTCGATCTTCGCCAGCACGTCGCCGGCCTTCACCGCGGTGCCGATGTCCTTGTACCAGTCCTTCAGGTAGCCGCTGACGCGGGCGCGGATCGGCGCGTTGTTCCAGGCGTCGAGGCGGCCCGGCAGGGTCATGGTGTTGCCGGCCGCCTCGCCGGGCGGGGCCAGCTGCACGGTCGGGGTCAGCTGGTCGTCGGTCCAGCTCTCCAGCGCCTGGGCGTCGCGGTGGCGGTTGTACAGGCCCCACACCACCGCCAGGATCACCACCACCAGGAAGATCCCGCCGAGCTTCTTCAGCGGCAGCTTGGTCTGGCTGACGGGCAGGGTTGCGTCGTTATGCGACATCGGGGGTAGCTCCGGAAACGGAAGAGGAAGAGGTGTCGGCCTGCTCGCGGCCGTGCACGAGGCTGAAGATCACCGGCACGAACAGCAGCGTGGCGCAGGTGGCGAACAGCAGGCCGCCGATCACCGCGCGGCCGAGCGGCGAGTTCTGCTCCTGCGCCAGGGCCAGCGGCAGCATGCCGATGATCATCGCCAGCGCGGTCATGCAGACCGGGCGGAAGCGGGTGAAGCCGGCCTCGGTGGCGGCGCGCAGCGCGTCGCCGTGCTCGGCCAGCCGCTCGCGGCAGAAGCTCACCACCAGGATCGAGTTGGCCGTGGCCACGCCCATGCAGAGGATGGCGCCGGTGAGCGCAGGCACCGAGAGCGTGGTGCGGCTGACGAACAGCATCCACACGATGCCGGCCAGTGCCGCGGGCAGGGCGGTGATGATCACGAACGGGTCCAGCCACGACTGGAAGTTCACCACGATCAGCAGGTAGATCAGCACCACCGCGCCGAGCAGGCCGAACAGCAGGCCGGAGAAGGCCACGTTCATGGTGCCGGTCTGGCCGTACAGGGCCACGTTGGCGCCCCTGGGTCGCTCCTTCTCCATCGAGGCGAGCAGCTTGTTGACGTCGTCGGAGACGCCGCCGAGGTCGCGGTCCTGCACGGTGGCGAAGATGTCGAACGAGGGCGCGATGTTGTAGTGGCTCACCACCGCCGCGCTCGGCACCCGCTTGAACGTGGCCAGGCCACCGAGGATCTGGTAGTTGCCGGGCCCGCTGCGCGGCGTGATCGGCAGGGTCTGCAGGTCCGTCATCGAATCCATCAGGTACTGCGGCGTGGCCGCGGCGACCGCGTAGGAGACGCCGTTGGCGGGGTTCAGCCAGTAAGTGGGCGCCACCTGCGAGCTGCCGGCCAGGCTCGCCACCATGCTGTTGGTGACGTCGCTCTCGGTGATGCCCAAGCCGTTGGCGCGCACGCGGTCCACGTTCACCAGCAGCTCGGGGTAGTTCATCGCCTGCTGGATGCGCACGTCGGCGATGCCGGGGATGGCGCGCATGCGGCGCATGATGTCCACCGCGTAGGCGTAGTTGCCGTCGCGGTTGGGGCCGCTGATCTTCACGTCCAGCGGAGCCGGCGCGCCGAAGTTGAGGATCTGGCTGGTGATGTCCGCCGGCAGGAAGGAGAAGCTGCTGCCCGGGAAGGCGCGCGGCAGCTCGGTGCGCAGCTTGCGCACGTAGTCGGCCGCGGGGGCGTGGCCCTCCTTCAGCGCGATCTGGATGTCGCCGTCCTGCGGGCCGATGGTGCCGCTGGCGTTGTAGGTCACGTTGATGCCGCTGGTCGGCAGGCCGATGTTGTCGACGATGGTGCCGAGGTCCTTCGGCGGAATGACCTGGCGGACCGCCGCCTCGATGCGGTCGAACTCGGCCGCGGTTTCCTCCAGCCGGGTGCCGGTGGGGGCGCGCACGTGCATGGCGATCGACTCGGCGTCCACCGAGGGGAAGAAGTTGCGGCCCAGCGTGGGTACCAGCAGGAAGGACAGCAGCACGAAGCCGAGGAAGCCGATGATGAAGCGCTTGCGGTTGGACAGCGCCATCGTCAGCAGCCACAGGTAACCCTCGCGCACCTTCTCGAAACGGGCCTCGAAGCCCTTCTGGAAGGCCGACAGGGCGCCCAGCACACGCGACGTCCCGGCCGGCTCGCGGCGGTCGCCGTCGTGGTGGTTGACGAAGGGCGCCTCCGGGTGTTGGCCGGGCTCCGCCTCCGTCACGTGGGGTTTGAGCAGGTACATCGCCAGCGTCGGCACCAGGGTGCGCGAGAGGAGGAAGGAGGAGGCCATGGCGAAGATCACCGCCATCGCCATCGGCCGGAACAGGAAGCCGGCGATGCCGCCCAGCATGAACATCGGCACGAACACGATGCAGATGCACAGCAGCGAGACGAAGGCCGGGGTCACGATCTGCTTGGCGCCGTCCATGATCGCCGTGCGCACGTCCTTGCCCTGCTCCAGGTGCCAGTTGATGTTCTCGATGGTCACCGTGGCGTCGTCCACCAGGATGCCCACCGCGAGCGCCAAGCCGCCCAGGGTCATCACGTTGAGCGTCTGCCCGGTGGCCGAGAGCAGGGCGATGGCCGAGAGCACCGCCAGCGGGATCGAAATGGCGATGATGATGGTGGAGCGCCAGCTGCCCAGGAACACCAGGATCATCAGCGAGGTCAGCACCGCCGCGATGATGCCCTCGCGCGCCACCGAGGCGATCGCCGCCTTCACGAAGGTGGACTGGTCGTTCATCTGGGTGATCTTGAGGCCCGGCGGCGTGGTTTCCTCGATGCGCGGCAGCGAGGACTTGATGCCGGCCACCACGTCCAGGGTGGAGGCGTTGCCGCCCTTGAGCATGGTCATCAGCACCGCGCGGCGGCCGTCCACGCGCACTTCGTTCTGCTGCGGCGGCGAGCCGTCGCGCACATGCGCCACCTGGCCGATGGTGATGGTCGCGCCGTTCACCGTCTTGATCGGCAGGTTGTTGAGCGCGGCCACCGCGGTGGGGCTGTTGTTGAGCTGGATGGTGTACTCGTACTGGCCGATCTTGGCCGTGCCCACCGGTATGATCTGGTTCTGCGCCGCCAGCGCATTGCCCACGTCCTGCGCCGACAGGCCCACCGAGGCCAGCGCCTGCGGGTTGAGGTCCAGCGTGATCTGGCGCGTGCGGCCGCCGTAGGGGTTGGGCATCGCCAGGCCCGGCACCGAGGCCAGCGCGGGGCGGATGAAGTTCGACGCGGTGTCGTAGATGCGCGCCTCCGACAGCGAGTGGCTGGACAGCGCCAATTGCAGGATCGGCACCGTCGAGGCGCTGTAGTTGAGGATCAGCGGCGGCGTCATGCCCGGCGGCATCTGCTTGAGCACCGTCTGCGACACCGAGGTCACCTGCGCCGTGGCGGTGCGGATGTCCACCGTGGGCTGAAAGTAGATCTTCACGATGCCCATGCCGGGCAGCGACTGCGACTCGATGTGGTCGATGTCGCCCACCGTCGCCGTCAGCGCGCGCTCGTAGTAGTACAGCACGCGGCCGGACATGTCGTTGGGCGAGAGGCCCGTGTACGACCAGGCCACGCCCACCACCGGAATGCCGATGTTGGGGAAGATATCGGTCGGCGTCTTGAAGGCGGCCAGCGGGCCGGCGATCAGGATCAGGATCGCCAGCACGATGAAGGTGTACGGACGCGCCAGGGCAATGCGGACTAGACCAAGCATGAAGGATTCCGTGGCTCAGAGGCGGGAGTTGCGTCCCGCGCCCAGGCGATGCCGGCGGCGGAACAGCCGGCGATGCGCCGGTTGTGCTGCATCATGGTCAGAGCGCCTTATCGGAACCTTTTGTCGGGCTTGCCGCAGGTCACGCGTGGCGATTTGTCGCAAGGTTGCGGCGTGCGGATGCGCTGATGCGAGGTGTTCTTCAATGCTGGCGTGGGCCGGGATGGAAGAGTCGAGGCGACAAGCGATGGACGAGGGGCGGGGCGCGCTTGCGTTGCAGCCAGTTGCAAGCCGGCGTGTCGGTGTTTCGGTTTCACGTGTTCGTTCGTCGATGCGTTCTTGGGATCTGGCCGGCCTTTGGCCGGGGTTTCGCTCATCTGCCGATGAGCGAGTTACTTTCTCTTGCTTGTCCAAGAGAAAGTAACCAAAGAGAAGGACACCCCGAGGGCGCGCCTTCC